>CAWUSQ010000038.1:0-78011 GCA_963925275.1 uncultured Rhodoferax sp.
TGGGCGCCGCCTTTGATCAGGCCCACGCCCTCGACTTGCCGAAACACACCGCCTGCCAAGTTGAGGCTGGCCGTAGGTGACTCGGTGATCTTGGTCTTGCTGTAAAAAACTTCAGCCGCAGGGCTGGTGGCGTAACTCACCACCAAGGGGTAATTGCCTTGGTTGCGGGCGAATTCGGTGTAATAGGCTTCACTCCAACCCTTGGTAACTTTCAAACCATTGGTCCGCATCTGCGCCCACCATGCAAACGCGCGCTCCTCGCCCATTGCGGCAATCGTGGCCAGCAAGAAAGCGAAGCCTGTGCTGCTGGTAGCGGGGTTGGGTGTAACCAGCCAAGCCTTGTAGGCGGGCAAGGTCAAATCTTGCAGGCTTTTTGGCAAGGCTTGCGCGCGTTTACTCAGAGCGGCTTTGTCGTAATTGATGGTCACATAACCGTAGTCAACCGGCGCCAGCGCAGGGTCTAGACCGACGTCCATCGTTGCTTGGAACGGCAAAGCAGCTGTTTGAAGCACGCCAAAGGACAAGGCCTTGGCCAGCAAGGTGTTGTCAATCCCGAATACGGCGTCAGCCACCGGGTTGGCCTTGGTCAGAATTAACTTGTTGAGCATCTCGCCTGCATCACCGCCTTTGATCAAGACGAGCTTGACGCCGCTTTGTGCTTCAAATTGCGCCAGCAAGGGTTTGGGTAAATCAAATGAACTGTGCACCATCACGCGCAACGAACTCCCAGCGTGCAGCAGCGACGTTGCGCCCAGTGCGCAAATCACTGCAGCGCTCTGAAGAAAAAAACGACGGTTCGTCACGGCAAGCTCCAATGCGCCGGCGCACAGCAGCGTTGGGCGATAGGCTGTAACGTCTGTTGGTTCAACCTTGGCCTTCACGCTCCCTACGCTGGCATGATCCAGATCAGGTAAAGGGACTTTCTCAGCCCGCCATGTGATGGGCACCCCCGGTGAGCTTTGAATTGTAATGAGCGCACGTCAGACTGGTCTGACAATTTTGGCCATCGCCCACAGCAAGCACGTCAATGCGCGATGGCTTGCACGGCTTGCACCGCTGCTTGCAAGCGCAGAGCACCTGTTCCTCGGATACGCACGCAGGCATAGCGGCCAAGCAACTCTGCTAGCAGCAAGCTGTGAACAGCCGCTTGGACTTGCTCACCGTCTCGCACAAAGCCATCAGCCACCCAGGGCACATCGGGCTCCAGCAGCAGCGTCAAGGCATAGCGTTGGTGCAGCGCACGGGCCCGCGTCAGCAAGCTGCTGTCAGCAAAATAGTGCTGGCTGTAAATCGCCGTTAGCAATGCGGCACCATCACAAAAAACATGGTGCATCGATTGAGAACGAGCCTGAGCCCAACTGGTCTCTTCGTACTGAACCTGGGTCTGCAAAATAAGTGACTGTTCCTCTCGGTCCGGCGTGCGACCGCGATCCGAACAAAAGGCACGGAGATATTCGGGCACGAACAGTCCTGAAAAATGCCGCGCCAAGGCTTGTGTCAGCCTGGTTTTACCGGTGCACTCTGCACCAATCACACAGACCAATGTGGTGGACTCAAGGGCTTGGCTCACATCGGATGCACTCAGAGCAATTGCGGTATCCACACCAAAAGCTGTGTGTTGCAGCAGGCGCTTGGGCTTGACTGGCGCGCGCTAAACCGCACGCAGCGTGGCGTGGCCACCCAAGTAGGGCAGCAAGACCGCTGGAACGTTGATCGAGCCGTCCTCATTTTGGTAGTTCTCCAGCACCGCCACCAAAGCGCGCCCCACGGCCAAACCCGAGCCGTTCAAGGTGTGCACCAACTCATTCTTACCTTGGGTATTTTTAAAGCGAGCTTGCAGACGTTGGGATTGAAAGCCCTCGCAATTGGACACCGAACTGATCTCACGGTAGGTGTTTTGCGCGGGCAGCCAGACCTCAAGGTCGTAGGTTTTCGCAGCGCCAAAACCCATATCACCGGTGCACAAACCCATGACCCGGTAAGGCAGACCCAGTTTTTGCAAAATGGCCTCGGCATGAGCTGTCATGGCCTCAAGCGCTTCGTAACTGCGCTCGGGGTGCACGATCTGCACCATCTCGACTTTGTCAAACTGGTGCTGGCGAATCAGCCCGCGTATGTCGCGTCCGCCGCTACCAGCCTCTGAACGGAAACACGGCGTGTGCGCTGTCAATCGAATCGGTAGATCCGCCTCCGGCGTGACCACGTCGCGCACAAAATTAGTGAGCGGCACTTCCGAGGTAGGAATCAAATACAGTGCAGCCTGATCGGCTTGCGCCTCGCTTTCCTGACCACCTTTCTTGGCAGCAAACAAGTCAGCCTCAAACTTGGGCAATTGGCCAGTGCCTTGCAGGCTCGCGGCGTTGACGATGTAAGGCGTGTAACACTCGGTGTAGCCATGCTCTTGGGTTTGTACGTCGAGCATGAACTGCGCCAAAGCACGGTGCAAGCGTGCCACCTGACCTGTCATCACCGTGAAGCGCGAGCCTGTCAGCTTCACGCCCATCTCAAAGTCCAGACCCAGTGGTGCACCCAGGTCCACATGGTCACGCACCGGAAAATCAAACGCCCGTGGCGTACCCCAAGTGCGCACCAGCACATTGCCCTGCTCATCCGCGCCGAGCGGCACGCTTTCATGCGGCAAATTAGGCACCGCCAACAACAGGGCTTGCAACGCTGACTGGATGCGGTCAAGCTGGGCGGCTGAAGCCTCCAGGTCGGCTTTGATACCCGCTACCTCAGCCATGGCGGCCTCGGCCTTCTCATGTTCACCCTTGGCCTTAAGTTGGCCAATTTGCTTGCTGGCACTGTTGCGCTGGGCTTGCAGCGCCTCGGTGCGCATTTGGATGGTTTTACGTTCGGTCTCCAACGCCGTAAAGGCCGGCACATCCAAGAACGGTTGCGGGCTTTTGCGCGACTCCAGGCGTTTAACCACGCCGTCAAGATCTTTGCGAAGCAGGTTGATATCTAACATGGTGAATCTGTCTAAAAAATAAAAATCTCAATCGGCCATTTCGCCGTCTTCCTCGGACCAAGGGCGCAAGCCCTTGGGTAAAGGAAACTTGATGGTCTCGGGCTCAGCGCTCATGCTCTGTACCGACACCGCGCCCATGGCTTTGATGCGGGCAATCACAGCCTGCACCAAGATTTCGGGGGCTGAGGCGCCAGCCGTCAGACCAATGCGGCTACGTCCTTCGAACCATTGGGGCTGGAGTTCATCGGCGCTGTCAACCATGTAGCCGGGCGTGCCCAGCTTGCTGGAGAGTTCGGCCAAGCGTGTGCTGTTGGAACTTGTGGGGCTGCCCACCACCACCACCATGTCAACCTGGGAGCTCATCAGCTTGACCGCGTCTTGGCGGTTTTGGGTGGCATAACAAATGTCTTGGTACTTGGGGCTGCGCACCTGGGGAAAGCGGGCCTTCACGGCAGCGGTAATCTCGGCAGCGTCATCCACGCTGAGGGTGGTCTGGGTCACCACGGCCAGCTTCTGGGTTTGCAGCGGCGCCACACGCGCCACATCTGTCACGTCTTCCACCAGATGGATGCCGCTGTCGAGCTGCCCCATGGTCCCCTCGACCTCAGGGTGGCCCTTATGCCCAATCATGATGAACTCATAACCCTCACGGGCTAGTTTGGCCACCTCCACATGCACCTTGCTCACCAACGGACAGGTCGCATCGAAAATGCGAAAGCCGCGCGCTTTAGCCTCTTGCTGGATGGCGCGGCTCACACCGTGAGCTGAAAATACAAGGGTGGCGCCAGCGGGCACTTCGTCCAACTCTTCAATGAAGATAGCCCCCTTTTTTTTCAGGTCGTTGACCACATAAGTGTTGTGCACGATTTCATGGCGCACATAAATCGGTGTACCAAACTTATCCAAGGCACGCTCGACAATGTCAATGGCACGGTCAACGCCAGCGCAAAACCCACGGGGTTCAGCCAGCAAAATCTCTTTGGCCTTCGCGCTCATGTTCACAGCACTCCAATCAGTTGAACTTCAAAACTTACCGGATGGCCCGCCAGCGGGTGATTGAAGTCCAATTGCACAGCGTCACCCTTGGCGTCTGTTCTAAAGCCGACGATGACACCGGCAAACTTGCCCGAACCGTCCGGCGTGGGGAAATGCAAGACATCGCCAACGGCGTACTCTTCACCCGCCGCACCCAGGTCTTTGAATTCTTTGCGCGCCATCCATTGCACCATGGCAGCGCTGCGCTCGCCAAAAGCTGCGCCTGCCGCCACATCAAAGGTTTGCCGTGTACCCTCAGCCATACCCAGCAAACAATCCTCTAGTGCGGGCGAGAGTTCACTGGCTCCAAGGGTAAGTGTGGCCGGCGGCCCGCCAAAAGTGCTGACCACCACGCCAGCGGGCCCACTCAAGCAGTAATGCAAGGTCAAAAAAGAGCCGGGCGAGACAGTGGCAACGGTGGCGATCATGCGAATCCTTAGGGGCTGTTGGTCTGGTACGCACACAGGCGCATAAACTGGCGTCATTGTAAAAGCCCTGACCATGCCAATCAAAGATCTTCCTCCAGATGCCCGTCCACGCGAAAAACTGCTTGCCCGAGGCGCCGGTTCCCTGAGTGACGCCGAGCTGCTTGCGGTGTTGCTGCGCACCGGCATCCGTGGTAAGGGCGTGCTGCAAATGGCCGATGAGTTGTTGAACAACAAAGCTCAGGAAGGTGGCATCGCAGGCTTTGACGGCATTGGCGGCTTGCTGGCAGCCGATGCGCACGACCTCAAGCGCATCAAGGGACTCGGCCCTGCCAAACGCGCCGAGTTGTTGGCGGTACTGGAACTGGCCCGCCGAGCCATGCAGCAGCAGTTGCAGGCGCGCACCGTGCTGGACAACCCCGATGCGGTCAAGCACTATGTACAACTGCACCTGGCGTCCAGGGCTTATGAGGTATTTGCCGTGCTGTTTCTGGATGTGCAAAACCGCTTGATTGCAATGGAAGAGCTTTTCAGGGGCAGCCTGACGCAGGCAAGCGTTTACCCGCGCGAGGTGCTCGTCCGTACGCTACACCATCGCGCCGCTGCTGTGATTCTTGCGCACAACCACCCCAGTGGCGCGGTGAACGCCAGCCGTGCCGATAGCATGCTGACGCAAACCCTGAAAGCCGCGCTGAAGCTGATTGACGTGCAGGTACTTGACCATGTGATCGTGGCGCCGGGCCTGGCGCTGTCCATGGCCGAGAAAGGTTTGTTGTGAGCACCGTCAAAGTCACAACGCTGAGCGACTTGAAGCTGGTGAAAAAAAGTTTGGCAGCCCAAGCCAAAGCGCTTGCTCTTGAAGCACAAGAGGCCGCCAAGGCCAAAAAGCAAGTCAGCTCTGACCGCGATCTCTTCGTGAAAGCCGCGGGTACGGTCAAGCCACTCCCCGACAAGCGTTTGGTCGAACATCCCAAGGTGCGCGAAGTACCCACCACCATGCAGTACCAGCGTGATGAGAAAGCCGTCCTGAAAGAGGCCATCAGTGACGAGTTTGATGTCAGCACCTTGCTCGATACCGATGAGCACTTGAGCTTCAGACGACCAGGCATTGGGACTGACGTGACACGAAAATTGCGCCGAGGTGACTGGAGCATTCAAAGACAGTTGGACCTGCACGGCCTGCGCCGCGACGACGCACGCGAGGCGCTTGGACAATTCATCCGTGAAGCACACAAACACGGCATTCGCTGCGTGCGCATCATTCATGGCAAGGGTCTGGGTTCACCCGGAAAAGCGCCCATACTCAAAAGCCGAGTTCACAGCTGGTTGGTGCAGAAACAAGAGGTCTTGGCCTTTGTCCAGGCCAAACCTGCCGATGGCGGCGGGGGCGCTTTGATGGTGCTGCTCATCGGCCAATGAGCGCGAACGCGCTTGGGCGGTCAGCTTATGTCAGCCAGTCTTAACTCTTAACTCTTAACTCTTAACTCTTAACTCTTAACTCTTAACTCTTAGCGCTTGGCGTTGGCGTTGGCGTTGGCGTTGGCGTTGGCGTTTCATTTTGATTGCGCATCCAATCGGCCGTTTGGAAAAACGATTGCTTGAGTTGCAAGCGCAAGGCCTCGGGCACTTCGGTGTCGCACATGGCTTGGTTCATGCAGGCCAGCCACTGGTCACGCTCAATGATGCCAATTCGAAACGGCATGTGGCGCGCGCGCAAGCGCGGATGACCAAAGCGCTCGGTATAGTGTTGTGGGCCACCAAGCCAGCCGCACAGAAACCAGAATAATTTCTGTCTTGCGCCGTCCAACGATGGCGCGTGCACACCCCGCAAAACGGCAAACCCGGGGTCAAGGTCCATCAGATCGTAAAAACGCTCAACCAAGGCCTGCACGCGATGCTCACCGCCCATCCAAATAAAGGGCGTTTCTGAAGGTTTAGAGTTTGAAATCTGCATGGTGACTGATTGTCGACGACGGCGCTTAAACCGACGCTAGGCGCAATGTTTGGATCACCGGTGTTTGCAGCACGCCATGCAGCGCCCACCATCCCGCCACCAAGGCCAGCACCGCACCGGACAAAGCCCCCAACAGTGGCACCCACAGCGACACCGTCCAAGCGAACTCAAACACATAATGGGCCAGTGCCCAACCTACCACGCTGGCCACAACAGAGGCCAAAAAGCCAGCCAGCAAACCGACACCAGCGAGCTCAATGCGTTGCACTTGACGCAACAAACTGGCGCGCGCACCCACCGCCCGCATGATGGCGAACTCGCGGGCGCGCTCCTCGCGGGTGGCACTGACAGCCGCAAACAACACCACCAAGCCTGCTACCAAGGTGAAGCCAAACAAGAATTCCACCGCGCTGATGACCTGATCGAGCACGCGCTGAACCTGTGCAATGGTGGCGGTCATGTTGACGCTGGTGATGTTCGGAAACTGACTAACCAAGGCGCTATCAAAACCGCGCTCTGGTGGCGCCCGGAACGCACTCATGTAAGTCGCACTCACGCCATCGAGTCTGGCTACCGGGTACATGGCAAAAAAGTTGGCACGCATCGAACCCCAGTCCACCTTGCGCAAGGAGGTGATGGTGGCGCTAAGTTGCTCGCCACCGATGTCGTAAGTCAATTGATCACCCAATTGGAGACCCAGCGTGGTGGCGATGCCTTGCTCGATGCTGATGGCATTGGCCTCCTGATCTCGCCAACGCCCACCCACCACCGAATTGTTTTCTGGCAAAACAGCGCTGTGAGAAAGGTTGAACTCACGGTCCACCAGTCGGCGTGCCCGCTCGTCGGTGTACTGCTCTGGGTTGGTAGCGCGGCCATTGATCGCCACCAGACGACCCCGAATCATGGGGTACCAGTCATAGTTGATCACGCCTGCGGCCTTCAAGGCCGCCTGAAACGCCGGGCCTTGCTCTGGCATGACGTTGATGACAAAACGGTTTGGCGCATCGGCAGGCGATGCTTGGCGCCAACTGCTGATCAGGTCAGTTCGCAGCAACACCAACAACACCAAGGCCAACAAGCCCACTGCGAGGCTGCTGATTTGCACCACGGTGAACGCCGGACGTGCCGCCATTTGACGTGTGGCCAGGACCAGAGCTGTGGGCGCAGTGGCGTCGTTGACCAACCGGCGCAACAACTTCACGGCGACCCAGCTCAAACCGGCAAACAAGAAGGTGGCAGCGGCAAAGCCACCCACTGCAATCAAACCCAGGACCAGGTCCTTGCTGGCAGTCATCAGCAAGCCGGCAAAGCCCGTGACACCCAGCGCCAAGATGGCCAGCGATACGGGCTTGAGGGCACCGACGTCGCGGCGTATCACCCGAAGCGCAGGCACCTGGGCCAGTTGCAGCACGGGCGGCAGACCAAAGGCCAGCATCAGGGTCAAACCCATGCCCAGGCCCAACACAACAGGCCACAAAGTCGGTGCAGGCAAGTTGACAGCGACCAGGCCGGAGAGCATCAGCACAAAGGCGTGGTGTACCCCAAAACCCACAGCCACACCCAGCACGCTGGCCAAGATACCAAGCACCATGAATTCGAAGCTGTAGGCCAGCGCAATGGTGCGCTGTGACAAGCCCAGCACCCGCAGCATGGCGCAATCATCCAAATGCTTGGACGTGAAGCTGCGCGCAGCCAGCGCCACTGCGACCGCGCTCAATAAAGCGGCCAATAGCGCCACCAAATTCAGAAATTTTTCAGCGCGCGTCAAGGTGCTGCTGAGCTCTGGGCGCCCCCCTTCGAGTGCATCCAAGCGCAGGCCTCGCAAGGCTTGTGCTTTGATGCGCGCTTGTGCATCCTGGACATACTGTTGGACAGCGTCACTTTCACCGGCTACCGCAAAACGGTAGCGGATGCGGCTGGCCGGTTGCACCAAAGCGGTCGCAGCCAGGTCTGCTTGATTGATCATGACCCGAGGGGAAAAGCTCATGAAGCCGGCACCACGATCAGGTTCGTTCACAATGATGCGCCCGATGCGCAAGGCGCTGTCGCCCAACAACAATCGGTCCCCTAACGTCAACCCCAAACTGTCCAGCAAACCCAACTCGACCCAGGCTTCACCCGTCGCGGGCAGTGAACGTGTCAAGACACCTGGGTCCTCAGGTGTCTGCCCCACGCGCATACTGCCGCGCAAGGGGTAAGGCGCCTGAACAACCTTCAATGTCACCAATTTGATTTGTCCGCCTTGCTCCGCAGTGGAGCGCGCCATGGTGGGGAATGTCATGGTACTGACAGACTGCAGGCCCAGACTTTGCGCTTGTGCAGCAAACACGGCGGGCGTTGGCATGTCGCTGATCAAAACCGCATCGCCACCCAAGAGTTGGCGCGCATCGCGCTGTAAGCCACCTTGAAGCCGATCGGCAAAGAAAGCAACCGAGGTGAGCGAGGCTACCGCCAAGATCACGGCCAGCAGCAGCAAACGCAATTCACCTGCACGCAAGTCGCGCCACAGATTTCGCCCGCCCAAAATCACAAACGATGTATTCATTGTTCTGACGATACCCCAGTCACAGCCAGCTCGATGCGGTCAAAGGCAATGTGCCCAATGCACCCAGGGATAACCGGGCGCTGTAGCGCCCACCGGTGGTCAGCAGCAATGGGGTAAGAAGAACCCAAAGCGGTCGCCCAAACAGTGCCACTGCGACGCCCAACGGTATGAAAAAGCGCTAAGCCGCTTGGACGGGCTTGCGCTCTGGCGGCGTCAAACGAGCACCGGCAAGGTGGGGCTGCAAGACGAGGCGCTGCGCACCGCTGAAGCATAAAAATCGCTT
Organism: uncultured Rhodoferax sp.; assembly: GCA_963925275.1. Lineage (GTDB taxonomy): Bacteria > Pseudomonadota > Gammaproteobacteria > Burkholderiales > Burkholderiaceae_C > Rhodoferax. Next base: position 9,214 of record CAWUSQ010000038.1, read on the forward strand.
ATTAGTGGCCCGTCCGATCGCGCACAGGCCCAGGCGCTGTGCCACCTCATGGCCCATCTCAGTGATGCCGCTGCGCGAAACCACAATCGGTACACCCATTTGCGCCGACTTGATGACCATCTCACTGGTTAAGCGCCCGGTGGTATAGAAAACCTTGTCATCGCTGAGCATCGGTTTACCTTGAATATCCTGCATCCACATCCAGCCAGCAATGGTGTCTATGGCATTATGCCGACCTACGTCCTCCACAAACACCAGTAATTGGTCGGCTTGAAACAAAGCGCATCCGTGCACCGAGCCCGCCGATTTATAGGTGCTTTCTTTGAGACGGATGGCATCCACAATGCCGTAGAGCTGAGCCTGGGTGATGCTGGCCGTAGGCAGCCTGATGTCGTCCACCTCGGCCATCAGGTCACCGAACACACTGCCTTGCCCGCAGCCCGTGGTGACGACCCGTTTGGCCGTTCGCGCCTCAATGTCAGAGATACCTTGACGGGTTTTCACCGCGGCAGCGCCAACTTCCCAATCCACCGTGATGGACTCTACTTCGTCGGGGGCTGCAACCAGACGCTGGTTACGCAAAAAACCCAAAACAAGAAGTTCAGGATGCGCACCCAAAGTCATCAGCGTGACCAGCTCTCGTTTGTCAACGTAGACCGTTAGCGCGCGCTCTGCAGGGATGGAGGTGCTACCGTGCTCACCGAATTCATTAACGACATCGACCCGGCGCACCAAGGGTGCCCGGGCCTGTGTCAAATGCGGAACCAAGGTTTGGTTTAGCTCGGCTTCACGCACGCCGGTGTGGCTGTGGGCGGGTTCACTGTCTTGCCCATGGCCTTGGCATTTTTGAAATAGGCCGCCACTGCGGTCATTTGGGCTGTGCACACCTTGTAAGCATCCATCTTGCCTGCTGCAGCCTTTTTAACGGCAGCGTCAGCGGCCGCTGCTTTGGACTCTTCAGTAGGCGCGGTCACAGGCAATTTAGCCCAGACAACGTTGCTGGCTAACAGCACGCAAGCAGCTAAGCATAAAGGTTTGAAAATGGTTTTCATTAGAAATCTCCAGGAGCTCAAACGTGCGCAGTGGCACTGGTTGAAGGCGGTGCACTGGCGGGTCCACCACGGTGTGCAGGAATACGGCCAGCTTTGATGTCTTCAAGCCAAAGATCATGGTGTTCTTTAGCCCAAGTTTCATCAACATAGCCTGTGCGCATGCCCTCATAGGCGCCCTCAACACCAACAGTGCCCAGGTAAATGTGCAGAGCGAACATCACCATCATCAGGGTGGTGGTTACACCATGGATCATGCTGGCAATTTGCATGGTGCCGCGCTCGCTGTCCACGCCTGGCAACAAGTAATCCAGCGCCAAACCAGACAGCACGACCAAGAGACCCATCAGGAACACACCAGCCCAGAAAATGACTTTTTCACCTGCGTTGAAACGGCCGCTCTGGACGTGCTCACCTGAGAACATGCCCCCGGCTTTGACCAACCAGCTCACGTCACCCTTGGCTGGCATGTTGTCACGCAGAAAGGTAACAAACACGATCAGCAGGGACACAGCGAACACCGGTCCAGCAAAGTTGTGCAGGTTTTTCAGCGCATAGGTGAGCCAACCAAACAAGCTGCTTCCAATCACGGGCAGAATGAAAAACTTGCCGAACGCCATCACCAGACCCGAGATGGCCAAGATACAGAACGCGATCGCATTGGTCCAATGGGCTGAGCGCTCAAACACCGTGAACCGTTGGACTTTCTGCCCGCTGCGCGCATGTTTCAGTTTCATAGGGCCTTTGCCAACATAAAACAGCACCAGCGCACCCAGAATGATGAGCAAGAAAGCACCACCGTATGGAATGATCCAGTTGTTGCGCACCTGCCGCCAAGCTTCTCCCGCGCTGGTCACTCGAGACCCCGGGTACTGAACCTTGGCTTGAATCAACACACCAGCTTCTGGCGCTTCGGACTTAGGTAGGCTACTGCGACCCGCAACACCCCCGCCAACGTCACGCCAAAAAGGGCCATTGCTTCCAGATTGAACGTTGTTACGCTCGTCATTGCTTTGCTTGTCATAACCTGGCGCGGTAGCCGCGTCAGGCAACAAGTTCAGAATATTCTGGCTTTTGATGGTCTGGGTTGATGCTGGTGGCGCAGATTGCGCATACCCCACACCAGCCCACAAACTCAAGGCCAGAACAGCAGATAAGGCTTTGTACATGTGTCGGCCTCCGAATCAGTCAATGCGGACGTAATCGTTTTGTCCGTATTGGTTACGTGTTTTAAGTTTGGCTTCCCAGTCAGCCTTGTCACCTTGTTTCCAGCCCGAAAGCGCATACCCTTTTCCAGTGCCCGTGTAGGCAGCTGTGTCATTGGAAGCGCCACTCATGCCTTGGGGATTCTCGCTGCAGGCGCTCAGGGCAGCAACGGCTGCGAGCATCATCAGAATATTTCTCATGACTTGGCTCCTTCTGCTTTTGGCGCCACGCCGTACGCCGTACCCCAACCCCAGACTTCAGCGCCTTTCTTCTGACGCGTCACCACACGTTGACGGAAGATGTCAGCAACAACATCGCCGTCGCCTGCAATCAGCGCTTTGGTTGAGCACATCTCGGCACAAGCGGGAAGCTTGCCTTCGGCTAAACGGTTGCGACCATATTTTTCATACTCGGCTTGACTGCCGTTGGCCTCAGGACCGCCTGCACAGAACGTGCATTTATCCATCTTGCCGCGAACACCAAAAGTGCCTTTGGCTGGGAACTGTGGCGCGCCAAATGGGCAGGCGTAAGAGCAGTAGCCGCAGCCAATGCAAACATCCTTGTCATGCAAAACCACACCTTCTTCCGTGCGGTAGAAACAATCCACTGGGCACACGGCCATACAAGGTGCATCGCTGCAATGCATACAAGCCACTGAGATCGACTTCTCACCCGGCAAACCATCGTTGAGGGTCACAACACGGCGGCGGTTCACGCCCCATGGCACCTCGTGCTCACTTTTACAAGCGGTGACGCAACCGTTGCACTCGATACAACGCTCTGCGTCGCAAATGAATTTCATGCGTGCCATGGTTTAGGCCCTTTCAATATTGCAAACGGTTGTCTTGGATTCTTGCATCATGGTCACGATGTCGTAACCATAGGTAGTTGCCGTGTTGACAGCTTCTCCGCGCACGATAGGTGCCGCACCAGTCGGGTAGTACGCCAGCATGTCAGCACCTTGCCAATGGCCAGAGAAGTGGAAAGGCAGGAACACAGTGTCTGGGCCCACCCGCTCGGTGACCATGGCCTGAACATTCAAACGCGCCCCCGTTGGTGAACTCACCCAAACGCGATCACCGTCTTTGACGCCGCGTGCAGCCGCTGCAGCCGGGTTGATCTCGACAAACATCTCTTGCTGCAACTCGGCCAACCAGGGATTGGAGCGAGTCTCTTCGCCACCACCCTCGTACTCTACAAGGCGACCGGAGGTCATCACCAGCGGGAACTTTTCGTGAACCTTGTCGGCCACGTTTTTGTCCTGCAGGCTCTTGAAGAGCGTAGGCAGACGCCAGAGGGTCTTTTTGTCCTCGTGCGTGGGGTACTTGGCGATCAAGTCTGCACGGTTACCGTACAGCGGCTCACGGTGCTGAGGAATCGGATCAGGGAAGTTCCAAACAACCGCACGCGCTTTGGCGTTACCAAACGGGTGGCAGCCGTGTTTCATGCACACCCGCTGGATACCACCAGACAAGTCGGTCTTCCAGTTCTTACCTTCAGCGGCCTTCTTCTCACCGTCGGTCAGGTCATCCCACCATCCCAAACGTTTGAGCAAGAGATGATCAAACTCAGGGTAACCCGTGGTGATCTCTGCGCCCAATGAGTGGGAGCCATCACCAGCGAGCAGGTTCACGCCCTTGTATTCCACACCATAACGGGCGCGGAAGTTACCGCCACCATCCATGACATGGCGCGTGGTGTCATACAGGTTAGCTGAACCTGGGTGCTTGATTTCAGCGGTGCCAAAACATGGCCACGGCAACCCGAAGTAGTCACCACTCATGTCGTAACCGGTTTCTTTGTCAATGACTTTGCCTTTGCACTTGAGCGTCTTGACGTCGAATGCACCCATGTTGCGCATGTGCGCTTTGAGGCGCTCTGGGCTCTGACCGGTATAACCAATGGTCCACATGCCACGGTTGACTTCACGCAGAATGTCTTCCACGTTGGGCTCTTCCATGCCGTTGACTTTGTCAAACTTCATGCCTTTGCACAACTCTTTGTCAAAACCCAACTTTTGAGCCAGTTGGTGCATGATCATGTGGTCAGAGCGGCTCTCCCACAATGGTGCAATCACCTGCTCACGCCACTGCAAAGAACGGTTCGAAGCCGTGGCAGACCCTCGGGTCTCAAACTGTGTCGCGGCGGGCAATAAATACACCGCACGATTCGGGTTCAGATCTTCAGGCTTGCCTGGCATGGCCGCCATCGCAGCTGTAGCCGAAGGGTAGGGATCAACCACGACCAGTAAGTCGAGCTTGTCCATAGCGCGCTTCATGTCCAGACCACGGGTCTGAGAATTGGGCGCATGGCCCCAGAAGAACACGCCACGTAAATTGGTTTCTTGATCGATCAGGTCAGGATTTTCCAGCACGCCATCAATCCAGCGCGACACCGTGATGCCGTTCTTCTCCATCATGGCCTGAGAAGCAAAGCGACCTTTGACCCAGTCGTAATCGAGGTCCCAGACTCTGCAGAAGTGCTTCCATGAACCAGTAGCCAGACCGTAGTAGCCAGGCAGAGAGTCTGGCAAACAGCCGAGGTCGGTACAGCCTTGGACGTTGTCGTGACCGCGGAAAATATTGGTACCACCACCAGAGATACCCACATTACCCAAGGCCAACTGCAAGATGCACGAGGCACGGGTCATCGCATTGCCGATGGTGTGCTGGGTTTGACCCATGCACCAGACAATGGTGCCTGGACGGCACTCGTTGAGCATGGTCGCCACGCGCAACATCTGATCTTCTTTAATGCCACAGGCTTCTTCAACCTTGTCTGGTGTCCACTTGGCCATGACATCCGCTTTGACCTGGTCCATGCCATAGACGCGGTCATTGATGTATTTTTTATCTTCCCAGCCATTTTTAAAGATGTGGTAAAGCAAGCCAAACAAGAATGGAATGTCTGTGCCAGAACGGATACGCACAAACTCATCTGCCTTGGCTGCAGTGCGAGTGAAACGGGGGTCGACCACAATCATCTTGCAGCCATTTTCTTTGGCATGCAACATGTGCAACATACTGACCGGATGCGCTTCTGCGGCATTCGAGCCAATGTACAGAGCGACCTTGCTGAACTGCATGTCGTTGTAGGAATTGGTCATGGCGCCGTAACCCCATGTGTTGGCTACACCGGCAACCGTGGTGGAGTGGCAAATACGAGCTTGGTTGTCACAGTTATTGGTGCCCCACAAAGCAATCCACTTGCGCAGCAAATAGGACTGCTCGTTGCTGTGCTTAGATGAACCAATCATATACAGGCTGTCAGGACCACTGGCCTTGCGCAATTCCAGCATCTTGGCACTGATTTCGTTGAGCGCCGTGTCCCAACTGATACGCTGGTACTTGCCATTGACCAGCTTCATGGGGTAGCGAAGGCGGAATTCACCGTGACCGTGCTCGCGTACCGAAGCGCCTTTGGCGCAGTGTGCACCTAAGTTGATAGGGGAATCAAACACCGGCTCTTGGCGTGTCCAAACACCGTTTTCAACCACCGCATCCACAGCACAGCCCACAGAGCAGTGCGTGCACACCGTGCGCTTAACTTCAATTTTTCCCTCGCCAATGGCAACCTTGCCGCCGGCGGCGTGTGCCTTGCGCACCAGTGTTAACTGGGTTGCAGCCAAGCCCACACCCAAGCCCAAGCCCGAACGCTGCAAAAAGCCGCGTCGGTCAACGGTTGGCAAAGCCTGTGACAGCCCACGCTTTAGGCTGTGAACAAAAGGTGAACGCACGGCGCCAGCCGTTGTGGTCGATTTTTTACTGAGCAACATATTCGTCTCCAGATACAAAATGGATGGATATCAGACCTGGGTGGTCTTGTAATAACGCTTGACATGCTCACTCAGGGCATAGCCACCACCGCGCTCGGGCTTAGGCAGGGCCGCCGCCACTGGCGCAGAGGCCATCGACTTGGCGCCAGGAAGCGCGCTGACCGCTACGGCCAAAGCACCAGCAGTTCCTGCGCCCGCAAACAATGTGCGACGCGACAGACGGGATGAGGATGTGGACATGGTAAAACTCCTGAGAGAAAGAAGGCAACTTATAACTTATGAAGCGCTTTACATAAGCTTGATTTTATAGTTAAGCATAGTCAAGATTCGTGAAATCTTGCATAGGGTTAACCCGTGATATTTCAACTAATTGGCTATTTCAACATGTCAAACGCTTGCGCTTCGACGCCGATGAAGGCTTCAGTGAACAAAGCCAGGGCAGCATAAAAGCGCGCTTTAGGGTGGCTGGACAGGGCTGCGCACAAATCGTTGACCCAGGGCTGCAGGTGCGCCGAGAAAAATGCCTGTTGATGCGTCAAGTTGGCGACAGCCACATCATCACCGGCAATCAGGTAGCGCATGACCTCGCACAGGTAGGCGATGTGGTCCTCTGTGTCGCGCATGGACTCATCCCGGGTCAAGCCCAACTTGGCCAACTCGTCACGCAACAATACCAGCGGCTTTTCGTTCAAAAACCCACTGAGGTAATGCGATCCAAACAAATACAACTCAGGTTTGCCGACGCCGCCAAACAAGTCCTCGTATTCATCATTGATCGCGCCATCATTCATGCTGCGCGCCAATCCCACCAGCGCCTGCCAGGGCTCTTCCAAAAAGCCTCCAGCAGCGGGTGCCTCGGTCGCTGCCACACGCAGACTGGCCAACAATTCGGCAGAAGGTGGTGCGTAATAAAGTTGCGCCAATAGCCCATAGAGCTCGGCCCGTGCTGTTTCTTCATCAAGTGCGCTGCTGCGCACCGCGTCTGGCATGTCATTCATGATCAAAGGTCCGTGATTTTGATTTCATTGGTGGCCGAGTGCAGGTCAATCACCCGGCAGTCACCACACATTTTCAAGCGCTCCAAGGCTGCGCCCTGAAACATGGCGTGACCCGCCAATTTGCCGACCATGGCCTCAATGGCCTTCAAGGTGCCAAAAGGTCTGCTGCAGCGAACACAGGCATATGGCTGCATTTCATTCAGCAGCACGGCCTCTTTGCGCTTTGGTGTGAGATTGAGCCGAGGCAACAAAGAGAGCGCTTTTTCAGGGCAGGTACTGACACACAAACCACACTGCACGCAGTTCTTTTCAACAAACTTGAGCTGTGGTGCAGCTTCATTGTCTGACAGGGCCGCAGCCGGGCACGCATTGATGCAACTTAGACACAAGGTACAAGCGTCCTTGTCCAATACCAAGGCCCCAAACGGCGACCCCTTGGCGGGCAAGCTGATGGCTTGCATGTCAGGTGTTTTTGCAATCGCCGGCGCATTGGCTATCAAATGCTCCAAAACCAAGTCCAAGGTCGCGCGCTTGTCAGTCTGCAACGCAAAGCCCGCGCTGCGCCCCACCCCCTGAGCCGCAGCGGCTTGGAGTTGGGTATCCAATGCGGACAAATCGCGCATATCTTCCACCTTGAGCAGCCTAAAGTGGCTGCCGGCATAACCCAAACCGGTCAAAATTTCTTGGGCCACATTGATCTGGGTTTGCAGCGCCTCTTGGTACTGCGGCGCTTCCTCCCCGGTCATCAACACCCAGACCTGGTTGGCACCATAAGCAAAGGCACTGAGCCAGACCTCCACCCCAGTGGAGGCGGTATGCCATACAGGCATGGGAACGACGCGAGCGGGCAGACCGCGTATACCGGTTTTGCTGCGTTTTTCAAGTTGAGCGGCACGCCCCAAATCATTGAGCAACTGAGCCCCGGCCTCTTGACTGTGCAGCAACAGCGCCGCATCTTTTCCGCCGGCACGCGTATAGGTGGACAGCAGCGTCTTCAGTCGCACACCAAAGTCAGCTGCACGCGGGTAGGCAAAGCTCATGGCACCAGTGGGGCACACTGTGCTGCAGGCACCACAGCCGACGCACAAATTAGGGTTGACTTTGACCTGTTGGCGCTTGAAATCACTGCTGATGGCCAAAGCCGAGCACACATCAATACAGGCACTACAACCCACTTTGTCATTGCGGCTGTGCGCGCAAATCTTTTGCTTGTAATTGAAGAATTTAGGCTTTTCAAACTCGCCCACCAAGTCACGCGCTTTCAGCAAGACCGACAGGTCAGTACCGTTCCATAAAAAGTAACCTTGTGGCAAAGCGTGCTGACTGAAAGCGGGCGCGCCGCGCAAATCTATGACAAGGTCAAAGCTGTCACGCTGCACCTGCGGGGTTTGCTGGAAGTTGATGGCACCAGCCACAGTGCAGACCTTGACGCATTGGCGACTGTTGTCGCATATCTGCAAGTCAATTTGGTAATCCAGGCCAATGGCTTGACTGGGGCACGCAGCGACACAAGCGTTGCAGCGGGTACACAAGTCCAGGTCAATCGGATTACTGCGCTGCCATTGCAATTCGAAAGCACCCAAATAACCCGTCAAGCCAACGACTTCCCCGCTGAGAACAGGGTAAAGACGGGCTTGTGCACCGCCTTGATCGCCTGCACCCGTGCTGAACACCGTAACATCCAAGGTGTCACTGAGCAAAGCGGCAGCGCGCTCAGCGGCGTCCAAAGCGCCGATGATGAGCACCTTGCCAGCGCTTTTGTAGGTCACGGTCGCCACTGGTTCAGGTTCAGGCAGGTGCGCCAAAGCCAGCAACGCGGCCATCTTGGGGCTGGACTTGTCGGCCTCGCGGCTCCAGCCTCCAGTTTCGCGGATGTTGACAAAGCGGATGGGGGCGCTGGACTGGTTGTCAGCCGCGAGTTCACTGAACAAACGTGATTCTTGCGTGCAAGCCACCACCAGGTCGTCGCCGCCCTGAACGGCCTTCACGAATGCGCCCACCTCGCGGCGGCATAACGCGCTGTGCAGCGTCAGTTTTTCATTCAGTGCCGCGCCCAGCGTCGTCGGCGCCAGGGGCATGGTTTGGTTGCAGTCACAAATCAGGGTGGTCATGGTGTGAACGGTCTTTCAATGGGGTCGGTTCAGTTGGCAAAGGCCGCGACGGTGACGGTGTTGAGGTGGATGCATCGACACCATCCGTTGCGGATGTTGTCACACCGCCAAGCGCCTCAGTATCAGTATCAGTATCAGTATCAGTATCAGTATCAGTATCAGTATCAGACACTGAAGCCTCTTCACTGGACAAGCCTTGGCTTGAGCCAGGTTCGGCTGCATCTGTTGCGCTTTCATCGACAAGCTTGAGTGTTTTGGCGCTCGTCATTTTGGCCAGAATCGCTGCGGTCAATGGGCTTGGCAAAGAGTAGTCTTCAAGGTAAATATCCATGCCGTCGATCAAGCTGTAATGCGGGTCAGCGAACAGCTTTTTCATAGCCGCATTGCGAACATCTGGCGACACACCACGCGCCACAAACGAGGAAAAATCCGATTCAGGCGTGAGACTTTTCACATCTTCCAAGCTTGGAAGCTTCTCAGAGGGTTCATGAGCAGCAACCTCAGTTTGCACGCCATCGTGCAACTTGTTTGACGGCGGCTGCGCGCCCACCGCAGAACCGCCAGACTTCGGTGCGGCAGCTTCAAGTGACCCAGGACCCGCTGGACGGTCCGGCGTTCCTGGCCTGGTTTCGCTGTCTGATTCTGGCGTGAGCTTGCCTTCTCGCAAGGCCTGTTTGCGCTGCGACCACCGGCTCAAAAAACCATCAACCATGCCCGCCCCCAGAGCCGTCGCCACCGCCGCGCTTCTTTCCGGTCGAAACAGACGCTGGACTACCGAAACGGTCGGCCAGTGAGCGCATGCTCTCCGGGCGTTTACGGCGCTTGGGTTCAGCCACGTAATGCTCATCGGTGAAGGCCTTGAGCCATTGAACAACCGATTCAGGGGCCGGAACTTGTTCAACCGTGTCCTGACCATCCATCCAATGACCGGCATCGTGATAGCTCAAGCTAACCTCCAAGGGTATCGGGATTGGCTCTTCGGCATGCCCGGGTTCATCCTCCATGGTCCACAACACAAACCAACTCGGCGCTGGTGTGGTGACATTGAGGTAAAAGCCTTCAGCGTCGCTAGGAAACAACTGCACCTTAAAGCCCGGGTGCAGCCACCGCACCTCGCTGTCGCTGTCGAGCAAAAGTCTGGGCTTGGTGCCAAAGCTGTCTTCATTGAGCACCACGTCAGCCAACTGCCAACGCCATGGCTGCCAATGTTTGGCAGCACCCGTGTTGCTCACGCGCTGCATGATCACAGCGACATCGATAGTTGGACGTGAGGAAACCATGTGTGCAGCGCTCAGGTGTCTTTGGAGACCTTGATGGTAGGGAACTTGCTGGAAAAATCTTTATTCCTTGCCGCAATGGCCACAGCCACTTTCATCGCCACAGCTTTGTACAAACCAGCGACCTCGCCATCGGGGTCCGACACCACGGTGGGTTGGCCACTGTCAGCCTGCACGCGGATCTGCATGTTCAAGGGCAGCGCGCCGAGGTAATTCATGCCGTATTCAGCCGCCATCTTGCGCCCACCATCTGCACCGAAGATGTGTTCGATGTGGCCGCACTGGCTGCAAACATGCACCGCCATGTTCTCCACAATACCCAAGATCGGCACACCGACTTTCTCGAACATTTTGATGCCTTTTTTAGCGTCCAGCAAGGCAATGTCCTGCGGCGTGGTAACCACGACCGAACCGGTCATGGGCACACGCTGGCTCAATGTGAGCTGGATATCACCTGTGCCAGGTGGCATGTCAACAATCAGGTAATCGAGCTCTTTCCAATTGGTCTGGCGCAACAACTGTTCGAGCGCCTGGGTGGCCATGGGTCCCCGCCAGATCATGGCTTCGTCCTGCGCCACCAAGAAACCGATGGACATGACTTGCACGCCATAATTTTCCAGCGGCTCCATGGTTTTACCATCTTCGCTATCAGGGCGCCCTTCAATACCCATCATCATGGGCACGCTTGGTCCGTAGATATCGGCATCAAGTAAACCCACGCTCGCACCTTCAGCGGCCAAGGCCAGTGCCAGGTTGACAGCTGTTGTGCTTTTGCCAACCCCCCCTTTACCCGAGGCCACAGCAATCACATTTTTGACGTTGGGTAACAACTGCACACCACGTTGCACTGCGTGCGCTGTGATCTTGGAGAACACATTAACGGACACATTGGCCACACCAGGAACGGTGCGCACCGCCGCAATACAAGCCTTGCGGATATTTGCGATTTGGCTTTTAGCTGGGTAGCCAAGTTCCACCTCAAAAGCCACATCACCGTCGTTAACGGTGAGGTTTCTGATGGCTTTGGTCGCAACGAAATCGCGACCAGTGTTGGGATCAAGTACGCTCTTCAAGGCGTCCTGAACGACTTGCACGGTCAAGGTCATGGGTTTCTCCGAAAGGAGAGTAGTCTATCCAAGCTGGTCTTGTCCTTTTAAAAATTGGGCAAATCAGGGTTTACCCCCTGGCATTGTGAAGCGGGCGCCGTGGCGAACAATTCAAGCCTATCTGACAATCTGCAGCTATGCTGACGCCACTGAGCCGTGCTGCCACTTAAAATGCACCTCCTTGCCGAGAAAACCATTCCATGCCACGTCAACTGTTTGTCACCACTGCCCTGCCCTACGCCAACGGCAAATTTCACATCGGCCACATCATGGAATACATCCAGGCCGATATCTGGGTGCGTTATCAGCGGATGATGGGCAACCAGGTAGATTTCTGCTGTGCAGACGACACGCATGGCGCACCGATCATGATCGCAGCTGAGAAGGCCGGCCAAACGCCACAACAATTCGTGGCCGACATTGCCGCCGGGCGCAAACCTTATCTGGATGGTTTTTACCTTGGGTTTGACAACTGGCACAGCACCGATGCGCCGGAAAACCACGAACTCGCCCAAGCCATTTACCGCGATCTGCGTGACAACCCGCAAGGCACTTTGATTGAACGCCGCACGATTGAGCAGTTCTTCGACCCCGCCAAGTCGATGTTTTTGCCTGACCGCTTCATCAAGGGCGAGTGCCCAAAATGCCACGCCAAAGACCAATATGGCGACAACTGCGAAGTGTGCGGCGCGGTTTATGCGCCAACCGACTTGATCAATCCCTATTCGGCCTTGTCGGGCGCCAAGCCTGAACTGAAAAGTTCAGAACACTATTTCTTCAAATTATCCGACCCGCGCTGCGTGGAGTTTTTAAGCCAATGGACCCAAGATGGCAAGCTGCAACCCGAAGTCGCCAACAAAATCAAGGAATGGTTCAGTGCCCGCAATAACGCGGATGGCAGCGTCAGCGAAGGGCTGGGAGACTGGGATATTTCACGCGACGCACCCTACTTCGGCATTGAAATACCGGACGCACCTGGCAAGTATTTTTATGTATGGCTCGATGCCCCTATTGGCTACCTGGCCTCTTTGAAAAACTTGTGCACCCGGCGTGGCGTGGACTATGACGACTACATGGCCAACCCTACGCTGGAACAATACCACTTCATTGGCAAAGACATCGTCACATTCCATACCTTATTCTGGCCAGCCACGCTGCATTTCAGTGGCCGAAAAACGCCTGACAATATCTTTGTGCACGGCTTTTTGACGGTTAACAACGGCGAGAAGATGAGCAAGAGCCGCGGTACCGGCCTGGACCCGCTGAAGTACCTCGAACTTGGCATGAACCCAGAGTGGCTACGCTACTACCTGGCCGCCAAACTGTCAGCGCGCAATGAAGACATTGACTTCAACGCCGAGGACTTCATGGCGCGCGTCAACAGCGACCTGATTGGCAAGTTTGTGAACATTGCTTCACGTGCGGCGGGCTTTATCAGCAAGCGCTTTGCAGGCCAACTGGGCGTGGTGTCCGAGGACGGTGCAGCGCTGTTACACCGACTGCGCGCCGAACGCCCAGCGATCGAACAACTGTACGAAACCCGCGAATTTGCCAAGGCCTTGCGTGAAACCATGCTGCTGGCTGACCGAGTGAATGCTTATGTGGACGCCAACAAACCCTGGGATCTGGCTAAAAAAGAGGGCATGGACGCCCGCTTGCAAGACGTGTGCACGGTGTGCATCAAGGCGTTTCGCATACTGACTTGCTACCTCAAGCCGGTGCTACCAGCCTTGGCCACACAGGTTGAGCGCTTTTTAAACATTGCACCTTTGGATTTTTCAAACATCATCGAGCCCTTGCCCGCAGGGCATGTGATTGGTGGCTATCAGCACCTGATGCAGCGCGTGGACAGCAAACAGCTTGAAGCCTTGTTTGAGGCGCCTGTTCAGCCACAACACCCCGAAGAAAGCCCCTCCGGCGACACGCCAGTGCTGGACTCCGAACCCGGTGGCGAGACCATCGCGCCCATGATTGGCATCGACGACTTTGCCAAAGTCGACCTGCGCATCGCAAAAATCATGGCCTGCGAAGCCGTGCAGGGATCGAGCAAACTGTTGCGCCTGAGCTTGGACGTCGGTGAAAAAGACGCGGCGGGCTCACCTCAATTGCGCCAAGTATTTTCCGGCATTGCCAGCATGTACAAACCCGAGCAGCTGGTTGGAAAACTCACTGTGATGGTGGCTAATCTGGCACCACGCAAGATGAAGTTTGGCTTGTCAGAGGGTATGGTGCTTGCGGCCAGCCACGCTGACGAAAAGACGGTTCCCGGGATTTATGTGCTTGAGCCCTTTATCGGCGCCCAAGCGGGCATGCGCATCCACTGAGCAGGGCATCGCACCATGAAGCTTGACTGGATGCGTTTTCACCCCAAGTTATTGGATACGCTGCCAGGCTACACACGCCAGGATTTTGCACGTGACGCAGCGGCTGGTGTAACCGTTGGCATCGTGGCTTTGCCACTGGCCATGGCTTTTGCGATTGCCTCTGGCCTGAAACCTGAAGCGGGCCTTTTCACCGCTATCGTGGCCGGTTTTCTGATCTCAGCGTTGGGCGGTAGTCGGGTGCAAATTGGGGGGCCAGCGGGCGCATTCATTGTCATTGTGTATGGCATTTTGGAGCGCTACGGCTTGGCCAATCTGATTCTGGCCACTGCCATGTCAGGCGTTTTGCTCTTCCTCATGGGGCTGTTTCGCGCGGGCAACTTGATTCGCTTCATTCCAGTGGCGGTGGTCATTGGCTTTACCAACGGCATTGCGGTGCTGATCATGCTCTCGCAGATCAGAGACTTTTTGGGTTTAACCGTTCACATGCCAGCAGACTTTTTTGGCATGCTGTCCACACTAGGCGCCAACATCAGCAGCGTGCAATGGGCAACCGTTACGCTGGGGATTCTGTCGCTTGCCTTGTTACTGGCCTGGACCCATTGGGCGCGCCGACTGCAGACCTCTGGCAACAAGCTGTTGGCCATGTTGCCAGGCTCCATCGTCACATTGCTGGCGGCCACCTTGATCTGCTTCATATTTGATTTGCCAGTACAGACCATAGGCAGCAAATTTGGCGGCATTCCATCGCAACTCCCCGGCCTGCAATGGCCCTCTTTCAGCTGGGAAAGTGCCCGCTTTTTGTTCATGCCCACCTTGACCTTGGCCCTGCTCGGTGCGATCGAGTCCTTGATGTGTGCGCGCGTCGCGGACAGCTTAATTGGTGATCGACACGACCCGAATCAGGAGTTAATGGCACAAGGTATTGCCAACTTCATCTCGCCCTTTTTTGGTGGCATGCCAGCCACTGGAACCATTGCCCGCACCATGACCAATGTGAAGAGCGGCGGCACAACACCCGTGGCCGGCATGGTGCATGCCGTCAGCCTGCTGCTGATCGTGCTAGTGGCCGCTCCCTTGGCGGCCTACATCCCACTGGCAACATTGGCCGCAATATTGATGTTTATCGGATGGAACATGGGCGAGTGGCGCGAGTTCATGAACCTGCGCAAATACCGCCTGCCTTACCGTTTGACGCTGCTGTCGGTGTTCTTTCTGACGGTCGTGTTTGACCTAACGGTTGCTGTAGAGGTCGGTCTGCTGGCAGCTTGCCTGACATTCATCTACCGCATCTCCAGCCTGAGCCGCAGTGAAACCGTGACATCACAAAGCCACCCGGAAATCGCGGGCCAGGCCCATGCACTGCAAGCTTGGCGCTTGTACGGTGCACTGTTTTTTGGTGCAGTTAAGCTGGTTGAAGCCATTGAGGACCAAATCCACACGCCAGTTTTGGTAATCGACCTGAAAAACGTGATTTACGTGGATTCGTCGGGTATTGATGCTTTGACCAACCTGGTACAGACTTGCGAGGATCAGCGCGTTCATCTCCTGGTGTGCGGCTTGATGCACCAGCCCTATGACATTGCAAAACGCACAGGGCTACTGCACCGCTTGGAAGGCAGGCTCGCACCCGACTTGAACACAGGTCTGCACCTCGGTTTACAACTGAGTGGCCCACAGGAGGCGGTGCAGCGCCCAGCTTGAACGAACTTTCAGCGGCCGTAAAATCACCGCATTGCCCACGCCGTTTAGCCCCACTTTGTTTTTATCTGTTTCACGACTCAAGCGCCCATGAACTTCTTTCGCCGACCCGACTACAAATCTGATATCACTCAGTTCATCAATCAACTGAAGGTCCAACGTCCGGAGCTCGAAGCCAAGCAACGCGAAGGCCGTTCGCTACTTTGGGAAAAGTCGATTGACCGAACCGTTGCGAAAGACCTGAGTGCCGATCAGGTAGCCCAAAAACCATACGTTTATCAGACCACGCCCAAAGACTGAAGATATCAACTTGTCAGGGCTGTTCCCATCAAGTGACAACAGCACCCAAACACATACGTATGTCTGAAACTTCTGCCCACCAACTCATCGATGCGCCCGTGATTGCCGGCATGCCCGATGTGGTGGACCATGTGGCGGTGGCGCGACTCTATGGCGAGCCCTTGTTTGCCTTGCCAACAGACTTGTACATTCCACCGGATGCATTGGAGGTGTTCCTCGAGGCTTTTGAGGGTCCACTGGACCTTTTGCTCTACCTGATCCGTAAGCAAAACTTCAACATCCTGGACATCCCAATGGCAGGTCTGACCCGTCAATACCTGACCTATGTCGAAGAAATTCGCCACAGCAACCTGGAATTGGCCGCTGAGTACCTGCTGATGGCCGCGATGCTCATCGAGATCAAGTCGCGCATGCTGCTGCCACCCAAACGGGTGGCACAAGGTCAAGAGCCGGAAGATCCCCGAGCCGAGCTGGTGCGTCGGTTATTGGAATACGAACAGATGAAACTGGCGGCTGGGCGCTTGCACGAACTACCTCAACTTGGGCGCGATTTCTTGGTTGCCCGGGTACACCGCGTGCAGCTGGCCCAAGTACGCTTTCCCGATGTCAACGTGGATGATCTGCAGCAGGCTTGGCTGGGGATTTTGCAGCGCGCCAAACTGGTACAAAAACACAAAATCACGCGCGAGGAGCTGTCGGTGCGGGAGCACATGAGCCTGATGCTCAAACGCCTACAGGGTCGTCGCTTTGTTGAATTTGAAAATTTGTTCGACCCGTCAAAAGGGGCATCCATGCTGGTTGTAACCTTCATCGCTTTGTTGGAGTTGGCCAAAGAGTCGCTGATTGAAATTACCCAAGCAGAGGCTTTTGCGCCGATCTACATCCGACTCTCTTACACACCCACCTGAGGCCTACAAGGTTGTTTCATGACAAGCAGTTCTATTGATGCGTCTGCCACGCCGCCTACCCAGCACTTTGACGTGCTCATCGTGGGAAGTGGCCTAGCAGGCTTGAGCGCGGCGCTGCTGTTGTCGCCACACAAACGCGTAGCCGTCATCACCAAGCGTGCCATTGGTGATGGCTCCAGCGGCTGGGCACAAGGTGGCATTGCAGCCGTTTGGGACAAAGACGATAGTTTTCAGTCCCATGTGGACGATACGCTGGTGGCCGGTGCCGGCCTGTGTGATTTAGGCGCTACCCGCTTTGTGATTGAAAACGCGCCCAAAGCGGTCGACTGGTTACGCAGTTTGGGGGTCCCTTTTTCTGAGGAATCGGGGGATCTGCACTTAACAAGAGAAGGGGGCCACAGCGCCAGGCGTATCGTGCACGCGACCGATGCCACAGGTGCAGCGGTGCAAGCCACTCTAATCAAGGCGGTGCACCAGGCACCCAACATCACCTTGTTCGAGCAGCACACGCTGGTTGACCTGATCACCTCAGACAAATTAGGACACAGCGACAAACGCTGCTTGGGCCTGTACGCACTCAATAGTGAAACCGGCCAGGTGATGACCTTTGAAGCACCTCAAACCATTTTGGCCACAGGGGGCGCGGGCAAGGTTTATCTCTACACAACCAACCCCGACACGGCGACGGGCGACGGCATTGCCGCGGCGTGGCGCGCGGGCTGTCGTGTGGAAAACATGGAATTCATCCAGTTTCACCCCACCTGCCTGTACCACCCGCATGCCAAGTCTTATCTGATCAGCGAGGCCGTGCGTGGCGAGGGCGGTCGTCTGCTGTTGCCAGACGGCACCCGTTTCATGCCCAGCCATGATGCGCGCGAAGAACTCGCCCCGCGTGATGTGGTCGCACGTGCCATCGACTTCGAGATGAAAAAAGGCGGCTTTGATTGCGTCTACCTGGACATCTCGCACCAGCCTATCAGCTTTTTACAAGAACATTTCCCAAATATTTACGCCCGCTGTCTGGAGCTCGGTATCGACATTGCCACACAGCCAATTCCAGTGGTGCCCGCGGCCCATTACACCTGCGGTGGCGTCTTGGCCGATTTGCAGGGTCATACCGACTTACCTGGTCTGTACGCCATTGGCGAAGCAGCTTGTAGCGGCCTGCATGGCGCCAACCGGCTGGCCAGCAACTCATTGGTGGAGTGCATGGTGTTTGCCCATGCCACCACACAAGACATTCTGCAAGCGCCAACCCAGTTAACGAGCAGCTTACCCGCATGGGATGACAGCCGCGTGAGCGACCCCGACGAGTGCGTGGTGATCTCGCACAACTGGGACGAGTTGCGACGCTTCATGTGGGATTACGTTGGCATTGTTCGCACCAACAAGCGTTTAGAACGCGCCGCGCACCGTATCGCACTCCTGCAAGGAGAAATTCAGGAGTTTTATGCGCATTTCTCGGTTACCCGCGACCTGCTAGAGTTACGCAACCTGGTTCAGGTGGCCGACCTCATTGTGCGTAGCGCGCAATCACGCCGTGAAAGTCGTGGCCTGCATTTCAGCCGGGATTACCCCGAAACCTTGCCCAGGGCCGTTCCCTCGGTCCTGACTCCTATGACCTAACCTGTAGTTGATGTGGTGGCATTCGGCCCAACACGTTTACCCTTGCTATGAACCAATCATCCAGCCTTTCAGCAAGCCCTTACGGCACCCTGCCACCAACCAGCACGCCGGCCATTCGCAAACCGGTGAGCTTGCCCAGACTGCTTGACATGCACGCGCGCGGTGAAAAAATTACCATGCTCACAGCTTACGACGCAACGTTTGCAGCGGTGGCTGACGCCGCGGGTGTGGAGTGCTTGCTCGTAGGCGATTCGCTGGGCATGGTGTGCCAGGGTCTGACCAGCACCGTTGGTGTGCAGCTGGAGACCATGCGTTACCACGTGGAATGCGTATCGCGGGGTGTGCACCGGGTGCAGGGCACCGCCTGGATCATCGGTGACCTGCCCTACGGCAGCTACCATGCCTCGAAAGAACAAGCCCTGCACAGCGCTTGCGTCTTGATGCAAGCCGGCGCCCACATGGTGAAGCTTGAGGGTGGCGGATGGACCGCTGAGACGGTGCGCTTTCTGGTGGAGCGTGGTATTCCCGTCTGTGCGCACCTGGGCCTGACACCACAAACCGTGCACGCCTTAGGGGGCTATCGCTTGCAAGGTAAAACACCGGCAGAAGCAGCCATCCTCAAACGCCATGCGCATGAACTGCAGGACGCTGGCGCCACGCTGCTGGTGCTTGAAATGGTGCCTGCACAGCTGTCCAGTGAACTGACCAAAGAACTCAAGCACTGCGCCACCATCGGCATTGGGGCTGGCAACGGCACCTCCGGTCAGGTCCTGGTGCTACATGACATGTTGGGCATGAACATGGGCAAGATGGCGAAATTTGTGCGCAACTTCATGGCCGACAACGGTGTCGCGGGCGGGGCCCCACTCGATATCAAACAGGCCATGCAGGCCTATGTTCAAGCAGTTAAGTCGGGTGCATTTCCTGACAATGTGCTGCACGCTTGGTAAGCAGTTCTCGACGGCCACGGCATGAAGATTATCCATACCATCGCAGAACTGCGCGCGCACTTAACGGCCTACCGCAGGCCGGCTTTTGTGCCAACCATGGGCAATTTGCACGAAGGCCACTTGGCGCTGTTGCGTCAGGCCAAACCGCTGGGCGATGTGTTGGTAGCCAGTATCTTCGTCAACCGTTTGCAGTTTTTACCGCATGAAGACTTTGACGCCTACCCACGAAGCTGGCAAGCCGACTGCCAGGCCTTGCAGCGTGAGGGCTGTGATGTGCTGTTTGCACCTTCTGAGCACGACCTGTATCCGCAGGCGCAAACCTTTCGCATGCGCGCGCCCAGTGCTCTGGCCGAACCGCTCGAAGGCCAGTTCAGACCTGATTTTTTTGATGGCATGGCCACCGTGGTGATGAAACTGTTTGCCTGTGTACAGCCCCGCGTGGCCGTCTTTGGTCAAAAAGATTACCAGCAATTGATGGTGGTGCGCGAAATGGTGCGCCAGTTCGCCCTGGACGTTGAGATCGTGGCAGCAAGCACGCGTCGAGCCGATGATGGACTCGCGCTGTCCTCTCGAAATAGCTACCTGAGCACGGAACAACGGCAAGAAGCACCAGCGCTTTACAAGACGCTCACGTGGATGGTCGACGCGCTACGCGGTGGTGCCACAGACCTGGCCGACCTGGAAACAACAGCTACCCAGCGGCTGTTATCGCGCGGCTGGAAAGTGGACTACCTGGTGATCCGGCAACGTCACGATTTGCAGCCACTTGCAAGGTCCGCGCAAGCACTACAGGCGGGTCTACTGGTGGCACTGGGTGCAGCCAAAATCGGCACCACCAGATTGATAGATAACCTGGAAATCTAAGCACTTACCGCGCACCCTGATAACAGCTGATCTTTCATGAAATCGGCACCAATCACGGTGTCAACAGCCGCGTAACAGCCGGGCAATCCCGCGCACAAGTGCTGTATTTGAACTGGCCAGGCACCCGATCTGGCGTGCCCTGCAGCTCAGTGGTACACCTGCCACTGCCCACGCAAGGCAGTGGCCAGTGGCTTCAGGCCGCGCCTATTTTTTCCACCAAACTGCCCGGCGCCAATGCGCTCTTCATGGCAGCTGTGAAAGCCAACATGCGGTCGATCGGAAGGCGTGCCCGCAAACCCAAATCGGGGTCCACATGGATTTCTGGGGCGCCAGTTTCCAGCGCATGGGCGAGGCCAGCCAAGCTGTTCATGGCCATCCAAGGACAGTGTGCGCAACTCTTACAGGTGGCACTGTCACCTGCTGTGGGTGCTTCAATGAATGTTTTGCTGGGATTGAGCGTGCGCAATTTATGCAACATCCCGCTGTCAGTGGCCACGATGAACTCTCGTGCATCCATGGTTTTCGCAGCGTTCAAAATAGCAGAGGTAGAACCCACCACATCAGCCAAGGCCACGACGTCTTGCGGCGACTCAGGGTGCACCAAGACCTTGGCCAGCGGATGCTCCTTCATCAGATCCTGCAGCTCAACAGCCTTGAACTCGTCGTGCACGATGCACGAACCACCCCACATCACCATATCGGCACCGGTTTCGCGTTGAATATAGCCACCCAGATGCCGGTCTGGTGCCCACAAAATCTTCTGACCCTGCTCTTTGAGCGCGCGTACGATGTCCAAGGCACAGCTCGATGTCACCAGCCAGTCTGCGCGGGCTTTCACAGCAGCGCTGGTGTTGGCATACACCACCACGGTACGGTCCGGATGGGCGTCGCAAAATGCGCTGAAGTCCTCAACCGGGCAGCCCAAATCAAGCGAACATGTGGCATCCAGGTCAGGCATCAGAACACGTTTCTCCGGCGACAAAATCTTCGAGGTCTCGCCCATGAATCGCACACCAGAGACCACCAGTGTGGTGGCCTTGTGGTCACGTCCGAAACGCGCCATTTCAAGCGAATCACTGACCAAACCACCGGTTTCTTCAGCCAAATCCTGCAAGTCAGGGTGCACATAGTAGTGAGACACCAAAACAGCATTTTTTTCCTTCAGCAAACCGCGAATCTTGTCTTTGAGCGCAGCGCGCTGGGCCGGACCCGGCTCAACGGGGACCCGCGCCCAGACGTGCTTGGTAACGCAAGCCTGTGCAGCATATGCAGAGGTCGACTCAGGCTGCTCGTAATCAATTTCTTTAATGTCTACGTGGCGTTCATACATGGCGCATCCTTTTGGACCCTTTGGGTGATTAAGTCTTCAGGGAGTCAAGTCGCTTGCGCATGAAAGCGCATCGAAAAATCAATCGCACGCACGTCTTTGGTGAGTGCGCCAACTGAAATACGGTCCACGCCAGTGGCAGCAATGGCTGCGACAGTTGACAGGCTCACACCACCCGAGACCTCCAAGATAGCCTGACCAGCATTGCGCTTAACCGCCTGCGTCATGTCGGGCAAACTGAAGTTATCCAGAAGAATCATGGTGGCGCCTGCAGTCAGCGCTTGATCCAGCTCGGCCAGGGACTCCACTTCGATCTCCACAAAGCTCGCGCGAGGCGCGACTTCAGCCGTGCGAGCCAGGACATGGGCAATACCCCCCGCTGAAGCGATGTGATTTTCTTTGATCAAGACCGCGTCAAACAAGCCTAAACGGTGGTTGCTACCGCCACCTGCGATCACCGCGTATTTCTGCGCCATACGCAAGCCAGGCAGCGTTTTTCGGGTATCGACGATACGGGCTTTCGCGTCGGGCACCTTGCACACTTCGTGCACATAGGTTTGTGTTTTACTCGCTACGGCACTGAGCAACTGCAAGAAATTCAGGGCGGTGCGCTCGGCGGTCAACAGTGCACGGGCCTGGCCATGGACCTCCAACACCAATTGATCAGCTACACAGGTCTGGCCTTCAGCGACATGCCAGGTGATCTGAGCCTGAGGGTCAAGCGCCAAAAAAGTCGCTTCAACCCACGGTGAGCCGCAAATCACAGCGGACTCGCGTGCCACAATCCGCGCGCTGGCTTGCAGGCTGGCATCAATCAAAGCCGCGGTCAGATCGGCATCACCGACATCTTCACGCAGGGCACGCACCACATCCTCGCGGGCTACCTCAGCCACTGTTTCACTGGTCCATTCAAACATGCTCACGTCCTTTTTATCGTATCCACTGTGCCGAGTTGGTATCGTTGCAACGCATTAACCGTCCATGATCTTTGGGGCACATTACCCATCAAGAGGTCTGCGCCAGCTCAACAGTCGGCTCTCGCCCCATCAGCATGGCAAGCGCCCGGTTAGGCGACATGGCACCATCGAGCAATGCCACCACAGCCTGGGTGATGGGCATATCAACGCCCAGTTGCGCTGCGCGTTGAGCGACCGTACGGGCGCTGTACACGCCCTCAGCCACATGACCCAGCGAGGCCGTAATTTGCGCCATAGGCTGGCCTTGCGCCAAGGCTAAGCCAACTTTTCGGTTGCGCGACAAGTCGCCCGTAGCCGTGAGCACCAAATCACCCAAGCCACTCAAACCCATGAAAGTCTCAGCGCGTGCGCCCAGGGCAAGCCCCAGGCGTGTCATCTCAGCGAGGCCGCGCGTGATCAAGGCAGCTCGCGCATTCAAGCCCAGTTGCAAACCGTCACAAACACCAGTGGCAATGGCCAAAACATTTTTAACCGCACCGCCCACCTCTACACCTGCGATATCGTCTGTAGCGTAGATCCGCATACTCGGGCCGTGACAGACATCTACCAGCATTTGCTGCACCGAGACATCGACGCTGGCAGCCACCAGAGCAGTGGGTTGTCCTCGGGCCACCTCGAGCGCAAAACTGGGGCCACTGAGCGAGCCCGAGCGCAACTGCGCAGCGACCTGCGCCTGCACCTCATGACCAAGTAAGCCGGGGCTGTCACCCATGGCCGCTTCAAAGCCTTTGCACAACCAGACGACCGGCACCTTGCTGTGCTGCAAACGCCCAAGTATCTGACGCAAAGCGGCCGTGGGCGTTGCCACGATCACCAAATCAGCGCTTTGTACCAAGTCTTGTTCATCAGCGCCGCTGGCCGAACTGACGCTCAAAGCCTCGGGCAACAATACCCCAGGCAAATAACGTTTGTTTTCACGATCGGTGTGCAGCGCTTGGCACAGCTGTGCACTGCGTGCCCACAACGTGACAGCGTTTTGCGCGGGGACCTGACTGGCCAGATTGATGGCCAGTGCAGTACCCCAGGCGCCAGCGCCAAGCACCACCACCTTCATGGTGTTTACTGCGTGACGGTGGGTTGACCGTCCGGACTTTGCGAGGCCTGCTGCTGCTCGTACATAGCCTGGAAATTGATTTCAGAGAGGTGCACTGGCGGGAAGCCGGCGCGCTGAATGATGTCAGCCACATTGCCACGCAAATAAGGATAGACAATTTGCGGGCAGGCAACGCCCATGATCGGGCCGATTTGTTCTTGACTGAGGTTGCGAATTTCGAAAATACCAGCTTGGGTGACTTCAACCAAAAATACTGTTTTATCCTGTATTTTTGTCTGCACCGTGGCCGTTACCGCGACCTCGAAAATACCTTCAGCCACCGCCGCCGCGTTCACGCCCAATTGAATATCCACGCTGGGTTGTTCTTGCTCAAGCAAGATGGCCGGAGAATTAGGCTGCTCCAGAGACGCCTCTTTGAGGTAAACGCGTTGAATTTGAAAAACGGGGTCTTGGTCAGGGGTCTGTATCTCGGCCATAAAGCTCTTTCGGTAGGAAAAAAAGAGGCCCGGTGCACCGCGCACCTGACCTGTACTACGGGAAATTATCTCAGGCGGCGTTCAGCAGGGGCATCAGAGCACCCCGACTGTCAAGCGCCATCAGGTCATCGCAGCCACCCACATAGGTGGCGCCAATGAAAATTTGAGGTACGGTACGCCGGCCGGTTGAAGCAACCATCGCATTGCGTTCCTCGGGTAATTGGTCGATGCGGATTTCTTCAATGGTTTCAACACCGCGGGCTTTGAGCAATTGCTTGGCGCGCACGCAATAGGGGCAGACGGCGGTGGTGTACATTTTGACGGCTTGCATGTTGAGTCCAGTTACGGGTTGTGCAATCAAGCTTTACGAATCGGCAAATTGGCGCTGCGCCATGCACCCAAGCCCCCGGACAAGGACTCGGCCTTTGCGAAACCCAATGTCTTTGCAATAGCCACTGCTTTTTTGCTTCGCATGCCCGACTGGCAGACCAAAATCACCGGCAAGTCTTTGTTTTTAACCGTAGCAGCCAATTTGCTTTCAAGCTGAGACAGGGGGATGTTTTTGGCGCCTGCTATGTGACCGGCTGCGTATTCATCAGCCTCGCACACATCAATCACCACGGCTTTTTCACGGTTCATACGCTGCACAGCCAACTCCACGGTTAAGGCGCCGGCAGGGCCAGCATTGATCATGGGCCACATCAACATGGCCCCCGAGGATAAGGCAACGGTAATCAGCATCCAGTTTTCAAGTACAAATTTCACAGGGTCATTCCTTGTAGCGCAGCAGGTTTGCAAACACAGCATTTTAGAATAGCGCGCAAACCTGTAGCGCAAGCACACAAAATTAACTATGCATAAACTTGTTCTTATTCGCCATGGCGAATCCACTTGGAACCGGGAAAACCGTTTTACGGGCTGGACCGACGTTGATCTCACCCCCACTGGAGTGGAGCAAGCCATCCTAGCCGGGCGCTTGCTCAAGGCTGAAGGCTATGACTTTGATGTTGCCTACACCAGTGTGCTCAAACGCGCCACCCGCACCTTATGGCATGTCCTCGATGAAATGGATCGAACCTGGCTTCCGGTGGTCAACAGCTGGCGCTTGAATGAGCGCCACTACGGTGCACTACAAGGCCTTAACAAGGCGGAGGTCGCTAAACAGTTCGGAGAAGATCAGGTCTTGCTTTGGCGGCGCAGCTACGACACGCCCCCACCCACGCTCTCACCAACTGACCCGCGCAGCGAGCACGGTGACATCCGCTACGCCAAGCTGCCAGCCAACCAGATGCCACTGACCGAATGTCTGAAAGACACAGTTGCGCGCGTCATACCGTTTTGGACTGAGGCGCTGGCGCCCGCCTTGCAACGCGGCAAGCGCGTGGTAATCGCAGCACACGGCAATTCAATGCGTGCGCTGATCAAGTATTTGGATAACATCTCGGACCAAGACATCGTCTCACTCAACATTCCTAATGGCATTCCTCTGGTTTATGAGCTCGATGATGCGCTCAAACCCATTCGCCACTATTACCTTGGAGACGCTGAAGCCATCGAACGCGCCACGGCCTCGGTAGCCGCCCAAGGGAAAACGGCCTGATTGCGCATGCCAGCGGGTTTTTGGACCCCAACTGGTGGCTCCCACCTTGCCCACCTCACCTGCTACTTAACCGCTTTGGAATACGCTCATGGGTCATAAACTAAAAATCACCGGCTGGATCTGCTTGGGTCTGGTCGCCGGTAGCTTGACCACCGTCTCATTGCAGACCGTGGCGCGTAGCACCTTAGCGCCCCTGCCACTGCAGGAGCTGCAGCAGCTCGCAGAAGTTTTTGGCATGATCAAAAGCAATTATGTGGAGCCAGTGGATGACAAAAAACTCATCACCGACGCCATCACAGGCATGGTGGCAGGGCTCGACCCGCATTCGGTCTACCTGGACAAAAAAGCGCTGAAAGACTTCAACGAAGGAACCACCGGCAAGTTTGTAGGGGTAGGCATCGAGATTTCTCAAGAAGAGGGTGTGATCAAGGTGGTATCGCCCATCGAAGGGTCGCCCGCCTTTCGTGCCGGACTCAAACCCAACGACCTGATCGTCAAGATTGATGACACCCCCGTCAAAGGTTTGTCGCTTAACGAGGGCGTCAAACGCATGCGCGGCGAACCGGACACCAAAGTGGTGCTCACCATTTTCCGCCGAGATGAAAACCGTACTTTCGCCGTGACCATCGTGCGCGAGGTGATTCGCACGCAGTCGGTGCGCGCCAAGGTCATCGAGCCTGGCTATGCGTGGATACGCTTGAGTCAGTTCCAAGAGCGCACGGTGAGCGACTTTGCCCGCAAAGTCAACGATATTTACAAGGAAGAACCCGAGCTCAAAGGCTTGGTACTTGATTTACGTAACGACCCGGGCGGCTATTTGGATGCTGCGGTAGCGATCTCTGCAGCGTTCTTGCCAGAAAACGTCACAATCGTGTCGGCAAAGGGTCAGTTACCTGAGAGTAAATTTACTTACAAAGCTGCACCGAGCTACTACGCCCGCCGCGGAAGTGACCCCCTGAAGCAGCTTGATGCATCCACCAGCGAAGCACTGAAAGCCGTGAATTTGGTGGTTCTGGTCAATGAGGGATCAGCGTCTGCAAGCGAAATTGTTGCGGGGGCCTTGCAAGACCACAAGCGCGCCAAATTGCTGGGAAGCCAGACCTTTGGCAAGGGCTCGGTTCAAACTGCTGTGTGCCTGGAGTCGCGCTTTCGCATGGACAACTGCCCAACGGCCGCGCTGAAACTGACCACCAGCCGCTACTACACCCCCAGCGGCAAATCGATTCAGGCCAAGGGCATCGTCCCCGACGTGATGGTGGACGAAACCGCGCAGGGCAACCTGTTTGCGGTTTTGCGCACCCGCGAAGCCGATCTGGAGAAGCACCTGACCAATGGGCAAGGCGCTGAAGCCGCAAGCCCTGAGCTGGAAAAAGCGCGTGAAGAGGCCCGCTTGCGCCTTGAAGAAGAACTGAAAAAGCCCGCCTCCGAGCGCCGTCTACCGGAATTCGGATCAGATAAAGACTTCCAGCTCCAGCAAGCGCTCAATTTACTCAAAGGACTCGAGGTACAGGTAAGCAAAACCATGGTTGAGCGCCCCGAGCCCAAAAAAGAAAACTAAGCATCCCCATCATGCTAGATGACGACTTGCTGCGCTACTCGCGACACATTCTGCTTGACGACATCGGGATTGAAGGTCAAGCGCTGATTCAAAGCGCCCATGTGTTGGTGGTGGGCGCGGGCGGCTTGGGCTCACCCGTGGCCATGTATCTGGGCTCAGCGGGCGTGGGCACGCTCACGGTAGTGGACGGCGACACGGTCGACCTAACCAATCTGCAGCGCCAAATTGCCCATGCGCAGGCGCGTGTCGGTCAGCTCAAAGTACGCTCTCTGGCCGAAGCCGTTTGCGCACTCAACCCCCAGGTGAAAGTCGTCACAGTGCAGCAGTTCGCTGACGCCACGCTATTGAGCACCTTGGTGGAACAAGTTGATGTGGTACTGGACTGCTGCGACAACTTTGCCACGCGTCACGCCATCAATGCCGCATGCGTGCGACATCAAAAGCCTTTGGTATCAGGCGCTGCGATTCGATTTGACGGGCAGGTCACAGTTTATGACCCCCGCGACAAGACTTCGCCGTGCTACGCCTGTCTGTTTCCTCCCGAGGCAGATTTTGAGGAAGCGCGTTGTGCCACCATGGGGGTCTTTGCACCACTGGTTGGCATCATTGGTTCCATTCAAGCTGCCGAAGCCCTTAAACTGATCAGTGGCGCCGGACGCCCCCTGACCGGCCGGCTGTTGATGCTGGAGGGTCGGGACATGGCGTTCACTGAGATGCGCCTGCAACGTAACCCAAGCTGCCCGGTCTGCGGGCACTGATCACCCCATTTGTTTGCCTGTGTTCAGCGACCCCGCTGGGGGTAACAACTGCCATGCTGCTTGCGAAAATCACCTGGCCACTGTGCGCTGGCGTCGGCAAATAAACCAAGCCCTTGCGCGCGCGCAGCCTGCTCCTGCGCAGCGTAGCTGGTGGGCGCACCATGCCAGCGTGCTGACCAGGCCTGACCCGTTTGCACCATCTGCGCGGCGACATCCATGCCGTCGAGCTCCAAGCGCGCCAAACCACGCTGGTAGTTGTCGTACATCGTCACAGTGACTTGCACCCACCGACCCTGCACTGCGGCGCGCAAGGCCTCTTGAGATGCCTTGCCTGCCACCTGGCAGATTTCCGGGGCATCGATTCCCAGCAAGCGCAGTTTTCGCCCAGGTCCCCCATCTTTTGGATGTACCCACAAGGTATCCCCATCTGGCACCGACCCTACCCGGGCGGTATAGGTCTGAGCGTGCAGCACGGATACGCTCAACAAGCAAACGCTAAGCAAAAGATGACAACAAGTCTTCATGCGCTGATGATCCAGCCTTCAAGCGCATCCATGTCTGCGGGCAAGCCGTACAGGGGATGCCCTGACTGGAGCTGTGCGCCAGCCCAGGCCGCTTGCATCAAACATAAAACCGCATCCAGGCTGTCACCAGTGGCATCGTCCACCAGTGCATCGCGCTGGGCATGGCTAAGTTTGAGCCGCAATCCCAGGCGGGTTTGGCCATGCTCTAACGCGGTAATCAGGTCTTTACGAGCGATCAAGCGCTGCGCTGTCTGCTGGGCTTTCGCGTCGTTTTTGTAGCTGCGTTGGCCAAGCACTTCACGCGCCAACAGTCCCGGGTAGGCCTCAAGTGCCACACGCTGGTTTGGCCGATCAGTTTGGCTGGGATTACTCAAGCCTGCTAACTCAACGCCGGCTTGGAGCAGCAGGGGCACACCAGCGTGCATCATGTACGCCACAGGCGGGTTCACCCATTTCATGCTGGAGCTCGAGCCCGCCAGCCGATCGGTGGCACGGTGCGCAAATTTCTCCCCCACCGGGCGGGCATTGCAGTAGGCAGCAAAGGTGTCACGGATCTGCGACCTTGACAGCGATGCATAGTGCGCCATGAGTGCCGACCACTCAAGCGGCCAGCCAAGGTCTTGAACCAGTGCGCGTGGCAAGCCAAACGGCAGATCAAAACCACCGAGCCAGGCGCGCTCTTGCCTCAGCCAGCTCGAAAAATCTTGGAAACTGTGAAAGCGCAGGATTTGGCTGACGCTAAGCCGAGCGCCCTGTGCGTTTCCCAAGGCCAGCACAATCGCTTTGCGTTTGGAAGGCGCGCTGGTGAAATCACACCCCAGCAACAAGAGTGCACCATCCAACATGCTAGCGAGGTGCTGTCTGGCGCAGAACGCGCGGCTCGTTGCTCAGGCGCGGCCGATGATCGAGGCCGTCGCGATCAGCTCTTCCAAAAGAGCCAAGGACACCCGACCGGACACGGCGTAGGGGTCTAACACCGGGGTTTCGCCGTATTTCAACAAAATAGAGACATTGATGCGCGTCATGTTCACCTCACCCATGGTCCACCCGCCAAAGCGGCGTTCTTCAATTTCCTCGTAGTGCAGGAGCACCACGTCTTTATGCCTGGCATCGCGTTGAATGTGACCATAGAGTTCACTGACCGTGGAGCGGCCGCCTTCGAGTACCTGCAAAAAAACGCCAGAGCCGTAACACAACACGCCGGTGACGCCACTGCCCGGGTTGTGCTCGCGTGATTGATGCAGGATGGACTCGATGGCTTCGGGACTGGCTTGGACCGCACGACTGGCATACAACAAACGAACCAACATGGTCATTCCCCTCTAGGTATCAACGATAAAAACTCACGGCGCAAGTTTGCGTCTTTGAGGAAACTTCCGCGCATGACCGAATTGATCATCTTGCTGTTGAGGTCTTTCACACCGCGCCAGCCCATGCAAAAGTGACTGGCCTCCATCACGATGGCTAAACCGTCTGGTTGTGTTTTTTGTTGGATCAGGTCGGCCAATTGCACCACGGCTTCCTCCTGAATCTGGGGCCTACCCATCACCCAGTCTGCCAAGCGCGCATACTTGGACAAGCCAATCACATTGGTGTGCTCATTGGGTAACACGCCAATCCAAACTTTACCAAGAATTGGACAAAGATGGTGGCTGCAGGCACTGCGGACAACAATAGGGCCGACGATCATCAGCTCATTGAGGTGCTCTGCGTTAGGAAACTCTGTGATCTGAGGTGCAGGCACATAGCGACCCTGAAACACCTCTTTCAGATACATCTTGGCAACGCGACGCGCTGTGTCGTCTGTATTGTGGTCGTTTTCGGTGTCAATGACCAGGCTGCTAAGCACGCCTTTCATCTTGTCGGTCACCTCGTCCAGCAATGCATCGAGCTCGCCGGGTTGCAAAAATTCTGCAATGTTGTCATTGGCGTGAAAACGCTTGCGCGCAGCAATGATGCGCTCGCGAATCTTGACCGATACGGCAACGCCCTGATCGTCTTGAACTGAATTCATGAATGTCTTAGCAATGGTTTTTCACGTGATCGTAACAGCGTCTGGTCTACGCCAATAAAAGTGCGTGTCATAGCCACATTAGCGCCAAAGGCACTCTGAATCCATCCGGTCAATATCGGCGCAAGCCAATGAGAAACAGCGTGCTGCGCATCAATAGCAAGGCCAGACGGTCAAGCAGGCGCTGGTGCCAGGACCGTTGACTGTGGATCAATGGGTCCACCCTCACCGCATCACGCGACACCGACCATTCCAACTCTTGCTTCAAAGCGAGCGCAAACGCCGCGTCTTGAACCACAACATTGGCTTCGCGTGCGAGCAGCAGACTCAAAGGATCAATATTGGACGAACCCACAGTGACCCAATATCCATCAATCACCGCCACTTTGGCATGCAAGAAACTTGGCCGGTATTCGTAGATTTCAATGCCCGCTGCCAGCAAGCTGTCGTACAGAGCCCGGGTGGCGTGGAATTGCATGAAGTACTCATAGCGACCCTGCAGCAGCAGACGCACGCGCACGCCACGCTGCGCAGCATGTATCAGACTGTTACGCATTTTTCGGCCGGGTAAAAAATAAGCGTTGGCCAGTAGCACTTCCTTGCGCGCCAAACCCAAAGCGTGGCGGTAGGCACGCTCGATGCGCACATGGTGCCTCACGTTGTCCCGCAAAACCAGTTCGGCCTGGACACCATTGAATTGAGCTTGCGCATTGAGCGTCGCCAATTTAGAGCCCTGAGCAGCCCCTTGCAAGGCCTCCCAGTCGCTCGTTAAATCCACCGCTTTAACGGGCCAGGTAACCTGTAGCCGACGCCTGAATTGAACCATGGCAGCGTGCACCAAGCGTACCAATGGGCCACTCACACGCACCGCAAAGTCCAGCCGGGGATGCTGCAAAGCACCGTGATGGAGGTCAACCCTGTCGTCTAACAAGTTGATACCCCCACAAAATGCAAGCTGGCCATCGACGACACATAGCTTGCGGTGCAAACGCCGCCAGTGGCGGGGGGAAAGCAGCCCCAACGTACCCAACGGGCGAAAAATAGCCCACTGCACACCTGCCTGTGCAAACTCCTGCTGCCACTGCAGTGGCACGCTCGGCGTACCCACGCCGTCAAACACCAGATCAACCAGCACACCGCGCTGCGCCGCTCTGATCAAGGCTTGCACCACCTTCACCACGGCGGCATCTGGATAAAAAATGTAAGTCTCCAAACGTACCTCATGGGCACTGTCGTCAATCGCCGCGATCAGGGCGTCAAAAAAAGCCTGCGACCCTTTGAGCAGGGTGAGTTGATGACCGGCGTTGCGCAATGACATGGCCAAAGTCTCAAGCCTGTGGCATGACAAATTCAGCGATCAGTGGCAAATGATCCGACATCTGCCACCACACCGGTCCACGGGGCACGGTCAAGCCGATGGGCTGCAAGCCACGGTAGAACACATGATCGAGCTGAACAATGGGCAAACGGGAGGGGAACGTGGCATGTCGAGGCCCCGGCCAGCCCAACACACCCACTTCGGAAAAGGCCGACTTCATCCAACCACTCCACTCGTTGAAGTCACCGGCAATCACCATGGGCGCGCCTTGTGGCACCTCGCGCTCAATAAAGCGCTGCAATTGTTCCACCTGGCGCACGCGGCTGGCGCGCACCAAGCCCAAATGCACTACCAACACATGCACTTGGTGGTGCTCCAGCTGGACCGAAACATGCAGCAAACCGCGTTGCTCCAAACGATGATCCGAAATGTCCTCATGCTGTTGGCTTAGAACCGGCCAGCGCGAAAGCAAGCCGTTACCGTGTTCGCCATCGCGGGTGATGGCGTTGCTGCGATAAACCGCTTCATAACCCTCTGGCGCCAAGAATTCAGCCTGTCCTTTAGCTGGCCAATGGGAAAAGTAGCGCGCTTCTCGCCGGTTGGCCTGACGCACCTCCTGCAAACAGAGCAGGTCAACATCCAAGGCCTCAACGGCCAGCGCCAGGTTGTGAATTTCCAAACGACGAAGCGGGCCCAGACCTTGCACCCCTTTGTGGATGTTGTAGGTGGCCACGCGCAGCGTGTTGTCGACTGTCTGCTGGCTCATGGAGCAGAAGCCGATGCCGATGCCGCAAATCGTGGCAGAAGCAAACAGGCCTCGGCGTTCGATGGAGAAAAACAACGCAGTGCGGCTTCTTGATGAGGCAACCAGACATGGTGGGTGTGTTCGCGTGGGCTCAATCGCACAGGCACAATGCCAGGCACCCGTAGGCCAAATACATGCTCGGTGTTGTGCGTCACGCCTGGCGCATAACGGTAGCGCCAGCGCGGGTAAATGCTGTAACGGTTTTCAAGACGCCAGTCGCATAGTTGCAACGCCAGCGGCGCGCCCAAGCGGCAGTCAATCCCTGATTCCTCCCAGACTTCGCGCGCGGCAGTGACTTGGAGTGGTTCATCGACCTCGTCCTTGCTGCCTGTTACCGACTGCCAGAACACTTCGTCCTGCGTGTCGGCGCGGCGAATCAGCAGCACCTCCAAAGAGGGGGTGTAGATGACAATTAGCACCGATTCTGGAATTTTGAAAGGCCGCTGCGGACCTTTAGCAGGTGTCAATACAGACATGGTTTCCTAGGCTTGTCCTCAGGCATTTGCCCGATTCTGCCTGAATGACAGCGCCAGTTGGAAACTGCGCAAAAACCAGTCCGATCAAACCTTGTTGGGGGCTTCCGTGGTTCGCAAGCGAATGTGCAGCTCTCGCAATTGCTTTTCATCCACAGGGCTTGGCGCTTGGGTGAGCAAACAC
This sequence comes from uncultured Rhodoferax sp., assembly GCA_963925275.1. Lineage (GTDB taxonomy): Bacteria > Pseudomonadota > Gammaproteobacteria > Burkholderiales > Burkholderiaceae_C > Rhodoferax. Next base: position 42,471 of record CAWUSQ010000038.1, read on the forward strand.
TGGGCGCGCTGAGTTTTCGGGAACGCGATCACATCACGAATCGACTCCGCACCCGTCATCATGGTCACGATCCTGTCTAAACCGAAAGCCAGCCCGCCGTGCGGTGGCGCGCCATATTGAAGTGCATCGAGCAAAAAGCCAAATTTCAGCTGTGCCTCTTCGGGTGTTATTTTCAGCGCGTCAAACACTTTTTGTTGCACGTCAGCGCGGTGGATACGCACCGAGCCGCCGCCCATTTCCCAGCCGTTCAACACCATGTCGTAGCCCTTGGAGATGCACCGCTCTGGCGCAGTGACCATCCAGTCCTCATGTCCGTCTTTAGGTGCCGTAAAGGGGTGGTGAACCGCTGTGTAGCGCTGGTTCTCTTCGTCGAACTCGAACATCGGAAAATCAACCACCCACATCGGTGCCCAACGGTCTTCAAACAGGCCGTTTTTCTTGCCAAACTCGCTATGGCCGATCTTGTTGCGCAGCGCACCAATGGCGTCATTAACGATTTTGACCTTGTCAGCTCCGAAGAAAATCAAGTCGCCATTTTGAGCGCCTGTGCGCTCCAGCACGGCACTCAAAGCGGCATCATGGATATTTTTCACAATTGGTGACTGCAAGCCGTCACGGCCTTTAGCCACGTCATTGACCCGGATGTAGGCCAAGCCCTTGGCGCCGTATATCTTGACGAATTCAGTGTAAGCGTCGATCTCACCACGGCTGATGCCGCCAGCCTCCGCTGAGCCATTGGGCACACGCAATGCCACCACACGCCCGCCCTTCATGTTGGCGGCCCCCGAGAATACTTTGAAGTCGACATCACCCATCACATCAGTGACTTCGGAAAATTGCAATTTGACGCGAAGGTCTGGCTTGTCCGAGCCATATAAGAACATCGCGTCCTGGTAGGTCATCACAGGGAATTCGCCCAGGTCCACGCCAATGGTCGTTTGGAACACCCGCTTGATCATGCCTTGGAACATGTCGCGAATTTCCTCCTCAGTCAAGAACGAGGTTTCGATATCGATTTGGGTGAACTCAGGCTGGCGGTCAGCGCGCAGATCCTCATCACGAAAACACTTGGTGATCTGGTAATAGCGGTCATAGCCTGCCACCATCAACAATTGCTTGAAGAGTTGAGGCGACTGGGGCAGGGCAAAAAACTGACCGTCGTGGACCCGGCTGGGCACCAAGTAGTCACGCGCGCCTTCAGGTGTACTTTTGGTCAGCATCGGGGTTTCAATGTCAACAAACCCGTTCTCATCGAGGTATTTGCGCACTTCCATGGTCACGCGGTAGCGCAGCATCAGGTTATTTTGCATGTATGGCCGGCGCAAATCGAGCACCCTGTGCGTCAAGCGAGTGGTCTCAGACAGGTTGTCATCATCAATCTGAAATGGTGGCGTCACCGAAGGGTTGAGTACGGTCAACTCATGGCACAACACCTCAACCTTGCCGCTCTTGAGGTTGTCGTTGCTGGTGCCCTCAGGGCGTGCGCGCACCAAACCCTTGACTTGGATGCAGAACTCATTGCGCAGATCTTCGGCAACACCAAACATGTCGGGACGATCTGGGTCACACACCACTTGTACATAACCCTCGCGGTCACGCACGTCCACAAAAATCACACCGCCGTGGTCACGCCGGCGGTTCACCCAACCGCACAAAGTCACGGTCTGACCAAGCAAGGCTTCGGTCACCAGACCACAATAATGGGAACGCATTGCCATAGATATGCTTTCAAAAGCCACCCCTGTGGGTGGCAGGTTTGTCAAATTGATTTATTCGGCAGCGCTACGGTATCTGATGGCGCCACAGACCCCATGGAAATCACATAGGTCAGTGCTTCGTCCACGCTCATGTCGAGCTCGATGACGTCACTGCGGGACATCATCAGAAAAAAACCGCTGGTCGGATTGGGTGTGGTCGGCATGTAGACACTGATCAAGTCGTCCCCCAAATGCTTGGCGACCTCACCGCTGGGGGCGCCGGTTTGGAAAGCAATGGTCCAGGAACCCAGACGCGGATACTGCACCAACACAGCCTTTCCAAACGCGTTGCCACTGCTCGAAAACAAGGTGTCAGAGACTTTTTTGACGCTGTTGTAAATCGACTTGAAGACCGGAATATTGGTCAGCAGGCGATGCCACTGAACCAACCACCAGCGCCCAGCCACATTGGAAACCAAAGCGCCAGTCAACAACAGGCCGCTGAAAACCAGCAAAACGCCCAAACCAGGGATATGGCGCAGGCGCTCTCCGAGGTTAGTTTGAGAATCTGGCGACAGCGCTTGGAACGCGGTGATCAGGCTGCCAAAAATACCATCGAGCAAACCAACCATCCACAAAAGCACCCAGATGGTGATGGCCAGAGGCAGCCACACCAGCAAACCGGTTATCAAATATTTTTTAAAAGGCACGTTAATGTCCTGGTTGGGCTCAAGGGTGGCAGGCGCACGACGCAGCACAGGCCGCACTGCTCGTTGTGGCATCGCTTGCGGGGCTGCTTGGGCTCGTTTGACTGACCGCACTGTCCGCGCTGGGGCCAGCGGCGCCAGCGGCCCCGACACCAGCAGCATTGCCACCCTTGAAATCAGTGGCATACCAGCCAGAGCCTTTAAGCTGGAAACCCGCTGCGGTCAACTGTTTGCTGAATGTTGGTTTGCTGCAGGTCGGGCAGTCGCTCAAGGGCGCGTCCGAGAGTTTTTGCAAAACGTCCTTGGCAAACCCGCAGGACGCACATTTATAGGCATAGATAGGCATGGTGTTCAGACGTTAGAAAACTGCGAAGCCTTCCATTATAAAGTCGCGGCCGGAGAAACGTCCAAACCAAGTTACGCAGCCTCAGAACAAGCTGATGCGTAAAAAAATCTGGACAAACACCATGCCCAACACAAAACCGACGCCGCCATAGAGCAAGGCCGACAGCAAACGGTTGGTTTTCTTTTGTTCAGCCAGCAACACTTGCCAGCCGTCGTTGCGATTTTGTGAGCCATTTTGCAAAAACTCCACCAGCAGACGGGGTAGTTCGGGCAACAACTTGGCGTACCGCGGCGCTTCGTTACGAAGCTCTTGCAGCAGCTTTTTGGGGCCTACTTGCTCGAGCATCCACTTTTCCAAAAAGGGCTTGGCAGTGCTCCATAAATCCATATCGGGATCTAGCTGGCGCCCAAGACCTTCAATATTGAGCAGCGTTTTTTGCAGTAAGACCAACTGCGGTTGGATTTCGACGTTGAAGCGCCTGGAGGTCTGAAAAAGGCGCATGAGCAACATGCCCAGAGAAATCTCTTTCAGTGGACGATCAAAATAAGGCTCGCAGACCGAACGCACGGCTGACTCCAACTCATCCACACGGGTCGTGACTGGCACCCAACCTGATTCGATGTGCAACTCGGCGACGCGTTTGTAATCACGCCTGAAAAATGCGATGAAGTTTTGCGCCAGGTATTCTTTGTCAACCTCGGTCAGCGTCCCCACAATGCCAAAGTCCAGCGATATATAGCGCCCGAAAGTGGCCGGCTCCAAGCTGACCTGAATATTGCCGGGGTGCATGTCGGCATGGAAAAAGCCGTCGCGAAATACCTGCGTGAAGAAGATGGTGACCCCATCGCGTGCCAGTTTTCGAATATCGACACCAGCCTCGCGCAAGCGCTCAATCTGACTGATGGGCACACCTTTCATGCGCTGCATGACCATGACATCGGGCATGCAGAAATCCCAGTACATTTCGGGAATCATCACAAGGTCCAGATCGGCCATGTTGCGGCGCAACTGGGCAGCACTGGATGCCTCACGCACCAAATCGAGCTCGTCGTGCAGGTACTTATCGAATTCGGCCACCACTTCGCGCGGCTTGAGGCGTTTGCCATCGTCTGACAGGCTGCCCACCCAGCTTGCGAGCATGCGCATCAAATCCAAGTCCCCCTCAATCACAGAGAGCATGCCAGGACGCAAAACTTTCACAGCCACCTCGCGCAATTGGCCGTCGCGGTCTTTCAAAACCGCAAAGTGCACCTGGGCAATTGAAGCACTGGCCACCGGCGTACGCTCGAAAGACTCAAAGATATCGCCAATTTTCTTCTTGAATGCCCGCTCGATGATGCCAATGGCCAAATCACTGTCAAATGGTGGCACACGATCTTGCAGCAAAGCCAATTCGTCCGCAATGTCCAGGGGCAGCAAGTCGCGTCGGGTCGAAAGCACCTGTCCAAACTTGACAAAAATAGGCCCCAGACTCTCCAATGCCAAACGAATACGCTGGCCACGGGGTGCATCGAGCTTGCGCCCAATGGTGAGCAGCCGCGCCAGCACACGCAACCACGGCTTGTTAAAGCTGGTCAGAACCAACTCATCGAGGCCGTGACGCAGTAGCACCCAGACGATGGCAACGCCTCGAAACAGGCGCATCATCGCGTACTTGACCCAGACAAAAAGGCTGACGCCTGCGTCGCAAATTGCTGCATGGCCTTGACTCCAGCACGCACAAACTGGATCACGGTGTGCGCCGGCACATCACCCATGAGCCGAGCCAAATCTTCCTCCAGGTCCCAGCGCACATTGTCGATCAACCAGCTGACCTGCGCCGCGAGTTGCACATCCCCTTCGATGCGAATGGCAGGCTTTTCACCCCGTAACATGGTCTGTGTCATGGCAAGCGGTGAGGCATCAACGACGGTTAACAAAAGATCGGGTTTAGCGTCGTCGGGGCCGATGTCCAACAAACCTGCCGGGGTGGCTTGCAACATGAGCGAGAACTGTTGCCACTGCACGCGCATGACACGTGTGCTTTGGCGCTTGAGCCGGTTCATGGCCTCCGGCTCTTGCATCAACACATGGTTGAGCAGGAGCACGATGCGTCTGTGGCCCTCTTGCACAGCCCAAACGGGCGGTGCAAATGTTTTGAGGGGTAAGTTTTGCAGGAAATCGTCCAGCAAAGAAAAAGGGGACTGTGTTGCCATAGTCCCCAATTATTCCCTGATTTGAATCCCTCGGCTCTACTGCAAGGCTTGAACCCCTGCCACCAACCAACCATTTTGGCCAGCCTTGGACTTTGACATGTTCCAAACCTCTCGGAAGGGGCTCGGTGCACTGCTTGGTTCCTCGCGGATCATGCCGGAAAACTCAACACTGGCGAGGTAGTTGTCACCCAGGTCTTCGATACCCAAGAGCCGAGCCTCAATCATGACAACTTCAGTCTGATTGGCAAGCCCACCCGTGTGGACCTCGCGATCAGCCAACTGGCTCTGAATTTCTTTGAGCATGACATCGGTCATCATGGCACGCAATGCACCAATGTCAGCCCGATCCCAAGCAGCCTGCAAGCTTACAAAATTACCTTTCGCTGCAGCTAAGAAAGCGGGGGTATCGAAATCAGGCGGTGCACCCCAGGTCTGAGCGCCTCCGAGGCTCGATCCGATGACGGATCCACCAGAGCCAAGGGGTGGAGTTCCAGCAGAGCCATCAAAACTGGTATTCGCACGCTCCCAGGGGCGCGCCGAGGCGTCGTTGCCCACATTTTCCGGTCGGTAAGCAGCAGGCAGCGCCGCCGGGTCGGCAGCGCCCTGGTAAGCATACGCACTGGAAGGCGCCATGGCAGCCTGACGGGAGCGCTTGAACCACCCTACCAACATCAGCAGGCCAAAGCCGACTAACAGCAGCATCAGAAACTGACCCATTTCAGCGCCCAAGCCCAATGAACTTGCCAACCAAGCCAAACCAAGGCCAGCTGCAAGACCACCCAACATGCCACCCCAAGGTTTTTTCACGGATGAAGTGGCGGCGGCTGCGCCCGGCTTGGCCGCTGCAGCAGCGCCAGCTTGGGCAGGTGCCAAGGGCGCTTTTTGCATCTGCGTTACCCGGCTGGACTGCTTGCCAAACGAACCTCCACCCATGCGTTTGGCCTGTGCCTGACTGGCCACCAAAAACATGCCTATTGCCAACCATACAAACCATCGCTTCATGCCATCTCCTGTGTGTTTCGCATCAAATTAAGGTGTCAGCATTTAATACCGACATGCAAGGCTACCAGACCGCCTGTCATATTATGGTAATCGACATGGCCAAAACCACTAGTCTTCATGAGGGATTTGAGCGCCTCTTGGTCCGGATGCATGCGGATCGATTCCGCCAGGTACTGGTAGCTCGCCGCATCACCAGCCACCCACTCGCCTAATTTAGGCAACACCTTGAACGAGTACCAGTCATAAGCTTTTTCAAGCGGCTTGGCCACCTTCGAAAACTCCAGAACCAGCAGCTTGCCACCCGTTTTCAACACCCGGTTCATCTCTGCCAGCGCTGCATCTTTGTGCGTCATGTTGCGCAGCCCAAATGCCACACTCACCAAATCAAAACAGGCATCCGGAAACGGCAATTTTTCAGCATCACAGACCACCGTAGGCAACACCATGCCAGCGTCTAATAGTCGGTCACGCCCGGTGCGCAGCATGGCCTCGTTGATGTCTGTGTGCACCACCCGTCCGCCGGCGCCGACTTTTTTGGCGAATGCCAATGCCAAGTCACCCGTTCCGCCGGCAATATCAAGGACCTGAGCGCCCTCTTGAACATTGGCAACCATGACTGTGTAGGCCTTCCACATACGGTGCAAGCCCATTGACATCAAGTCATTCATCAAGTCGTACTTAGGAGCAACCGAGTCAAACACACCCTTCACGCGATCAGCCTTTTCGGCTTCATCCACATGCTTAAAACCAAAATCGGTACGGCTCATGACGGAATCTCAATGATTTGAACAGGCGCCGCCAGCTTTTTCAGGCATGGGGGTGTCACGATCAACGCCTGCAGCCGTCAACCTCTGGTTGTAATCCGCCCACAACTGGTCTTGCTGGGAGCCCAAAAAATAAAGGTAGTCCCAGGAGTAAATACCGCTGTCATGTCCATCTGAGAAAACGGGCTGAACTGCGTAATTACCCACGGGCTCCATACCGATCACTTCCACCTCTCGTTTGCCAGTTTGCAAGACTTCCTGACCTGGTCCGTGACCAGCCACTTCAGCCGATGGCGAGTAAACCCGCATCAACTCAAACGGGATACGAAATTGGGTGTCATCTGAAAACCCGATTTCCAGCACGCGCGAACGGTTGTGCAAGGTGATGTTTTGTGGCGTCGGTGCGCCAGCTTGTAAACCTGCCATAAAGTCACTCCTGATTGATTCTCAACGGCCAACGCGGCCTTAGACCAAGACCCGCTCAATGCCGCCCGCATTGGCGCGTTGAACATACTCTGGCATCCATTGTTCACCAAGTATTTGGCGGGCCATTTCAACCACAATGTAGTCCGCCTCTAGCAAGCCATTTTGCAGGTCTTCGCCATACCGACTCAAGCCTTGCAGGCAGGCCGGACATGAGGTCAGCACACGCACATTGTCTGTCGCGCCGATCAGACCTTGCTCACGCAGCGCTGCTTCGCCTTTGAGAATTTCTTCTTCCTTGCGCATACGCACTTGGGTCGAAATGTCGGGTCGGTTGAGTGCCAGTGTGCCGGCCTCACCGCAACAGCGCTCTGACTGAATTACATGCTCGCCCAGCAAAGCTTTGACCGTTTTGATGGGCTCTTGCAACTTCATCGGGCTGTGGCAGGGGTCGTGAAACAGGTAAGCACCACCTGATTGGAGGGTAATGCCTTTTTCAAGCAGGTACTCATGGATATCAATGATGCGACATCCTGGAAAAATATCCTCAAATTTATAGCCCTGCAACTGGTCATAACAGGTACCACAACTGACGACAACGGTTTTGATGTCCAGGTAGTTCAACGTATTGGCCACGCGGTGAAACAACACCCGGTTGTCGGTGATGATCTTTTCAGCCTTGTCAAAGTCGCCGCCCCCGCGCTGCGGATAGCCACAGCACAAGTAACCGGGCGGCAACACGGTTTGCACACCTGCATGCCACAACATCGCTTGCGTGGCCAAGCCCACCTGGCTGAATAAGCGCTCAGAGCCACATCCCGGAAAGTAAAACACAGCCTCCGTATCAGCAGTAGTGGTTTTTGGGTTGCGAATAATCGGCACGTAATTCTTATCTTCAATGTCCAACAGGGCACGTGCGGTACGTTTGGGCAAGCCGCCTGGCAGCTTTTTATTGATGAAGTGAATGACTTGCGTTTTGATGGGTGCAACACCTACCGATGAGGGCGGCTTCTTCGTCTGACGGCGGGCCACCACTTTAAGCAGTTCCGCCGTCCACCGTTGCGCCCGCATGGCCACATTAACCATGACAGAGCGCGCCAATTTAATGGTATCGGGGTTGGTGGCGTTGAGCATGAACATCGCCGCAGCACCCGCTGGCCTGAAGCTTTTCTGTCCCATTTTCCTCAGCAGGTTGCGCATGGCCATCGACACGTCACCGAAATCAATGTTCACAGGGCATGGGCTCAGACATTTGTGGCACACCGTGCAATGGTCTGCAATGTCTTCAAATTCCTGCCAATGCTTGATCGAGACGCCGCGTCTGGTTTGCTCTTCGTACAAAAACGCTTCGACCAACAAGGATGTAGCGAGAATTTTGTTGCGTGGGCTGTACAAGAGGTTGGCACGCGGCACGTGGGTGGCGCAGACTGGCTTGCATTTGCCACAGCGCAAACAGTCTTTGATGCTGTTGGCAATATCACCAATGTCGCTTTGCTGCATGATCAAGGATTCGTGCCCCATCAAGCCAAAGCTGGGGGTGTAAGCGTTGGTCAAGTCAGACTTCAGGCTACCAACGGCCTGGGCAAATTCGTCAGCGCCATCGGCAACAGTCGGCTTATGTGCCTCGCGTAGCAGTTTGCCTTTGTTGAACACCCCGTGGGGGTCCACCTTGGCTTTGTAATCGGCAAAGGGCTTCAGTTCGGCATCGGTTAAGAACTCAAGTTTTGTGATGCCAATGCCATGCTCGCCAGAGATCACCCCATCGAGTGATCGGGCCAGCACCATGATACGTTTGACCACGCCATGCGCGACTTGCAGCATCTCGTAGTCGTCACTGTTGACCGGAATGTTGGTGTGCACATTGCCATCACCCGCATGCATGTGCAAAGCCACCCAAACGCGACCCTTCAGTACACGCTGGTGGATAGCGTTGCACTCTTGCATGATGAGGTCGAAGGCCGCGCCCGCAAAAATCTGCTGTAGTGGCTGGCGAATTTGCGTCTTCCAGCTCGCGCGCAAGGAATGATCCTGCAACTGCGCAAACAAACCATCCACATCCTTGAGCCAGCCAGTCCATACCGCCTTGGTATCAAGGATCAGTGTTTGGGCCTGCACCACCCGGTCTTCCAGCAACTCCGCGGCCGAGAACTCACTGGCATCATCGCTGCGACCTAAGGGTAAATTGGGTTTGGCAAAAAAAGTCAGTAAGGCATCGCACAGCGCCAGTTTGTTGCGCAGACTCAGCTCGATGTTGATGCGCTCAATGCCATCGGTGTACTCCGCCATGCGTGGCAGCGGAATCACCACATCCTCATTGATTTTGAAGGCATTCGTGTGCTTGCTGATCGCCGCTGTGCGATTGCGGTCTAGCCAAAACTTTTTCCGTGCTTCAGGGCTGATGGCAACAAACCCTTCGCCGCCACGGGAGTTGGCAATGCGCACCACCTCGGAAGTGACGCGGGCCACGGCGTCAGCGTCGTCCCCCGCAATATCGCCAAAGAGCACCATCTTTGGAACGCTGCCTGCGGCCTGTCCTGCGCGCTTGCTTTTTGTGGCGTAACCCACTGCACGCAAGTAGCGGTCATCAAGATGTTCCAGACCCGCGAGCAACACGCCACTGCGTTTTTGCTCGGCAAACATAAAGTCTTTAACCTCAACGATGCTGGGCACAGCATCGCGCGCATGGCCGAAGAACTCCAGGCAGACGGTGCGGGTGTGCAAGGGGTTACGGTGCACGACCCAGCGCGCACTGGTGATCAAACCGTCACAGCCCTCTTTTTGAATCCCGGGCAAACCGCTCAAAAACTTGTCGGTTACGTCCTTGCCCAAGCCCTCTTTGCGGAAAGTCTTTCCCGGTATGACCAGCTGTTCTTTGCGCAGCGGCGTCTTGCCGTCAGCTTTGAAATACTGCAACTCAAAGGTGGCGAATTCAGCATCATGGATCTTGCCCATGTTGTGATCAAGACGGGTCACCTCCAGCCATTGGGCTTGGGGTGTAACCATGCGCCAGCTGGCCAGATTGTCTAGTGCGGTCCCCCACAGCACGGCTTTCTTGCCGCCTGCATTCATGGCGATGTTGCCGCCAATGCAAGAGGCCTCCGATGAGGTCGGATCCACTGCAAAAACATGGCCTGCGCGCTCGGCTGCGTGGGCCACACGGTTGGTGACGACACCGGCTTCGCTCCAGACGGTTGCAACCTCATAATCCAAACCTGGAAGACGGCGCATCTCCACCTCGCTCATGGCTTCGAGCTTTTCCGTATTGATGACTGCACTCTTCCAGGTCAAGGGAATGGCGCCGCCGGTGTAACCCGTGCCGCCGCCGCGCGGAATAATGGTCAAACCCAGCTCTATGCAGCCCTTAACCAAGCCCGCCACTTCGGCTTCTGTGTCTGGTGTAAGCACCACAAACGGATACTCCACCCGCCAGTCGGTGGCGTCGGTAACATGGCTCACACGCGACAAACCGTCAAACTTGATGTTGTCGGACGCCGTCAATTTGGCCAAGGTGCGCTGGGTTTTTCGGCGCAACTGGGCCAATTCCAAAAATGCATCCCCGAACGATTTAACCGCCCGCTCGGATGCTTTGAGCAAGCGACCGACCAGCTCATCATTTTGGGCAGCCAATTCAGGCGTGCGCCGCTTTTCAATTTCCCCCAAACGGTGATGCAAAGCCTGCACCAGTTGAACCCGCCGTTTAGGGTTGTCAAGCAAGTCGTCTTGCAAAAAAGGATTGCGCTGAACAACCCAAATATCTCCCAAGACCTCGTAGAGCATGCGCGCCGAGCGACCGGTGCGGCGCTCTTGACGCAGTTGATTCAAGCAGTCCCAAGCTGATTCACCCAAAAGGCGAATCACGATTTCCCGGTCGGAAAACGAGGTGTAGTTGTAGGGTATTTCCCGAATACGCTCAGGCGCCATGGGTGCACTGGCAGCCATGGGCAATAAAGAAGAGGTCGAGATGGGCGCATTCATGGTGGTAGCTGAGTCCGATTGGGGCACGGCCCTTCCGAAGGTGGACTTAAGGAACGGACAAAATTTAACCATCAAATCTTACCGCAGTGCGTCATGACCTCGGGTGACCAAGGGTTCTGCGGGTACAACAAACAGCCGCCAACAGCGCGCGCCACAACACGCAGGAACTTGGCGCCACCCAGCCAAGCCCGCCGGTCTAATCAACAATTCGCAACGAGGTGTTCTTAGCGGCGGGTTATCACAAACTGCGCGCTGGCGCAGACCAGAACCAAGCTTGCATAGGTGAGCATGCGTCCGTCGTTACCCAAGAAGAACAAACCGGCTCCCAAGGTAAGGCTACCAAGGACCATCTGAAGTGACATCTGCCGAAACAAACCCAACTGTTTGCGGCGTGCGAATAAGCGCCCAGCCAACGGCAACATCAGCGCCAGGAACCAGGCCGGCGCAAAAAAATTCAAGGCATGATTGATCAAAGCTAGCGCATCCATCAGTCGCGCTCACCATTCGAAAAAATTAGTCTGTTCTGAACCATGCTGCAGATTTTATAATCCGAACATGGCAGTTTGGACGCTTGGCATCAACCACACCACCGCACCTCTGGATCTGCGGGGACGTTTCGCGTTTGCAATTGACCAGGTTGGCCCAACGTTAACAGCGCTTCGCAGCGCCCTGACCAGGCAACCCGAGACCACGCTGATTTCTACGTGCAACCGGACTGAAATCTACTGCGCAGGCGAGCAAGCCCAGCTGCAAAATACCCTGGAATGGATGGCCCAAAGTGGCGGCGTCTCGCCAGACGTTCTGCGCAGCCACTCCTACATATTAGAAGATGGCATGGCCGCGCGCCATGCATTCAGGGTGGCCAGCGGCTTGGACTCCATGGTGCTGGGCGAATCCCAAATTCTGGGTCAGATCAAAGATGCTGTGCGCGCAGCCGAAGCAGCTGGCACCATGGGAACCACCTTGAGCCAACTGTTTCAACGTTCGTTTGCTGTGGCCAAGGAAGTACGCAGTTCCACTGAAATCGGCGCTCACTCCATCAGCATGGCTGCCGCGGCGGTGCGCTTAGCGGGCCAGCTGTTTGAAAACCTCAGTGACATCAAGGTGCTGTTTATCGGCGCCGGAGAAATGATCGAACTGAGCGCCACGCACTTTGCCGCAAAAAAACCTAAACACATCGCGATTGCGAACCGGACATTGGCGCGCGGTGAAGAACTCGCACTGAAATTCGGCGCTGAAGTGATGCGCCTGGCTGAACTACCTGATCGTTTGCACGAATTTGACGCAGTTATCAGTTGCACCGCCAGCACCCTGCCGCTGATTGGGCTCGGTTCTGTGGAGCGGGCTTTGAAGAAACGCCGACACCGTCCGATGTTCATGGTGGACTTGGCTGTGCCACGAGACATTGAAGCAGAAGTCAAAGACCTGGATGATGTTTATCTCTACACGGTTGACGATCTGGCCAGCGTTGTGCAAACCGCACACGCCAATCGCCAAGCCGCCGTCGCGCAGGCTGAAGCCATTGTGGATGTAGGCGTACAAAGCTTTCTTCACTGGATTGAGCAGCGCAGCGCCGTGCCACTGATTCAGCAGCTCAATGCACAGGCAGAAGAGTGGCGCAATGCAGAACTGAACCGAGCTCGCAAGCTACTGGCCAAGGGCCAAGATGTGGATGCCGTAATGGAAGCGTTGTCCAGAGGACTGAGTCAAAAAATGCTCCATGGCGCCATGGCTGAGCTGCGAGCGGGTGACACCGCCGCGCGGGAGCGCGCCAGCGACGCGGTACAGCATTTCTTTTTGCGCAATGAGCGTTAGCTGATTGAAGCCTGCGCGGCGGCGCTTCCTGTAACGCGCTAGCTGGCCAAATTGCTCACCCCTTGGCCAAGCCTTGCTCTCCAGTGCTTCGACCAACTTAGACCGGCCCTTCATGAAACCCTTTCTTCGACAACAACTCGCCCGCTACACAGATCGTTTGGGTGAACTCGAGTTTTTGCTGTCTCGTCAGGACATCATGAACGACATGGCGCAGTTTTTATCACTGTCACGCGAGCATACCGACGTGGCAGCGCTTGCCGGGCGCTGGCATCGCTACCAGCAGCGCGAGGCCGATGTACTCAGCGCGCAAGATTTATTAAAAACATCGGCTGGCGACGCCGACATGACCGCCATGGCCCAGGAGGAAGTCGACAGCGCAGAACAAGATATGGCGCAACTCGAGGCTGAACTGCAACGCATGCTGCTGCCGAAAGACCCTGATGACGAGCGACCAGCATTTTTAGAAATTCGCGCGGGCACAGGCGGGGATGAATCAGCCCTGTTTGCCGCCGATCTGACACGCATGTACCTGCGTTATGGCGACCGCAAAGGATGGCGTCACGAAATCGTCAGTGAGTCGGCCAGTGAATTGGGTGGTTATAAGGAAGTCATCATCCGCATGGAGGGTGACAAGGTCTATGGTGCGCTCAAATTTGAGTCGGGCGGCCATCGCGTACAGCGCGTGCCCGTCACCGAAACACAAGGCCGCATCCACACGAGCGCCTGCACCATTGCGGTCATGGCCGAGGCGGATCAAGCCAAGGCGGTACAGATTAATGCCTCAGACCTGCGCATCGACACCTACCGTGCCAGCGGCGCGGGCGGCCAACACATCAACAAAACCGATTCCGCGGTACGCATCACCCACTTGCCAACTGGTATTGTGGCCGAGTGCCAGGATGGCCGCAGCCAGCACGCGAATAAAGCCCAAGCCCTGCGTGTTTTGACGGCTCGCATACAGGAAAAAGAGCGCTCAGAACGCGCCGCGAAAGAGTCCGCCGAACGCAAGTCCTTGGTGGGCAGTGGCGACCGCAGTGACCGTATACGTACCTATAACTTTCCTCAAGGTCGCTTAACCGACCACCGCATCAACCTCACCCTGTACAAATTACTCGCCATCATGGATGGTGATCTGGATGACGTTATTGGCGCACTGCAAGCCCATGAAGCGGCAGCGCAATTGGCGGCGCTTGAGCTCAATGTCTGAGGTCTTCACGCTGGCACAGGCCCAAGCTGCCCTGCAAGCCCAAGGCCTGGAGCGGCTCGATGCGCAGCTGCTGCTCTTGCATGTGCTGGGTATTGAGCAAAACCAACGCAGCTGGCTACTGGCACACGATACGGATACGCTGGCGCCCAGCGCGCACGAGACTTTGCAAGCCATGGCGCTGCGGCGGCTGGCAGGAGAACCCTTGGCCTACATCACTGGGCGCAAAGATTTTTTTGACCTGAACTTACAAGTGGGGCCTGGTGTCTTGGTACCCCGACCTGACACCGAGACCCTGGTCAGCTGGGCATTGGAGCTTGTACCATCACGAGGGAGCCGAGTACTCGACCTGGGAACAGGTAGTGGCGCCATCGCGTTGGCCATCAAAGTCAAACAGCCAGCCGCACAAGTATGGGCAGTCGACCTGAGTGAAGCTGCATTGGACTACGCGCGCAACAACGCACAGCAGCTGGGCTTGACGGTGACATTGCTTGCAGGACATTGGTTTGACGCTTTGCCGAGTGACACCGATCTGTTTGACTGCATCGTCTCCAATCCGCCTTATGTGGCGATGCACGACCCCCATTTGACTGCGCTACACGCCGAGCCCATCAGTGCCCTGGCCAGCGGCCCTGAAGGTCTGGATGATCTGAGCAACATCACTGCCAAAGCCCTTGCACACCTTGCGCCTGGTGGCTGGCTTCTGCTCGAACATGGCTATGACCAAGCGCCAGCTGTTCGCGCTTTATTGCACCATGCGGGTTTCACGCACATCCAATCGCGCACCGACCTCAATGGTGTCGAGCGTTGCAGCGGCGGGCAACGCCCCACAACAGAAAGTTAAAAATGGCCACAGACATTGAACAACGCCTCACGGATCTGGAAATCAAAGCCAGTTTCACTGAAGACCTGATCGACAAACTTGACCTGATCATCACGCGCCAACAAGACGTGATTGACCAATTGGTACGCCAAATGCGGGCCTTCTCTGAACGTGCGGATGACCCCAACCAGCAGGCCAGAACCAACCTGCACGACGAGTTGCCACCGCACTACTGAGTCCAAGGCGACCTCTGGCGGACAGAGGTTACACACATCAGCCCTGATGGCAGCAGGGCAAAAACGCAACGCCCGGATGTCGTAAGGCGTTGAAAAATGAAATAATCGGGCATATCTTTCAGAGGACATCACCATGAGCGACACCCAACAGCGCATCGACGAGCTGGTTAAACAGAACGAGATTCTTTTGTTCATGAAGGGAACCGCTAGTTTTCCCCAATGTGGATTTTCCGGACGTGCGATTCAGATCTTGAAGGCCTGCGGCGTGGACCCCAAGACGGTGAAAACCGTCAACGTGCTGGAAGACACTGAAATCCGCAATGGCATCAAAGATTACAGCCAGTGGCCAACAATCCCTCAGCTGTATGTGAAAGGCGAGTTCATCGGTGGCTCCGATATCATGATGGAAATGTACGAAAACGGTGAACTGCAGCAAGTCTTCGACGCCAGCTGATCGTTATCTTACGAAGCACTGCTGACGCTTGTTTCGAACCTTTTTAACTACCCGGCCTTCAGTCAATTCGTCAGGGTCTGGCGTACTAGCCTGAGAAAGACCGGGTCAACGGCACCGATCTTGCGCGTCCGACCCAGGATGCGGCCTTCGGTATCCAGCAGGATCAGCACTGTCGTGTGGTTGTACTCACCGTGAGGCAGCAAGCGGTACTGAATACCTAAAACGGCTGCGATTTTGCGCGTACTGGCCGCATCGGTGCGCGCCAGCCTCCAGTGGGCAGGGTCGAGTGCACGCTTTTCCAGTACAGATTTGAGCGACTTCATGTCGTCACGCGCAGGATCGAAAGTGATCAGCAAAGCGTCGAGTTGCGTGCGCTCTTTTTCCGTCAGAGTGTCCCGGGTCAGCTCCATGGTGTCGACCAGCATGGGGCAGACGAAAGTACACGAGTTGTACATCATGCTGACCAGCACAACGCGACCGCGCTGCTCTTCTAGCCTGAAAGCGCGGCCGTCATGGTCTGTGAGTTCAGCTTTGATACGGTAAACCGAATCGCCCGGCAGCGGGGCTTGAACCTGTTCCTGCGTGGCCGACAGGCTTGAGGAAACCGTACAGAAAAAAGTCAGCGTCAGGCAAGCAATGCGCAGACAACGAGCCCCCATGGAGTTCTGCATCATGGTGTTTCCTTATGGAGATCTCGGGCACAACGAAATCCGAGCTTGATGGTGCTGTCAGAACCATTCAGCGACGAAAGCAAGGCCACGCGCATCAGGATGGCAAAATTATCTTTGTCCTGCAGGCTGATAGCGCCTGCACCACAATACTGCAACTGGTCCGGGTCACCTTGGTTGCGACTATCCGCACTCACCAGCAGCGCGTTGAAATCGTTCACCCACTCCCAGATCAGTCCGTGCATATCACGCACACCGTAGTAATTGTGGTCTCCACCCACCCCTGGCTGCGACTTGACGCAAGACTGTGAATACCAATTCAGAATACGGGCACGCCATTTTGGGTCCCACCTGGCCTCAGCACGCGAGGCGTCTGCTGCTGCCACATATGCCCACTCATACCAGCTTGGCAAGCGCGCGTCTTCGCTTTCACAAAAGGCCTGCGCCGCAAACCAGCTCACGCTGGTGACGGGCTATTGATTCAACGCTGGTGTCGACACACCCGATCCGTACTGATGCAAATAACCCTCTCCTACAAAAATAGCGGGGGCCGCACCACGTTGCCATTGAGGATGCCGCTCAGCAAAGCGCATGAATTCCCCCACCGTGACCGGCTCGCTGCGCATGGAAAACGAGGCCATCGGTAGCGTTCCATCCTCACCACCTGCGTTCGCCAACACGCTGGATAAACGACCGATAGGAATGGTGACATACGCGCCCGGCGCAGCGCCAGCCGGTAGGGCCAGCAACAGCAGCGTAGCAAGCACTGGCAGCAGCTTAGGCGTGGCTTGCCTGCAATGACTGCCGATGAACGCCATACCTGGGCGGCTGGGTCAATGCTCTTGGCTAGCCTTAGCCGGCGCCTTGGCGCGCTCGGATTTCACGTCGCTTGTCTTGACCTGTCCGCCCTTGTTGTCCCAACTGTTCAACACGTAGGTCAGTATGTTGGCCACCTCGTCGTCATTGAGTTGGTTCATCGGCGGCATCACCGAGTTGTATTCCTTACCGTTAACCATGACCTTGCCACTCAAACCGTGCAACACGGTGCCGACAGAACGTTGGATATCAGCGTTGAGATAATCGGATTGAGCCAAGGGAGGAAACACGCCATTGAGCCCTGCCCCATTGGCCTGGTGGCAAACACTGCAGGTTCCGTTGTACAAAGCCTTGCCCGCATTAATTTGGTCCTGTAAGGTCAGCGTGCCACTGGCCGCCTTGGCTGTGGCAGCCGCCACAGCTTTAAGGTTTGGCGCATCGCGGTCTCCCAAGTAAACCGAGTCGATTTCCTTGCCAGAGTAAATGCTCTTGTCCTGAGGTCCATCAACTTTCAGAATGGCCAGTGCGCCTTTGTTGAAAGCTCGAAAGATCGAATGGTCGACCATGACGTAGCTACCAGGCACCTTTGTCTGGAACTCAACCACCGCTGCACCGCCCGCCGGAATCAAGGTTGTCTGCACGTTGGTCTGCACACTGGAGCCGCCTTCGTAGCGCACCTTGTCAAAGATAGCGCCGATCACATGAAAACTCGACACCAAGTTGGGTCCACCATTGCCTACATAGAGGCGCACGGTCTCGTTGGTCTTGGCTTTTAACGCGTTATCGCCAGTCAACGCACCCTCGGCGCCATTGAAGAGCACATAAGTTGCTCTCTCGTCAATGGCCTTTTCCATGTCAAAGGGCTGATAACCTTTCTGGCGGTACTTGCCAGCGGTATAAAAATCACCCTGCATCACATAGTATTCATGATCAACCGGCGCCAAGCCTTCTGGCGGCTCCACCAAAATCAGACCATACATGCCGTTAGCGACATGCATGCCAACGGGTGAGGTGGCGCAGTGGTATACATAAATGCCTTCGTTCAAAGCCTTGAACGTGAACTGCGATGCCCGACCCGGCGCGGTAAAACTCGAAGCCGCGCCGCCGCCAGGTCCTGTCACACCGTGCAGATCGATGTTGTGTGGCATCTTGCTGCTGGGATGGTTCTTCAAATGAAACTCCACCGTGTCACCCTGACGCACACGGATGAAACTACCTGGAACCGTACCGCCAAAGGTCCAGAAGGTGTAACTCACACCTTCGGAAATCGCCATCTCTTTCTCGACCACTTCCAGATTCACGATCACTTTGGCCGGATAACTTCGATTTAGGGGCGGCGGCACATTGGGAGGACTGGTTAGCACCGCAACAATGGGCTCACCGATAGGTGGCCCAAAATCACCTGCGTATTTGGTTCGCGCAACCATGGGGTCACCGGCGGAATGAACGATCGGGGCCTGCAGGAGCAAGATGCTGGCCACAAGCAGACAGGTATTGGTCAACTTCGAAAAAAACTTCATAAGTACCCCAAAAGTCAGGAATTGAACAACTCGTTTCATACTAGGGTTTCAGCGGTATACAGGCTTGATATTTCTCAACAAGCAATGACATTTCACAGTCCAACAGTGCCCATGCACTGCGCGTTAAAAATCAGCATTGTGAAAGTTTTTGTCCCCAGAAGACCCAGGATCGGCGTTGCACCGATCCTCTTGCGCGCCAACACCGTCTGCAGGCAGCCGGTGTTGGCGCGATCAAGCTCTACGCTTTGAATTCCCAGTTAAGTCTGGCAGCCAGCACCACGCCCGGATAAGCACCTTTGCCACGCGAACCGTTGTAACGCCCAAGTGCCATGAAAAGGTTCCCCTTTTCCTGATCAAGGTAGTGGCGCAAGATGACGCAGCCGTAACGCAGGTTAGTCGACGTGTGAAACAGACTTGACGGATCGCCATCGGCCAGCACACGGGTCCAAAATGGCATCACCTGCATGTACCCACGCGCACCAGCTGCGCTGATGGCGTGCCTGCGGAAATTGCTCTCCACCTGTATCAATCCCATCACCAGATCCACCTCGAGGCCGGCACGCATGCAGTTGTACCAGACGGTTTGAAGGAACTCGTCGCGCTGCTGTAGCGTGCGCAAATCGGTGTTGCGCTGCTTCAAGCGGGCGTTCATTGCAAGCTTCCAACGCAAGTAGCGCAGGCGCGCCGATGTATCTGCAAACTCTGGCTCAGGTGGCTCGTCAGTGCGCACGGCGGCACGCATGGCGTTGCGCACTGCGTCCATCAAATCTTCTTCTGATTGCGTGCCAGCCCCGCTGGACCGCGGGGCAATCAGTGCGCCTAAGCCGGTCATGACAGACAGGCAAACGCCGGCCGCAGCCATGATCCGCCGGCGTGTTGGCAACCCCCTGTTCACTGGTGAGTGCGTCATAAGGGTTTACACAGGCGCCGACCCGTCCTCAACGAGTCAACTTGCTGAGTATGAGTTGGGCCACCTGATCTACAGGGACTGCAGTTGGCTCGGCATCACGGCGGTGCTGGTACTCCACCTCACCTGCTTTCAAACCCCGATCGCCGATGTTGACGCGGTACGGAACGCCGATGAGTTCCCAGTCGGCAAACATGACGCCTGGTCGCTCGCCGCGGTCATCAAGTATCACGTCGACGCCAGCGCTCAGCAACTGGGTATAGAGACGCTCTGAGGTCTCTTTGACTGCTTCGGATCGATCTGCGTTGATGGGGCAGATCACAACGGTGAACGGGGCCAGCGCATCGGGCCAGATAATGCCGCGATCATCATGGTTTTGCTCAATTGCCGCTGCTGGCAGGCGGGTAATGCCAATGCCATAGCAACCCATCTCCATGAACTGGGGCTTACCGTTTTGATCCAAAAACGTTGCCTTCATGGCCTGGCTGTACTTGGTTCCCAGGTAAAACACATGGCCTACTTCTATCCCGCGTTCGATGGCCAATACCCCTTTGCCATCAGGTGATGCGTCGCCAGCGAGCACATTGCGCAAGTCAGCCACCATGTCGGGTTCTGGCAGATCACGCACCCAATTCACACCCGTCATGTGAAAGCCCGGCACATTGGCACCACAGATCCAGTCGGCCATCACAGCCACTTCCCGGTCCACCACCAGTTTCACCGCTTGGCGTAAAGCAACAGGGCCCAGATAGCCTGGTTGGCAACCGAAGTGGGCTTCGATTTCAGGCAGGCTGGCAAAGCGGAATGTCGCCAAACCTGGCAACTTGGCTACCTTGACTTCATTCATGTCATGGTCACCGCGCAACAACAAAAGCCAGACCTGAGTTTGCGTCAAGCGACCTTGATCGTCCAGGGTATCGGTGGCCAGCACCAAGGACTTAACGGTGGTTTGCAAGGGCACGCCCAAAAATTCAGCCACATCAGCGCAGGTGCTTTTATCGGGGGTCGGTGTTTGCTTCAAGGCTTGAGCAGGCGCAGCTCGTGGCCCAGCAGGCGCCAGCGCCTCAGCTTTCTCAAGGTTCGCAGCGTAGTCACCACCTGGGCAGTAGACGATGGCATCTTCGCCTGTGGCGGCAATCACCTGGAACTCTTCGCTCAAATCGCCGCCAATGGCGCCACTGTCTGCCGCCACCGCGCGGTAAGTTAAACCGAAACGATCAAAGATGCGCCGATAAGCCTGGGCCATCACTTGGTAGCTGGCCTTTGCACTGGCTTGGTCACGGTCAAAGCTGTAAGCATCTTTCATGAGGAACTCACGCCCACGCATCAGGCCAAAACGTGGCCGGCGTTCATCCCGGAATTTGGTTTGTATCTGATAAAAATTCTTGGGCATCTGCTTGTAGCTGCGGATTTCCTGTCGGGCAATGTCAGTTACCACCTCTTCACTGGTCGGTTGCACCACGAATTGGTTGTCGTGTCGGTCACGGATACGCAGCAACTCTGGCCCCATCTTCTCGAAACGGCCAGTCTCTTGCCAAAGGTCCGCTGGTTGCACCACTGGCATGCTGAGCTCCACGGCACCAGCTCGGTTCATTTCCTCACGCACAATGGCTTGCACCTTGCTCACGATACGCAAGCCCATGGGCATCAGGGTGTAGATGCCCGCACCAAGTTTTTTGATCATGCCGGCACGCATCATCAACTTGTGACTGATCACTTCAGCATCAGCTGGCGCCTCTTTGAGAGTGGAGATATGGAACTGGGAAGCTTTCATGGCTTGAATCCGGAAATAGTCAGGGTTGTTACGCTTGATACC
Organism: uncultured Rhodoferax sp.; assembly: GCA_963925275.1. Lineage (GTDB taxonomy): Bacteria > Pseudomonadota > Gammaproteobacteria > Burkholderiales > Burkholderiaceae_C > Rhodoferax. Next base: position 63,839 of record CAWUSQ010000038.1, read on the forward strand.
CGAGACAGGGTGTGCATAATGGAACCAATTTAGAAATTGGGGTTTGATTATGCTTGACCGGGACGGCTTTAGGCCGAACGTGGGCATCATCCTGCTCAACCAGAAAAATCAGGTGTTCTGGGGTAAGCGTATCCGTACGCACTCCTGGCAGTTTCCGCAAGGTGGCATCGATCGGGGCGAGACCCCTGAACAGGCCATGATCCGGGAGCTGCATGAAGAAGTAGGGCTTTTACGCGAACATGTTCGCATCGTGGCCCGAACCCGTGACTGGTTGCGATATGAGGTGCCAGACCGTTTCATCCGCCGCGACTCGCGCGGTTTTTACAAGGGCCAGAAGCAAATCTGGTTTCTGTTGCAACTGGTGGGCAACGACTGGGATTTGAACCTGCGCGCCTCTACGCACCCCGAGTTCGATGCCTGGCGCTGGAACGACTACTGGGTGCCGCTGGAAGCCGTGGTGGAGTTCAAACGCGACGTCTATGTGAATGCGCTCACGGAATTGGCGCGGTATCTGCCCCGCCAAGAGCACCACAATCGCTACCTGCGCCACGACGTGCACACCAATGAGCACATGCCAGACGGGCAAGAAGCACAGAACCAGGTCAACGAAAGCTGAAAGCACCAGGGTAAGTGCGCCGCATTAAGCTACCCGGGAAGGGCTGGTTCGCCGTCATACGGGGAGGCTCTGACGCGTATCAGCGTGTCAGAACCAGGTTATCCCGGTGCACCATCTCAGGCTCAGCCGCATAGCCCAGCAGCGACTCAAAAGCACCCGAGGGCTTGCGGCACAGAAGGCGCGCTTCGTGGCTGGCGTAATTGGCCAAACCGCGGGCAATTTCAACGCCGTCTTCTGTTCGAATCGCAATCACTTCACCGCGTGAAAATTCGCCTCGGACGCTGGTCATGCCAATGGGCAATAAACTGGAGCCACCTGAACGCAGCCTTTGTACTGCACCGGCGTCAACCATGACCGACCCGCGCATTTGCAGGTGATCAGCGATCCACTGTTTGCGTGCCTGCATTTTTTGCGTGGGTGCAACCAACAAAGTACCAATGGCCTCGCCCTGTGTCAGGCGCAACAAAGCATCGGGTTCCCTGCCCCAAGCAATCACTGTAGAGGCGCCCGAGCCTGCTGCACGTTTGGCCGCCAAAATTTTGGTCAACATGCCACCACGACCAATGCCTGAGCCCACGCCACCGGCCATGCGCTCAAGTGCAGGGTCACCTGCTTGCCCCACGTGCACAAACTGCGCATCAGGGTCTTGCCGGGGGTCTGCGCTGAAAAGTCCTTTTTGATCGGTGAGGATGATCAGCGCATCGGCCTCAATCAAGTTGGCGACCAGAGCGCCCAGCGTGTCATTGTCACCAAACTTGATTTCGTCGGTGACCACCGTGTCATTCTCATTGATCACCGGCAACACGCCGAGCTTGAGCAGGGTCAGCAAAGTGGTACGGGCGTTCAAGTAGCGCTCACGGTCAGACAGGTCAGCATGCGTCAAAAGAACCTGGGCACTGCGCAAGCCGTGCTCACGTAACTTCGTTTCATACATGTGTACCAAGCCCATTTGCCCAACAGCGGCTGCCGCTTGCAGTTCATGCACCGCGTGCGGGCGCGTCTTCCAGCCTAAGCGCTTCATGCCTTCTGCAATGGCACCGCTAGAGACCATGATGACTTCGCGCTTTTGACTGACCAATAGCGCTATTTGACGGCACCACTCGCCAATGGCGGCTTCATCCAAACCCCGGCCCTCGTTGGTAACCAGGCTGGAGCCGACCTTCACCACCAAACGGCGGGCATCTCTCAATACGGGATCTAAGTTTGTTGGGGTCATCGCATCACATCCAAGAGCGCCATGCTGCTGCAGCAGCGATTCACTTTTAAGACAGTTTATCGCCCACGGCGAAGCGCGGGTCAACAACCTGGGGCGTCATTTCCTGCTTTTGCACTTTGCTGACATGTTGGTAAATCGTTTTAATCAGGAAGTCGCAGCCTTCGCGCGTCAAAGCCGATATTTCAAAAACAGGACCTTTGAATTTGAACCGCTTTACAAATTCCTTGACCAATGCTTCGCGGTCTTCAGCCGGCACCATGTCGAGTTTATTCAGAACCAGCCAGCGGGGCTTTTTAAACAAGCCCTGGTCGTATTTCTTGAGCTCATTGACGATGGCTTTAGCTTGCGCAACGATATCCACACTGTCATCAAACGGAGCCATGTCAACGATGTGAAGCAACAAGCGGGTACGCTGCAAATGGCGTAAAAACTGATGCCCAAGACCAGCACCTTCTGCAGCACCTTCAATCAAGCCGGGCAAATCCGCAACCACAAAACTTTGCTCCGGGGCCACTCGAACGACACCAAGATTGGGGTGCAAAGTGGTGAACGGATAGTCAGCAATGCGGGGGCGCGCGTTGGATATGGCAGTAATTAAAGTCGACTTGCCGGCGTTGGGCATACCCAACAGTCCAACGTCTGCCAGTACCTTTAACTCCAATTTGAGATTGCGCTTTTCGCCCGGCCAACCGGGTGTTTTTTGCCGAGGTGCCCGGTTAATCGCACTTTTAAACCGCATGTTGCCAAAGCCGCCATCGCCGCCTTTGGCGATGGTGATTACCTGGTCGGGCTCCATCAACTCAAACAAGACCTCACCAGACTCAGCATCCGTGATGATCGTGCCCACTGGCATCTTCAGGGTGATGTCTTCGCCAGCAGCACCAAACATGTCAGATCCCATGCCATGCTGCCCTCGTGGGGCCTCATGGCGGCGAGAAAACCGGTAGTCCACCAAGGTGTTTAAGCTGGCATCGGCAACCGCATAAACATGACCGCCACGCCCGCCATCGCCGCCATTGGGACCACCAAACTCTTTGTATTTCTCGTGTCTGAACGAGACACAGCCCGCCCCACCGTCACCGGCAAAAACATCGATCAAGGCTTCGTCAACAAATTTCATATAAAGGCTCTAAAAACGAAAAACCCCGCGCCTAGCGCAGGGTTTGTCTGTGAGCATTGCAATCAGTTACGCTGCCGTTACGCTCACTGTCTGGCGGTTCATTGCGCCTTTGACAGCGAAAGAAACTTGGCCATCCACCAATGCAAACAAGGTGTGGTCTTTACCAATACCGACGTTGGTGCCGGGATGGAAGCGCGTACCGCGCTGACGCACAATGATCGAGCCCGCGCTGATCATTTGACCGCCGTACATTTTCACACCCAGCATCTTGGGCTTTGAATCACGCCCGTTGCGCGTTGAGCCGCCGCCTTTTTTCTGTGCCATGACTCGTACTCCTTATGCCGAAATTGCACCCACCAGCAGTTCGGTGAACTGCTGACGATGGCCTTGACGCTTTTGATAGTGCTTACGACGGCGCATTTTGAAAATGCTGACCTTGTCGTGTTTACCATGCGCCAACACCGTGACACTGACAGTCGCACCGGACACCAAGGGCGTACCCACCTTGAGTTCAGCACCGCTACCAACGGCGAGAACCTGGTCGAACACAATCTCTTGGCCAACGTCCGCAGCAATCTGTTCTACTTTAATTTTTTCGCCGGAAGCAACTCTGTATTGTTTGCCGCCGGTTTTTATGACCGCGTACATATAAACCTCTTGATAAATTCTCTACAGACGAATTTCCATAGAGCCGCAGATTATAGATCAGCTAAGCACAACCAACAAGTCCGCTAGATGTTAGCGCCACGCCGTCTTACTTAGATGCCCTTTTTGCATGCACACAGTGGGGGCCCGCGCCTCGGTCTCGTGCCGGCTACAGCGCACGTTTGGAGCCACCTCCCGCCAACTTAACGGCGCAGCAGACGGTGTTCACGCGCTTGCGCTTTCTATAATTGAACGCATTTAACCGAGTATCTGATTTGCAAGCCATCACCAACCCGGCCCCAACCTTGTCTCTGATCGCGCCAGACATGCGCGAGGTGGATCAGGTCATCGCTGAGCGATTGCACTCAGGCGTTCCCTTGGTCGAACAAGTCTCGCGCTACATCATCTCGGCTGGGGGCAAACGCCTGCGTCCGGCATTGCTACTTTTGGTCTGCGGTGCGATGGGCTTTAAGGGTTCGAGTCGCTTCAACCTGGCTGCAATTGTGGAGTTCATTCACACCGCAACCCTGCTTCATGATGATGTTGTGGATGCATCGGCGCTGCGCCGGGGCAATGCCACTGCAAACGAAACCTTTGGCAACCCGGCCAGCGTTTTGGTGGGTGACTTCCTCTATTCACGGGCTTTTCAAATGATGGTTGATGCCAACAGCATGCGCATCATGCAGGTGTTGGCCGAAGCCACCAACGTGATTGCCGAAGGCGAAGTGATGCAACTCATGAACATGCACAACGCCGAACTGGATGAAGTCGCCTATTTGGAAGTGATTCGCTCAAAAACAGCCAAACTGTTTGAAGCCAGTGCCCGCGTAGGCGCCATCATCTCCAACACCACAACGGAAGTTGAAGAGGCCTGCGCTCAGTATGGGCAAGCTTTGGGAACCGCTTTTCAAGTGATTGACGACGTGCTGGATTACACGGGCGATGCCCAAGTCATGGGGAAAAACTTAGGCGACGACCTGCGCGAAGGCAAAGCCACTCTGCCGCTGATCGTTGCCATGCAGCGCAGCACGCCCGCACAGCGCGCCATTGTGAAAGCAGCCATTGAGCAGGGCGATATTAGTCAAATCAAGCAGGTTGTCGATATTGTTCAAAGCACCGGCGCACTGAGCGTTGCACGCCATGCGGCAGCCAATGAAGCCCGTCGCGCCATGGTCGCTTTGGAGTACTTTCCCAACAATGAATACACGGCCTGTTTGCGACAACTAGCCGCCCAATTGCTCGAGCGAAAGGCTTGAAACCAGTGGGTGCCAAGCACACCGAAATGTAGCGCAGCCTGGTAGCTCACTTCGTTCGGGACGAAGGGGTAGGAGGTTCGAATCCTCTCATTGCCGACCAGGACATCTACAAAGGCCACCAAGGAGCTCCATCCTGAGGCCTTTTTCATTGTCAAAAGTGTCACGGCGTTTGCAAAGACAGACAAAGAAAACCATTGACTAGGCAGACAAGAACGGCAAATATGATGCAGCGTAGACAGTTTGGGTGCCGGCGGTAGCGTTCGGCGACCAGATTGCCTACAGCCAGTGGCCGCCAGATGGCATCCGGTCAGTATCGGCCCATGCTCAAGAAACCGTTACCTTTATAAGCCCTAGCCCACCAACCTTTCATGCGCGCCACACACAAAGTCTACGTCGTCGAGTTATCCAAGGACGTTTTGTACGAAGCGAAGTTCGTACGGTGCAATCCTGGCTATGTGACCGGCATGCCTTGCGTGTATGTGGGCATGACCGGACTGGATCCGGATGTGCGTTTTGACAACCACAAGGCGGGGATTCGGTCCAACAAGTACGTCAATCGCTTTGGTCTGCGTTTGATGACGGAACTTTTCGAGCGCCTCAACCCCATGCCCTACAAAGATGCGCAGTACATGGAGGTCGACCTCGGCATACGCCTGCGCTCACAAGGCTATGGGGTTTGGCAGGCGTGACTCACAAACTGCGCAGACGAGGCTCGAACAGCCCATTAGTTACCAGGAAGTTGCGATGCCATGACCTCAGCTTCAATCCCCGCGGCTTCCGCATTCGCGAAGTTGAGCTCAACCTTGATACCGTTGGGATCAAACATGAAAAGTTGGTACAAGCCCTGGTCGTTCACCTGGCGCTGTTTGAATTCAACACCTTCGGCTTGCAAGTGCTCAAGCATCTCCGCCAGACCCGTGCAGCGGAATGCGACATGGTCGATGACCCCGGTACCCGAGAGCGCCTCTGACTGCTGGCCGACGTAGCGTCTGCGATTCTCGCTGGCGGCAGCGCCGCCTTCGGTCACATGCACGACGTCGTTGTCTCCAAGGTAGAGCCACTGCACCGGGAACTTGAAGTCCGGGGTGAAGCCCGCGCGCATGCCAAGGACGCGCACATACCACTCCACCGTCTTCGCGATGTCTACGGTCTGCACCAACATGTGTTCAATATGGGATAGCGGCATGATGTTCCTCCTGTGGTTCTATTTTGCCTTATCTGACGGCGCCGGACTGCCCGCAAGGGTGGGTGCCACTGCGCGCCACAGGCTTGGTCATGTCGCTCGCAATCAATTGATCATTAGCGGGGCATTCCAAAACTGACATGGAAAAATGAAAGGGGCAGAGCACCCAGGCCGATGCGTCCACGAAAGGATCACGTAGGCCTACCGAGGCCCGTGATTTCGATATCGACCACATCGCCCGCTTTGCTGCTCGTAGATGCTCCATCCGTACCCATCCAGATCGCGTAGCCCGGATACAGGGTCAGATAAGGGGTCATCCGGCTGATGAGAGTGGGTATATTGAACAGCAAATCGCTGCGAAAATGGGGCAGCATCGTGGTTTGCGCTAGCTCGAAAACGAATCGGTTACGTTGGCCGCATGTGGTCTGGCACACGAATTTGTCAAAACGACCAGGGGATCTGGCGGTATTTTTTTGTGTCTTTTTGACTCATTTCCGACTTAGCCAAGTGCAGTTCAATCGCAAAATTGGCGCGACCGATCAAGGACGCACCAGCATCACGGGCACGCTGACCAAATCCAATACCTTGGTCGCCGTCGAGCCCATCAGCACATTGACCACTGCACCCGAACCCGTGCACCCCATCACCACCTGATCAATGTTCAGGTCTTTGACAAAGTGGGCGATCACCTCGCCTCCTTCGCCAACGCTGATGTGGTAGGTGTATTCGAGCTTGCCGTCGTCCAGCAGCTTGCAAGCACCAGCGAGGGCCTTGGCGCCTTTATCGCGGTGGCGCTGCTTAGCCTGATCTGCCACGCCTTTGATCGTACCGGGGAACGAATGCTGCACATTAAGCAAATGGATTTCTATCGGTTCTTTGGTATTGGCAAGCTGTTTAATAAGGAAACCCACAACCCGATTTGCATTGTCTGACCCGTCCACGGGCATTAGTATTTTCGACATGACTGAATCCTTGTCCCGTTATCACTCAGGCTAATTTTGATGATCAGCCGTCGCCAGGTCAACAATTTTGTGCTTTGCATCCGCTTCGGATTCCGCCTTTTTCGCTAGGTACTTTCCAAGCCCAATCACGAAACTTACGGCTGCAATCTGGACCCAACTGAACTCGAATGTCCCAATGTGCAGGTGCAGCCAAGGGAAGTTGGCATTGAGCCAATTCGCCCACGCTGGATCGGTCAACAGCATTTCGCCTGCCACCCAGCCGAGCAAGCCGGCCCCAATGGTAATGATCGCGGGCCACTTCTCCATCAGCTTCATCAGCTTCATCAGCATGGTCGCACCGAAAACAACAATGGGAATCGAAATGACCAGACCAAGCACCAGTAGCGTCGTATTGCCTTTTGCCGCCGCTGCCACACCAATGACGTTATCCAAGCTCATCACCAAATCGGCAATCAAAATGGTATTGATCGCCTTGACCAGGTTGTCAGAGCTTTCGATGTTTTCGTCATCATCCTCAGGTACCAGCAGCTTGATCGCTATCCCGAACAGCAATACCGCCCCTGTAATTTTCAGATAAGGCCACTTGAGCATCTCAACTGCGAGGAAGGTCAGCGCAATAGGCATCACCACTGCAGCGCCTGCGCCCCACATCACGGCTTTGGCGCGCTGTTGTTCAGGCAGCGAACGCGCAGCCAGCGCAATCACCACCGCGTTGTCGCCTGACAAGACGATATTGATTAAGGTAATCTAACCCAAGCCCGTCCAGAACAGCGGATCACTTGACATCTCCACGATTTTTATCTCTTTAGTTGCCTATCCATTGCGCCCGTTGGGCACAGCCACCTGGGTCTAGCGTACGCATCGCACCTGCGCATGCTAAGAACCAGGCGCAGTCGCCTGGCTCACGCTCCTGTTCTAAAGTGTTTTTTAGGTTCAAATTCCTGTTTGGCTTTGGTACTGACCACAGCCGCATCACTTTGCTGCCGTAGGTGAACCCAATCGATGCGATCAACAACATCAACCCATAAGCCAAAGTGTTGTAAGGACCTGCTGATATCCAAGCACCACAAGCATCCTGCCTTATCGAAAACTGCTTGAGTTTTTGCGAGAACAGGTCCGCATGCAAAGCGGCTATTTTGTTTCCAGCACACCAATGGGCTCGATGGACAAAGGTTTTGCCGCCGCCCCCGCGGCTAACGCAGCCCTGTCTGCTTCCATTTTTTCTTTTCTCTCTTCTGCCATTTTCGCCACTTGTTGCGCCTGAATTTCCTTTCTTTTCTCCTCTTGCTTGGCCAATTCTTCTTGGCGCTGCGCCTCAAGGTCTTCTTCAGACGGCGCGTGGTAGATGGAGAGCTCTTGCGCTTCGCCAGCCGATGGCTCGCCTTTTTTGCTCTTAAGCTTGATGTTCAGACGAAGTTCGTTTGCAGAGTCTGCATTACGTATCGCTTCCTCGTAAGAAATTTGGTCCGAGTTGAAAAGGTCGAACAAGGCCCAGTCGAAGGTTCGCATGCCGAGCTCACGCGACTTCTCCATGATTCCTTTAAGATCATTGAACTGGCCTTTGAAAATGCGTTCGGCAATGGTGGGCGTATTGAGCAAAATCTCAATAGCAGCCCGGCGTCCCTTGCCGTCAACGGTCTTGACCAGGCGCTGCGAAACGATTGATCGCAAATTCGACGACAGGTCCATCAGCAGCTGATTGCGCCGCTCCTCTGGGAAAAAGTTGATAACACGGTCGATGGTCTGACTGGAGTTATTCGCATGCAAGGTTCCCAAGCACAGGTGGCCCGTCTCCGCGAATGCAATCGCATGCTCCATTGTTTCGGCGTCGCGAATTTCCCCGATCAGGATCACGTCCGGCGCCTGGCGCAGGGTGTTTTTCAGGGCGGCATGCCAGGAATGGGTATCAACACCTACCTCGCGGTGCGTGATCAACGATTTTTTAGACACGTGCACGTATTCAACCGGATCCTCGATGGTGATGATGTGGCCTGGATTGGTGCGGTTGCGGTAATCGATCAAGGCGGCAAGGGTTGTGGACTTGCCAGAACCCGTACCACCCACCACCAGCACCAAGCCCCGCTTGTTCATGATGACTTCCTTGAGCACCTCGGGCAGATTCAGTGTCTCGAAGTTGGGGATTTCAGCAGCGATGGTGCGGCAAATCATGCCCACATGCGTTTGCTGCACGAAGCAGTTGACACGAAAGCGCCCAACGTCTGGAATGCTGATTGCAAAATTGCACTCCATTTCCTTTTCAAACTCGGCACGCTGCACGTCGTTCATGATCGACGTCGCTAGCACCTTGGTAATGTCGCCCGTGAGCTTTTGCTGCGACATGGCCGTCATCTGGCCATTGGATTTCATGCTGGGGGGGAAATCGCAAGCGATAAAGAGGTCCGAGCCGCCAGCCTGGCTCATTGCCGTCAGCAGCTTGTAGACATAGGCCTTGCCTTGTTCCATATTGAGGGTCGCCATGGGTTTGTGTCCTTTTTTTTATGCGCTGGTCGCCGATACCGATGCAGACAGTCTGTATCCATGCCATGGTAACCAGCCGCGGTTCAATGGATTTAAGCGCACTTTAACCGATCAGAAATTAAACCGGAAGGCGCAAAGTTTTGCAATGTTTTGGCAGATCAAAGCGCCCCTACAAACTAGCAATCGATGACTTGGCGCCTCTGCGAAAGCGCGCTGCTTGGTCCGGCGAACCACCGCGGCGATGCCACTGGTACCGTTGGCCGTGCGGTGGTGCTTGGCCGTCCTGTAGCCACAGGCTACCTATCTTTCAGCAGCTTCCTGGGTTTTTTGCACCCTTTGCTGCATCAACTCAACGGACTGATTGATCTTCTGCCTGGCCTGGTCCATGGTCTTTTGGCCCTGCTCAATCTCTTGTTTCTTCATCAGCGCCGCTTCGGCAGCGGTGGTGGCGACATCGGCTCCGCAGGCAATCAGTGTCATGCAGGCAAAGATGGTGGGGATGTATTTCACGGCCAGATTCGATTCATTTCTCTGAAAGCATACACCGGCATTGTTTGTCGCCCGGCACCCACGCTCCTAACCCGGACTGGCCAGCTTCGCTGCGGCGACGATGCTCGCCGCATCCACATGGAAAAAGGCGCGCAAGGCGGCCCGCGTATCACTGCGGCCAAAGCCGTCTGTGCCCAAGGTGGTGAAGCTGCGCCCCGCCGGCACATACTGGCGCACGGTTTCTGGCACAGCACGCACGTAGTCGGTGGCCACAATGACAGGGCCTTGGCTGGCCATGAGCTGTTGGCTCAGGTAAGCCTGTCCAAGCGGCTGGCTTGCACCGTCTCTTGCCAACTCACTCCAACTGGTCACGCTGAACACATCAACGCCAAACCCCTGCGCAGCCAACTGTTCAGCAGCCTTGATGACTTCAGTGAGGATCGCACCCGAACCCATGAGGGTGAGCGATTTTTGAGACTTGGTTTTCTTGCCTTGTGGGGTGTATTTACCGAAGTGGTAGCAGCCCCGTATCACGCCCACTTTGTTCTCTTGAGCAAGCGTAGGCTGTGCATAGTTCTCGTTCATCATCGTGACGTAATAAAAAACGTCTTGCTGCTCAACCAGCATGTCACGCATGCCTTGATCAATGATCACAGCCAACTCTCCCGCGAACGCGGGGTCATAAGCTTTGCAATTAGGTATGGTCGCCGCAATCAGGTGACTGCTGCCGTCTTGGTGTTGCAAGCCTTCACCACCCAGGGTCGTGCGCCCTGATGTGGCGCCCAGCAAAAAGCCGCGGGCGCGCTGATCGGCTGCAGCCCAAATTTGGTCGCCTACACGCTGAAAACCAAACATCGAGTAGTAAATGTAAAACGGCAACATGGCCAAGCCGTGCACGCTGTAGCTGGTTGCCGCTGCTGTCCAGCTGGCCATGGCGCCGGCTTCTGAGATGCCCTCCTCCAAAATTTGGCCATCCATGGCTTCTCGGTAGGACAGCACCGAGCCAATGTCCTCTGGCGCGTAGCGCTGACCAACGCTAGAGTAAATACCCACCTGCTTGAACAGGTTGGCCATGCCAAAGGTGCGCGCTTCATCGGCAACAATGGGCACGATGCGTGGTCCGAGTGCAGGGTCTTTCAACAAGTTAGCCATCATGCGCACCATCGCCATGGTGGTGCTCATCTCCTTGCCATCGGCCTCCAAAGCAAAAGCGGCGTAGCTCTCTAACGCAGGCACAGCCACCTGCGCAGCCGCGGTATACCTCTTGGGCAAGTAGCCCCCTAGCGCTTGACGCTTTTGCTGCAGGTAATGCATCTCAGGACTGTCTGCACCAGGCTTGTAAAACGCCAGTGTCGTGGCCTGCTCGTCTGTGAGAGGCAGATTGAAACGGTTACGGTAACTGATGAGCTCGGCCTCATCGAGTTTTTTGTGGCTGTGGGTGGTCATCTTGCCTTGGCCCGCTGACCCCAATCCGTAGCCTTTTTTGGTTTGCGCCAAGATGACGGTGGGCTGGCCCTGGTGCGCATTGGCAGCAGCGTAGGCGGCGTGGATCTTGACCAGGTCATGCCCGCCGCGCTTCAGCCGATCAATTTGCTCGTCGCTCATACCTTGGGCAAGGCGCTTGAGTTCCTCATTTTGACCAAAGAAATTGTCGCGGTTAAAGCGCCCGTCCTTTGCGGCAAAGGTTTGCATTTGACCGTCCACCGTGTTGGCAAACGCACGCACCAAGGCGCCAGTTGTGTCACGTGCAAACAGACCGTCCCAGTCACTACCCCAGACCAGCTTGATCACGTTCCAACCGGCGCCAGCGAACAGCTTCTCAAGCTCGTCAATGATGCGCCCATTCCCTCGGACAGGGCCATCCAAACGCTGCAAATTGCAGTTCACCACCCAAACCAAGTTGTCCAGTTTCTCGCGCGCTGCCAGTGTCAGGGCGCTCATGCTCTCAGGCTCGTCCATTTCACCGTCGCCAAAGACGCCCCATACCTTGCGTCCTTCGCAGTTACTGAGTTGACGGTGGGTCAGGTAGCGCATGAAGCGGGCGTGGTAAATCGAGCTGATCGGCCCGATGCCCATGGAGCCTGTGGGAAATTGCCAAAAATCGGGCATCAGGTAAGGGTGCGGGTAGCTGCACAGGCCACGTGCCAAACCCGTTTGGTGCTGCGTCTCGGGGGCTTGGTCAGGAATGGACAAAGCGGCCGGCGAGGTCAGCTCTTGTCGGTAATGGGCCAAATCCTCAGCCGTGAGACGACCCTCCAAGTAGGCGCGCGCATAAACACCTGGGGCGCTATGCGGTTGAAAAAACACCAAGTCACCCAAATGCTCGCTACCTGCGCTTGTGTCAGAGGCTTGTCTGGCGCGAAAGAAATGGTTAAAGCCAACCTCAAACAAATCGGCCACACTGGCGTAGCTGGCAATGTGTCCACCCAACTCCCCGTAGGCCTGGTTGGCGCGCACAACCATGGCCAAAGCGTTCCAGCGCATCAAAGAGGACAAGCGTTCTTCAATCGCCAAGTCACCTGGAAACACCGGTTGCTGCTCCACGCTGATGGTGTTGACATAAGGGGTATTGAGCTCAGGTGTCCAACCCACCTGCTCACGCCTGGCCAAGCGCGCCAAATCGTCCAATAAAAAACGGGCCCGCTCAGGCCCTTGAGAGGCCAAGAGTGCATGAAAAGCATCGCGCCATTCCTGCGTTTCTTGTGGATCCACATCCATCAGGGTGGAGACAGCTGGCTTGTTGCCGATGTGGGCACTATTTTGGTCATTCATGCACTTAGTCTAGAGATATCAGCGCAAAACTTGGTTTCTAATTTGTCTATTTATGTCATGATTAACGACATAAAATTCTGTTTTTATGTAATTAAACAAAATTTAAGACATGGATTCAACCGATTTAAAGATATTACAAGAACTCCAGGTCGATGGCGCTTTGAGCAATGTGGAGTTGGCCAGGCGCGTCCACCTTTCGCCGTCCCCTTGCTTGACCCGGGTCAGAGCATTAGAGGCGCAAGGCGTGATCCAGCGCTATGTGGCGCTTGCAGACCCCAAGGCGCTTGGGCTCGGACTGAATGTGTTCATCTCAATCAGCTTGAAAGAGCAATCCAGGCAAGCGCTGGCCGATTTCGAGCAACGTATCGCTGAGCACGACGAGGTCATGGAGTGCTACTTGATGACCGGCGACAGTGATTATTTGATCCGAGTCGCTGTGGCGGATATCGCGGCCCTCGAGCGCTTCATATTGAACCAATTAACCCCCATCGCGGGGATCGAAAAAATTCGCTCCAGCTTTGCATTGAAACAAGTGCGCTACAAAACAGCTTTGCCGCTGCCTTCAGTGCGTCAGTAGTAATTTGAAGACCTTGATGAGAACCAACTTAGCACCAGCGCTGCATGGCGTTTCACGTTCTATCTGACGATAATCTGCAACTCTAGGTCATGCGTCGTTCACCAAGACGCTCAGCCAGGTAATTAACAGGAGAGCCCATGACAGGCAGCGTGCAAACTTTTGATGTTGACAAAGGCAATGTCTCGATTTACCAGCCCACACAAGCTGGGCGTATCTTTCCCGAGGTCCCAACCTTCAATGACCTGAACGCAGAGCGCTTGTATTTGAAACAGCGCCTGGTAGCGGCCTGCAGGGCTTTTGCTTTGGAAGGTTTTGACTACGGCTTTGCTGGTCACCTGACAATTCGCGACCCTGAGCACCCGCAGCTGTATTGGACCAACCCCATGTGCGTGCATTTCGCGCAGGTCAAACTTTCCAATTTGATTTTGGTTGACCACAAAGGACATGTTGTTGAAGGTGACTACGCGGTGAACCGAGCAGGCTTTGTTTTGCACGCTGCCGTGCATGAAGCCAACCCCGATATTCTGGCCATGTGCCATGCACATACGGTCTACGGTACGGCTTTCGCGTCCCTTGGCAGACCCTTAGAACCGATCTCACAGGACGCAGCCGCTTTCTTTGAAGACCACATCGTTATCAAAGACGAAGCAGGCCAGGTTGCGGTAGAGGAAAAAGCGGGCTTGGCCGTTGCCGATTGGTTCAAAGGCGTGAAAGCGGCCATTCACCAAAACCATGGTTTGCTGACGGCCAGTCGCCACAGCATTGAGGCTGCTGCGTTTTGGTTCATCGCCCTTGAGCGCTGCTGCCGCCAGCAATTGATGGTCGATGCATCGGGGCACAAACCTGTCTTGGTACCACC
>CAWUSQ010000039.1:0-11356 GCA_963925275.1 uncultured Rhodoferax sp.
ATCAAACACCAAAACCTCTGCGTTGTCGGCATGTGTGAGCGCCAGCTGTGACTCGACACTCAGCAGGGCCGCGTCGCCGGCTTGCAGTGCAATACCGTTCACGCTCAGCGCACCACGCACCAGATGCACATAGGTTTTGCGCGTCAAATCCAAGGGCATCGACACCGCATGCGTGCCCGAAAGCAGACCCGAATACATGCGGGCATCGGCATGAATCAAGACCGAGTTTTGCGCACCGGTGTCCGATGCCACCAGGCACAGGCGACCTGTCTTGTCCGCTGCCGAAAATGTTTTTTGTGCATAGCTCGGACTAATGTCGAGCACATTGGGCTCAATCCATATTTGCAAAAAATGCGTCACCGCATCGGGCGCATGATTGAACTCACTGTGGCGCACACCGCTGCCGGCACTCATGCGCTGCACATCGCCCGGGGGTATGCCTTTGACATTGCCCATGCTGTCTTGGTGCGCCAACTCGCCCGACAACACGTAGCTGATGATCTCCATGTCTTTGTGGCCATGGGTACCAAAGCCCGTACCCGGTTCAATGCGGTCTTCATTGATGACCCGCAAATTGCCAAAACCCATGTGAGCTGGATCGTGGTAACCGGCAAATGAGAAGCTATGAAACGACTTCAACCAGCCGTGGTCGGCGTAGCCGCGTTCATTCGATGGTCTGACGATGAGCATGGGTCTTCTCCTGGTGCGTGCTATGAATAACACCTCACTGTAACCCCTGCGCTTTCCAAGCAAGTACCTGCACACGTGCCAGGCGTGGTGGCTGGCGGGGTTTCAAGCGTACAAACATGGCGCCTGCAGGCGTGTACAGTTGACGCCTCAAGCAACGCATCAAACGGAGTCATCATGCCAGCACCCCAGCGCACCGAACACCACTTTGCCGTCATCGGCGCGGGCATGGCAGGCATCGCCTGCGCACGCACACTGCTTCAGGCCGGACACCGCGTCACCGTGTTCGAAAAAAGCCGTGGGGCAGGTGGTCGCATGTCGACTCGCAGCAGCAGTTTTGGTTCTTTTGACCATGGTGCGCAGTATTTCACGGTGCGTGATGCGCGCTTTGAAGCGGCACTGGCCACCAGGCCTGAGCTGATCAAGCGCTGGAGCGCCAACTCAGTCCAGGTGCTCGATGCCTTGGGACGCGTGGCTGCCGCTGGTCTGCCAAAGCGCGAAGCGCACTGGGTAGCGACACCCGGCATGAAGTCATTGGTTGCGGGCTGGTCAGATCATTTACCACCGAACAGCGTGCAGCTGCAAACCCGGGTGACGCAGATTCAACGCGACGCCCTTCACCCTAAGCAATGGCAATTGCGCACCGAGGGTGAGGGTGGCGCCGTGCATGTTTTTTCTGGCTTTGACCGTGTCTTGATGGCTATCCCGGCCGCGCAAACCCAGCACCTGCTACAAGCCTCTCACCTGGAAGCCGCTTGGGTCAAACAACTTGACAAGGTGCAAGTCGCACCCTGCTGGACTCTGATGTTGGCTTTCCCACAAGCCGTGCAACCCGGCTTGTCCACTTTAGGCCCGCATTGGAATGCAGCGCGCAGCACCCACCACCGCATCGCTTGGCTGGCACGTGAGTCCAGCAAACCGGCCCGCGGTTCGGTAGAACGATGGACGGTTCAAGCCAGTGCGGCATGGTCACAAGAACACCTGCAAGATGACAAGGCCCGCGTAGAGGCCAAGCTGTTGAAAGCTTTTTCCGAGGTGACGGGTATTCGCGCCGAGCCAACCCATGTGGACAGCCAGCGCTGGCTGTACGCGCAAACCCTGCAGCCTCTGGGCAAGAGCCATTTATGGAACCCCAAAACCGGCTTGGGCGCCGGTGGTGACTGGTGCTTGGGACACCGTGTTGAAAACGCTTTTGTGTCAGGCTTGGAGCTGGCACTCAGCGCCATTTGATCTTCCGAGCGCTGCGCGTGGCTGAGTCGCCTGTCAGCGCTTACCGTGGGCGCTTTGCACCCTCGCCGACCGGTCCGTTGCATGCGGGCTCGATGCTCGCGGCATTGGCCAGTTGGCTCGATGCACGCGCGCATGCCGGCCAGTGGTTGGTGCGCATGGAAGACGTGGACACCACCCGCTGTGTAGCGGGCATGGATCAGCTCATCTTGCAGCAGTTGGCAGCTTGCGGTCTGCGCAGCGACGCGCCCGTGTTGTACCAATCAAATCGGGCAAGGCACTACCAACGGGCGTTGGATCAGTTGATTGACCAAATAGCAGCCTACCCCTGCGCCTGCACCCGCAAAGATATTGAACTGGCTTTTGAGCAAAGCGGGCACAGCAAGGCTCGCCACAGCGAGCTGGTCTACCCGGGTACCTGTCGCCAAGGTTTGCATGGGCGCGCGCCAAGAGCCTGGCGCCTGCGCAGCCAACCCGGCTCACTGACGTGGCAGGACCGCCGCCTGGGCGCACAACATCAAGATGTAGAGCAAGCGGTAGGTGACTTTGTGCTCAAACGCTCCGATGGCTGTTTTGCCTACCAACTCGCTGTGGTTGTTGACGACGCCGACCAGGGCATCACCGATGTGGTGCGCGGTGAAGACTTGTGCGACAACACCGCGCGGCAAATTCAGCTGCAACAACGCTTGGGCCTGGAACCCCCCCGCTACCTGCACACACCCTTGGTGCTTGCAGCAGACGGTCACAAGCTGTCCAAACAAAACGCAGCGCTGGCGGTCGATACCAGTAGCCCCCAGGCGGCGACCCACAGCTTGTCAGCGGCAGCCAAGGCCTTGGACTTACCCGGGCCGCCCGAGCACCTGGATGGACCGCGACCAAGTGAACAATGGGTGGCCGCTTGGCGAGCGCGTTGGGGCACCTGATTAAACCACCACTGGTCTTAAAAAGACTGCATCAAAACACCTGGGCACCCTCACCCGCGAGCTGCCTGCCTACAATGCAGCCCCGTGAACCACACCAAACCCGCATCCCAAGCCACGCCAGCCGACACGCAAGGGCACCGCCTGCCTGAAGGCGTGGCGCACCCCAAAGCCATCCGCAGTTTTGTCAAACGCGCAGGTCGCATCACGGCCGGCCAATCCAAAGCGTTTGAACAACTTGGACCGCGTTTTTTACTACCTTATCAAGACAGTCTTTTGGACTATGCGAAGGCCTTCTCTGGACCTGATGCGCACGCAGCCGCCACGGATAGTCCAGTGGTGCTGGAAATTGGGTTTGGCATGGGTGAGGCCACCGCCCACATTGCCGGCGTGCTCAGCGACACACGGTTTATATGTTGTGAGGTACATGAGCCCGGCATTGGGGCCTTGCTCAAACGCATTGATGAGCAAGCCTTACAAAACATTCGGATTTGCCCGCACGACGCGGTGCAGGTGCTTGAGCACATGCTCCCAGAACACAGTCTTGCCGGCGTTCACATCTTTTTCCCCGACCCCTGGCACAAAGCTCGGCACAACAAGCGCCGCCTGATCCAAGCGCCATTGGTGGCCAAATTAGTGACGCGCCTCAAGGTTGGCGGCTATGTCCATTGCGCCACGGATTGGCAACCTTACGCCGAGCAAATGCTGTCTGTTCTGAGCGCCGAGCCCTTGCTGAAAAATACCGCGGCCCATGCGCACCCGCAGCTTGGGGGCTATGCACCCAAGCCCAGCTATCGGCCACTGACCAAGTTTGAAAACCGCGGCCTGCGCCTGGGTCACGGTGTCTGGGACTTGCTGTTTGAGCGCATCTAGCGTCTTTAAACCGCCCTCGCGCCATGGCGTGGGACCGAGTTATGTGGCCTTGCAGCCCGGACCGTACACCAACTTGCTGGATTTTTTGCAGGCACGCTTTGCCAATGTATCGCAGCAGACTTGGCTGAAACGACTTCATAACGGAGATGTTTTTGATGCCTTTGGCGACGTGGTGAGCCTGGACCAAGCTCGTAACGGGCCTTACACGGGCCAAGGCCGGCTCTATTACTACCGTGAAGTGCCGCAAGAACAAGCCATCCCATTTCAGGAAGTGGTGCTTTACCAAGATGCTCACCTGCTGGTCATTGACAAACCCCACTTTTTGCCAGTGGTGCCGTCAGGGCCCTACTTGACTGAAACAGTGCTGGTTCGCCAAAAGAAGCGCTTGGGCCTTGACACTTTGGTGCCCATTCACCGCATCGACCGTGACACCGCCGGCCTGGTGATGCTGTCATTGCAACCGGGTTCGCGGGCTGCGTACAGTGCGCTATTTAGCCAACACCATGTACGCAAAACCTACGAAGCCGTCGCGCCCTGGCGAGCCGATTTGTGCTTTCCAATGCGTCGCGAGACCCGCATTGAAGAAGCTGGGCATTTCATGTTGCAGCACGAAGTGACTGGAGCAGCCAACGCGATCACCGACATCGATGTTCTGGAAGTGAGGGGCGCATTGGCACGGTACCGCTTACAACCGGTATCGGGTCGCCGACACCAGCTTCGGGTGCACATGATGGCTTTAGGCTTGCCAATATTGAACGACGGTTTGTACCCGGTGCTAACACCCGAAGGCCACAGCGACCATGCGCGGCCCTTGCAACTCTTGGCCAAAGAATTGGCTTTCACCGACCCAGTGACCGGGCGCGCCCACCACTTTGTGTCCCAACGCCAACTGATTGAACTCGACGCAAACTTGCAGGCGCGATGCGCAGACGCACCGGCTTGCTCAGCAACTCGATGAGCACCATGGCACGCTGCTCACCGTCGGCCATCTGGTACACGGCGTGTAAACCGGCAAATGGCCCATCATGAATCGCCAGCTGCTCGCCAGGGGTAAACAAAGGCTTCGGCTTGGCATCGACTGCATTTTTTTGCCGTAACAGCGCAAGCAACGCGTCATCAACCCGTGCGGGCTCAAGCCCAAACCGCACCAAACTGGACACACCAAGCGTTGACCGGATGGGACCCCAACTTAGAGCGCCGGCACCCGCATCGAACCGAACAAACAAATACCGAGGAAACAAGGGCTCATCAATGACGCTTAATCGGTGGTTTTTGATTTTTTCAAGTCGAATGAGTGGTAAAAAACAACCATATCCCTGATTTTGCAGATTCTGCAAAGCCCGCAACTCTTGGCGCGGCTTGGTGTGCACGACAAACCAATGCATGGTAGGAACCTCTTGAATTTTTCTATTTATTTACAACCCTATGTGCGCTGCATCATAGTGCAGCGCTGCATCTGAGGCCACACCAAAGCCCGGCGGGCAGGTGGCGAGCTTGTGCAAACCAGACCCAAAGCCTAAGCGATCAGCCCTCGGCTAGAATATCGGGCTACTCAAGCCCAGGTTTTCGTGCTGCGACGGTGAACCTGTTTGCTAAAAATAGCTCGGAAACAGCTCGCTGCGCTGCGGCTCGGTGGATGTTTGCTTGAAAAGATTGATAACTGCGCGACCCAATGGCTTCTTGCCGAGACCCCGCGCGCACCCACATTATTTTGGAGTAACTACATGGCTATCGCTGTTGAAACCTTGGACAAGCTGGAACGCAAAATGACCCTCAGCTTGCCTGTCACCACCATCCAGACCGAGGTGTCCACACGCTTGAAAAAGTTGGCACGCACAGTGAAGATGGACGGCTTTCGACCGGGCAAGGTACCCATGTCAGTCGTGGCGCAGCGCTATGGCTACTCGGTGCAGTATGAGGTGATGAACGACAAAGTGGGTGAAGCGTTTTTCCAAGCCGCCAATGAAGCCCAACTGCGCGTTGCAGGTCAGCCCAAAATCAACGAAAAAGAAGGCGCACCCGAAGGCGAGTTGACGTTTGAAGCCGTCTTCGAGGTGTTCCCAGAAGTCAAAATCGGTGACCTGGCCAGCGCTGAGATTGAAAAACTCAACGCCGAAGTAACCGACGAAGCCATCCAAAAAACAGTGGATATTTTGCGCAAGCAGCGCCGCACTTTTTCCCAGCGCGCTCAAGATGCCGCTGCGAACGACGGTGACCGCCTGACGGTTGACTTTGAAGGCAAGATTGATGGCGAAACCTTTGCGGGCGGTAAAGCCGATGACTACCAGTTCATCTTGGGTGATGGTCAGATGCTCAAGGAATTTGAGGAAGCGGCCCGCGGCATGAAGTCCGGCGAGAGCAAAACCTTTGAGCTCGCTTTTCCCGAGGACTACCACGGCAAGGACGTGGCTGGAAAGACGGCCGATTTCATGGTGACCGTTAAGAAAATTGAAGCCGCACACTTGCCTGAGGTCGATGGCGCATTGGCCAAGTCACTGGGCATTACCGAGGCCACGGTGGAAGGTCTGCACGAAGACATCCGCAAAAACTTACAGCGTGAAGTGAAAGCCCGTCTGCTGGCCCGCAACAAGACCGCTGTAATGGACGCCTTGGTGGCCAAAGCCGAACTGGACTTGCCCAATGCCAGCATCCAGTCTGAGGTCGCCCGTTTGCTCCAAGGCGCACGGTCTGACCTGAAGCAGCGCGGCATCAAGGATGCTGACAAGGTCGAAATCCCTGAGGACGTGTTTCGTCCGCAGGCCGAGCGACGCGTGCGCTTGGGTCTGGTTGTGGCCGAACTCGTGAAGGCTAACAATCTGCAAGCCACCATGGAGCAAATCAAAGCCCATGTGGAGGAATTGGCTGCCAGCTACGAAAAGCCAGCAGAAGTCTCACGCTGGTACTTCAGCGATCAAAATCGTCTGGCAGAGGTCGAGGCGATCGTGTTGGAAAACAACGTGACCGAGTTTGTGCTGTCCCAATCCAAAGTGCTTGACAAAACCATCTCGTTTGACGAGTTGATGGCACAAAATTGATCGCGCGGCCGTCTTGAACGGCATTCACATGGGGCTTGCGCCGGACTTGCAGTTCGGCGAACAAGCCCCATTTGTATTCAGGGTATGTTTTTTCGCTACAGTAGTGGCTAGTTTTTGGAGTCAAAATGAATCTTCCTATGGGTGCAATGGAAACGCAGGGCTTGGGCATGGTGCCCATGGTGATCGAACAGTCTGGCCGCGGCGAGCGCTCCTACGACATTTACTCGCGCCTGCTCAAAGAGCGCGTAATTTTTTTGGTCGGGCCTGTCAATGACCAAGTGGCCAATTTGGTAGTGGCACAACTGCTGTTTTTGGAGAGCGAAAATCCTGACAAGGACATTTCGTTTTACATCAACTCTCCCGGCGGCTCGGTGAGCGCGGGCATGGCTATTTTTGACACCATGAATTTTATCAAGCCTGAAGTCTCCACGTTGTGCATTGGCATGGCGGCCAGCATGGGCGCTTTTTTACTGGCTGCAGGCGCCAAAGGTAAGCGGTTTTCGCTGCCAAACTCCAAAATCATGATTCACCAGCCCTCGGGTGGCAGCCAAGGTCAAGCCACCGAAATTGAAATTCAAGCGCGTGAAATCTTAAAAACCCGCGAACAACTCAATAAAATTTTGGCAGAGCGCACCGGCCAGACGCTCGAGCGCATTGCCCGCGACACTGAGCGCGACTACTATATGTCGGCCGAGGAAAGCAAAGAATACGGCTTGGTCGACCAGGTCATCACCAAACGGGTCTAAATCACATGGCAGAGAAAAAAGGCAGTTCTGGCGAAAAAACACTGTATTGCTCGTTTTGCGGCAAGAGCCAGACCGAGGTCAAAAAGCTGATCGCGGGCCCTTCCGTGTTTGTATGTGACGAATGCATTGATTTGTGCAACGAAATCATCCGTGATGAGTTGCCCCCAACCACAGAGACCACGCCCAGCGACGCCCTGCCCACACCGTCGGAAATCAAGACCAATTTGGATAATTATGTGATTGGCCAAGAAGTGGCCAAGCGCATATTGGCGGTGGCGGTCTACAACCACTACAAGCGTTTACGTTATCAAGAAAGTGCGGGCAAAGACGAGGTTGAACTGACCAAGAGCAACATCTTGCTCATCGGCCCCACCGGTTCGGGCAAAACCTTATTGGCCCAAACCCTGGCCCGCATGCTCGATGTGCCCTTTGTGATGGCAGATGCGACCACGCTCACAGAGGCGGGCTACGTCGGCGAAGACGTCGAGAACATCGTACTCAAGCTGCTGCAAAGCTGCAGCTACGACGTGCAGCGGGCCCAGCGGGGCATTGTCTACATCGACGAGATCGACAAAATTTCACGCAAGTCAGATAACCCATCGATCACCCGCGATGTATCGGGTGAAGGCGTGCAACAAGCGCTGCTCAAATTGATAGAAGGCACCATGGCCAGTGTGCCACCACAGGGTGGACGCAAGCATCCTAATCAAGACTTTGTGCAGGTTGACACCACCAACATTTTGTTCATTTGCGGGGGTGCGTTTGCCGGCCTTGAAAAAGTCATTGAAAACCGCACCGAGTCTTCGGGCATGGGCTTTGGTGCAACGGTCAAGAGCAAACAAAACCGTACCCTGACAGATGCATTTAAAGAAGTCGAGCCTGAAGACCTGATCAAGTTTGGCTTGATTCCCGAATTGGTTGGCCGCATGCCCGTGGTTGCTACCCTGGGCGAGCTGGCTGAGGACACACTGGTACAGATTCTGACCGAGCCCAAGAATGCGCTGGTCAAACAATACAGCAAATTGTTCGCCATGGAAGATGTCGAGCTCGAATTGCGCCCAGGCGCACTCAAAGCCATTGCCAAAAAAGCGCTGGCGCGCAAAACCGGGGCACGCGGATTGCGATCCATACTTGAATTAGCGTTGATCGACACCATGTTTGATCTACCAAATGCCGTCAATGTTGCCAAGGTCGTGGTTGAAGAAGCCACGATCGCCGAAAACAAGCCGCCACTGATGGTCTACAAAGAGGTGGCGAAGAAGGCTTAAGCCTACGCGCCCGTACTAAACAAGGATTTTCATGTCAGGCCACACACCCTTACCCGCCACCCCTTTGGATTTACCACTACTGCCTTTGCGTGATGTGGTGGTGTTCCCCCACATGGTGATTCCGCTCTTCGTCGGTCGGCCCAAAAGCATCAAAGCACTGGAAGCCGCCATGGCGCAGGACAGGCGCATCATGTTGGTGGCCCAAAAGGCTGCAGCCAAAGATGAACCCTCGGTGGGCGACATGTTTGATGTAGGCTGCCTTTCGACTATTTTGCAAATGCTCAAACTGCCTGACGGCACGGTAAAAGTTTTGGTTGAAGGCTTGCAGCGCGCGCGTGTGGATGCTGTCACAGACGGGGAAAGCCATTTCGTGGCGACCCTGACCCCCATCGCGGAAAGCGCTGAGCCGCAAGATACCGAGCGTGTTGAGTCCAGTGAAATAGAAGCCCTGCGCCGCGCCGTGATGCAGCAGTTTGATCAATACGTCAAACTGAACAAAAAAATCCCGCCTGAGATCCTCACCTCCATCAGCAGCATTGACCACCCCGGACGTTTGACCGACACCATTGCGGCCCATCTGCCCTTGAAGCTGGAGAACAAGCAGTCGGTGCTTGACCAGGCAAATGTCAAAGAGCGCTTGCAAAATCTGTTTGAGCAACTTGACCGCGAAGTGGACGTCCTGAACGTCGACAAAAAGATTCGTGGCCGGGTCAAACGGCAAATGGAAAAAAACCAGCGCGACTTCTACCTCAACGAGCAGGTCAAAGCCATTCAAAAAGAATTGGGTGAAGGTGAAGAAGGCGCGGACATTGAAGAGATAGAGAAAAAAATCAAATCAGCCAAGATGCCCAAAGAGGCGCTGAAAAAAGCCGAAGCTGAGCTCAAAAAACTCAAGCTGATGTCGCCCATGTCAGCGGAAGCCACCGTGGTGCGCAGCTACATTGACGTGTTGACCGGTCTGCCTTGGGCATCCAAGACGAAAGTCAAGCACAACTTAGCCAATGCCGAAACGGTTCTCAACGAAGACCATTACGGCTTGGAAAAGGTCAAAGACCGTATTGTTGAGTATTTGGCGGTACAGCAACGCGTCGACAAAGTTAAGGCACCAATTTTGTGTTTGGTAGGCCCCCCTGGTGTGGGAAAGACTTCACTGGGTCAGTCGATCGCCAAAGCCACTGGTCGTAAGTATGTGCGCATGGCCCTGGGCGGCATGCGCGACGAAGCGGAAATTCGTGGACACCGGCGCACCTATATTGGCGCGATGCCGGGCAAAGTGCTGCAAAGTCTCTCAAAGATCGGCACCCGCAACCCCTTGTTCTTGCTCGATGAAATAGACAAGTTAGGTACCGACTTTCGGGGGGACCCATCCAGTGCACTGCTAGAGGTGCTGGATCCCGAGCAAAATCACAAATTTGGCGACCACTATGTGGAAGTCGACTTTGACCTCAGTGACGTGATGTTTGTGGCGACTTCGAACTCCATGAATATCCCGCCTGCACTGCTTGACCGCATGGAGGTGATTCGACTGGCGGGCTACACCGAGGACGAAAAAATCAATATCGCCCTCAAATACCTGTTGCCCAAACAAATGACGAACAACGGCGTCAAAGACACCGAAATTGAGGTCACCGAGGAAGCTGTTCGGGACATTGTGCGCTACTACACGCGGGAAGCGGGTGTGCGCTCACTTGAGCGCGACATCTCCAAAATCTGCCGCAAGGTAGTCAAGGGCTTGCTGCTCAAGCAAATGCAGCCCAAGGTGACAATCAACAGCGCCAACCTGAATGATTTTCTCGGTGTTCGCAAGTTTGATTTTGGTCGTGCCGAGAAGAAAAATCAGGTCGGTCAGGTTGTGGGGCTGGCTTGGACCGAAGTCGGCGGTGACTTGCTGACCATTGAGGCTGCTATGGTGCCGGGTAAAGGCGCCATCACCCGTACGGGCTCGCTCGGCGACGTGATGAAAGAATCTGTGGAGGCGGCCCGTACGGTTGTGCGAAGCCGGGCACAGCGGCTGGGCATTAAAGATGAGTTTTTTGAGAAGCGCGACATCCATATACACGTGCCCGACGGCGCCACACCCAAGGATGGTCCCAGCGCGGGCGCGGCCATGACCACCGCTTTTGTCTCGGCCATGACCGGCATTCCGGTTCGATGTGATGTCGCCATGACGGGTGAAATCACTCTGCGTGGTGAAGTGACAGCCATTGGCGGCCTAAAAGAAAAACTGCTGGCCGCTTTGCGTGGTGACATCAAAACCGTGCTCATTCCAGAGGACAACGCAAAAGACCTTCAAGATATTCCTGAGAATGTGAAGAATGGCCTTGAAATTGTGCCGGTGCGATGGATTGACAAGGTTTTGGAAATTGCGCTGGAACGTGCGCCCACGCCCTTACCCGAGGAAGACACTGCTGTGGCGCCTGCTGCCAAACCAGAGGCTGCAAAGGCCGTGCATACGGGATCCATCAAACATTGAACCAATCCATTTAAATCCGAGACGAAGTAGGATTTATCCTCTATAATTTCGGCTCTTGAAACGCGGGAATAGCTCAGTTGGTAGAGCGCAACCTTGCCAAGGTTGAGGTCGAGAGTTCGAGACTCTT
>CAWUSQ010000040.1:0-45270 GCA_963925275.1 uncultured Rhodoferax sp.
CTTCTCACGCCTGAGAACCTCGAGCTCAACGACACCCGCATGGACGATGTCAGCACCCGCCCGACTGGCTTTTGACTCGTTGATCACACGGTTCATCACGCTGTCACCGCTGGCACGCCACACGGTCACCTTGATGCCATATTTCTCTTCGAATGGCTTGAGCAAAGGCTTCAGATCTCTGCCTGCTATCGATGTGTAGAGGGTGACAGCGCCTTCTGCTTTAGCGGCAGCCACCAGTTGCGATGCCCGCTCAGGGCCTGATGCCAGCAGCAAAGCATTGTCTGCCTGCGCCATGGCTGCCGAGGCAAGCAGCGGCAACACATAGGTAAGCGCCCGACGGGCTATCGATTGGATGTGCATGACCAACTCCCTCTTAAGATTTAGGCTTTCCGGCTGAAAACTTCGTCGTAAATCTTGGTCCACTTATGCCCGTCATCGAGCGTGGTCGTAGGATTGGCGAAGATCAGCGGCATTTGATTCAAAGGCGATGACACCTTTTTACTGGTCGGAATGAAGTTGCGCTTACCCAAGATTTTTTGCCCTTCGGTCAGTTCAAAGTCTTGGAACAAGATAGCCGCATGGGGGTGTGGCGCACTGCGGGCCACACCAACAGCATTTGGACGTGCTACCGTGGGCTCCAGCGCAAACCAATCGACTGGAGCGCCTTTTTGCTTCATCTTCTCGGTGATGTAGTTGTAGGTTGTCAGGGCCAAGGGCACTTCACCCGAGGCGACCATTTTGGACAGCAAGGTGTGGCCTTTGCGAACGCTGACCTGGTTCTTACGGGCAATCTCTTTGAACAAGGTTAGGCCTTTTTGCTCACCCATTTGCATCACGGTCTCCGCTAACCAATCACTGTCATCGGCCTCAACGGCCAATTTGCCCAACCATTTCGGATCGAGCAAGTCTTGGTAGGTTTTGGGTAAATCGGCTTTGCTCACCAGGTTGGTGTTGTAGCTGCACGTGAAAATGTTCAAACGGGTGGCAATCCACATGCGGTGCGCTGGAACGGCCTGCGGGATCAACTCAGACAAGGCCGGTGAATTGCACTCCAAAAGTATCTTTTCGCGCGCCAAAGCCTCCATTTCTGGGCCATTGGTTTCAAACACGTCGACTTCAAAACGCTTGGCCTTGAATTCCAAAACACCTCTTTGAAGGATTTTTTCAGAGCCACTGCGCCACACTTTGGCCTTGATGCCATATTTGGCTTCAAACGCCGTCGTCAAAGCCGCCATGTCATCAACCGGCATCGATGTGTAAACGCTAAGGATGCCCTCTTTTTTTGCGCCCTCTACGAGGCGACTCAGACGCTCGGGGCCTTGCAACTTGGCCAGCTCCGCTGATGGCGCTTGGGCATTGACACTTCCCAGCAATGAGGCGCCAACCATACCAGCACCTGCCTGCAAAATGTCGCGTCGTGTGAATGTATCGTTGCTCATGATTTTTCCCTTTAAGTTTTGGGTGGCAAACTGCTGACTTCAGCCTCATAGGCTTCCGCCATGCGAGGCTCCATGCTGTGGTGGCGCAGCGCCTGCGAAAAGCGCTCACGCACCGCAAGCGACTCGTCCGCGTAATCAATCTGGTCGCCACCGATACGTCGACTGATCCAAGCCTTAGGCACCCCCTGCGCATTGCGCACAGAGACCACTTCATGTTTGAACGCCAGGTAGCGCGCTGGTGTTTTGCCCGTATTGAAGTGCTGGTGGAACCACATATTGGGCGGAACAATCATGGAGCCCACCTCCCAGTCGTATTGACGGGGCTCCTCTCCCTCTGGCCACATCAGGCTATAACCCTCTCCGCTCAAAATGATGACATGCGCTCCGGGGCCATGACAGTGTGCTTTTTTGTAGGTGCCGATTGGAAACTGCGAGATGTGGCTGTTCATGGAGCCGCGTGCCATGTTGAAACGGATGTGCCCGCCGCCGGCACCTCGCTCCTTGGCGCTGATCAAGGGCAGGTTGATGGCATCGGCCACGAAATTCGTTTCCAGCAACAAACCTTTTTGCTCTCCCTTGCCACTGAAGTACTCTGGCTCACCATTGAAACGGTTGGCAAAATCGTGCTTCGTATGGAACACAAAATCCAAGTCTTCATACAGATTGATCACCGGAGGTCCGTTGGTCACAGCGACAAAGCGCGCCGCATCTTTACCCGACCCATTGAAGTGCTGGTGCGAGCAGTTCAATGGAATGGCAAACAAGGCACCGGCCTGCCATTCAAAAGTGATGCGATGCCCCTGATCATTCCAAACTGTGGTGGACCCGCGCCCAGACAACACGTAAATCATTTCTTCAAACAATTGGCGCTGCGGCTCCAACTGCTTGCCGGGTGCAATTTCCACCACATAGCAGTCGTTGGAAGTGCGTGAGGCTTCATGGTTGATGAAGACGCCTTTGCCACCTCTGCGCGCCCAAGGCTTCAAATCCACCGTATTGAGGTTACGCACGTAATGGGCGCCAATGATATCGAGCCCCTCTGCCTTAACCCAGCGCGTGTAAGGCGTTTCTTTTTCTGTCGCAAACTTGGAAGCTAAATCTTCCGCAACAAGCGCGTCTTTTGCCATCTTTTATTTCTCAGTGTGTTGACTTATCCGCACTGACGCAGGTAAGTACGGATAACGTCTTCATTCAACACCACCGCTGGGTCGAACTCCGGCGCATTTTCCAGTTGTTCCATGTCGTTCAAACCGCAATATTTAAAAATACGGTTGATAGAGGAAATCAAACGAACCGGGCGCTCTGGGTCTGCATTGAAATGCTGGTGAATGGTGTTTGGTGGAATGTAGATCACATCACCCGCTTCCCAGTCGTAACGTTTGATCTCTGCCTGTGGCTTCCAGTGGTAGGTATCTGTTATTTCAACATCACAATCTTGATGAAGGTCGTAACCACGGCCTTCCAAAACGTAGAGGCATTCCTCAGCCAAGTGGCGATGTTTGCCGGACTTGCTACCTGCAGGAATGATCTGCATGTACGCATCAACGGTTTCCATACGGGTATTCATCGACTCATTGAGCAGGTGCTTTAACAGGCCCTGGCGTGCCATCTCCCAAGGCATGTTCTCGGGGCGAACGACTTTATTCCGTTTGGCATTACGTGCTGGCATTTGCTCTGCATCGTCGAGCAAGCCTTGGTAGTATTTGCCTTGTTGATTGCCTTGGTTCCAGGCTTTTGATTCATCCCATGCCATGTTAGTAACCTCCTTCAGGGTGGTTGAAATCATTTTCATCATTGCGTGCTTTAAAGCCCTCACCGCCCGGAGCAGGCTCACTGGGTCGTGGCTCAACCTGGTGTTGGAACAGCATGTTCATGAACATATACATAGGCTTGGTCTTGATCACCAGCGCACGGGCTGGTCGGGCGTTGTCTGCGTTGAAGTGCTGGTGCACGCAGTTGTTATGCACCACAGCAATGTCACCCGCCTTCCAGTCATAGCGTATACCGTCATGGATCTCATAGCCCGTACCATCCAAAATGTAAAACGCCGCCTCATTGACGTGACCGTGCTTTTGCGACCTGCCACCAGGCCCATATTCTTCAAGGTGCATGTGAAAGGTCTGCGTGATGCCGTCTTTGGGCTCCACGTAATGTCGACTGAAGGCCTGAGGGCCATCATTGAATTTAATGTCTGTGCCCTTGCGCACACGTGGCATGGCGCGCAGCCTCGTGAGTTCATCATTGAGGTTGTAGGGGCCAGCAATGGCGCGCACGAAAGTGCGGTCTTTTTTGCTGTGGTAATGCGACTCATTGGATACAAATTCACTTGTACCCGGATTGTCTTTTTCGCTACTCATGGATTCACCTTTTAAAAATCATCAGTTCAATGTGTGTTTTCGGCTCTCAGCACTACACAGTCTTTGGGATCCAACACGATATGAATCGGGGCGCCCACTGGCGTCTTCTGGCTGGGGTGTACACGGGCTAATACAACCTTGTTATTGACCTGCACCTGAAAGTCCAGCACATCGCCTAAGAAGATCTTGGCATGGACCGCACCCAAATAATGGTTGGAGTGGCTGTCTGGTGGCGTCGCATCGCTGAGAAAAACATCTTCTGGACGCACACACACTTGAACCTGGTCACCCACAGAGAACTCACTGGTCAGGGGCGCATGTATCGGGCCCATTTCTGACTCAATAACCAGCAGTTCCTTGTCTTTGTCGATGCCCCTGACCGAACCTTGGATGAAATTAATCGTGCCGATGAAATCAGCCACGAACTCGCTGTTCGGCTTTTCATATATTTCACGCGGTGTACCGCGCTGCATGATGCGGCCATTGCGCATCACAGCAATTTCGTGAGACAGGGCCAGTGCTTCTGACTGATCGTGCGTCACATAGACCGTGGTGATACCTAATTCGCGTTGGATTTTTTTCAATTCAAAGCGCATTTTTTCGCGCAGCTTGGAGTCCAGGTTTGACAGTGGCTCGTCGAGCAACAGCAACTGGGGCTCCATGATCAAGGCACGCGCCAATGCGAGTCGCTGCTGCTGGCCGCCTGAAAGCTTGGTAGCGAAGCGGTCATGGTAGGCATCAAGTTCCACTGACTCCAACACACCCATCACCCGATTGCGAATTTCTTGGCTAGACAATTTTTTGTTGCCGACCTCCAGGGGAAAACTGGCGTTTTGATAAACCGTCATGTGGGGCCAAATGGCATAGGACTGAAAGACCATGCCAAAGCCGCGGCTGTTGGGCGGCACAAACACCCCACTGACGGCGTTGTACACGTCGCGCCCATTGACCTGAATGGTGCCAGCGGAGGGCCGTTCCAACCCAGCGATGGAACGCAAGGTTGTCGTTTTACCGCAGCCACTAGGACCTAACAGGGTGAACAGCTTGCCTTCTGGAATTTCGAAGGACACATCTTGGGCAGCTTTTACCAGCGTACCCTTGTCACCGATGTAATTTGTATAAAGACCACTTACAGTAAGCACGTTGATTCCTTGTCAAATTTCATTACCAAATCATGACTCTTGAACACCAAACCGCTTGCCAACGACCTGGGCAACCCCCACCAAAGCTAGCAACAAAAGTATGAACAAGACACTGAGCGCAGACAACTCCACATACTGCCCGTTCTCCCAAAGCTCCCATATCTGAATAGAGATCACTTCGTTACCTGGGCTGTACAGCAAAATGGAGGTGGACAACTCCCGAATGGAAACAATCAACACGTAAATCCAACCCGCAATCATGCCAGGCTTCAGCAAGGGCAGCACGATTCGCCGGAAAACCGTGAACCAACTGCCGCCACTCATGTATGCAGATTCTTCCAAGTCCTTGTGCATCTGGATCATCGATGTCGTGACATAGCGCATGCCGTAGGGCAGAAACCGTGTGACATAAGCCAACAAAATGATCCAAATCGTGCCGTAGATACCGATATCAAACGTCAGGTAAAAAATCATGATCGATACACCGAGCACCAAGCCAGGAAACACCATGGGCAGTGACACCATGTTGTCCAACAACCAGCGACCAGGAATCTTGGTTTTAACCACCATCCAACTCACCACCGAGGCCATCAACATGACCAAGGTGGCACACAGCGTGGACAGCCACAAACTGTTCACAACAGCCGCTCTCACACCCTCAGAACTCAGGATGTAGCGGTAGCCGTCTAAGGTTACGCGCTGCAGTGCCTCCCAGGATGGGGGGGCATAAAACTTTTGGAATGAGGACCACAACAAAATGAAAAATGGCAGCGCAACAATCAAAAGAAAGTACAGTAAAAATATGCCTGTGGTGAGGTAGCGCCATTTACCCAAATCAATGACGCGCGGGCGAAACCCCTTACCTGTCACGGTCGCATACTTGCTGGCAGAGGCCGAAATTCTGGACTGTACGTAAATGCCTCCAGACGTCAATAACAACAAAATCACCGAATACGAGGCGGCCAACCCGATTTGACTTGGGTATTCGTGAATGGCCCGGTAAATAGCAGACGTGAACACTTGGATGCCAGCCGGCAGGCCCAGCAATGCGGGCACCTCAAACGACTCAATGGCTCGAACAAAAAGCGTCAGAACCGTGGCCATGATCGCCGGGAAAGCCAGGGGTAAAGTGACCCTCCTGAGGGTTTTCAATACACCGGCGCCGCTCATCACTGCCGACTCCTCCAACGATGGATCCATCGAACGAAAAGCTGAGGACATCATTAAAAAAGCCATGGGCGAATAGTGCAAACCATCCACCCATATCATTCCCCACATGGAGTAGACATTGAAGGGGGGATTTTCCAAGCCAAACAGGTATTGCGCATAGGTATTGAGCAAACCGATCCTCGGACTTGCCAACATGATCCAAGCGATGGTGAAAAGAATACCGGGAATGATCAAGGGCACAATCGACAAGGCATAGAACAAACGACGCATGGGCGTGTTGGTTCTCTCGTTCATCCAAGCCAAAGCCGTGCCGATCACAAAGGCGAGGAAGGAGCCACCCAAGGCGAATTGAACCGAGTTCCAGAAGGTGACCACGGTCTCCGGATCGGTATAGGCCGTGACATAGTTTGAATAAGTAAACTGAGCGGCTTTACCCGCTGACTCTGGGGTCATAAAACTCTGCCAGATCATGAAGCAAAATGGCACCAAGGCCAAAATTGCAACCACAACAAGACACACCCCAATCAGCAACCACTTGGGATCCCAGCGAGTTGGCGCAATGGCGCCACGCGGCTTAACAGATGTCATTTGAACCATGAAGTCTTTCATTCGAACTTAACGCAGAATCGCAAATCCAGCAGAGGGCCAAGTGCTCCTCCTCTTATTCCTCTAAATGGAACGTTGGACCGCATAACGGCACATTAATCAGTCCAAGATTGTGCAGACGGAATCGCTTGATTCGTCTAGGTGTTTACCCTTAATTGCCGGTTTTCGCAAGACTTAGAATAAAAAAAGTCCACCAAAAAATTATTTCTGAAAATAATTTGTTTTCTTTTATAAGGAACACTGTTCTTTTTTGAAAAGTTGCGCTAGGATCCCACCACTTGAAACCTTACCAAGAGGCATTGCCATTGATATGGAAATAGAAAAGTCCAAAGGCTCTCGCCTTTCGTCCGTTACAGCCGCAGCCCGAGTGCTGAAATGTTTTTCAGAGTTTGAACCTGAGATCGGCATCAGCATGCTTTCCAAGCGCTTGACTTTGGCCAAGAGCACGGTGCACCGGTTGGCGACCACGCTCACCGCCGAAGGCATGTTGGAACAAAACCCAGAGACGGGAAAGTACCGTTTGGGTATCAACTTGTTCATTCTGGGCACCCTGGTTCGCAGGCGCTTGGACGTATCTAACCTGTCAAAGCCCTTCCTGACCATGCTGCGCGAGCAGTGCAGGGAAACCGTTCACCTGGCAGTTTTGAACGACGTCAACATCCTTTACCTGTACAACATGGAAAGCAGAGAAGCCATCCGGATGAAAAGCTACATCGGCACAATGAAACCGGCTTTTTGCACCGCCGAGGGGCGCGCCATTGTTGCCTTTTCCAGCAATGACCTGATCAATCGGATCTTGATGTCGCCGCTGGAAAAGCGCACCAATGAAACGGTTCTGGACGCAGCCAAACTGCACAAGATTTTTACCGATGTCCGCAACCAAGGCTATGCCGTTGATGACGAGGAATCCGAAATAGGCATGCGCGGGATTGCTGCGCCGCTGCGCGACAACACGGGTGAAGCCGTTGCCGCCATCGGTATTGGTGGCCCGAGCCAACGCCTGACACTGAAAAAACTCCGTGGTTTGGCGCCATTGTTGCTGAACACCGCTGGTGCGATCTCGGCCCAACTGGGCTACCGCGTTTAAATGGATGGCGTCTTGTCAAGGCCTTCCATTCAATCGCCTGTTTTTCTGATCCAGCTGGCTGACTCCGATGTGCGTTTTGAGTGCGCAGGGGATGACACCGTGTTGCGCGCAGCGCTGCGCCAAGGCTTGGCATTCCCTTATGAATGCAATGTGGGCTCTTGTGGCAATTGCAAATTTGAAGTGCTTGACGGCACGATCGAGTCCAATTGGCCACAAGCGCCAGGACTGAGCGAAAAAGACAAAATTAAAAATCGGCAATTGGGTTGTCAATGTAAGCCGACCAGCAACCTGACCATCAAGTTTCGTGCCCATGACAAGTACCGCCCGGTACACCAACCCCTGAAGTTGCGCGGCACAATCATCGGACAACATCCACTGACACACGACCTGTCTGAATTTCACATCCAATTGGCGCAACCCATGACATTCTCGTCCGGGCAGTATGCTGTGTTCCAACTACCCGGGGTGGCGGGCGTTAGAGCCTATTCGATGAGCAACTCAGGCGGCACCTCAACTGACTTAGAGATCCAAGTTCGACGTACCCCTGAAGGTATTGGATCCAAAACACTGTTCGAGCTAACAACCGGGTCAGACATCGAGTTAGATGGCCCTTATGGCATGGCCTACCTGCGCGAAGACAGCAGTCGTGACATTTTGTGTCTGGCAGGAGGCTCCGGCTTGGCACCCATGCTCTCGGTTGCCAGAGGTGCCATGCGCAGCGCGTCGCTTCAAAACACACGGGTGCATTTTTTGTATGGCGGACGCACCGCTGCGGATATCTGTGGCCGCGCATTACTCGAACAAACTGAGAACTGGCGCACCAGAGGCAGTTACCAGGCCGTGGTCTCTGCAAATGGCGCCGAGCAAGCTTTGCCAGAAGGCTACCTCGCAGGTTTCTTACATGAGGCAGCCGAGCGTCTGTTTGGCGATGCGCTGTCAACGATGGAAATTTATTTTGCCGGACCCGCTGTCATGGCGCAGGCTATTTTGAAACTCTTGGTTGAGCGAAAAGTGAACATGGACCATGTCCACTTCGACCAATTTTATTGAGCTCAGCGTTCTCATGACAGAAAACAAAAACAAGCCGAACGCAACGGGCCACTCGGTGCTTGACCACCAGTATGGCATCGACGCTACCCATTACCATGATGACGACTCGGACCATGATCACGATCACGATCACGACAGCGAGTACAAACTCGATGACCCCGCAAATGAGTCACTTTGGCGTCAAGATAACGTCATTTTGCACAGTGTAGGCATTGATGTCGGCTCCTCGGGCACGCAAGTCGTTTTTTCGAAATTACATTTGAGAAGAATCGCCGAAGACCTGTCTAGCCGGTATGCCATCGTTGAGCGCACACCGGTTTACCAGTCTCCGGTATCCCTGACGCCCTACCTCAGCGAAACAGCCATCGATGGACCCGCGTTGGGCAAAATCATCGACCAAGCCTACCAGGCCTCTGGTCTGCACCCCGACGAAATTGACGCTGGCGCCGTGATCTTGACCGGTGAGGCCTTGCGCCGCGAAAACAGCGAGTCCATTGCAGCGGTGCTGGCTGAGCAAGGTGGTGAGTTTGTCTGTGCAGCCGCAGGCCATCACATGGAGTCCATGCTGGCGGTGTTCGGTTCAGGGGCGGCCAAACGCAGCTTCGACGACAAGCAGCGCATCCTCAACATCGACATTGGTGGAGGGACAACCAAGCTCGGCTTGGTTCAAAACGGCGAGTTGGTGGCCACTGCCGCGGTGCATCTGGGTGGGCGCTTGATGGTAGTTGATGACCGCGGCGTGCTCACACGTTTAGATCCAAACGGCAAATATTTAGCCCGACAGGCCGGCTTTGATTGGTCAGTGGGATCGCAGGTTCAGAGAGAAGATTTGGCCAAAGTGGCGCGCTGGATGGCTGACGCCTTGATGCGCGTACTGCACCAAAATTTCACAGCACAGGATCTGGAGCATTTGTATTTAACCGACCCCATTGCTGATTTTGGGCATCTCGATGGCGTGATGTTTTCAGGTGGCGTTGGTGAGTACGTGTACCAACGGGAGATGCGGGATTTTGGCGATCTCGGCAAGCTTTTTGGCGCAGCCGTTCGCCAACGCATCGACATGGGTCTTCTGCTTGCACCGCTGTTTCCTGCCGGTGAATGCATCCGTGCAACGGTATTCGGTGCATCCGAGTACAGCGTGCAACTCAGTGGTAACACCACCTACATTTCCGAGCCTGCTATTTTGTTACCCCGCAAAAATTTGCAGGTGATTCCGCTGAACCTCGCTTTGGGTGAGCACATTCATTCTGAGGAGGTCCGCCAGGCTTTGGCACGGTCGTTCAAGCTGCACGACCTGACTGAAGGTGCGCAAGATGTAGCCATTTCACTGCGCTGGCTCGGGGCGCCTACGTTCAGCAGGCTTTCAGCGCTGGCAAAAGGTCTGTTAGATGGACTCGCAAATAGCCTGGCGCAAAAGCGCGCTATTTACGTAGTCACTGATGGTGATATCGCTAACAATTTAGGCCACCTGATACAAGAAGATGAGCGGGTGCACAGCGAGGTTCTAGTGATCGACGGCATCACCTTGTGGGGCTTTGATTTCATCGATTTGGGCCGCATTCGAATGCCGTCGTGGACTGTACCTGTTACCGTTAAATCCCTGGTATTCAACGAAGATCCGAGGGCACACGGCAAGTCTGACACAGCCCAATGGCACCGGCACGACGATGGCAAATTGCATCGGCATCGGCATGAGCATGAGCACGGGCATGAGCACGGGCATGAGCACGGGCATGCGCACGGACATGCGCACGGACATGAGCACGGGCATGGAGACGGACACAGAAAATCCTGAATACCGCCGATCAAATCAGGGGCCAATTTGCTGAACGGCCCTGTTTTTTTGCCTCTCGGTAGGAACTTTTTTAGATTTATCACACCATGCCAACAAGCACCTCTCTTTTTGCCACCTTCGCGCTGCTGTTTGCGCTTGGCTTACGCCACGGCCTTGACCCAGACCACATCGCAGCGGTCGACGCGCTCACGCGCCTTCGTTTCAAGGCGCATGCCTTTTGGTCAGGCAGGCTAACTGGGTTTCAATTTGCCCTCGGGCACAGCATCACGATATTTTTAGCGACCTTGGTGTTTTACTGGCAGGGGTTCCAACTGCCGGTTTGGTTGGATCAACTTGGAATTTGGATTTCCAGTGCCGTGCTGCTTTGGTTGGCGGTGGTCAATTTCAAGCATTGCCTTAGCGGAGGCGCCCACGGGCACGTTGGCAGCCCTCTGAAGGCCTTGGTTTTGCGCACCATGGGCCCTTTGGCGCACCCCATGGGCGTTGGTTTCGCCTTTGCCATTTCATTTGACTCGCTGGCGCAAGCCGGTCTGATGGCTGCAAAAGGCCACGAAATGGGCGGGGTAGTCGCGGTGATATGCATGCCTATTTTCTTTGGCCTGGGCATGTTGTGCGCTGACACCTGCAACGGCTTGGTGATGCACCTTTTGATCAAGAACAGCCAGCGCGTCGCACAAAACTCTGCACGCTGGATGAGCGGCTTGATTGCCGTCTTGTCTTTGCTGGTGGTCGCTGCTGGGCATCTCCGTCAGCACCTGCCAGACCTTGGGTTGACAATGGATCGTGGGGGCGCTTGGTTTGGCTTAGCGCTTACTGGGTTGATCTGTTTGGGGCTTTTGCTGAGTAAATGGCAACATCATTGGCACCGCAAATACCATTGAGATATGTCCGCTTCAACTGCTGGGGCTTAAGTGCACATGATGGGGTTCAGATCCGTGCTGATGTTCATCGGAGCCACTGCGCTGTTGCACTGGAATGATTTGAATTGAGCCATGACGCACGCCAGTTTGCGCGATCACGGCATTTGCTACCGATCGAACGTCTTTGGTTAAACCGCGCAAGACGGCAATCTCCAAACAGTTGTCATGGTCTAAATGCATGTGCATACTTGAAACAACCAGGTCATGGTGTTGATGTTGAACCTTGGCCATGCGCTCAGACATCGATCGGTCATGGTGCTTGTACACGTAGCCAACATGCGCCACGCAATGTCCGCTCTCGTCTTGTCGCAGCGTGTGATCTGAATGCCAACCTCTCACCAAATCCCGAACGGCTTCTGAGCGTGACGAATAACCATGCTGATGGACCATCTGATCGAGTAATCTGGCCAAATCCGATTCGATTGAAATGGTGATACGTTCCATATTGACCTATTCAAAAACCTCATTGTGACTGCACACTACCCACATAGGAGCGCCCCCTGATGATCACTGATATCTCAAGGCCCGACAAACGCATTCCAGTTTACTTATTGACCGGTTACTTGGGCAGCGGCAAGACAAGTTTGTTGAAAAATTGGCTTCAACAAGACGCGCTCGCCGGCGCGGCATTGATCATCAATGAGTTGGGAGAAGTTGGACTGGATAACCAATTGCTCAGTACTGCAACGCCATTTTCAGCTTTGGTGGCCAACGCCTGCGCCTGTTGCACCGGTTTGCCTGGCTTGTCTGAGGCCATGGAGGACCTGTTTTGGGCGCGTTTGGAGCGCCGAGTTCATCGCTTCACGTCATTGGTCATTGAGACAACTGGTTTGGCTGATCCGGCGCCCATTGTTCAAACTATGGCGGACAACCCCTTGCTTCATGAACGCTACAACTTAGCAGGCGTGATCACCTGCGTCAGTGCCACGACGGCGCACGACATCCTTACGCATTTTGAAGAAGCCCGATTGCAACTGGCCGGTGCCGATGTGGTCATTTTGACCAAGACAGATTTGCTTCAATCTGAGGCCCTTACTGAGCTGACGGTGCGTTTAGAGCATCAACTCCAGCATCTTGGAGGCTGCAACCAGCTTCAATTCTCGGCACAGGCAAACTACCCGGCCGAGCGCATGCTGCAAGACCTCAAAAAACAGCAGCACCAAGGGCGTCATCGAGCCCAGCCCATTGATGGCCACGCGCACGTTCACGACAGCCACCACAGCGGGCATGCGCACCTTGCGCAGGCCTTTTGGTGGCCCATGCCGCAAGACATCCCAGAGGATTTGTTACGACAACAGTTGGGCCAATTGCACAGCGTCTTGAGCCATCAATTGCTGCGCGTCAAAGGGAGAGTCAGAACTGCACAAGGTCCACGCATCCTGCACATGGCACCCTTTGATCCAGAGGTACACATCGAAGTAGACCTCTTGCCCGCTTCCACCTCACAAGCATTTGGATTGACTGTGATCGTGGCCTCAACACTGACGCAGGCGCAACGCAGCGAACTGGAGCGTGTGGTGCGCCCCAGCGCGCTTTAGACCCAAGGGTCAATCGTCATGTGCAGAGCGTCTTGGGCGCCCTCACCCACCAGGCTACGCAGCGCGTACTCGGTCTGATCCAAAGCGAATTTATGCGTGCTCATCAAGCGCACGTTGTGCCGATCAGCGGCAATCATTTGCAGCGCCATCTCGACCGACTCATAACTGTGACCACGCATGCCCTTGACGGTTAAGAACTTGGCGATGATCATGTCGCTGTCAAATTGCGGCACCTTCTGGCGTTTGATACCGCCCAGAATGACGCGCCCTTTTTTACGAGCCAACTGGATCGCCGACACCACCGATGCGGGCCCACCCGAGGCGCAATCGATGACCAAGTCTGCCATCTGACCACCGGTGATCTCGGCCACGGTCTCCAACAGGTCTTGATCGCCAATCGCAATGGTGTGTTTAGCGCCCAGGCGCTTGGCCAGGGCCAAGCGCTTCACATCGGTTGGTGTATTCAAGCCGCTGATGATGATGTTGTCCACCCCAGCTTCACGTGCAGCGATCACGCAGGCCAAGCCTTGCTGGCCAGGCCCTTGGATCAACACCGTCTGGCCAGGCCCGGCACCGCCTTGCAGGTAAGTCCATTCAATGCCATTGGACATCGGTAGCGCCAGGGCAGCGTATTTGGGGTCCAGACCAGCGGGTACTTTGTGGAACACCGTGTTTAGGTGCAACTCTTGGTACTGGGCAAAACCACCCCACAAGCCAGTGCCCACATTCACGCCGGTGGCGCCGTAACGCAAGCCACCCAAGCGCCAATCGGTGGCGTTGCATAAACGGAAGTCACCAGAACGACAAAATGCACAATGGCCGCAAGGTACATATTCCTCCAGCGCCACCAAATCTCCCTCTTTGACACCCCATTTAGCCGCAGCGATGACGCCTGCCTCCTGAACATAGCCAACTGTTTCATGCCCCAAGATACAAGGGCCACGCAGCTTAGGCAGGTCTTGGAAAAACATCCAGTCGCTGCCACAAACACCGGTTACGGCAATCTTCAACAAGCCGTTATCTGGTCGAATCTCAGGCGTTTGAAATTCCTGAATCTCCACATGCCCGGTGGGCATGGCAACGGCGGCTTTAAAGGCAAGACCCATGGTAAATCCTTGCAGTGTGGTGATCAAACTGTCGCGTGCGGCTTGCCTGGCGCGGCCAGAAACGCATCTTTCGCGGCAGTCTTGAAGGCCAGATCGCGCTTCAACAAAATGGCTACAGAACGAATTTTTTGATGTTCTGGATCAAGCCCAGGCAGGCTACAGGCCGGATCGGCCGTGATGGCTTTGGCAGCTTTGAGCAGACGCTGGCGCGTCATGATGATGCCGTTGTCCGTGGAGACCAGGTTTTCCTTGGTTCGGTCTTGCAGGGCGCCCATGCTCTCTTGCAAGGAAGCATCTTGCATACCGATGCCCTCAATGCCGCTGTACAAAGAACCCTCTCGCTGGGCCTTGCGGTCCATCAGGTAGTCATTTTCTTTGCGCTGCAGCGGCACGTAATTTTCGTCAACCTTGACGTGGATACTGGCGCCGCCGAGCATGGCTTGGCGCTCGGCTTCGGTCAAAGGCCGGGTCGGGTGGTAATCAAAACTCCAGGTCCAGCAGCGCTCGTCGTTGATAGGGACCCAGAAATGGCCATGCACCGGGTGGTCGCCACGGGGAGGCACCATGGTGAAGCAAGGCATGATCCAAGGTGTGACGCGCCAGTAGTACTGGTCGTCTTCAGCATTGCGCCGCGCGCCCA
Source organism: uncultured Rhodoferax sp. (assembly GCA_963925275.1). Lineage (GTDB taxonomy): Bacteria > Pseudomonadota > Gammaproteobacteria > Burkholderiales > Burkholderiaceae_C > Rhodoferax. The sequence continues at coordinate 14,851 of CAWUSQ010000040.1, forward strand.
CCAGCAAGCCACCGTCGGCTTCAGCAACTTCAAACACCGGGCTTAAATCGTTGAGGTTGTACTGATTGCCCTTAGCGCCTTTGAACAAGGGATCGCGGCTGAGTGATGCACTGTGAAGAAAGGACACGTGACTGGAATCAATGCCGCCTTCGAGTGCCTGCAACCAATTGGTTTCTTGCAAACGCTTTGACATGTAGGAGTGCGACGTAGGCAATGTCGCAAATTCCCACTCTGGCAGGGGTGGCTGCAATTCGGGCGGGCCCATGTAAACCCAAATCACGCCACCGCGTTCGACCATGGGGTAGGCCTTGAGCTTCATGCGCTCTGCGTAGCCAGTTCCTGGCTCAGACGGAACTTCCATGCACTGACCGGTGACATCGTATTTCCAGCCGTGGTAGGGGCAGCGAATACCACCTGCTTCGTTACGGCCAAACCACAAGGACACCCCGCGGTGCGCGCAGAATTCATCAATCAAACCCAATTTGCCTTCAGAATCGCGAAAGGCCAACATTTTTTCTGACAGCAGCTCCAGACGCACTGGTTCGCAGTCGGGTTCGATCAACTGCTCGGACAAAAGCGCCGGCAGCCAATAACGACGAAACAAAACACCCATTGGCGTACCGGGCCCAGTTTGCGTAACGGTATCGTTTTGTTCTTTTTTCAGCATCTCATCAACTCCTAAATATATTTGTCCCGAATAAAAGAACAGTGTTCTTTTATCTAAAACCGGATTATCATTTCACTTTTACGTTTGTCAACTGGAGAATTTTTATGTCAGCGCCCTGCCGTCACCTTGCCTTGTGCCAAGCATCAGACCTGCAACCTGGCACGGTCTTGAAGGTCGAAACCGACGGTTTAACCTTGGCTGTTTTCAACTTGGATGGCGAGTATTTTGTCACCGACGACACCTGCACCCACGGCCCAGGTTCACTGTCAGAGGGTGACATTGAGGGCGACAAGATCGTGTGCGATTTTCACAATGGCGCCTTCAACATCCGCACAGGTGAAGTCATGGATCCGCCTTGCTTAGTGCCTATCAAAATTTACAAAACCCGGCTCACCGATGGCACCGTCACCATCGAAGCCGAGTCTTGATTGCGGCCCGGCCAAGGCCGGACTGAAGTTTATTTCTTGATAGATTGAACCAGTGGTGTCCACTGTTTGATTTCGTCCTTGACGTAGGTATTGAACTGGGCAACGTCCATGTCAAACGTCTCCATGCCTAACTTCTCCAGCATGCTCTGCGCCTTGGGCGACTGCATGACCTTGCGAACGGCCTCGTTGAGCTTCTTGGTCACATCTGCAGGCATACCGGCCGGTCCACTCAAGGCAAACCAGGTCACACCGGTGAGCGTGGGGTAACCCAATTCCTTAAAGGTCGGCACGTCAGGAAACTGACGCAGGCGCGATGGAGAAGACACCGCTAGCGCCTTGACCTTACCGGCCATGATGTGGCCACTGGCCGTGCTCAGGGTCGTGAACGATGCAGGTATTGCACCCGAGAGCAAGTCGACCATGGCCGGTGATGCACCCTTGTACGCCACTTGTACCATCGGGGTTTTGGTCAGATTCTCAAAGGCCTTGCCAATCAGGTAACCGTGGGTACCCAGACCGGGCGAGCCCCAGCTTAAGCCACCAGGCGTCTTGCGCGCCAGCTCAATGAATTCTTTCACATTGCTGACTGCGACGTTCTGATTCACCGCCAGCGCAATCGGTGGGCCACCGAGCATGGCAACGTGGGTGAAGTCCTTGATCGGATCAAAGACTTTTGGGTTGAGCGCCGGCGCAATCACATGCGAGCCCACGCCAGACACCACCAAGGTGTACCCATCAGGCGTGGCTCTGGCCACTTGCTGCGAGCCAATCACGCCGCCAGCACCACCAACGTTCTGGATCACAAAGGGCTGCTTGAATATCTCGTTCAAGCCCTCAGCCACCATGCGACCCAAGGCATCGGAACTTCCACCCGCAGAATAGGGAACCACCACCTTGACCGCACGCTGCGGCCAGCCACTGTCTTGGGCCTGGCTTACACCTGCGCCCGCAAGCGCCAACAAGCACAAAACAGCACGCTTGGTGCTAGAAAATTTCTTGACCATGTCGTCTCCTTGATTAATTAAAAAGTCCAAAACCGAATTAGCCACATATTATGAATCACAAACCGTCACCGAGTGGATCGCCGTTCTCTATAAAAGAACACCTAAGACCCGCAGCGTCAGCATTTCTTGGTGACTGCGAAGGCCAGCTTGAGACACCACCGTTCCAAGAGTTCTGAGCGCGCGCAGTGCCACTCTTTTGCACGCTGATTAGCCACACCAGCTATACCGTTTAATCAGAAAGGCACAGGCCATCACGAACGGGCACTTGGTGCTTCAATCGCACCTCTCTACGCAGCTTCGCAGAACGCAAGGCCGCTTCACAAATTTCCAATGTGGCCAAGCCCCAACTGCCATCACAACCGAGGTTTTCCCCGGTTCGAATCTGTCCCATCCAGTTATCCAACACCAGTTGTCGCGGCGTTGGCTCCGTGGCAACGGGCACCGCGGTGCGCCCCTGCGGGGTGTCAATCCATAAACCATCGGGCGATTGACGCATGTCGCCGCGCTCGCAACTCACCAGGGTCAAACCAAAAAAGGGCGGATGTGCTGCACTCGCGGCTATGGCACGTCCTGCCCGCTCACGTTTGGCCAAGATCGCCGCTTGCTCAGAAAGCCCAATAGCTGACGCCAGCGGGCTGAGCGGTCCCTCAGACGTGGCACGCTCACCCCATTCCGATATACCGAAGACCAGGTCGGCACTGGAAAATCCTCCGTAGCCGTTGTAGATGGCGGTGGCCACCGCGCCATCCTCAAAATCCAAGAACACGGTGTGCGCGCCAACCCCAGATCGGCTGGGCAACCAGTCAAATGTTTGCGCGCGCACGCTGCGAACCAGGCCGCCACACAGATAGCGTGCGACATCAAACTGGTGCGCGCCTTGTCGAAAGGTCACACCGCCGCCCAAGGCGCTGACCAGTTCTTCTGCGCGTCTGGGCCGGTGCATCCAATTGGTGTAACACCAAGAGTGCACCATCCGAACCCGCCCCAATTGCCCTGACGTGATGATGTCACGCATGGCCTGTATCGGCGCATCAAACCCATGCGAGTGTCCAACCATCAAGACGCGACTGGCTGTTCTGGCCGCTTGAACCATTTTTTTGCACTCCCGAACCGACAGGGCCATGGGCTTTTCTACCAGCACATGGTGGCCCGAGCGCAGGGCGTGCACCGCCAAGGGCATGTGGGTCGGCGTTGGCGTGGCAATGTAGACCGCGTCCAAGGACGCTTGCGCCAACATGCTGTCCATGCTGTCAAACCACGCCACATCCGCCAGGTTTTCACCAGCAGTGCGCATGGCCTGGGCGGGCTCGGCAATCGCCACCAGCCGCCAATCACCCCGAGCCTGAATGGCTGGAATAAAGGCTTGGGCTGCGGCACCGAACCCCACGATACCAAGTCGCAAAGGGCGGGCTTGGGCCGCTTGCACCGGGCTCACGTAACCATGTCCTCATCGGCCACGCCTGGACCCAGATTACGGATCACACTGAGCAAGGTGCGCCGGGTGGCCGCTAAATCTTCAGCACTAACGCCCTGAGTTGCCAAGGCATTCACCCCTTCGGCCTCGGCAACGATGGCATTTTTCAGCGATTTGCCTTTGGCGGTTACAAAAACACGAATTTGCTTTTTGTTATCGGGCAGGCGCACGCGCTGGATATAGCCCTGCTGTTCCATGGCCAACAACGCCGCATGGGTGGACGGCTCTTTCAAACCCGCTTGCTGACTGAGCTGGCGTTGTGTCAGTCCATCGGTTTGCCAAAGTACCCGCAGCAAAGTCCAGTGCCCATACAAAACATGATGCGCCTTGAGCCGCTGCTGCAGCCTGCCGGAAGTGCACCTGAACGCCTCTTTGATGACATGCGCCAGCCGTTCGTGCTGATGGGCAACGGACTCAACCATGGCGCAGTGCAGCCCCAGTTCGACGCCTGCGCCAGCTCAGGCGTCCAGTGTCATTTGGATTTTTTGACGACGATTTCATCGAACTTCTGGGTCCACTTGGCATTCATTTCGAGGGCCTTGCCTGGATCGATGTAAGTCAACTCAAGTTCGGGGAACGGCCGCGCAATGCTCTTGCTGGTGGGAACGAACAACAAGTCTTTCAATTTTTGCTGCCCTTCACTGATCAGGAAGTCATAAAACAGCAAGGCTGTGTGAGGATTAGGCGATTTCTTGAGCAAGCCAATGGTGCTGACCTGGGCAATCAGGGGCGCAATTGCATGACCTTCGACTGGTGCACCTTTTTTCTTCAGGGCCTCGGGGTTCCAGCTGTACACGGTTAAAGCCAATGGCACCTCACCAGACGACACCATCATGGTCAGCAAGGAGTGTCCTTTACGCACCGACGGCTGGTTTTTCGCAACCAAGGTCCGGAAATAGTTTTCGCCTTTTTCTTCGCCCATGGCTAGCAGCAGATTACCAAACCACACCTGGTCATTGGTCTCAATGCCCAGTTGACCCTTCCACTTTGGGTCTAGTAAATCTTCGTAAGACTTGGGCAGATCTTCCTTTTTGATCTTTTGGGTGTTGTAGGCCATCGAAAAAATATCGGTGGTGATGCCGACCCACTGGTGGTGCGCTGGCACGGCTGCCGCAATCAGATCATTTTGATACGGCGACAGCACGGTAGCCAACAGCTTTTCACGTGATGCGGCTTCGTTTTCCGGTGAATTGTTCTGCACCATATCCACCTCATGGCGGTTACCCTTGTTCTCATTGATGATGCGTTGCAACACAGCCTCGGAGCCTGCGCGCCAAGTCTTGACCTTGATGTCGTACTTCTTGCCGAACGCGTCAACCAACTTGGTCAGCGCTGGGTAGACGTGGTAGACGACCAAGCCCGATTCTTTTTTAGCTCCTTCCAACAAACGTTCATGCCTGTCGGGCCCTTGATAGGCCGCGATGGCTTCAACGCTCATCGGTTCAGCTGGCGCTTTTTGTGCGTGTGCATTCGTTAGCAAACACGCTCCAGCAACGAGTGCAATGCGTAGGTTCAAAGAAAACATGTCACCTCCTAGTTATGAACTTAAAAAAACGTCAAGGGAGCTGACGTTTGACCTTACGAACCAAGTAATCGAAATTGATGGTGTACTGCTCGGCTCGTGTGATGTCATGGTGGAGCTTTTGGATATGCGCCACATCAAACACATCACCCAGGCCACCCGCGGCCATCGCGGCCAATTGGATTTGACACGCATTTTCCAGCATGATTGTCAGGATCACCGCCTCATCGACCGATGCGCCCACCACTGCAACACCGTGATTACGCATCAATACCGCTTTGTGTGAGCCTAAAGCGTCTGCCACGCCAGCGCCCAATTCCTGCGTACGAACCAGGTCAATGGCCTGAGTGAAGTAAGGCAACCCGTCAGCAAACGCCACACTGGGCTGACTGATGGGCGCCATCGCCTGCCCAGTCGCTGAAAACGCCACCGCATAGGTCGGATGTGCGTGGATGACGCTGTTGACATCCGGTCTTTTTTTATAAATTTCAGAATGGATGAAGACCTCACTGTGGCGGCGCCCCCCACCAGAGACCTTTTCGCCATCCATATTGCAAACCACCATGTTCTCCATGGTGATCTCATCAAAGCCAAAGCTGTGTGGCTTCATGTAGAAATGCGTTGGATCGCCTGGCACGCGAATCGAAACATGTCCACGGGTGAGGTCGGCCAAACCCTCTGAATCCAAGACCAAGCCTGCGTCGATCAGGCGCTGCTGAATATTATGGGCTGTCATGTTGATGCTCACTGGTTAAAAGATTCATACGCTCGGCCGCTTTGGGATCAAAAAGCTTGACGAGCTCATTGGCAATAGGCGAATACTTGGCGTGTGTTCTGAGCATGAAGCTGGCGAAGCCATCGCTGTTGTGGTGTTTTTTTCGCTCGTTCGGCAAATCAATACACCGATTGCGCTGGGGATCACGCACCACAGCAATGGGATCTTGCCCCTGCTCCACTTTCTGCATCTCGCGACGCAGCATGCGCCGGTACATCACAACGCCTTTGTCGGTTGAACCCAAATGTTCAAGCGAACGGTCTGCAATTTGCCCCTGAGAAATCCAGGCCATCATGTCTTGACCGTCTACGTTATCAACGATGAAATGGCCGGCTTGGTCCTTAAAAGGGACGGTGTACTGATGCAATTTAGCCGTCAGCTCAGCTGGCACCTCTACACCCTCTGGCGGCACATAAGCGTTGTACCAAAAGTGCATTGTGTGCCCGTCGTCCACTGGCACGCGGATTTGAAACGAGTAATAGCGCGACTTTTCGTCCCCATTGCCAACCGCTAAGGTAATCGGAAAAACAATGGGGTGACCCACCAACCAGTCGTCGCCATTTTCATCGTGCCCTTCGAGCAAGCGGTGCTTGGTCATGCCCATCTCAAACTCTTTGAAATCAATTTTGAGATGGTGCGCGCTGATGGCCACCTTGGCACCATCCTGCTCTTTCAAAAACTCGTAATGGTGACCATGTAGCCACTCTGTGTGAATCGGGTCCAAAGAGTTTTCCATGATCTGCAGCCAATTCACTGGCAGCAAGGCGCGCCCTAATTGACGGATAGTGCCTTCGCGCACAAAACCATCCAATCTTGGCAACAAGGGGCGGGGCTCTGGCCCCATGTAGGCGAATAACAGACCACCTAACTCCTGCACAGGATAGGCGTCGGTACCAACTCGATCCCGAAACGCGCTTTTATCCGATTCGTTGGGCTGACTGATGCATTGACCTTGTGGGTTGTACTCCCAGCCATGGTAGGGGCAACGGATACCGTCTTGGGTCGGAATGCCATGCGCAAATGAAGCGCGCCGGTGCGGGCACTGTTCAGCAATCAGCCCCAAGGTACCCTGGCGCGTGCGAAACAAGACCAGGTCTTCTCCGAGCAGCCGAACACGCGAGGTCCATTGACTGGCCATCTCGTCAGCGGCTGCAAAAGGTAGCCAATAGCGCCGCATCAGCGCCCCCATGGGCGTGCCTTTGCCAACTTGGGTCAGAACCTTGTTTTGCTCAACGGATTCCATGCTTCACTTTCCAGACTGATTATTTTTACTTAGGTAGAAAAGAAGATCATCTACGTCCTCAGAACGCATTCTTCATCATAATATGAACCAGGTCACTTGGTACTTTCCCTAATAAATCTTCGGATTAAACTTCGCTACCTAAGATTTTTATCCAGACACATCCTCCGGCAAGGAATTGGACAAAAATACAATGATCAGCGTCCCTCTCCTTGAACCCACCAAGCCCGACCCTCATGAACGCCCCAGCCACACCCATGCAATGGACCGATGACCTTCAATTAGGCTATGCGCCCATGGATCAAACCCATAGCGCATTCGTTGAACACGTAGCTGCCGTCCAAACCAGCACTGACCAAGGTTTACCAAGCCAGATGCAAGCGCTGCTAGCGCATCTAGAAGCCCATTTTGAAGAAGAAAACACCTGGATGCGTGAGACCCAATTCCCTGCCATGGATTGCCACATCAACGAACACGAGGCGGTGTTAAAAAGCGTTAGAGAAGTCTGCGCACAAGTGCAACATGGACAAACAGACCATTGCCAACCACTGACCGCGGAACTTCAAAAATGGTTTCCAGGTCATGCCGACTACCTGGACTCGGCCTTGGCGCATTGGATGTGCAAACTGCGTCTTGGCGGCAAACCAATTGTGTTCAAGCGCAACGCCGGCAAATAGATTCACAGGCGCGCGCTGCTGGCCGGTGCTGAAAACCATACAGCGTCTTCCTCGCCAGCTCAATATGGGCACAGAACCGATGCACCGCTGACTGATGGCCATTGAATGGTTTTGGGCACCACAACCCGCAACAAGAGCCTACGCCGTGCCCTTTGCACATCGTCAAAAATTAAACTACTCCCTGAGCTTGGCAGATGCCTGTTTCTGGGGGCTGGTTCAAAGTGTCGCAGCGCAAACACCCGCGCGGCGCACAACAACCAAGCCGTAGGCAGCATGCCACTGGCTCAAGCCTTGTCACCCACTGTAGCGATGCGGGTACGCAAACCCACTGGCAAGTCCCACTCAAGCTAAGGCCAACAGCATGCGTTTTTCATACCTCACATTCACCTTCCTCGCTTTGGTCTTTTGCGGTGCGCCAGCTTGGTCGCATGGCAACAAAACCCACGCCGACGCCAGCAAATCCATACGTTTTGAGCAACAGGCCTGGGGTATAGCCGGTGAAGTTGCCAAGGTGCGTCACACCATGCGCGTGAACTTGCGCGACACCATGCGCTTCACACCCGCCAAATTGAATTTCAAAGTGGTGAGACGGTGCGCATGATTGTCACCAACCAAGGCAAAGCCATGCACGAGTTCGTACTCGGCACCACAAATACGCTGGCAGAACATGCTGCACTCATGAAACGTTTTCCCAGCATGGAACACGATGAACCTTACATGGCTCATGTGCCGCCGATGACCATGGTCTTTCGCGTGGCTTCACCCGCTTTGTTAGACGGCCTGAAAGTCGGTGACAAAGTGCAATTTGAGGCTGAAGAGCTCAAAGGCAACCTGCAAGTCAAAGCCATCGCGGTGCTCAAATAAGACCAGTCACCCGACTCTCATGCGCCAAGCCTCTGTCAACAGTGGGGTAGCGCAAACGCAAACCGAGTTCGTTTTTCAGGCGGCTGTTGAGTAAGCGCCGGGACTCGCCCATGAAACTCAAGACCATGGGCGTTAATTGCGCCTTGGCCACGCTGCGGGAGACCCTGGGTGGGCGGGGCAGACCGTAGAGATCGGCCGCCAGGTCATAGTAGTCGCCCATTTTCAAGTGACTGTCGTCATTGACGTTGTAGATTCTCTGCGGCTTGGCGCGCCACAAGGCCGCCACACATGCACGGGCCAAATCATCGGCATGGATGTGGTTGGTGTAAACATCTTCTTCGGCTTGTAAAACAGGCATGCCTTTGAGCAAGCGTGTCCGGGGTGTACCACCTTCTCTGTCGGTGGCGTAGATGCCTGGGATGCGCAACACGCTGGCCACTACACCGCTGGCACGTCCAAAGGCGCGCACCCAAGCTTCAGCCCAAACACGGCGCTGCGCGCGCTCTGAGTGCGCCTGCGTGGCCTGGGTTTCGTCCACCCAAGCGCCCTGGCAGTCCCCGTACACACCGCTGGTGGAGCCATAGACCAAACTTTTAGGTGGCTTGCGCTGCGCCAGCACACGGGTCAAAGCCTGGGTCCTCGGATCTGATCGCCCAGACGAAGGCGGTGGCGCCAAATGCACCACCCGTGTGGCCAGGGCACTCAAGCGCGCCAAACTTTGGGGATTGTCCAAATTACCCACCAAGGGCGTGATGCCGCGGCTGCGTAAATCGGCGCAGCGCTGTGGGTTCGATGTCAAAGCCATCAGAGTGACACGTCCGCGCATCAAGGCAGCCACGCGTACACCGACATCACCGCAACCCACCAGCAACACCCGCTCGCGACGAAAGCGCGCTGGCAAAGCGCCAGGTCGGCTGGCATAGAGCATCGGAAGTGGGTTCATCAAAGCGGGCAAAATACATTCCTTTCAAAGCGCGGCTGAGCTTGCGCAAATAGCCACAAGGATAACGACAACATGACCCAGAACAACGTGGCCCATTCAATATTTGACGTCACCATAGAGCCCAGCGGACGCAGCTTCTCGGTTGCGCAGGGGGAGACCATCTTGGCCGCTGCGATTCGGCAGGGCATCAACCTGCCCTACGGCTGCAAAGATGGCGCCTGTGGTTCGTGCAAGTGCACCATGCTCAGCGGTGCTGTGCAACAAGGCGCGCACCAGGAAAAAGCGATGAGTGAGACAGAGCAAGCGCAAGGCAAGGTGCTGACTTGCTGCGCGGTACCGACAAGCAAGGTGGTACTGGAGAGCCGCCAGGTCACGGCCGAAGGTGCCTACCCAGTGCGCAAAATGCCGGTTCGCATCAGTGCTTTGGAACGCCTGTCCCACGATGTGATGCGCATGGTGCTGCAAAAACCGGCCACCGAGGCCATGCAGTTTCACGCTGGTCAGTATGTGGAGTTTTTGCTACGCGATGGCGTGCGGCGCAGCTACTCCATGGCCAATGCACCCCATACGCTGGCTGACGGCGCTGGCCTTGAGATGCACCTTCGCCACATGCCTGGCGGTTTATTCACAGACAAAGTGTTCAGCGAGATGAAAGAGCGCGACATCTTGCGCATTGAAGGCCCGTTTGGCAGCTTTTACCTGCGTGAGGACAGCGCCAAACCCATGGTACTACTGGCCTCAGGGACTGGCTTTGCCCCCATCAAGGCCATCATCGAACACATGCAGCACAAAGGCATCACGCGGCCCGCCACCTTGTACTGGGGCGCACGCAGGCCCGAAGATTTGTACTTGCACGAATGGGTGCAAGCACGCGTGGCGCAAATGCCCAACCTTCGCTATGTGCCCGTGGTTTCGAATGCCACCACCGAAGACAACTGGCAGGGCCGTACCGGCTTTGTGCACTTGGCCGTGCTGCAAGACCTGAGCGACCTGTCTGCTTATCAGGTCTACGCCTGCGGCGCGCCCGTGGTGGTGGAGTCTGCGCAAGCTGACTACCGCCAAGCGGGCTTGCCCGATGACGAGTTTTTCGCCGATTCATTCATCAGCGAGGCCGACAAAGTGCGTTGATTCCTGGGCAGCAAGCTTGACGCAACCGAGGGGGCAAACGCTTGGCCTGTTCAAGCGGGTATTGACCCGCAGTCAATTTGGTGGGACAACCAAGGTCTGAAGATCGTGCTGAGGCCAATACCTTTAGCCGTCTCGCCAACTGCCAGGGGTCACCATGAACAAGCCACTTTCCACTGCCGAGCAAGCCTTACGTGATGCTGCGGTCGAATACCACCGCTCTCCTTCTTACGGCAAAATTTCAGTCAACGCCACCAAGCCACTGGCCAATCAGCGCGACTTGTCACTGGCCTACTCACCAGGCGTGGCCTACCCTTGTCTTGAAATTCAAGCCAATCCAGCACTGGCACATGAATACACCAGCCGAGGCAATCTGGTGGGCGTCATCACCAACGGAACGGCTGTGCTGGGCCTGGGTGACATCGGGCCACTGGCGGGCAAGCCCGTGATGGAGGGTAAAGCCTGCTTGTTCAAAAAATTTGCTGGGATCAACGTCTTTGACATAGAGTTGGCTGAGCGCGACCCGGACCGACTGGTTGAAATCATTGCAGCGCTGGAGCCCACACTTGGCGGCATCAATCTTGAGGACATCAAAGCACCCGAGTGTTTTTACATCGAACAGCAGCTCAGTGAGCGCATGAACATTCCGGTGTTTCACGACGACCAGCACGGCACGGCCATCATCTCCAGCGCGGCACTCATCAACAGCTTGGAGTTGGTGGGCAAAAACATTGCCGATGTCACCATGGCAGTCTCGGGTGCAGGGGCCGCAGCCATTGCCTGTTTAAACACCATGGTGGGCATGGGTCTGCAACTCAAAAACATCATCATGTGCGACTCCAAGGGCGTGGTTTACCAAGATCGACCAGGGGGCTTTGACCCATCGAAAGCGCGCTTTGCGCAAGACACCACCCTGCGCACACTGGCCGACGCGGTTAAAAACGCTGACGTTTTTTTGGGTTGTTCTGCTGCTGGCGTGCTCAGCCAAGAGATGCTCAAAACCATGGCAAAAAGCCCGATCATTCTGGCTTTGGCCAACCCCGAGCCAGAGATTCGACCCGAACTGGCCAAGGCAGCGCGACCGGACTGCATCATTGCCACCGGCCGATCAGACTACCCCAACCAGGTCAACAACGTGCTGTGCTTTCCGTACATCTTCCGCGGCGCACTGGACTGCGGCGCCACCAAGATCACTGAAGCCATGAAACTGGCCTGCGTGCGTGAAATAGCCGAATTGGCCAAAGCCGACATCAGTGAAGAGGTCGCCAATGCCTACCAGGGCCAGGAACTGGTGTTTGGCCCGGACTTCATCATCCCAAAGCCTTTTGATTCACGTTTGATTCTGCGCATTGCGCCTGCCGTGGCTGCAGCTGCGCAGCGCTCGGGGGTGGCTACCCGACCGATCAAAGACATGGATGCCTACCGTCAAGAACTCACCCGGTTCATCTATTCAACCGGCATGCTGATGGAGCCGGTGTTCAACGCTGCGCGACGAGCAGCGCCCCAGCGCAAACGCGTGGCTTACGCTGAAGGTGAAGATGATCGCGTGCTGCGCACAGCCCAGCTGGTGGTCGACGGCGAACTGGCATGCCCCATTTTGATCGGACGGCCTAGCGTGATCGAGACACGCATTGCCAAAGCTGGTTTGCGCCTGCTGGTGGGACGGGACTACGAATGCGTCAACCCAGAAGATGACCCACGCTTTCGTCAGTATTGGGAAACCTACCACCACATCATGGGCCGCCAAGGCGTGAGCCCCGAGGCAGCCAAAGCCGCAGTGCGTCGCAGCAATACCGCCATTGCTGCGCTCATGGTCAAGCTCGGCGATGCCGATGCTATGTTGTGCGGGGTACAGGGCCGATTTGATGTGCACCTAGACACCATCCGTGACGTGATCGGGCTGCGCGCTGACGCGCCTTGCTTAGCCACTTTGAATACGCTGATGCTCGACAGCTGTTCTTTGTTTGTCGCCGACACCCACGTCAATGAAGACCCTACTGCCGAGCAACTCTGTCAGATTGCCCGTATGGCAGCTGATGAAGTGCACCGCTTTGGACTCACACCCAAGGTGGCCTTTCTTTCACACGCGAGCTACGGCGCATCCAAGCGCGCCTCGGCAAAGAAAATGCGCACCGCGTATAGCTTGTTCAAGGCAGCCTATCCGGACATCGAATGCGACGGAGAGCTCCAGGGCGACGCAGCGCTCTCAGCCAACATTCGCAATGCTGCGCTCACAGAAAACACCCTGCAGGGTGTCGCCAACGTGCTGATTTGCCCCAATCTGGATGCAGCCAATATTTTGTTCAATGTGCTCAAAATAACGGGGGGGAACGGCGTCACAGTGGGTCCGATCTTATTGGGCACGGCCGCCAGCGCTCACGTCATGACTGCGTCGAGCACAGTGCGCCGTTTGGTCAATATGAGTGCGCTGGCCGTGGCCAACGTGAGCGCCTTGCGCTAAGCGCGTAGACCCGTCGCAGTGTGGTCAGTGCAGGTGGCGCGGCTTGCGCCCGCCGCCCCCGTGGCCAGATCCACCACTGCCACGCGGGGGCTTACCCAATTGCAGGGAATCGACCATGTTGTCAAAGCGGTTACTGAACAGCGCGTCAATAGCGGTAACCACCCCGCCGAGTTCAGCGCCGTCAAAATGCCGCTCCATCAAGTTAACCACATCTTGCACCAGCAAATCGCGCTGTACCTGCATGATGGAGGCTGGATCCGGCCCCACAAATAAGACATAAAAGTCGTCGCGCGACTCCGCATCACTGGGAAGACCGCCTTCTTCCTCATCGTCTGCAAATTCGGCGTCATAAAAAGTGACTTCAATGGCGGCACCCGAACCAGCCACCTCATTGAGGTTCATGCACATGTCATCAAGCGCCTGGCGAAAATCATCGTCGCCTTCGACCGTCCAACATATTTGCAGCAGGTGTTCATTGGCTTCAAATTGAATTCCAGGCTCGTCTTCGTAAAAACTGCTCGAGGCGTCGCTCAAAGACTTAGCGCCAGCGTATTTCCAAATGGGTTTGAGCGCGTCTTGCAAATGGCTTAAAGAAACATCTTTACGCAGGCTGACCTGGCCATGGATGTGTATTTCGAAGGGAGAGTTGTAGCGTGCCATGCTGAAAAGTGTATCACTGCGTTCATCACCACGCTGCAGTTTGAGCGCAGCTTTTGACCGCAGCCAGGCGGCCAATCCAAGTGCACGCCTGACTCTATGAAGACACCCCCCGCTGCAACTCGAGCGCGCCTTGTCCTTGCACCTTGAAAAATATAGCGGCAAGCACCGCTTGCGCGTACAGCACAAAAAATGGCCGCATCAGCGGCAGTTAAGGTGCGCCCTGTTGCGCAAAAAATATGCTATTTCCGAATAACACATACAAAAAAACACCCGTGATGTGCCCAGTGGCTCACAGCCCTCGCACGGGGAGATCATGCGTCTACTGTCCGGCTGGGATAAGCCAGCGTTCGCAGACGGCGCGACACCACAGGACCACCAAGCAGGCACAGACTGCGCCGGCATGGCAGCGACCTGTGTTGCATGGCGCAGGTTCTGAGAAAATCAAAGCACTTTTGCCACTCGGCCTGGTCCGCTCGACGGGGTCAATATCGATTCAGCAATGGTGCGCGGGGGGGGACTCGAACCCCCACACTGTTGCCAGCGTCAGGACCTAAACCTGGTGCGTCTACCAATTTCGCCACCCGCGCTATGTGTTTGAGGTCAGAGACGAGATTCTACCCGTAGCCCTTGCTTGATTGTGATGTGCACGAGCAGGAAAAAAACAAGTTCTGCCACTGCGCATTCGTCACGGCAAATCTTGTACAGTCGGCCCCTTGAATACCGCATCCAACCCCCATTACCCCTACACAGTTCCCAACGCGGTGCCAGCGTTGGTGGCCATCATGGTGTCCGTGTGTTTAGGTTCTCTTGACGCCGCAATCGCCAACACAGCCCTGCCGGCCATCAGCGCAGATTTGCAGATAGATGCTGCGACGTCCGTCTGGGTTGTCAATGCCTACCAGTTAGCCGTTGTCGCCGTGTTGCTGCCTTTGGCTGCGCTGGGTGACTTCTGGGGACCACGACGAGTTTTTTTGATCGGCTTAGTCGTGTTTACTTTGGGTTCATTGGCCTGTGCACTGTCCACCTCCTTACCCGCACTGGCGGCAGCGCGCGCGCTCCAAGGCGTGGGCTCTGGGGGCATCATGGCTGTCAATCTGGCCTTGATTCGTTTGATTTTTTCACCCCATCAACTCGGCCGCGGTGTCGGCTTGAACGCCTTTGTCGTGGGCCTTGGCTTTAGCCTGGGCCCCACAGTTGCGTCATTGGTGCTGTCGGTCGCGTCCTGGCCTTGGCTGTTTGCCATTAACGTGCCGCTGGGCATCATGGGGCTGGTCATGGGCCTGAAAGCGATTCCACACAGCCCAGCACACTCAGGCAGCCACCGCTTTGATCCGACCATGGGCTTGCTCGCTGGCATCACGTTCGCCGCTTTCACATTTGCACTCACCTCAGCAGCCCAAAGAGACCCGCTCGCCCTTGTGCTGTCAGCGGTGGCTGTTTGCGTGCTCAGTGGTTTGGCTTTGCTCAGGCGGCAAGTGGGTCACCCTGCACCCATGCTGCCCGTTGACCTGCTGGCCAAGCCCATGTTCAGCCTGTCGGTATTGACCTCGATTTGCTCGTTTGCTACCCAGGGCATGGCTTTCGTTGCTCTGCCCTTTTATTTCGAAACCGTGCTGCACCGCGACCCAATTCAAACTGGCTTTTTGATGACCTCCTGGGCGATCGTGGTCGCGGGCGTTGCCCCATTTGCTGGGCGCTGGTCTGACCGCTATCCGCCCGCTGCCATGGGTGGCCTTGGCATGGCTTTGTTGAGTCTTGGCATGGTGTCCTTGGCGCTCATGCCCTCTGATGCATCCGTTGCCGGCATTGTGCTTCGCATGGCGTGGTGCGGTCTTGGTTTTGGCCTGTTTCAGTCGCCCAACCTCAAAGCCATCATGTCCAGCGCGCCGGCTGCCCGTGCTGGTGGCGCCAGTGGCATGGTGGCCTTGGCTCGGCTAACTGGACAGACCAGCGGCGCGGCCATGGTGGCCCTGTGCTTGAACTTGAGCGGCAACAGCGGCGCTACCTGGGCGCTGGGATTGGGGGCTTTCACGGCAGCACTTGCGGCGATGTTCAGCGTCACCAGGCTATGGGCTAAATGAGCGCGCCCGCGCCGATCACCCACTATGAAAATTTTCCGGTAGCCTCGCTACTGTGCCCTGCGCGGCTGCGCGCACCGATTGCCGCGATCTACCACTTTGCTCGCACCGCGGACGACCTGGCCGACGAGGGCAACGCCAGCGCTGCGCAGCGCCTGAACGACCTGCAGCGCTACCGCGCTGACTTGCTGGCCGTGGCCTGCGGCAGCACAGCGCCTACCGGCTGGCCGCACGTGTTTGTGCCTTTGGCCGCCACTCTGGCCACGTGGGCGCTTCCCGTCAAGCTGTTGTGCGACCTGCTGGATGCGTTCGAGCAAGATGTACGCTTCACCGCCACGCGCACTCGTTACGCCAATGACACTGAGTTGCTGGACTACTGCTCACGCTCAGCCAACCCCGTGGGTCGCCTGCTCCTGCACCTCTACGGGGAAAACGATGCGCACGCTTTACAACAAAGCGATCAGATTTGTACCGCACTGCAGTTGATCAATTTCTGGCAAGACCTGCGCGTCGACCTGAGCCGCGCACGCATTTACCCCAGCCTGCAGACCATGGCAAGCTACGGCGTCAGCCTGCAGGACCTGAGTCCAGACAGTCAGTCCCAGCAAGCGCGGGCCATGGTGCAGGCTTATGTACAAGACGCTCGGCGCAGGATGCTGCAAGGCGCGCCACTGGCCATGAAATTACCAGGCCGCGTGGGTTGGGAGTTGCGTGCCGTGGTGCAAGGTGGCCTGCGCATGCTTGAGCGCATCGAAAATATGGACTACGCCAGCTGGCGCAAGCGCCCCGTTCTGGGCAAGGGCGATGCCACATTGGTGCTTTGGCGAGGCCTCTGGATGCGCTGACTGCCTTTGCGCCTGGGCGTGTGTGCGATCAGGCGCCGCTCAGCGCCATGGCGACGCCCTGATTGGCCAACTCGTCGGCCATTTCGTTACCCGGGTCACCGTTGTGTCCACGCACCCAATGCCAGGCAATTTCATGCTCGCTGCTGTTGACCAAAGCATCTAGTTGTTGCCACAGGTCCACGTTTTTTACAGGGGCTTTGCTGGCTGTTTTCCAGCCACGCGCCTTCCAGCCCGGCAGCCACTCGGTCATACCCTTGAGCACATACTGGCTGTCGACATGCAAGTTGACCTTACAGGGACGCTTCAACACCTGCAGCGCTTCAATCACGGCCTGCATTTCCATGCGGTTGTTGGTGGTTTGCTTGGCGCCACCAAATAACTGTTTCTGTGCATCGGCCGAGCGCAGCAACACGCCCCAACCGCCCGGACCGGGATTACCCTTGCAGGCGCCGTCGGTGTAAATGTCAATCGTATTCACGCAGGCTCTTTCATTACAGGTTTATTGTCACTGCAAGTCTTGCGGCGATTGGCCACAGAAACGGGTGCGGTGGCAACGCGCGGCTTGGCCGCACGAACTGGGCTGTGCAGCGTCATGCCGTGCTGTCGTTTAACCGCCACCAGCATGTAGACTGACCCCAAAATAGGCCACCAACGCGAGCCCACTCGGTCGATGCCGGAGAAGCGCTCTAGCCAGGCCTGGCTGCGCAAGGCGGGCCTGAAACAACCAAAGTGGCTGTTGGCCTGATCCAGCTCCAAATTGAGCAAACGCAACCAGTCGCGCAGACGCCAATACCCCAAAGGCTTGACTGGCTCGGGTAAAAAATTCTGCCCAAAACCCACGCGTTGGTAAAGCCGCGCACGCTGCTGCGCTTGACCCCAAAGACTCATGGGGTTGAAGCCAGTGATCACCACCTTGCCCTCTGGCACCAAGACACGCGCCACTTCGCGCAAGACGCCGTGCGGGTCCGCATTGAGCTCCAGCGTGTGCGGCAAAACCACCAAGTCCAAACTTTGTTCAGGAAACGGCAAAGCGGCAAAGTCAGTGACAAGCTCAGAAGACAAGCCCCCGCTGTGGTCCAGCGCCACCCAACGGTGCGGCATCCGATTGGCCGACAAAATCTCCAGCTCGGGCAAGCCAAGTTGCAATGCGTGAAAGCCAAACACATCGGCTACGGCGGCAAGCAGGCACGCTCGCTCCCATTGCAAGAGGTACTGCCCAGGCGGCGTTGTGAGCCACTCGGTCATCCCTATAATTTGACGGATCATGAACTTGCTTCCATTACCTGCTTTCAGCGACAACTACATTTGGCTTCTACACGATGGGGGCTGTGCGCTGGTGGTCGACCCGGGGGACGCGCAACCGGTGCTTGAGGCGCTGCAAAAATTGCAGGTGCAGCTTGTGGGCATTCTAGTCACGCACCACCACAGCGATCACACAGGCGGCGTAGAGCAGTTACGCCAAGCCACCGGCGCGAAGGTTTACGGACCACGCCGTGAACGCATGCCTGAGCCACTTGAGCGCATGGACGACGGTGACCAGCTTGAACTTCTGGGGTGCCATTTTGATGTGGTGGACGTTCCTGGGCACACCGCGGGCCACATTGCTTACGTGGCGTATCCGCCGGGCCAAGCGCCCATTTTGTTTTGCGGCGACACACTGTTCAGTGCAGGTTGCGGACGCTTATTTGAAGGCACGCCAGCGCAAATGCTCCATTCATTGACGCGTCTGTCTAAGCTACCCGAGAACACGCGGGTGTGCTGTGCCCACGAGTACACCGCCAGCGGCCTGAGTTTTGCCCGTGTAGTTGAGCCTGGTAACGCAGCTGCTGCAGCCTACCAAGACGAGGTGCGCAGCTTGCGTGATCAAAATCAACCCAGCTTGCCATCGACCATTGCCCGTGAAAAAGCTGTCAATCCCTTTTTGCGCACACACCTGCCTCAAGTGGTGGCTGCGGTAAAGCGTTTTGATGTCACCGCACAAACTCCCGCAGACATATTTGGCGCCCTTCGCACCTGGAAAAACCAGTTTTGAAACAGCCACTTCAGTCGCTGCTCATCCTCGGGGTATTTTGGCTGGTGGGCTGTGCCAGCGCACCACCAGTTAGCCCACCACCAGTTAGCTCACCCCAGGCATCCATACCCCAGGCGACTAAGCCACTCACCACACCCAGTGCACCCGACCACAGTTTGCCTGGTCTGAAACAATCGGTGTACCCCAGCGGTAGTTTGCGGCCCCTGACGCCGCAGCAAATTGACAGCTTCGAAATCCAAACCTTGACGCCGCCATCGGACATCTGGGAGCGTATTCGCCGTGGCTTTGCCATGCCATCACTGGACAATGCCTTGGTGCGTGACCGCGAGCAGTGGTACATCAGCCGGCCAGACTACATCCAGCGCATGACTGAGCGGGGCAACAAATACCTGTTCTACATTGTTGAAGAACTTGAGCGGCGCAACATGCCCAGCGAGTTGGCCTTGTTGCCCTTTATTGAGAGCGCATTCAATCCGCAAGCCGTGTCCAGCGCCAAAGCCGCTGGCATGTGGCAGTTCATGCCAGCCACTGGCAAGTATTTTGACCTCAAGCAAAACATGTTTCGCGATGACCGGCGTGACGTGCTGGCGTCGACGCGCGCCGCGCTCGATTACCTGCAAAAACTGCATGACCTGTTTGGCGACTGGCACCTCGCGCTGGCTGCCTACAACTGGGGTGAAGGCAATGTGGGTAAAGCCATCGCCAAAAACAAAAAGGCCGGTCTGGGCACAGCATATCAAGACCTGAAGATGCCCATGGAAACCGAAATGTATGTGCCCAAGCTTCAGGCGGTAAAGAACCTGGTTGCCACGCCAAGGACGTTGGGGGTCACCTTACCGTTGATTGAAAACCATCCGTATTTCGATACGGTGGACATTGAGCGCGACATTGACGTGGCCATTGCCGCCAAATTGGCAGAGGTGTCGGTGGAGGACTTCCGAGCGCTCAACCCCTCAGCCACCAAACCCGTGCTTTTTGCGGCAGGCACACCGCAAATACTGCTGCCCTGGGACAACGCCAAACAATTTCAAATCAACCTGCAAGCATTCAGCGAGGGCCGCCTGGCCAACTGGACCGCGTGGGTCGCGCCGCGAACGCTCAAACCAGCCGATGCAGCCAAGGCCGTTGGGATGAAAGAATCTGAACTGCGGCAGGTCAATAACATTCCGGCGCGCATGCTGATCCGCGCGGGCTCTGCACTGGTGGTGCGCCGTGCAGACGGCATGGATACAGACGTCAGCACCCACGTGGCTGACAA
Source organism: uncultured Rhodoferax sp. (assembly GCA_963925275.1). Lineage (GTDB taxonomy): Bacteria > Pseudomonadota > Gammaproteobacteria > Burkholderiales > Burkholderiaceae_C > Rhodoferax. Next base: position 34,904 of record CAWUSQ010000040.1, read on the forward strand.
CGGCCAGCTCTCGCTGTCGGCGGAAATAGCCTTGCGCAAAACCTATTTAAAAGCAGGGAACAAAGACAGCGTCGCCAGTCTGGCTAAACGCTACAGGGTTAGCGCGCAAGCCCTGGCAGACTGGAACAATGTCAATACCAGCACCGTGTTCAAGACAGGACAAACAGTGGTGATGTTCCTGCCGGTCAAATCCAGACCCACTGCTAAACGCTCGTCGAGCCGCAGCAGCAAAAAAAGCGCACCAAGCCGTTCAAGCAAAACCGCAAAGAGCCCGGCTAAAAAGTAGCCCCTTGCCAATGCGCAGCTGCGCAAACCAGTTAGTGCTTAATGGTCAGCGTCGGTCAACCAGCGCGTGCGCGATGGTTCCCAGGTCGACATACTCGAGCTCACTGCCCACGGGTACACCACGCGCCAAGCGTGTGATGTGCAAGCCCCGCGCACGCAAGCCCTCAGTGATGACATGTGCCGTGACCTCGCCTTCAGCGGTGAAATTGGTCGCCACAATCACCTCTTGCACCACGCCATCTTGGGCACGGTCAAACAACTTTTTCATGCCTATCTCTTTTGGCCCCACACCATCGAGCGGACTGAGTTTGCCCATGAGCACAAAAAATAATCCTTTGTACGCACCCGTGCGCTCCACCGCAGACTGGTCAGCTGGGGTCTCCACCACACACAGCTTGCTGGCGTCGCGGCGATCGTCCGCACAAGTGACACAAACAGCAGACTGGGTGAACGTATTGCACTGCTCACAATGCGCAATGCTTTGCACCGCATGTGACAAAGCAGCCGACAAGCTCTGCGCGCCTGGTCGGTCGTGCTGCAGCAGGTGAAAGGCCATGCGCTGCGCAGACTTCACACCCACTCCAGGCAAGCGCCGTAGCGCCTGAATCAAGGTTTCAAGTGCGTTGGCTTCAGCCATGTTTCAGAGCCAAATGCTTCATGGTTGCAAGCTGTCTTTCTGGGCTAGCCGGGTTTCAGACCAAACAACTGACGGGCAGCTGGCACTTCGCAGGCCATGAAGCCAATGATGCACAGTGTCGGCGCAGTAGCCGTCCATCAAAAAGGAAGCTTCATACCGCCAGGAAGGCCTGGCATCCCCGCCGTGATCTTGCCGAGCTTCGCCGCGGAGGTCTCTTCTGCTATACGCAAAGCCGCATTGAAAGCCGCGGCTACCAGGTCTTCGAGCATGTCTTTGTCATCCGCCAGCAAACTCGGGTCGATGGTCACGCGGCGCACCTCATGTTTGCAGGTCATGGTGACTTTGACCAGACCGGCGCCAGACTCGCCGCTGACTTCGATGTTGCCCAGTTCATCCTGGGCTTTTTTCATATTGTCTTGCATGGCCTGGGCTTGCTTCATCAGGCCTGCGAGTTGTCCTTTGTTGAACATGTTGATTCCTTAGAGGGGTTACGAGAAACTCATGTGATTGGGCTTGGCTGCAATCGGCCATGTCCTGGCCACTGTCAAACCGGCTTGATACTTCCCGGCACAATTTTCGCCTCAAATTCGCGCATCAAGGCCTGCACCAGTGGATCGTCAAAGACAGTCTTTTCAGCCTGCAGTTGGCGCGCTGCAAAGGCGGCTGCGTTGCGTTTAGCGGGACTGTCGTGCACCCGCCCAATTTCCACCATCAATTTAACCGGATGACCAGCAGTCGCCACCGCGGCACTCAGTCGGTCACGGCTACCGGGCTGGTTCAAAGACTCTCGCTCCACACGCAGTAACCACTGATCATCATCGCGTGCAATCAACTGGGCGCTTAAAGCCAGTTCACGCACCATGGCCGTGATGCTCTCATTGGCCACCATGGATTGCACCAGCGCATACCAAAATTCACCGACTTCACTGGGCATTGGGGCCTGGGGCACTGACGGCGTGACCACGTCCAGCGTGGGGCTGCTATGAACCAACACGGGCACCACATCCAAGGCCACATGAGCCATGGACTCAGACGCTGTCGAGGCTGTGGGTGCAGACTTGGGAGGCACCTGGTGCGCCATGTCACGCACGGTCAGGCTATGCACCGCAGGTGTTCGCACCGCTACCTGGCCGGCGTTCTGAGCGGCGGCAGAGTCGACCAGATCGCTCACCACTGCCGCGCCAATGGCCGGCGGGACCGCAGCGGGTGATGTGACTGGGCGCTGCGTCGAGGCCAACGCTGGCCCTCTGGCAAGCGCCTTGATTTCAGCTCTTGGCGCGCTTGTTACCAGGGCCTGGGGGGAATTCAGCGTTTTTTTTTCAGCCGAGGTGTTCGCATCCGGCTTGAAAGCCATCAGGCGCAACAACACCATGGTCAGTGCGGCGTATTCATCAGGTGCCAAGCCCAACTCTGAACGGCCATGCAAACACAGGCTGTACAACAACTGAGTTTCATCCCTGGGCATCTGCTGGGCCAGCGCCAACAGTGCCGCGTGATCGGGGTCATCATGCGACGCCTGCTCGGCATCCTCTGGCACCAGTTGCAGAACGGCCATGCGTTGCAACAACTCGCTCATATCTTCCAGGGTTGAGGCCGCACTCAAGCCGTGCAGGCGAATCTCTTGCACCGTGTCGACCACCGCTTTGGCATCGGCGTCGGCCAGCGCCTGCAACAGGCGCAACAGGTAGGTGCGGTCAACGCTGCCAAGCATCTGACGAACGCTGTCCTCTTGCAAGACACCAGAACCGAAAGCAATGGCCTGATCAGTCAAGCTCAGCGCGTCACGCATGGAGCCGCGCGCAGCACGCGATATCAAACGCAGCGACTGGGCATCGGCCGTCACCTGCTCGATGTCCAGCACGTGTTGCAAGTGTTCCAGAATCGTTTGGGGCGCCATGGGGCGCAGATTGAACTGCAAACAACGTGACAGCACGGTCACCGGAACTTTTTGCGGATCGGTCGTGGCCAAGACAAATTTGAGGTATTCGGGCGGCTCCTCCAGCGTTTTCAACATGGCATTGAAGGCCGTGTTGGTCAGCATGTGCACCTCGTCAATCATGAAGACCTTGAAGCGCCCCTGCACAGGCTTGTAGACCGCCTGTTCCAACAAGGCTTGGACCTCATCCACACCACGATTAGACGCCGCATCGAGCTCGGTGTAATCCACAAAACGCCCGCTATCGATGTCCCGGCAAGCCTGACACACGCCACACGGGGTGGCGGTGATGCCGCCCTGCCCGTCAGCGCCCTGACAATTCAGCGATTTCGCCAAAATCCGCGAGACTGTGGTCTTGCCCACACCACGGGTGCCGGTAAACAGGTAGGCATGGTGCAAGCGCTGGGTGCGCAAGGCATTACCTAATGCCTGAACCACATGCGCCTGCCCCACCATTTCATCGAAATTGCGGGGGCGGTATTTGCGAGCAAGCACAAGGTAGGACATGCGCAGATTCTAAGGCGCGCCGCCAAGGGTTTCGAGACCTGAATGCGCAGCCGCCTGAAGGGCGAATGTGTGAAATCCAGCACGCAATGATGCAGCCAGAAGCAAAGCGCACTTACAATCGAGCGCGACGGGCCTTCCCGCATGGTAAAGCGGCCAACCGGGTCAGGTGGGGAACCAAGCAGCCCTAACTGTGGAGCCAGTGCCGGGGTCAAGGCTCGTCACCTTTATTCACATAATGGCCGAGAGTTTTGTTTTTTAGCTATGGAAACAAGAGCAAATTCCATTTTTTAGCACCTAGCTGTAGCACTTGAGTGTCACGTTGAAACCAACAAGGTGAGCAAAAATTTTTTGCAATTGTCAGTCCAGCAACTAGAGATAAATCCCTCCCAAGGGCACCCGTTGACTTTCGCTGTGACTACATCCCGAAATGATTCCGCGACGATTGCGGCAAGCTACCCCTTTTTGTTTTGTATCAATAGGGATCCTGCTCGTACGTAACGGTCTAGCAGTTTGCAGCTTTTTCTTTGTGAAACACAAGAACTCCTACTCAGATGCCTTGCCCAGTACCCCACCCGTAACTGATAGAACCCAATCCTCAGTAGAGGACTAAATAGAGGTGGCCTAGTTTTTTCCCAAAAACCTCTGGGGGGGGTAGCTTGATATATTGCCTACACGAGCGCTGCTTGGATACGGCCTGTCATGCGCGCAGGCGCTTCTAGCGTGGTGGTACGGCGGTGTCCTGCAGTGCCTTGGCCAATTGATCCACCAGCCCAGACCAGTCAGAGTCCTGGCTTAGGGATTCCCGAAGAAAGCTCGCCTGAGAGGCTGTCCAGAAAGGCGCATCAGGCAATCTCACACCTTGCGCCATCTTCGCGTGGGAGCTCAGGAACTGCGATATGTTGTGGGCATCGTCGAGCAGTCCCAGTTGCGCAAACAGCTCGCTAAAGTTGTGAATATACGTGTTCATTGTGCATGCTTCCTGATCCAGACCACATACGGGTCCATCCAGCCCTGAAGTAATTCCCTGGACCCAGCTCTAATGCAGATGCCCAGTTTGTACAGCGACAAGTCGCTAATCTGGACCTGCTTGGAGCTGGGTTCAGCCGGCGCCAGTCTGGCCAGCCCTTTGGCCAGCAGCTTGTTGAATGGATCCTGGCGCAGGCGCCCCTCGATGACGGCGATGTGAAACTGGCTCATGTCTTTCCTCCAAAAAAATGATTTAGCCCTCATACTGTGCGCATAAGCGCGTGCCAGCGTCCCTTTGGACGGATAACCATCACCACACAAGGGACATTCATGGCGAACTTTTTGACGTGATGTGTGTATTGGCGACCATCTGTCTTGTCGATCGCTCGTTAGGATCAAGCACTACTTCTTTAACAGGAGCCACCATGCCTGAAGCCCGCCCGTCACCTGTGCCCTTCGTAGCTGAAGAAGACCGGACTCGGACCGTCACAGACAGCTTTGGCACGGTCAGTGCGCCTGTCGATGCCTTGTGGGGTGCACAAACAGCGCGCAGCTTGCAATTTTTTGCCATTGGTGAGCAACGCATGCCGCTTGACATCATCCACGCCCTGGCCTGGATCAAATGGGCGAGTGCCTGCACCAACCGCGACTTGCAATTGCAAGACCCAGTCAAGGCACAAGCGATTGCCAGTGCGGCAGAGCGCGTGGCACGCGGCGAGTTCGACGCGGAGTTTCCCTTGTCGGTGTGGCAAACCGGCTCTGGAACGCATAGCCACATGAATGTCAACGAGGTGATTGCCTCGCTGGCAACACGCGCGTTGGCGCAGGGCTCAGGCACCACACCATCGGTTCACCCAAACGATGACGTCAATCTGGGGCAATCATCCAACGACGTATTTCCAAGCGCCATGCACATCGCCGTGGCTTTGAATGCCCGACACACATTGCTGCCTGCGCTCAAAGAGTTACGCACGGCGCTCGTGACCAAGGCTGCGGCGTTTGCATCGGTGGTAAAGATTGGCCGCACGCACCTGCAAGACGCCACGCCGATCACACTAGGTCAGGAACTGGGCGGCTATGGTGCCCAGCTTGCGCTGTGTCACGACAGCCTGCAATCTGCCCTGGATGCTGTGCATACGCTGGCCATGGGCGGCACTGCCGTGGGCACCGGCCTCAACACGCACCCAGAATTTGGCACGCGGGTGTGTGCTGCGCTGGCTACCCGTCTGGATTCGCCTTTGCGCCAGGCCGATAACCTGTTTGCCGCCATGGCAGGACATGAGGCGCTGGTGGCATTTCATGCCAGCCTGAAAATGCTGGCGGTGGCCCTGACCAAGATTGCCAACGACATCCGCCTGATGGCCAGTGGACCACGTGCTGGCCTGGGTGAATTGACCCTTCCGCAAAACGAACCCGGTAGTTCCATCATGCCCGGCAAGGTCAACCCGACTCAGATCGAGGCGCTAACCATGGTCTGTGCGCAGGTGATGGGGCATGACGTGGCGGTCAGTTTTGCTGCCAGCCAGGGCCAGTTTGAGCTCAACGCTTACAAGCCCTTGATCGCCTTGAACACAATTGACAGCATGCGTTTGCTGGCAGATGCCATGCGCAGCTTTTCACGGCATTGCGTCGCTGGCATGGCGATCAACCAGGCGCGCGTAGACGCGCTGATGCAAAGTTCCCTGATGCTGGTAACCGCATTGACGCCACATATCGGCTACGACCATGCGGCGGCCATTGCCAAACATGCCCAAAAACATGACATCACATTGCGCGAGGCCGCCCTGGCACTGGGCACAGTGACTGCAGCGCAGTTTGATTGCTGGGTAGATGCCCGAAACATGGTGGGTGCGCCCAGCCAAATAGTGCGAACGTGACACATGGGAGTCTCGACAGTCACGGTGGATGACTTACCCACCGACTGGGCTGCGCGTCACGCGCCAGCATGGTTGACGCTGACGCGTGCTTGGGAAGCCGCGTTACACCCCGAGTTTTGGAAATGCCGCACCTAAAGTGCTGGTGCTGGTTGGCTTGTGGGCTGATGCCAAACCAGTGCCGCCGTGCGAGCACAGACAACAGAAAGCCACTCAACTATGCCGAACTGGTGCGGCGTAGTGGGGTGGGGTGCGGTGCTTGCCGGGGGATGTGAGTGACTTGGTTACACGCAAAAGGATCGAAAAAGCACCCGATCGGACGAATTTTCTATCTCTTCACGGTCAAGGTGATCTTGTATTGTGACGACGACATGAAACACTGCCTAGCGACTGCATCAAGACTCCTCGGGGGCGATCTCCTCCCTTACCTGAGCATAGGAGAGCATCGCAAACAATGTGGTGCCGCCAACAATATTGCCCAGAAGCGTCGGTATGGCGAAGTGAGTCAGCGCATACCACGCTGAAATATCGCCGTGGAGAATGAGCAGATAGGCCTCCACCGACCCCGCGATGATGTGGCTGGCGCCAATCAACGCAATGGCGTAGGTGAAAAATAATACGACCCAGAATTCCATGCCTTCCGTGGCGGGGGTGACCCACACCATAGAGGCAACCAGCCAACCGGCAAAAATAGCCCCAAAGAACATTTGCGAGCCGCTTTTATCCATCAGATGCAACGCAATGCCCCTGGCCGCTGCCAGAACGTCTGCGGATGCAGCACCGCTGTAAGCCATAAACAAGGCGAAGACGAAGGTTCCGACAAGATTGGCGATCAGAACAATCGACCACAAGCGGGTTGTTCGATACAGATTTTCCCATGTTGTTTCAGCCATCAACGGCAAGATGGCGGTGATGGTGTTCTCGGTGAACAATTGCTGGCGCGCTAACACCACAATCACAAAGCCGACGCTATAGCCCAGCGGTGTGATCAGCGACCCAGCCATGCCGTCATTGGAAATTAAGGTTTCAAGAACCGCCATGACCAACAACGAAAAACCCATGGACAACCCAGCAGCAATACCGGACCACCACAAAGCACTGAAGGTGCGCTCCAGCTCCAAACTTCCTTCCTGGCGCACGACCTCGTACAGCATGGCCGGGCGTGGGTGCACGAGTTCCTCGACTTGGAGTTTCTCTTTTTTGGTGAGTTTTTGCGGCTTAATGTCGTCTGTATCGTTTATATCGCTGCTCCATTCGGTTAGGTGGCGTCGACCTTGTTGCTAGGGCCGATTGCATCGACCGTAGCACAAAACAAGGCCTGCAGGTGCAGACTGCTCACACGCCATGGACTTAGAGGAAGGCGCAAGTGAAGGTCACCTTGCTTATTTCTTCGCCTTGTAAGACAAGGCTTTGCGTTGTTTGGCAGGGCAGTGGTGTGCGCTGCCTCGCATCAAATAGTGAAGCCAGGCGCAGCGCGCACGCGGGCACCTCATAACAAGCGGAGCTAAAGCCTGAAGCGGCCGTGACGACATCACGGCAACTGGGCCAGGTGATGGTCATGCCTACTGGGGCTTACGCATGAAGTCAACCATGGCCCCGATGACCTCTTGGCGAATGCCTGGAAACCCATGGTGACCACTTGGGCCGCAAACGTCACCTTTGGCCGCATCATCTGGGCCGTCAAAAATTTTCACTGTTACTGGCTTGGCCTGTTTCATGGCCTTTTGGATCAGCACCGCGCCTGAGGGCGGCGTCACGCTGCAGGCATCTTTGCTGTTGGCCACAATCAGCACCGGCACCGTGATGTTCTCAAGGTCGCCGTCTAAAACATTGTCACTGGCCTTTTTACTGCGACGGTTGGATTCGGTGACCGAGGACGACAAAATGATGCCGTCGGGACTGCGCAGCGCCTCTTTGATTTTTGACGCGGGCAAGGCAATGCTGATCGTGCCGCGGCTGGTGCCATGCACCCATACAGGGGTTTTAAACCGCTCGTGCAGGTACTGCATGACATTGCCGAAATCGGTGGCGTAATCGTTGCTTCCTCTCAAGTTTGTGAGCCTCGCACCCATGTCCTCTGGGGCAGCCACAACCGCCGTGGCGATGCCTTTTTCTTGAAACTGTGCACGGGTTCTGATGGCGAAATTGCCCTTGCCTTTGCCAATATCGCCTTGGTCGCTGATCTCGACATGGCCGTCACCACCCATGAACAAGGCCACCACAGCATTAGGTTGTGAGGGCCCTTCGATCAACAGTCTTATGGAGGTATCGCGCGTTTTGACGTCCACCACTTCAGTCGCAAAGGCCTGCGGTAGAAATAAGCAACAAGCCGCACAGAGCCCAAACATCCTTAAGAAGGAACCGTCCGTGGTAGTGCTCAAATCGCCTCCCCTCAAAAAAGCCACCAAGCGTTTCAACCCCTGAGGGCCACAAGCAGAGCACCTCGACCAGTGGTCTCTGGCGCCTAGCTTGTTCTTAGAGATCCTGCGCCAGCATCAATTCGTATTCAAAGTGAGGGTCATGTCGAAGGGACCTGGGTCGAAGCCGCCGACGGCCGGCGTGCCGACAGCAGAATCACCCTTGTTTAAACCAGCGCCCCTGCTGTTATTCCATCCTATCTCGAACCCTGAGACGTCGCTTGGAATAGATATTGCAGTTGTTAGCGTGAGTATGGCAGAAGCCTTGGCGACACCATTGGCTAGACTTGAATTGCCCGTTCCGATTAGTTTGCCAGTGGAATCGATGAGGTAAACAGCCAAACTTGACGGGCCATAGCTTGATGTTGGCAGATTTGTCAAAGAGAAATTATTGGCACCACCTACGCTATTGTAAGTGATGGTGTTGGTTCCAAGTTCATTGTCTGCGTATGCAGAATTACGGCATTCGATACCTAGTTTGTCCGCTTGATTTGTTTCCCAGTCGAAATAGGTTTTGACGATTGTTCCACAGTATTGACCAGAAGATGGCCCAGCCGCATTTTGGAAGCCTAATGCGCTACTAAAGCTGGCTTTGATGGTCGTGGTCGGACTGATTTCTAAATAAAGATGGGTGTAGGGACCGCTTCCTGGTAAATTCGATCCAATGGTGACACCTGAAAGCGCCTGAGCAGTACCACGAACGATGGAAACCGGACTGCCAGTGGCATTTGTTGACGTGAAAACCGGTTTGCAATTTGCAAGGTTGGCGGCAGTCGATGTATCGGGTGCCACAGGCGCTGAGGTGCACGCCATCATACGGTAGAACTTGACGATCTGTTCAACGGGTTGAATGTGACACTTTTCTTCGACCGATGGCAGGGACAATACTGTGGAAGAATCGGGCTGGCCGGCCGGATGAGCGCATGCGGGGAAGAAATCGTCGAAGGTGAGCGGCGGTGCTGCCCAAACTGAAACGGGTATAAACGCCGCGAAGACAAGCCACAAAATGTTTTTATTTTTCAACATCTCAGAACCCCTTAACTGTGACTGTAAGGGGGTCGGCTCCGCCACCACAAGCGACTAGGCCAACTAGCACTGCGGCAGCAAACACTGCCTTGAGCACAGACAATTTAGATTTAGAGAGTGTAAGTTTCATCGAGAAATCTCCAGATAGATTATTTTGGGCTTTTATATAGAAAAAACTTCGGGCTTCAAGTGAAGCAACCATTTCCAACGACGCTAAATTATCCTCTCTATGCCACGTGCCATGAATTCGGGTTTACCCGAAAACAGCCACCGACCTAGCAGCGTGTCACAAGCCATTCGATACCGGGCACGCGCTCGCTGGACGATCAGTTGGCAAGCTTATGAGCTTGACCTGTGAAAACCGAATTTGGGGTCTTCAAGCCCACGCAGGTGGTACCGGTCAATGCGCACCCGCGAGGTGCTCGCCCGCTTTGAGCTGGTACACCGTGCCGCAGTAAGGGCACTTGGCATGACCCGTCTTGCCCACATCAAGGTAGACCTTGGGGTGGCTGCTCCAAAGTTTCATGTCCGCCTTGGGGCTTGGGCAATACACCCCACCCTGGTGGTTCAAGTCTTTAGCCAATAGTTCTACAGCGGGGTTACTCATGAGCTTGCTTTCGGTCTAACAGTGGTGCATGACCGGTCGTCGGTCATGCGTGCCAGCAGGGGTGCTTACACGCCAGGTGCATCAAACTTTGGTCAGCCAATGCGCGTACTTG
>CAWUSQ010000041.1:0-20584 GCA_963925275.1 uncultured Rhodoferax sp.
CCAACTGATTACGGACCAGCCTGGTAAAGACGCCTGGCCTATTTCCACCGCCACGTTTATCCTGATGCACTTGGAGCAGGACAAACCCGCTAATGCCACTGAAGTCTTCAAATTCTTCGACTGGGCTTATACCAAAGGGGATCAGATCGCCTCAGAACTGGACTATGTGGCAATGCCCGACAGTGTTGTAGCCAACATTCAAAAAGCATGGTCCAAGGTCACGGATAAGGCTGGTAAGCCGGTTGCTTTGAAGTAAGCTTTGCCTGTTTGGGGTGGTAGTCGGCAGCGTTTTTCTGTCGACTACACTTCCCAAAAAACCAGCCAAAGTTTGCTGGTTTGGACCTGGCCTATTTTTTAAGGCAATCTGCAGAGAAACATGACGCGTACCAGTCCCTTCCTAGATAAATTGTTTGGCCTTGTCGCCAGAGGCGCGGCCTTGCTGACGCTGTGTATTTTGCTGGCCATTTTGGCTTCGCTCACGGTTAATGCCTGGCCCGCCATTGAAAAATATGGACTGGGTTTTTTGACCAGCCCAGTCTGGGACCCTGTACAAGAGGAGTTCGGCGGTCTGGTGATGATCTACGGTACCTTGATGACCAGCTTCATTGCTTTGGTGATCGCCGTGCCCGTGAGTTTCGGGATCGCCGTTTTCCTCACTGAGTTATCACCTGCATGGTTGAAACGACCCTTAGGTACGGCGATTGAATTACTTGCTGCTATCCCGTCCATTGTGTACGGCATGTGGGGCTTGTTGGTATTCGGTCCGATTTTGGCAACGTATGTTCAGCAACCTTTGCAGGCACTGTTCAAAGGCGTACCTTATTTGAGCGCCCTGGTGTCTGGGCCACCTGTTGGTATTGGTATTTTGTCGGCGGGCATCATTTTGGCCATCATGATTATTCCGTTCATCGCTGCGGTCATGCGTGATGTTTTCGAGGTCACTCCCACGCTGCTCAAAGAGTCGGCGTATGGCCTTGGTGCCACCACCTGGGAGGTGGTCTCTACCGTGGTCCTGCCCTATACCAAGGCGGGGGTTATCGGCGGCATCATGTTGGGCTTGGGTCGTGCCATCGGCGAGACCATGGCCGTCACCTTTGTGATCGGCAACTTCAACCAATTGGATTCATTGAGCCTGTTCCAGGCAGCCAACAGCATCACATCGGCCTTGGCGAACGAGTTTGCTGAGGCGGGCGAGGGCTTGCACCAAGCTGCATTGATGTACCTGGGTTTAGTGCTGTTTTTCATCACCTTCGTGATTTTGAGTTTGTCCAAACTGTTGCTCGCTCAGCTTAAGAAGAAAGAGGGTGGCAAATCATGAACGCCATGGTCGAACCAATTGCTCAGAGCGACGCGCTCGAGCGTATGCGGATGGCCAATTACGCTCGGCGCAAGCGCACCAACTACATCGCATTGGCACTGTCATTGATGGCCATGGCTTTTGGTCTTTTTTGGCTAATTTGGATTTTGCTGGAGACCGTGCGCTTGGGCCTCGCTGGCTTAACCTGGAGCACATTCACTGAAATGACGCCGGCCCCTAACGAAGCGGGTGGTTTAGCCAATGCGATCTATGGCTCTTTTGTGATGGTCGCTTTGGCAACCCTGGTGGGTACGCCCATTGGTGTGATGGCAGGCATCTACCTGGCTGAATATGACAGCAAGGGTTGGCTTGCCGTGATCACCCGCTTTGTGAACGATATTTTGCTGTCCGCACCATCCATTGTGATTGGCTTGTTTGTGTACGCAGGTGTCGTGACGCGCTTTAAATCGTTTTCGGGCTACGCTGGCATGGTCGCCTTGGCTTTGATTGTGATCCCGGTTGTCATTCGCACCACCGAGAACATGTTGCAGTTGGTGCCCTCTGGGCTGCGTGAGGCGGCCTACGCCTTGGGCGCGCCTAAATGGAAGGTCATCTTGAGCATCACGCTCAAAGCAGCGCGATCTGGTGTGGTGACCGGTGTGTTGCTTGGCGTGGCGCGCATTGCAGGGGAGACTGCGCCGCTTTTGTTCACCGCATTGAGTAACCAGTTCTGGACATCGAGTCTGAGCGAGCCCATGGCCAGTTTGCCGGTCACCATCTTTAAATTTGCGATGAGTCCCTATGAAAACTGGCAGCAGTTGGCCTGGTCGGGTGTATTCATCATTACCGTGGCTGTTTTGGGGCTCAACATTTTGTCTAGGTTGCTGACCCAGAATAAGCATTAGCCCATGTTGAGATCTGTCAAAGCATTTACCCGTTCGTTTCCAGAATCGATACTTACATCTTATGACTGCCATTGAATCCGCCGCCGCCGAACCGAAGATTTCGGTGAAGGACTTGAATTTCTACTACGGAAAATTCCAAGCGCTCAAGAACATCAACTTGGCGATTCCGAAAAAGAAGGTGACCGCCTTCATCGGTCCGTCCGGTTGCGGCAAGTCAACACTGTTGCGTGTTTTTAACCGCATGTACGAGTTGTACCCCGAGCAGCGCGCCGAAGGGCAAGTCATGCTCGATGGCGAGAATCTGCTGACCAGTAAAAAAGACGTGGCACTCCTGCGTGCCAAAGTGGGCATGGTGTTCCAGAAGCCGACGCCGTTTCCCATGTCCATTTACGACAACATTGCGTTTGGAGTGAAACTGTTTGAATCACTCAGCAGCTCTGACATGGAAGAGCGGGTGGAGTGGGCGCTGCGTAAAGCGGCTTTGTGGACAGAGGTTAAAGACAAGCTCAAGCAAAGTGGCTCGGGGCTTTCTGGTGGCCAGCAGCAGCGTTTGTGCATTGCCCGTGGCATTGCCATCAAGCCAGAAGTCCTCCTGCTCGATGAGCCCTGTTCAGCGCTGGATCCCATTTCAACGGCTAAGATTGAAGAACTCATCACCGAGCTGAAAAGCGACTACACCGTCGTGATCGTTACCCACAACATGCAGCAGGCTGCGCGCTGCAGCGATCACACGGCCTATATGTATCTGGGTGACTTGATTGAGTTTGGCGAAACTGAGCAAATATTCTTCAAGCCGTCGCGCAAGGAAACTGAAGACTACATCACGGGTCGCTTTGGGTAATGGGCCGTGCTATGGCCTAGCTCATGCGCAGATCACATCATTTTTAAAGAGGTTTTATAGTGCCGAACAAACATCTCTCAACTCAATTTGACAGCGAACTCAGCGCGGTATCAACGCGCGTTATGGAGCTTGGTGGTCTGGTTGAGTCACAAATTCAAAAAGCCATTTATGCGCTGTCACATTTCAGCGTTGAAGTGGCCAATGAGGTCAGCGCAATCGAGCAGCAGGTTAATGCCATGGAGGTGGACATTGACCGTGAGCTCTCCAGCATCATTGCGCGCCGGCAGCCCACAGCAGTGGATTTGCGCCTGTTAATGGCCATCTCCAAAGCGACGGCCAATCTGGAGCGCGTGGGCGATGAGGCGGAAAAAATTGCACGCATGGTGCGCTCCATCTTGGAGCACGCCGCCCCACGTTCGCTGCCCTCGACCGATTTGCGGGTGGTGGGTGACATGGCGGCAGCGCTGCTGCGCAAAGCGCTTGATGCGTTTGCCCGCCTCGACACCAATGCGGCCATACTGATTTTGAAAGAAGATGATTTGATCGACAAAGCCTTTGATGGCTTTGTTCGTAAGCTGATCACCTACATGATGGAAGATCCGCGTACCATCTCCGCCAGTCTTGACCTTTTGTTTTTGGCCAAGGCCATTGAACGCATTGGCGACCACGCCAAAAACATCGCTGAATTGATCATCTACATTGTGAAAGGTGCTGACGTGCGCCATGTGTCCATGGAGAAAATTGAATCGGCGGTGCGATGAGGCAGGTGCCGCTCGTGCTGGTCGTGGAGGATGAGCCCGATATCGCCGAGTTGATCATGGTGAATCTGCGGCACAACGGGTTCAGATCAGTTTGGGTGGCCAGCGGCGAGGCCGCGCAGGCAGCGCTGCAGTCGGAGCTGCCGGATGTGATTTTGCTGGACTGGATGTTGCCCGCTGTCAGCGGTTTAACCTTGGCTAAACGCTGGCGTCAGTCAACTTATGCCAAAGACATCCCCATTTTGATGTTGACTGCCCGGGGCGATGAAGCCGATCGGGTTGCCGGGCTGGATGCTGGGGCCGATGACTACATCGCTAAGCCATTTTCTACCAAAGAGTTGCTGTCACGCATTCGGGCGGTGTTGCGTCGTCGGGCGCCCGAACCGGCGCAGGAGGTTTTGACCATCGGTGCGCTGAAGCTCGATGCCGGTGCGCACCAGGTGAGCTACGCGGGTAAGTCCTTGAAACTCGGGCCAACCGAATTCAAGCTGTTGGCCTACCTGATGACGCATGCGCAGCGGGTACACACGCGTGCACAGTTACTTGACAAAATTTGGGGTAACCAAGTCTATATTGAAGACCGCACTGTGGACGTGCATGTGAAGCGCTTGCGCCAGGCTTTGGGAGATGCTGCAACCATGGTTGAAACCGTACGCGGCGTTGGCTACCGTATGGCAGAGGTGCCTGACAAGGCTGCGCCGCCCCCGATTCGATCCGAATCTTTGAGCCAGCATTGACGCTCATGAACAAGGCCTAGTCCGATCATGGAAATGCGGTTTTTCAGTCTCATTTTCTGCTTCATCGCGGGTGCGCTATTAGGTCGTTGGCTCAGTCCTGATCTTGTCGCAAGCCAACTGGCGTGGCTTGGCGCCTTGACCGGTGTGCTTGCGTGGTTCATCTGGGATCAGTTGCAATTCAATCGTTTGCAAAACTGGCTGAGTGCAGTTGATGGGGCAAGCACGCCGCCATCCACAGGTTTATGGGGAGATTTGAGCGGACGCGTCAGACGCCAGTTGCGCCAAAGGGACCGCGCGGTTGAAGATGAAAGGCGCCGCCTTAAAGATTTTTTATCGGCGCTACAGGCCTCTCCCAATGGGGTGATGCTGCTCAATCGCCAAGACGCCATCGAGTGGTGTAACCAGACGGCGGCAGACCATTTTGGCTTGGATTCGCAGCGCGATTTGCTCCAGACCATCGGCAATTTGGTTCGTGAACCGGGCTTTGCTCAGTACCTCGCTAGCCGAGATTTCTCTCATGGTGTGTTGATGTATGGTCGGTACAGCACCGCTTCAAAACCAGTGAAGCTGTCAGTGCAATTGCACCCTTATGGCGGCGGGCGTGCGTTACTCTTGTCCGTTGATGTGACCGCGATGGAACAAGCGGAGTCAATGCGCAGGGAATTCGTGGCCAATGTTTCGCATGAAATTCGCACCCCCCTGACCGTGCTATCGGGCTTTGTAGAAACCTTGCAAACACTCGAGCTTGAGCCCGCAGAGCGCAAACAATACCTTGAGTTGATGGCCCAACAAGCCCAGCGTATGCAGACTTTGGTGAGTGATTTATTGATGCTCTCAAAGCTCGAGGGCAGTCCCCCGCCGCCTTTGACCCAGCGGACATCTACTGTGGAATTGATGCGCCAGTTGGAGCAAGACGCTTGGGCCTTGTCGCATGTGATGGGCGCCAGCACCACGCAGACGTTGGATTTTCGCTGCGAATTTGACGGCGAGCTGTCTGGCTCGAACAACGAAATACGAAGTGCCATGGGCAATTTGGTGAGCAATGCAGTGCGTTACACGCCAGCAGGTGGTCGCATCGAGGTGCATCTCTCGCAGCGTGCCGACGGTGGCTTGCAATTTGTGGTTAAGGACACGGGACCAGGCATTGCCCCAGAACACCTGGGGCGCTTGACGGAGCGTTTTTACCGCGTAGACCGCAGTCGATCTCGGGAGACGGGTGGCACTGGACTGGGTTTGGCTATCGTCAAGCATGTGGCCCAACGCCATGGCGGTAGCCTGAGCATCGCCAGCACCATGGGGTGGGGTTCAAGCTTCACGTTGAACTTCCCGGCTCAACGTGTCTCGGCCGCGTTGTCGGTGCTCTGACGCTGGTAGACAAACAACTTCTCGTCGCGGTCGGCAGGGTGGCCGACGCGGGCTCGCAATTGCCAAGTTGTGATGGCCTTGTCCTGCATGCCGGCGGACAATCCCGGTGCTGCGACGATGAGCCATTGACAAGTGTTGTCAGTGCCAAGTGTTTGCATCTGATAGCCAGCATGAACCTCAAAGGCGGCGACTTGACTGCGCCGCAAGCCCTGCATCGCTACGCAATTTGGGTGTGAACCCGTCACGCTCTTGGTGAGCGCAACCATGGGCTTGTAGCTGCGCGCGTAGTCCAACAAGGGCAACCACAAACTCATCAACAATAACCAGCAAAGCACGGCGCCCCCAGCGGGTAAAACCGCCGTTTTCCACAGAGCTGCACGGTGGCGGCCCACTCGCCAGCGCACCAGCAAAATCCAGATGACGCTCGCACCCAGCGCTAATGCCAGTAGTGGCCAGGAAAATTGATGTACAAAGCCCGGTGCCAGACGCGCAACATTGCGTGCCGGCTGTGCCGGGATACCTGTTTGCATCGAGAGCCAGACGACCCAGATCACAAGCGCGCAGCCACTGAAAAAAATCAGGGTGAACCAGTCAATCAAGGCCGATAAACTGCGTTGGAGCGTGGGAAGGGCAAATGCCGCTAGCGCTGCCAGCGCGGGTAAGGATAGCAACAAGGAGCGATCGGCCGCGGGCGTGATAAGCGTGGTCAATACGGCCACGAGCGCGAACCACAGGGGTAGCAAAACGTGCAGGCCGCTCAAGCGCGGCTGCAGCCATTGCCGGCGCCAGCGCCACAATGTCCAAAGTGCCAACGGTCCACATGGCCAAGTGAACCACAGCAACAGCCGACCGAGGTTGCGCCAGTGATTCTCATCTGTGCTGTTGAGCTGTATGCGCCAGTGCCACAAATCCAGCCAGCTGGCCAGTGCTGCGCTCGCCAAAGTCAGTGCCAACATGCCCGTCGCTCGAAGCTTGCGTTGCCCTTGTGGTTCCTGCGTTTGTGGGCGAGCCAAGAGGTAAATCAGGGCTGAACCCAGGCCCAGCAAGACCGCCATGGTGGGCCCGCCTGACAGTGTCAATCCGATCAGACCAAGTGATGCGAACAGGCCAGGTGTCCAGGGACGGTAGGGTAAGGCTGCAGTGGCGTATAACAGCAGTGCGGTGCAGCACAGTTGAGCCAGTGCCGGCGTGGTCTCGTGGACCAATTGAGCCAAGCCTAAGCAGGCCATGAAGACCAGAAGGGCGCCATCTGCGATGGCCCGTGCATAGTCGGTGGGGTGGGCCTCACCACCAAACGCAAAAGCTACCGGCTGGGCTTGTGGGCTGCGCGCCAGGTAATACGTGGCATACCAAACCGCCATCAATGTGAGCACCAGCATGCCCATGAAAGGTAGCCTTGCGGCCACCTCTGTGGCCAGCCAGCTTGGTGCCAGTTGCATCGCCCAGGCTCCAAGCCAATAGGGCAATAAGGCATCGACTTCAGGTGTCAGGCCGCCAATCGTTGGTGTTAACCACGGGCTACTTCCTCGCGCCATCTCGGTCATCACACCAAACGCACTGAGGTCAGCGGATTTCCATGGCGCGCGTCCAATGAAGCCAGGCAGCACGTAGGCTGCGCAGAACAATACCAGCACCCAACGCGGCAAACGTCTGACAGCACCTTGCGCAACGATGGCTGGCGTTGGTTGGTTCATGCGTCTTGGTGGCTAGGAAATAAAAAAGGCAGCACGGTATGAACCGGCTGCCTTGTCAGGGGCTGTGGGCCGCTTATTTGGCAGCTGTTTTGCCGAAGCGGTTGCGGAAACGCTCAACCCGACCACCCATGTTGTCCACCGATTTCTGAGTGCCGGTGTAGAAGGGGTGCGATTCGCTAGAGGTATCGAGCTTGTACAGTGGAAGCTCGCGTCCATCTTCAAGCTTGGTCATTTCTTTGGTGTTCACGCAAGAACGCGTTACGAACTGAAAGCCGTTGGACAGATCGTGGAAAACCACGTCGCGGTAATTAGGGTGAATGCCTTCTTTCATAGCTACTCCATCAGTTGCGTTAGCCGCGACAGCCCTTGCGCAAACCGATGCGCAATTCAAAGCCGTTCGTACTTATCGCCATATGCCGAGAATTATAGTTGAACCCAAGCACGCTCTAGGCACTTTCCTTTAGCGTATTGTCAACTTTTGTGCAGCCTGTAGGCGGCAAACTGGGGCTGATAGGCTAGGCAAGCGCGTGACGTGACGGTCTGGGGCTCCTGGTCTGGGCTTGGCCCTGGGCTGTCTTGCCAGCTTAGCCGCCGCGACGCATCATGTCAAAAAACTCGCTGTTGTTCTTGGTCGCACGCATTTGTTTGAGCACCATCTCCATCGACTCGACTTCATCCATGTTGTAGAGAAATTGACGCAGAATACGGGTTTTTTGCAGAATTTCGGGTTGCAGCAGCAGCTCTTCGCGGCGTGTGCCGCTGCGGTTGAGTTGAATCGAGGGGAACACCCGCTTTTCATACAGGCGGCGGTCGAGATGAATCTCGCTGTTGCCGGTACCTTTGAATTCCTCAAAGATCACCTCATCCATGCGGCTACCGGTGTCTATCAAGGCGGTGGCAATGATGGTCAGCGAGCCGCCTTCTTCCACGTTGCGCGCAGCACCCAGGAAGCGTTTCGGGCGCTGTAAGGCGTTGGAATCCACGCCACCGGTCAGCACCTTGCCCGAAGACGGCACCACGTTGTTGTAAGCGCGTGCCAGTCGGGTGATGGAGTCCAGCAAAATCACCACATCTTTTTTAAGTTCCACCAAGCGCTTGGCGCGCTCAATCACCATTTCAGCCACATGCACGTGGCGCGCAGCAGGCTCGTCAAAGGTCGAGGCAATCACTTCGCCCTTGACGGTGCGTTGCATCTCGGTGACCTCTTCCGGACGTTCATCCACCAGCAACACCATCATGTGGCTGTTGGGGTAATTGGCGCTGATGGCGTGTGCAATGTGTTGCATCATCACGGTCTTACCACTCTTGGGTGGCGCGACCAGCAATGCGCGTTGGCCTTTTCCAATTGGGGCGATGATGTCGATGATGCGTCCGGTGATGTTCTCTTCACCCTTGGATTCGCGTTCCAGACGCATTTGCTCTTTGGGAAACAGTGGCGTCAAGTTCTCAAACATCACCTTGTGTTTGTTTTCTTCGGGGCCGCCGCCGTTGACTTTTTCCAACTTGTTCAGGGCAAAGTAGCGCTCACCGTCTTTGGGTGTGCGCACCTCGCCTTCGATCATGTCACCAGTGTGCAGATTGAATCGGCGCACCTGGCTGGGGCTGATATAAATATCGTCGGTGGATGCGGTGTAGCTCGTATCCGGGCTGCGCAAAAAGCCAAATCCGTCGGGCAGGATCTCAAGCACGCCATCTGCAAAAATCTGTTCGCCGGCGCGCGCGCGTTTCTTGATGATGGCAAACATCAGCTCTTGCTTGCGCATGCGGCCGGTGTTTTCAATCTCCAGTTCCTCGGCTTGCTTGAGGACTTCTGACACGTGCAGCGCTTTGAGTTCGTTTAAATGCATGGGATCGATCGCTTCGAAAGGTGAGGCTAACGCGGGGGAGGTAAGGGCGGCGGGGCTGTTCACAAAAAAGCCTTTTGCGCCTGTGCCGTGAACCCGGCCAACTTTTGTGTTGAAGTTAGCGGGGTGAGTGGATTATGACAGGAAAACAGGTGCTTGAAGCGGCTTGTGTCGCCGCTTGCATCAAGCCAGTTGCTGGTCGATGAAAGCGGTTAGCTGCGCTTTGCTCAGGGCGCCGACCTTGGTGGCAGCCAGTTGGCCGTCTTTGAAAAGCATCAATGTGGGAATGCCACGGATACCAAACTTGGCTGGAATTTCACGGTTTTCGTCGACATTCATTTTGGCAATTTGCAGTTTGCCTTCATAAGCAGCGGACACGTCGTCCAGAATCGGCGCGATCATCTTGCATGGACCACACCATTCGGCCCAGTAGTCCACCAATACAGGCAGGCCTGATTTCAGAACGTCGTTTTCAAAAGAAGAGTCACTGACATGTTTGATCAATTCGCTGGCCATGGTGGCTCCTGACGTAAGTTGCTGAAGAAAAGAGTGGATAAATTGTGACAGAAAGCTTAACAGCCGTTGTTTTAGCTGCAACTTGGCCTCTAGTTGACCCGGCTGAGCCGGGCTGCGCACCAAGCGCGGGTGATTGAAGTGCCGGTTCAACCAGTGACACCGATGTGGGTTTGTTTGACGGAAATAACAGCTCCTGCGTGTTGAGCACCTGAACAGCACTGATGGCACGCCTAGGGGACAATCACGGTTTAACAGAAGCAAGTATGAAAAAAATAGCAGTGGTTGGTGCTGGGCCGGCGGGCCTCATGGCTGCCGAGGTCTTGTCGGCGGCAGGGTTTCAGGTTGATGTCTATGACGCCATGGCCAGTGTCGGGCGCAAATTTTTGCTTGCTGGCATTGGTGGTTTGAACTTGACGCATGGCGAGCCAGCCGCAAGCTTTTGCACGCGTTACGGCGAACGGAGCGCAGAAATTTCCAGTTGCTTGGCAGACTTTGGTGCTGATGCGCTTTGTTCGTGGGCCCATGGCTTGGGCATTGAAACTTTCGTGGGCAGCTCCAATCGTGTGTTTCCGGTGGACATGAAAGCCGCCCCTTTGTTGCGTGCTTGGCTGCACCGTTTGCGCCATCCGGCTGTTGGCCCGGCTGTGCGTTTTCACATGCGTCACCGGTGGCTGGGTTGGGCTGCGCCAGAGTCCGGCAATTCAAGCGATGGGCAAAGTGCTTGCAGAATGGTCTTCGAGGCCCCAGCGGGCCCGGTGACGGTGCAGGCACATGCCGTGGTGTTGGCTTTGGGTGGCGGCAGCTGGGCACGCCTGGGCTCGACTGGCGCCTGGGTTGATCTGCTGCGTCACAGCGGCGTGGAAATTGCGAGCCTGGCGCCGGCGAACTGCGGATTTGATGTGACCAACGGCTGGAGTACGCACATGACCGAGCACTTTGCTGGCCATGCACTGAAATCTGTGGCACTTGAAACGACTGATGCGCAGGGCAGTGTGTGGCGACGTAAAGGCGAATTCGTGCTGACTTCCTCCGGCCTTGAAGGTAGTTTGGTATATGCCGCTTCGGCCTTGTTACGCCAGGCCATTGAGCGTGAAGGCCGTGCGAGCTTGCATCTTGACTTGTTGCCCGACTGGCCTGCTGATCGCGTGTTGGCTGAAGTCAGCCACCCGCGCGGCTCACGGTCGCTGTCCAGCCACTTGAAAAGCCGCTTGCACTTAGAAGGCGTTAAGTCAGCTTTACTTTACGAGCGATTGTCCAAAGACGAGATGCACAACCCCGTGCTGCTGGCGCACGCCATCAAGGCTTTACCGATTTCGCTCTCCAACACAAGGCCGATCGATGAGGCCATCAGCTCGGCCGGTGGTGTGCGCTTTGAAGCCATGAGCGAGCGGCTCATGCTCAACGCGCTGCCTGGTATTTTTTGTGCCGGTGAAATGCTGGACTGGGAAGCGCCCACAGGCGGCTATTTGCTTACCGCTTGCATGTCAACCGGCGTGCGCGCGGCTCAGGGTGTATTGGCTTGGTTGAATCCAGCTCAACGCAGCGGTTAAACCCGCCTCAGGGGCCGGTCGCTCACTGTTGTAAGTGAACAGGTCCTTGTTCACCGTGGCCCACTGCTTGTTGGCGGCGTAGCGCCGCCTTGTCAGCTTGAATTACCAGTGAACACGGTCAGCACGCCGGTATAGCCATAGACCTGGTGGTGGGCAATCTCGCCCGAGGCAAAAAAGCCGACCAAGGGAACATCGCCTAGCGCTTTGCGGATAATTTGCAGCTCGGCGCTGTCGCTGCCAAAGTGCGGGCCGCCCCGGCCGGCACAGCTGATGTAGATGGCCCCGGCGATGCCACGGGCTGGGTGCGCGCTGCGTTGTGCTTCGTTTGCGGCCAGTGTGGTGGCCAGCTCAAATGCTTGCTCTTCGGGCTCGAGCTCCTCTCGGATTTCGGCGCAAATACGTACCAAATCGGCCTTGGCAGCTTGCACATTGCGCTGGCAAAAAACCACATCCATCCCGGTTTTGACAGGTGCAGCCAACACCACGCCGCCACGTGAAGGGTCCAAGCCAATGATGTGCCGAACGCGCACATTGTCAACAAAATGACCCGTTAAACCGACCAGTCCAGGTGCTTTTGACACACCCTCGTCATCAGCTTCGGCGGGCAGGCCGACCAAGGTGGCACGCACCGCCGTCAGGGCTTTTTGTGGTTGATCCAGGCTGACCTTCAATGTCTTTAACAGCACATCGAGTGCGGGTTGTCCGTCGAGCGTGATGAGCATATTGTTTTTGGCATCTGTAACGACATGCGCTTTGCTCAAAGGCAAACAGCCTTGGGTCACACGCGATAGCAGGCCAACCTCCGGGCCAAAAGCCACGCCGCTCAAGCCGCCATCAAACACGCCGCTGCTGCCTCCTTGCCCTTTGATGGTGCCGTCCCCTGACACGGCGAACTGCACGGCTCGTTGGCGGCTCGCAGTCAGTCCTCCAAACACCTGGCCTGAATCGGTGCGCTGTGCCATTTCTTGAATCAAATCACTGAGGTCTGAGGCCTCAGGGTCGGCGTGCACCAATGCGGTTTGCGCTTCAAACCCCATGCCCAGTGGTGCGATGCCAGAGAACACGCGGTACTGGTCGGTGGGCAGCTCACACAACATCAGCGCCAAAGCAGGTTCATCGAAGTACTCGACGTTGTTGGAGGCGATGCCCACGCCCACCGTGCCCGCCCAGTCTGTGACCTCGGGTAACTCGGCGCTGAGGTAACCCAGCAGGTCTTGGGCGTGCGCGGCAAAGTGGTCTGTGGTGTAGAGCAGGCCCAGCGTGGGGCTGCTGGCGTATTCGGAGCTTTGCAGTTGCGCACGCAGTTGTGCGAGTACCAAATTGGCGGCTACGCCCCAATCGGGATGGGTGGCATGTCCATAGGGAAATAGCTTCATGCAGAACGCTTATTGGCTGACTTGACGGGTGGGCGCGAGGGGGCTTTCTTTTTGGCGACTGTTTTGGCCGTGTTTCGGACGGATGTTTTGTCTGGTTTTTTGTGTTTGGCCGGTGATGCTGATTGGTGCGCTGGGGTGCTGGTTTCATCCGTTTTAGTTTGGCTTGTATCCCGAATGGCGCTGGCGGCAATGTGTTGAAACTGTTGGGTTAAGGCACTCCACATCTGCAAGGGGTCAGTCAAACCGCTGGGCGTTGCGCTCGTGGCCGGATTGCTTGTCGGCTCAGCGGGTGCTGGGTCTTGCGCGCGCCCAGCCTGGGCTGCTGGGGCGGTGCTCGCTGGGGTGGTCGCTGCGGGGGCTTGAAACGCCCGGGCAATGTCGCCCAAGTTAACGTTCATCTCTTTGAGCGTGGCCAGGGTCAGCTTTTGCACCTCCATGGCTTGAATCGTGGCACTCAAGGCCTTGGTGTTTTGGTCCAGCCAATAGTGCACGGTTTTCAGCTCCGAGATGCGCTTGTCGAGTTCTTCGGGGTCCATTGTGGGAGCCACCCAATGGCCCAGAGGTGGCACCGCTGCGCCCCCCGCGGCGCTGGCGCCTTTAACCAGGCCTTGCAAAAAGTCCAAGCCTGGGGCGAAGGGATTGAATCCGGGGTTGGAGGTGGTGTTCATGGGCAACTCTCAGGGACAGGGGATGGGTACAGCTTAACGCAAGTTTTCAGTGCTTGACAGCTGAGCCATGCGGGTTTGCATGCATGGCCTGTGGCATGGCTTGACCCGTCGTTTTCGGTCCGCTCATGCCAACGGATGCGGTGATGGTCAAACGCTGCTCCCTGCCTTTTGCATCACGGTACACCAAGGTCAGGGGCACGCTGGCGCCAGCGGTGAATGGTTGCTTCAAATCCATCAGCATGACGTGGTAACCGCCTGGCTTGAGTTCCACGGCTGTGCCGGCAGGCAGATCCAAGCCGCCTTGAACTGCCGCCATTTTCATCACCCCTTGGCTCATGGACATTTGGTGAATAGAGGCCAGCGCCAGCGGCGTGTTCACGCCAAGCAGTTTGGCGTTGTCTGCAGCTGTGATGCGCATGTAGGCGCCTGTGGCCATTTGGCCGGGGACTGTGGCGCGCACCCATGCGTCTTGGACGGTGAGCGGATCCGCGGCCAAGCAGGGTTGAACAAGGCTGGTCACAGCCACCAGGGTGATGAGTAACTTCATGATTTGGATGATTTAAAAATAGAAAAAAGATGGTCCGATCTCGCGCGCGGCAAACAGCACCCAAGCTGGGGCGTCGGGGTATCAAGCAGCCAGTCCAGTCGCTGGTGGACCGCGCGAATTTGGCCAGCCCTTGCCCGCCTCAACACAGACAGGAGGGGTCGAAAAAATGACCTCAATGGCGCTGGCCTGTGGGACGTCGGCAGTGGTTCGCAGCCATGGCACGCCCCCTCCAGCGGACAGGCATACGGGGCAATGCATGCCTGCGCTGGCATCATCGCCAGAACCATCTTGAGAGCCCGCGGCCGCGTTCACTGGTAGCAGGACGACACCTTTGGCTCCGCAAAGCGCGATCGTTTGCTGGCCATTGACCATCGGCGCAGCCACTGAGGCCGCAACACTTAAGGCAAACCAAAGCGCCAAACCAAAGGGCAGGGACTTGTAGTGGCGCAGGCGTTGCAGAAAGCTCATGAAGCCAGATTATCCGCCCGCTTGCTTGCGTCCGCAGGCAAGCACGACGCGCGCGCGGCCGGCCCCATCAGCGCCAGTGACGAGCCGAGCAGCACGCCGCCAGCTAGCCAAGGCGCGGGCAGGGTATCGAACCGAAACAGCGTGGCCAGCCAAGGCACATAGAGCGCGAGCATCAGCAAACCCAAGGCCGCCGCGCAGACCCGCCACAGCATGGGGTTGGGTACCCGCAGGCTGCGCCAAAGGGAGCCCTGTTGTGCCCTGTTGGCCAGTAACAAGGCCAGGTTGCTGGTTACCAGCATGGCAAAGGCCAAAGCGCGTGAGGCGCCTTCGCTCAAAAAACTGCTGCTCAACCAGCTTGCCAGCATGACAAGACTCCATGCAACCAGGCCTTGAGTCAAGGCCAGCATCATGGTGGTCTTGTCCAGCAGAGGTGACTGCACGTTGCGTGGCGGCTGGTCCATGCTGCGCTCGTCGGGTGGTTCGTTTTCAAACACCAATGAACATGCCGGATCAATCACCAGCTCCAAAAAAGCGATGTGTAAGGGGAACAGTACCGTGGGCCAGCCCAGCAGTACCGGCATCAGCGCCATGCCCGCTATGGGCACATGCACCGCCAAAATGTAAGCCATGGATTTGCGCAGGTTGTCAAAAATGCGTCGACCCATGCGCACCGCCTGAACCAGCGCCGCAAAGTTGTCGTTGAGCAGCACGATGGCTGCGGCTTCGCGGGCCACATCGGTGCCACGTGCGCCCATGGCCACACCCACGTGTGCGGCCTTCAGTGCTGGGGCATCGTTGACGCCGTCACCCGTCATGGCAACCACCTCACCATTGGCTTGCAGTGCGCGCACAATGCGCAGCTTTTGCGCAGGAGCCACGCGCGCGCATACCCGTACGGTATGAAGGCGCAGGCCCAGTTCCAGGTCATCCAACTGGGCTATCTCGTCGCCAGTCAGTACGGTGTTTGAAGATCGGTCTTTGCCAGCGCCAAGGCCCACGTCCAGGCCGGCTTGGGATGCGATAGCGCTGGCCGTTGCGGGATAGTCGCCGGTGATCATCAACACCCGAATACCGGCTTTGTGTGCCTGCGCAACGGCTGCCGGTATTTCAGCCCGTAAGGGATCTTCCAAACCCAGCAGACCGACAAACTCGAATTCAAAATCATGCTCAAGCGTGGGCCAGTCCTGGCCCTGGAAGCGCGCACGCGCCACCCCCAGCACGCGCAGTCCTTGCGCGGCCATGACTTCCACTTCGCTGGCCACCCGAAGCTGCGCACTGGCATCCATATGGCACAGGTCAACAATGGCTTCTGGCGCACCTTTGGCGGCCACCACGTGTGCGCCACCATCGGCTGCTTCCCATGCCTGCGCCATGGCACGCAAGGCAGGCGTCAAGCCGTAGTGCTGTGCCAGCGTCCAATTGTGGTGGAGGTGTTCGGTGTCTTTTAAAAAATGTTGACCGAGTTGGTGAAATGCCTTTTCCATGGGGTCAAAGGGGTCGCTGAAGCTGGCCAAAATAGAAAATTCCACCAGGGTGTGGAAAGTCTCTGGCAAGGCGTGTGCGTCGGTGTAAGTCAGGCTGAGGTGTTGACCGGTCTGACCCTTGTCGCCGGGTTCGGCATACAACTGGGCCACGCGCATGCGGTTTTCGGTCAAGGTCCCCGTTTTGTCTGCGCACAGCACACTGGTGGCGCCCAGGGTTTCGATCGCGCTCAGCCGCCTGGTGAGTACCTGGTGTTTGGACAGGCGCCAAGCACCGAGTGCCGGAATCACGGTCAGCACCACGCTGAATTCTTGTGGCAGCAAGGCCATGGCCAACGCGATGCCTGCCAGCCAAGCCTGCATCCAGTCGCCGTGCATCAAGCCGTACACCAGCACCAACAATGCGCTGGCTACCAGCGCCACCAGCGCCAGGTTGCGCACCAGGCTGGTCGTCTGCAGGCGCAGCGGTGAAGTCTGGGTTTGCAGGGTGGCCAGTGCGCTGCCAATGCGGCCAATCTCGCTGCGTTCCCCCGTGGCCATTACCCTTGCACGGCCATGGCCGTGCGTCAGCAGCGTGCCTGCGAACACGGTTTGTCCCAGCGCTTTGTCAACCGGCAAGGATTCGCCTGTGAGCAAGGATTCGTCCACCTGAATGTGTGTGGCACTGAGCAGCAGCGCATCGGCTGCCACCCGGTCACCCTCGCTTAGCACCAACACATCGCCGCGCACCACGTCGCTGCCGGCAATGCGTTGGGTTTGTGCATCCCGCAGCACCATTGCACGCGGGCTGCTGAGCTTGCGCAAAGCGGCCAGCGCGTGCTCGGTTTTTCCCTCTTGGTAAAAGGTCAGCGCCATCACTACAACGACCAGACCAAACAAGACCAAACCTTCTTGAAGGTCACCGAGCAAGAGGTACAAGATGCCGGCTCCCAGTAACAGGGCAAACATGGGGTCTGAGAGGGTTTCGCGAACGATCGCCAGCCAGCGGCGCTGGTGCACATCGTTCAGGCTGTTGGGTCCATCCTCTTGCAACCGTTGCGCGGCCTGTAGGCTACTCAAGCCCGTTTGTTTGTCGCTTGTCAACACCTTGTCCTTCTGGGTTAAGGGTGGTAGGGGCGCAGTCCCTTGATTTGCGCGCAGTTCAGCATAGCCCAGGCTTCGGACGCTATGCAAGTGCTGTCGTCATCAAATTCACCATTAGCTTTGATCTTTTACACAACATCGACCGCGCATGTGGTTTTGCTAGGCTTGGCTCCATTAACATGCCGCCATGGCCAAAGAAAAAACTGTGTACGTGTGCTCCGAGTGCGGTGGTGTTAGTCCCAAGTGGTTAGGCAAGTGTCCAGCCTGCACGGCTTGGAACACATTGGTGGAATCCATTCCCGAGTCAAGCACGCCCACCAAAAACCGCTTTGCCTCCTTGGCCAAGACTTCCGAGCTGATGGTTTTGGGAGACATTGACGCGGTGGACATGGCCCGCACGCCCACCGGCCACGAGGAGCTCGACCGTGTGTTGGGGGGCGGTATGGTCGAAGGTGGCGTGGTCTTGATAGGTGGCGACCCCGGCATCGGCAAGTCCACCTTGTTGTTGCAGGCCTTGGATGCGCTGCAGCGCAGCGGTCAAAGCACGCTGTATGTGACGGGTGAGGAAAGTGGTGCCCAAGTGGCCTTGCGTGCCCGACGCTTGGGGCTCGATGGTTCGCAAGTCAAGGTGCTGGCGGAAATTGGTCTTGAGAAAATTTTGGCCACTTTGGCCAACACCCAACCCGATATTGCGGTGATCGATTCGATTCAGACGGTGTATTCCGAGCAGCTGACTTCGGCGCCTGGCTCGGTTGCGCAGGTACGCGAATGCGCCGCCCACCTGACGCGCGCAGCCAAATCCAGCGGTGTGTCGGTGGTGTTGGTTGGGCACGTCACCAAAGAGGGTGCCTTGGCTGGCCCGCGTGTGCTCGAGCACATGGTTGACACCGTGCTGTATTTTGAGGGAGACACCCACAGCAGCTACCGGTTGGTGCGCGCCATTAAAAACCGATTTGGCGCGGTCAATGAGATTGGTGTGTTCGCCATGACAGAAAAAGGCCTCAAGGGTGTGAGCAACCCCAGCGCCATTTTCTTGAGCCAGCATAGCGAGCCTGTGGCTGGCAGCTGTGTCATGGTCACGTTGGAAGGCACCCGTCCGATGCTGGTGGAAATCCAGGCCTTGGTAGACAGTGGCGGGCCCTCGCCTAGGCGCCTGAGTGTGGGCTTGGACCGCGACCGACTGGCCATGCTTTTGGCGGTATTACACCGCCACGCTGGGGTGGCTTGCATGGACCAAGATGTGTTTGTCAACGCCGTGGGCGGTGTGCGCATCAGCGAACCAGCGGCCGACTTGGCCGTGCTCTTGGCCATCACCTCGAGCCTGCGCGGCAAACCCTTGCCCAAGGGATTTTTTGCGTTTGGAGAGGTTGGGCTGGCCGGCGAGGTTCGCCCGGCGCCGCGCGGTCAAGAGCGTCTGCGCGAAGCGGCGAAACTGGGCTTTAGCGTGGCCGTGGTGCCGCGCGCCAACATGCCCAAAAACACCAAGGCCAAAGAATTTGAAGGTCTCACCATCCATGCCGTGTCCAGGGTGGAAGAGGCCATGGCCGTGGTGCGCGAATTGGGCGCCGGTTGAGCGCAGTGCCGCCAGCCCAAGCTGCGCGGCTTAATTGCGCACCAAGCTGTTGCCAACCTGCTTGACCGCATCCCCCACAGAAAACCCAGGGTCCTGGCCAAATTCAAACTGGCCAGTGCGACCGTCGGTGTAGGTCACAGCAACTTGCCAGGACTTGCCTTTGTTCATGTTCTCCTGGATTTTTTTACCGGCATAGGCGCCACCGGCGGCACCAGCAAGCGTGCTCAAGTCTTTACCAAAGCCGCCACCCACTTGGCGCCCAAGTACGGCACCTGCCAGACCGCCTGCAAGCATGCCAGCGGTGTTGGCCTCACCAGGCTTATCGATCATGCTGATGGAGGTGACCCGTGCGCACTCGGTGCATGTTGCAGCCACTGTGCTGACAGCCGGCGCTGCGGCCGCAGGCTTGGGTGTTGGGGCTTGGTTAGCCGGTATTTTCAAAGTCTTGTCATAGACAAAACGGGCATCTCGGCGGCATTGCAGGCGCGCCTCAGGTGATGACTCATCCGAGCAAAGCTTCAGGTCAGCGTCGTAGCGCGAGCGGTCCGTTTCGGCCAAAGCGCCTGTGCTCGCACAGGCCAACAGCGCGGCGCAGGCCCATGTGGACCATGACAGGGTAGGGTGTAGGTGATTGCGCATGATGGGCTCCAATTTTTTGACAATTCGGCGGCTCGGACAACCCTCAGGATACGCCAGTGCAGCGCTTGGCAACGCACGGCGGCGGCTCCTGCGCTGTGATCACAAGCCTGAAAAGGCCAGACATCGCCCTAGAATAGCGCCTTTGACGCCACGCCCTTTACCGCTACCAAAGGAAAAAAACATGAGTCCTCAACCGCCCTCAATGGAAGACCGCGACGGAAAAATCTGGATGGACGGCCAGATGGTGGAATGGCGCGACGCCAAAATCCATGTGTTGACCCACACCTTGCACTACGGCTGCGGTGTTTTCGAAGGCGTGCGTGCTTACAAAACAGCCAATGGCACGGCCATCTTCAGGTTGGTTGAGCACACTGAGCGTTTGCTCAACAGCGCCAAAATTCTGCGCATGACGGTGCCATTCACCAAAGAAGCCATCATGCAGGCCCAGGTGGATGTGGTGCGCGAGAACAACTTGGAATCGGGCTACTTGCGCCCCTTGAGCTGGATCGGTAGCCGCAAATTGGGCGTCAGCCCCAAAGGCAACACCATCCATTTGATGGTGGCGGCCTGGCCTTGGGGTGCGTACCTCGGTGACGAGGGCATGAAGCGCGGCATCCGCGTGAAGATCTCCAGCTACACCCGTCACCACGTCAACATCACCATGACGCAGGCCAAGGCGGTGAGCAACTACACCAATTCCATCTTGGCCAATATGGAAGCGCTGGACGACGGCTATGACGAGGCCATGCTGCTCGACGCCAATGGCTTTGTGTCTGAAGGCGCGGGTGAAAACCTGTTTGTGGTGAAAGACGGCGTGATTTACACGCCTGACCTGTCCGCCGGTGCCTTGAACGGCATCACGCGCAACACCGTGATGCACATCTGCAAAGATTTGGGCATTGAAGTGGTGCAAAAGCGCATCACCCGCGATGAGGTCTACATTGCCGATGAAGCCTTCTTCACGGGTACCGCTGCTGAAGTCACGCCAATTCGCGAACTCGACCGCATTGAATTGGGCAAGGACGACTACGTGGGCAGCCGTGGCCCAATCACCGAGAAAGTCCAATCAGCCTACTTTGACATCGTGCACGGGCGCAACCCCAAGTACGCGCATTGGCTGACCAAAGTTTGATGCACCTGGCGTGTAAGCACCCCTGCTGGCACGCATGACCGACGACCGGTCATGCACCACTGTTAGACCGAAAGCAAGCTCATGAGTAACCCCGCTGTAGAACTATTGGC
>CAWUSQ010000042.1:0-51644 GCA_963925275.1 uncultured Rhodoferax sp.
GCCGATTGAGCTTTGTTAGAGCGGTCGTTCATTTCCTACGTTGAGCGCGCTTGAATGACCGCTGTCAGGCGACCATCTAATCAGTCGCTACACCCGCTTTGTCGTCGAAAGGGCGCAGTGGGGTAACCTAGCAGGTTCGAATTCTGGATGACATAAACACAGAGGTTCTGAAAACTCTTTTTGCATAAAGCTGTCTCAACATTTAGAAAGATGAACTGGACACCAAGAGCTTGATCTACTAGCCCTTGGAAAATTTAGGCGGTTTGTGATCTGGTGTGTTCTGCCCCGCCAATACAAGCCCTGAGTGATTGATTTACTTGGGGCTTTTTCTTTTTATGAATGGTGTATGTCACCGTTTATGTGACCAATTGGTTGCGGTGAAAGCCTCAATTCTGAGTTGTTGCCATTGCACCACGCCGAAACTCCCACGGCGGCACTGGCTTGGCATCTGCCCACAGTCCCCTCGATGGTATTGGCTGGTGCCTGCGGTCTTCTTGGCGTCAACTCTTTCAACAGCGGGCTCTATGGCGCTCCTTGATTTGAAAGACAAACCCTTACACCGTGTGAATGTCAACATCCCCGTCTTTATTCAGCCATCCGCCTTAGTCAGACTTGGTCGCTACCGTCTCGATCGAGCAGTGACTTTCGCTGCTCGTACTGTTCGGTCGTGATCTCACCATTTGCCAAGCGGCGGCGTAGCACCTCGTGCGGCGTCTCTCGCGAGCCGCGACGCCGCTCACTTGGGCTACCCCACCCATAAAAAACGATCACTCCAATCAATACCACCCAGAAAATCCACCACAGCCCATGCATGCCACCCATGAAATAACCGTTGTCATAAAACATCTTCTTCTCCTTTAATGTGTGCCAGCAATGCAGTCCAGTTCCAACTTTACCCCAGTACGTTGCACCAGTTCAGCATAGCCAATCGGCTACTGCGACGACTGTGCCTGTGATGGTGGCCGCGTGAGCTTGGAGCGTTAGCAGTGTGGGGGCTTTTTGGCAGGGTTATTCCGTTCTGGGGTAGATCGTTACTTTGTGTCTCCTTAGGTCTGGCAGGTTTATTGATATCTACTGCTTTTACTTGCCTTCATGATACGCATTCCCTACCTTGGCATCGCTTGCGTGATCGGAAAGCTGTGCATCAAACCATTTGTGCAATGCGGCTACCAGTGATCCATCTGACGTTCTGTAGGCCAACTCTGCACCCCCTGTGACTTCTCGGTAGACGATTTCAATCTGTCCCGACTTGGCGTCCTTCAGTTCAGACAACCCAGGCATTTCTTCTCCATGAATGTGACTCGGTCCGGAGAAGTCACCTTCCAGAAACTGCGCACGAATTTCTTGCAGGTGCAGTCGTACCAATTTCACTTGGGCTTTGTCATCAGACTTCTTTGCAATCACTTGCTGGAACCCACCATTGGCGCTCTTGGCAAAGAAGTGCGTGGTGGCCGCCAAACTGAAGGGCATGACTTCCCCACCGCGCTCGGATACCTCTGCTTGGCGCCGGGGGTCCGCCATCATCTTCATATGGGCAGCATGGTCCATCTTGGTGTGGTCCATGGTTGTCGGTTCCACAGTTTGACTGAAAGCAAGACTCGCAAAAATGGCAAGCGCGAAAGGAACTGCCGTGAGTTTGTCCATGGTGTACTCAAAAATGAAGGTTGCACCGATGCTATCCGCTGTCGGCTTCGATCTCCTTGGGGGAATTGGTTAGTACATTAAAAGCCTCTCCCTAGGCTGAATACACCCGCAGGCTAAGGCAGGTGCTTAGAGGTGTATCCAAGCTGGGCTGATAGGCTGTTTTAAAGGTGCAGGACCCCTACCCAGACAGCCCTATGCAACTTTGAGTAGCTTTTGAAGAGATCCAGAGGGGATCTCGAGCATGCGTGCCGTCGTGCGCCAAAACAGACCTTGACCCAGGAGGCCCTTGGCCCAAGTCATCTGCTCTGTTGTGGCTGGGTTGCTACTAACCTTGATGGGACAGGTTGAGCGTGTCCACAGCTTCAAGTTCCCTGGCTGGAGCTTGAACGCAGGCTTGGTGACCATTCCATCTAGATAGGCCTGCAGCTCCTGGCCTCTGATTTGGACGGGGATGTCATCTCGCATGATGTGACCCGAGGCTATGAGCCTCTCGAGCTTATTCAAGTCCCCAGAGCTGGCCAGTACCCTGACTAACTGGACTTTAAAAAGTGCCTCGTCACGGGCATGCCCAATCGGCTCCAAGCCATGTGATACTTCGCCGCCCGCCATTTATCCTGTAAACCCCATGCCACTGCTGCTTTGCAAGCACCCTTTTCTATGAAACCATCTGTGCGCGCGGCCCTGTGGATGCTGGGCTCGATCACGGCCTTCTCAGCCATGGCGGTAGCGGGCAAGCAAGTCCGATCGGTTCATGACACGTTTGAGATCATGACCTTTCGTTCGGCCATTGGCATTCCCTTGGTCTTGCTGATTGCCACCCTCACCGGCCAGTTGCGCCAGATAAAGGCCGATCGATTGGGCGGGCACCTGGTGCGCAATGTGATGCACTTCGTAGGCCAGAACTTGTGGTTCTGGGCCTTGGCCATGATCCCACTGGCGCAGCTGTTTGCCCTGGAATTCACCTCGCCAATCTGGGTCATCTTGCTCTCGCCACTGCTGCTCGCAGAAAAGCTAACCCGAGCGCGTGTCCTTGCCGCGGTCTTAGGTTTTCTGGGCATTCTGGTCGTGGCCCGCCCCGACCTGTCGGACATCAACTACGGTGTGCTGGCAGCGGCCTGCTCGGCTATTTGCTTTGCTGCTACCTCCATTGCCACGAAGAAACTTACCCGTGGCCAGTCGATCATCACCATCATGTTCTGGCTGACCACGATGCAACTGTGTTTTGGTCTGATCGCCATGCTGTACGACGGCCAGGTCACTTGGCCCACCGCCGCCACCTTGCCTTGGTTGATCTTGATTGGCGTTTGCGGCGTGATCGCCCATTACTCATTGACCTCGGCACTCAGCCTGGCGCCCGCCTCGTATGTGATGCCGATCGACTTTATGCGCCTGCCGCTGATCGCCGTCGTAGGCGCAGTCGGCTATGGCGAGTCGCTCGACCCCTATGTGTTGGGCGGCGGCGCGGTGATTTTCCTGGGTATCTGGATCAACATCCACGCCGAACTGTCGTCTCAATCCACAAAATCCGCTACCGGAAAGTTGTGGCGCTGGCTGCGCACTTGAGGCGCGCCGCCCTAGCACCCAAGAAAGCAATTAAGCTGCAGCGCCTTGGTTGCGGTACAGCTCGTCGCAAACCGCTTGCGTGACTTGTGCGGTTGTGGCTTGGCCCCCTAAGTCGCCCGTGTGCAGAGCTGGGTTGCCTGTTATTTTTTCAATTGCTGCCATCAGACGCTTGGCTGCGGCTTGCTCACCCAAGTGTTCGAGCATCATCACGCAGCTCCAAAAAGTGCCCACGGGATTCGCCAAACCTTTACCCATGATGTCAAAAGCCGAACCATGAATGGGCTCAAACATGCTGGGGTAGCGGCGCTCAGGGTCGATGTTGCCGGTGGGGGCAATGCCCAAGCTGCCCGCCAGCGCGGCGGCCAAATCAGAAAGAATGTCTGCGTGCAAGTTGGTCGCAACCAAGGTGTCCATTGAGGCAGGCCGGTTCACCATGCGTGCGGTTGTGGCGTCAACCAACTCTTTGTCCCACTTCACGTCTGGAAACTCCTTGGCAACCTCCCGTGCGATGTCATCCCACATCACCATCGCGTGGCGCTGGGCATTGCTTTTGGTCACCACTGTCAAGAGCTTGCGCGGCCTGGATTGCGCCAATTTGAATGCAAAACGCATGATGCGCTCAACACCCGCACGCGTCATGATGCTGACATCCGTGGCTGCTTCAATGGGGTGGCCTTGGTGCACGCGCCCGCCCACGCCAGCGTATTCACCCTCGGAGTTTTCGCGCACGATGACCCAGTCCAAATCTTGCACCGCGCAGCGCTTCAAAGGCGCATCGATACCAGGCAAGATGCGGGTTGGGCGCACATTGGCGTACTGATCGAAGCCCTGGCAAATTTTCAGGCGCAAGCCCCACAGTGTGATGTGATCAGGGATGTCAGGGTCACCGGCTGAGCCGAACAAGATGGCGTCTTTGTGCCGTATGGCATCGAGCCCATCGTCGGGCATCATGACGCCATGCGCACGGTAGTAGTCACCACCCCAGTCAAAACTCTCAAAATTGAACTGAAACGCCGATCCCGTGGCAGCCATGACTTCGAGCACCTGTTGCCCAGCGGGAATGACTTCTTTGCCAATGCCATC
Source organism: uncultured Rhodoferax sp. (assembly GCA_963925275.1). Classification (GTDB taxonomy): domain Bacteria; phylum Pseudomonadota; class Gammaproteobacteria; order Burkholderiales; family Burkholderiaceae_C; genus Rhodoferax. The sequence goes on from CAWUSQ010000042.1 coordinate 4,291, forward strand.
GCCTGGAATGGTCGCAATGTTGTAGGTTTTCATGGGGGTTCTCCGCAGATGTTGGTGAGGTAATGTTGAAGACCTGGATTGTTCCATGGTCTTGAGGTATCTTGACCGAGGCATCGGCATCAAGGATCAGTTATTTACCACTCTGTGCCTGGTTTGGCGCAGGCAATCAAGCCTGCTGCCAACGGATGGGCGCTCATCACGCTCGCTTGGCTTAGCGCCACCGCTTCAGGCCGCAAGGCGGTCAGCGAGCACCTCGGTCACACCAGTTTGAAATGCCGTCGATTTGCTTGCGAAATGCGGGCAGCTTAGGCGCTCTGTGGGATATCTAGCGTGGTGGTGCGGTGCATTTCGCGACGGTGCACTCTATCGGCGAAGGGGCGCCCACGGTGCATGGTGGCACGGTTGTCCCAGATGAGCAGGTCGTCGGGACGCCAAATGTGGCGGTAGATGACAGACTCTCGGGTGGCATGCTCCATGAGGTCACGCAATAGCAAACGGCCTTCGGGTAGCGGCCAGTCGACCACGCGTGAAGCGTGCGAGGCCAGGTACAACGCGCGCCGCCCTGATGATTGAACCGTGCGCACCAGTGGATGAACAGCGCCTTTCAAACGATCTTGCTCTGCCTGCGTGAATTCAAAGCCCAGTAATTGGCGCGAGTACACGATCGAGTGATGGACATCAAGACCCTCCAGGCTGTCGCGCAGCGCCGGCTCAAGCGTGTCATACGCGGCACGCATGTCAACAAACTCAGTGTCCGCACGCACGGGTGGTACCACTTTACCCAGCAGCAGCGAATAGCGCCCTGGGGGGCTAACAAAGGAGGCGTCTGTGTGCCACAAACGGTTACTGACATTGCCCATGCGTCTGCGGTCATCAGCCGCCATGAGTTCACCTTTTTCGTCCACATTGCCCACATCGGTCAAGGCCTCATTGCCAAAGCGATTTTTGGACAAAACCGAGAGTGATGTTTGCGTGTGCAGCGTGCCATCCAGGCGCTGTGTGAAGGCAATGTGCGCCTCATTGCTCATTTTTTGATCGCGAAAGACGATGACGGCGTACTGGTCTAGCGCCTGACGGATGCTGGCCAGTGTTGCTGGGTCATGGACGTCTTGCAAGTCGATGGCGTTGGCCTCGGCGGCAAAGACAGGATGGATAGGCTCAAATTGAAGTGGCATGGTGCTTGGTATCGTTGCTTAGCTCGAAACGCCAGGGGCTGGGGCAGCTGCGCCTGCTCGCATGAGGTTGGTCAGGCGAAGTATCGCGCTTTTAGCTCGCGCCTGCTCAGCCCAGAAGCTGCGCCTGCTCGGGCTCAAAATTCAGTTGTCCTTGGATGCGCGCGAAGTACGACTCATAAGCGTCCGAGCCCGCTGGCCACTGGCGCACAAAGTCCTGCGCCCAGCGTTGTGCGTCGTAAGCCAAGGACAGGGCTTGCACATGCACACGCCCCACGTGCACACCGTAGAGCACTTCATGCACTGCGGGCTGCGCACTGATGCGGGTAATGAGTCCCTGCTGACGCCCCGAGAAATTGGGCATGCCTGCCGCACCATTATTGATCACCACGCCGCCGGCTTGCTTGAGCACAGGCACGCAGGTATGGCTAGAGGCAAACACGTCAACCTGGGCTTGCGCGAACATGCGCGCTAGCCAGTCGTCGTGACCAGGGTCACGCAGGGCTGCATGGTCAAAGCCCCAGCCCGCCAAAGATTGGGCATCTCCGTGCACCACCGCCACGCGCAGGCCCGAGACCTCGTAGCGCGCAAACATGGGCAGGGCAGACAAAGCCGAACGGACATCGCGGTGCGGGTGCAACGCAGCCTTCAAGCGCGCATGGATGCGGTTAGAGCGCTCAACCACGTCAGGCGCCACCGATTCAGGATAAGCACAGCCGCATCCCGCGTCATCAAGCGCGGTACACAGTTGCACTTCCACATTACCGGCAATGGCGTCATGCGCCAGCACACGTGTGTTGATATCACGCAGCGATGCGGCCTCTACATTGAACCAGTTGAAATCACCGTTAAAGCACACAGTGACCTCGCCAGGTTCTTGCTGCGCCATGGCCAGCACAGCGTCCAGTGCAGGCACATTGCCATACAAGCCTCCCACCACATACAGCGTTTTAGCCGCACGCACGGGTGCCTGGGCCAGGGCTTGCGGCCCATAGCGGTAAGACATTGGACAAGTGCGCCCTGGCGTCATGATGCTAGCGGTGGCGTGAATGCCAGTGGCTCGGGCCAATGCGCCAAGTCCGCTGCTTCATCGACGTCATGCAGAGTAGGGCCAATATGTACCGTCAGTGATGTCAAGCGTTGCAAGGTCAGCGCGCACACGGCAGAAGTACTCCAGGGCATGTCCACAAAGATCGCAGGCACAAAGCAGCGCAAACCCAGCAAAGCGTAGCCGCCGTCATGGGTAGGCAACAGGCTCACGTCATGGGTTTGCAAAGCACAGGCCGCATCTTGTAGCAAGGCGGGGGTCAGATCGGGCACGTCTGTGCCGATCAGCAGCACCGCCTCCCCGGCCGCGAGGCCTACCTGGACGACACGCGCCATGCGCTGACCCAAATCACCCGTACCTTGCTCACACCAGTCCATGCCGGCGGGCGTGCAGTAGCCCTGCCAAGCGGGGTCGCTGAGCGCCGGACTGGCACACAGCTTGACGCTGTGGATCGCTTGGCCCAGCGAAGCCTGGGCGGTGCGCACGGTGCGCTGCAGCATGGCCCAGGCCAAGTCAGCCGCACCTTGCGCGCCCAGCGCAGGGATGAGCCGCGTTTTCACCAAGCCTGCCCGCGGCGCCTTGGCCATGATCACCAAACGTGTGCGCATGCTTCAGCGATAAGCACGGGCCAAGGATGCGGGCGCAGCACCCAGCCAGTAAGCCAGGCGCAGCCGCCACATCAGGAAAATCGTAGCCCACAAGCCGCGCTGCTCCCAGCGCCGACCCGAGGTGGTGACTTTTTGCCGCAAGCACGCCGGTGGACCCATGGTCTTGAGCGTCGTGGACATCGCGATGTCTTCCATCAAGGGCTGGTCAGCAAAGCCGCCGGACAGCTCGAAGGCTTGGCGCGTCATGAACATGGCCTGATCGCCGGTGGCAATGCCGCTCAGGCGCGAGCGCCAATTCATCAAGCCAGCCACCAAGCGCAGCATCGGCAACCTGCCTTCAATGTAGACATCAAAGCGGCCCCAGGCGTGTTGTTGCAAAGCGTCTTGCACCAAGGCACAAGCCTGTGGCGGCAAGCGCGTGTCAGCGTGCAGAAAAAGAAGATTCGGGGCCTGCGTGGCTTGCGCACCGGCATTCATCTGTTGCGCGCGGCAGCGCGGCGCGTCAATCACCTTCACGCCGGCAGCACGGGCCAGCGCAACGGTGCTATCACTGCTGCCACCATCGACCAGCACGAGTTCAGGTGGTGTGCCCTGTAAAGCTGAGACCTGCGACAGGTTCAAGAGCAAGGCGGGCAAGTTGGCCGCCTCGTTGAGCACAGGCACGACGATGGCCAGCTGCATGTCGGCGCTCAGGCATTCAGCGCGCCGGCGCAGCTGCTGCCTGCACCGGCCGTGCAGCCATAACAGTGGTCAGCCACTTGAATGGCCGCGCCCTGCGGGTCGTGCATCAGCAAGTCACGCAGGTGCGGCTTGTGCACTGGGCTGATATCGATGGGCTTGAGTGCAGGCATGGCCAAATCGAGCTGCTGGTTGAAATCGCAATCAAACAAATACCCCTGCCAGTCCACACTGATGAGGCCCAGGCACATCACATGCGCCAGATTGGCATCGGCATGGTTGTCACGCAGCAAGGTCATGTAGCTGTTGAACTGCCCTTTGGAAATCAACATGGAGCCAAAACGCTGAATCGGCATGTTGGCCAGCGCATACAGCTCGTTGAACACGATGCCGAAGTTATCTCCCAGCTCACGCTGGTAGTCATCCTTGAGCTTGGCTTGGTCCGGTGGCAGCACCGCACCTTGGGGGTTGTAGACCAAGTTGAGCGTCAGACCTGAGCCGATTTGCCCGTAGCCCAGGGCGTTGAGCCGCTGCAGGCCGGCAATGCTTTTGTCGAACACACCCGCCCCGCGCTGTTTGTCCACATTTTCCAGCGTGTAACACGGCAGCGAGGCCACCACCTCCACCCCTTGTTCAGCCAGAAATTCTGCCAGATCTTCATGGCCTGGCTCGAACAAAATGGTCAGGTTGCAGCGGTCGATAACCCGGACACCCAGCGCCCGGGCTTGACGCACCAGGCGACGAAAAGACGGGTGCAACTCGGGGGCGCCACCCGTGAGGTCCAGGGTTTCAATGCCACGCGCCTTGACCACCTCAAGCACCAGGTCAAGCGTGGGCTCGTCCATCATTTCGGTGCGGTTGGGTCCGGCGTTGACATGGCAGTGCACACACGACTGGTTGCATTTGTAGCCCAGGTTGAGCTGCAAGGTGCTCAGGCGCTGACGCCGCATGGCAGGAAAACCTTGAATTTGAAGTAGAGAAAGTGTGGCGTGCATGGTTGATTGTTAGCCGGCCTGCACCCATCGCAGTCGGTCAAAGTGTTGCGTTCAAGTCTAGCCGACTCGTTCGATTCAGTCATTACACTGCAAACATCGTCAACACCACGCTCGGGGTCTTCAAGCGGACCCCTGGCTCAATAGGAATCACCATGTCACAGGCCCTGGTCGGCGTGATCGGAGGCAGTGGCCTCTACCAGATGGACGCTTTGCAAAACGTGCACGAAGTCCACTTGTCAACACCGTTCGGCAATCCCTCTGACCACTTCATGTGTGGCACCGTGCATGGAGTTGCGGTGGCTTTTCTGGCCCGTCATGGCCGCGGCCACCGGCTCATCCCGTCTGAGGTGCCGTACCGCGCCAATGTGCACGCGTTCAAGCAGCTCGGCGTGAAATACCTCATATCCATGTCGGCGGTGGGCTCGCTTAAAGAAGAACTCGCGCCCCTGGACATGGTGCTGCCTGACCAGTTCATCGACCTCACTAAACAACGTGAAAGCACCTTTTTCGGCAACGGTGCGGTAGCGCATGTCTCAATGGCGCAACCGGTGTGTCCAGCCCTGTCGGATACGTTGGCACGTGCGCTGGCTAGCCTGGCGAACCCGCCGAAGCTGCACCGCGGCGGCAGCTATGTGTGCATTGAGGGGCCCCAATTCTCCAGCTTGGCTGAGTCGCAATGGTTTCGCAGCATGAACGCCAGCGTGATTGGCATGACCAACATGCCCGAAGCCAAGCTTGCGCGGGAGGCACAAATGGCCTACGCCACCTTGGCCATGGTCACCGACTACGACTGCTGGCACCCACGCGAAGCGCATGTAAGCGCTGATGCAGCGATTCAAAACCTGATGAAGAACGCCGGCAACGCGCAGCAAATTGCAGCCCAGACCATTGCCCTGCTTGGTCAGGAGCAACCCGTCTGCGACGCCCACACAGCACTGGCTCACGCCATGGTGACCCAAGCTGATGCCATGTCAGCGCAAGTGCGCGAGCGCCTGGCCGTCTTGTGGCAAAACACAGCGCAATAACGCCCTGCCCCTCGGATCAAGCAAGCCGGCACTGGCCTTTGGTTTGAAGGCCAGTGCCGGCTCAAGACGAGGCCTGTGCGCAGGGGCGCCTGAATGCCTTACTTGGATAAAAAGGTCTTGTTCCAGCGTTTATTCCACTTTTCCGATTCGTCGAGAACTTGAGCGGGGTCGGTCAGCACGTAGTCAAAGTTAGTCAAGCTCGATTTGATCTTGACATTGGCTGGTGGGCGCCCCATTTTGTTGAGCAGCTCTTGGCCGTCAGGCGAGATCATGAAATCGGCCAGCAAGGTAGCAGCATGTGGGTGTGCTGCGTCTCGGGCCACCGCCACGCCTTGTGGGCGTGCCAGAGTGGGCTCTACGGGCAGCCAGTCGATCGGTGCACCGCGTTGTTTGAGCGACTGGGCGTTGGCGTTGTAAATGGTCAAACCCACAGGCACCTCGCCAGAGGCCACCATCTGGGCGAGCAAGACGTGGCCTTTGCGCACATCGGGTTTTTGCTCAGCCAACTTGTCAAAAAACGCCGAACCACGGGCTTCACCCATGTTTTTTACAAGTCCTGCCATCCACTCGGCATCGGTAGCCTCTATGCCAATACGCCCCTTCCATTTAGGATCTAAGAATCCTTCATAGTGCTTAGGAATTTCCTCGCGTTGGATTTTTTGCGTGTTGTAGGCCACGACAAAAAAGTTGAGGCGATCGGGCATCCATTGACGGTGTTTGGGAATCATGGCCGGCGGCAGGTCAGCGGTGTGCGGGCTGTAGAACTCGGTCAGCACCTGTTCTCTGCTGAGTATCTCCATCTCCGGGCCGTTGGTTTCGATCACGTCAGCGCCTTGGCGCTTCACCCGCCCTTCGTTGATCACCCGCTGCACCACACCGTCGCTCAAGCCGCGCCACAACACTGTCTTGATGCCGTATTTTTTCTCAAAGGCCTTGAGCATGGGCCCGGCTTCGGTAGGCGCCATCGAGGTGTACAGCGTCACCGTGCCTTCCTTGCGAGCCCGCTCAAGCAACCAGGCTTCACGGTCCGCACCCTGGTACATCGGGGCAGACGCTTTCGGCTCGGGCGCCTGGGCCTGGGTGATCAAGGGTGCCATTGCCAGAACGGCGCAAGCCAGCGTAGACAAGTTCAATTTCATGGTCAACTCCTGTGGTGTCAATCAAGCCTTGGCCAAAGCGGCCAGTACCCGCGTGGGCGTGAGAGGAGCTTCACGCAAGCGCACACCGGTGGCATCAAAAAAGGCGTTGGCCACGGCAGCTGGCACCACGCGGCAGGTCGCCTCGCCCGCACCCGTGGGGGGCAGTTCGGGACGGTTGAGCAACACCACGTCAATGGTTTCTGGCGCATCGATAGCGTTGAGGATGGGGTAACTCAACCAATCCACGCTGTTGACTTTGCTCGGCTCAAACTGCACCTCTTCAAACAGCGTGCGCGACAGCGCCTGTACCAAGCCGGCTTCAATCGTGTAGCGCAGCGTCTCGGGGTTGACAACAAGTCCGCAGTCATGCGCCACGGTGAATTTACGGCCCCAGATGCGCCCAGTCTTGCGCTCGACCTCAATTTCGGCAATCACCACCACGATGGTGCCGCCACGCTGCGCGTAAGCAATGCCACGGCCCTTGAGCAAGTCGCCTGTTTGCTTGCCCGAGGCTGAGGCACGTGTTTGCCAGAGCGCTTTGGCAGCGGCCGCTTTGATGGCGGCATGATCACGCGGGTCTTTGAGGTATTTCAAGCGAAAGTTGATCGCGTCATCGCCCGTGGTGTGCGCCAGCTCATCAATGAATTGTTCACTGGCAAAGTGCACCTGCAGGCCGACCGGGTCGCGCAGGTGCGAGGTGCGCAGAGGCGACGCACCGGCAATCAGGTCAGGGATCACTTCCCAGCCCAGCAGCTTGTTGTCAAAGCCATAAGTCTCGGAAGGCACGCCAAAACCAACACCCGCCCGAGGCTTCATGCCCATCTCCATGCCAATCAAGCTGTCGCGTGGATCAGACTCATTGCTCTGAATCGTGGCCCGCGAGAAGCCGCGCGAGATGAATTCATAGCCAATCACTTTGCCCGAAGCGTCCAGCGCTGCGCGCGCTCGGTGCACCGAGGCCGGTGCCTTGGGGTCCCAGCCGGTGGCGTCATGGCGCATGCCTTGCACCCGCACCGGTTTGCCCGTGATCTTGGACAGCATGGCTGCATCGAGTGCGGCGTCGCCGGCGTCATTGCGGCCATATGAGCCTGGGCCAATCACCCAGATACCATTGACTTTGTCTGGGGGAAGACCCAACAAATTGGCAACACCCTGCGCAGCAAAGTGTGGCTTTTGCGAACCTGTCCAAAGGGTAGCGCTGTCAGCCTTGGCATCAACGATGGCACAGGCTGGACCCATGCTGGCATGCGACTGAAACGGCCAACGGTACTCCACCTCGAGCACTTTGGCAGCGCCTGCAAAGCTCGCGGCAACATCCCCATTCTTAGCTTCGTCAGTGCGCTTGACGGTCGGCGCTGCCTTGATGAAGTCGTGAATCTCGGTGTGCAGGGGCAAGGGGTTTTTGGGCGTCGACCATTGCACATTGAGCTCGCGAGCGGCACGCACGGCATCCCATTCTTTGTCTGCCACCACGGCCAAGAAATGCTTCTCATGCACCACCCGTGCGCCTTTGATGCCAGCGATCGAGCTGGCGTCAACCTTTTCCGCCACGCAACCAGCCAGCGGCGAACGAATCACCCTCGCGTGCAGCATGCCCGGTACTTTCACATCGTTCATGTGGCCTTCGGTGCCAAATACTTTGCCGGCGACATCGGTGCGCGGCAATGCTTGCCCCACCACTTTGTAATCCGCAGGCGCCTTCACTTTGGCTTTGACCTTGATCCCTAGAGAATTGCCCATCTTCTTGTTCCACTCCACTTTGCTGTGGAAGAACTTGCCACCGATCAGCTCGGCATAACTCACACTCAAGCTGGGCTGGTCCAGTGAAGAGATCTTGCCGTCGCTGACCGTCAAACGGGCTGGGGCGACACCCAGTTTGGCCGACGCCGCTTGCACCAGCAGTCGGCGGGCTTCGGCTGCTGCGTTGCGCAGCGGCTTGGCACCGGACTGAATACCCAAGGCACTGGAGGCGCCACCCTGGTTCAAAGAGCTGGCCGTGTTGCCCATGATGATGCTGACTTTGCCATAGGCCACATCCAACTCTTCGGCCACAATTTGTGCAATGGCCACTGCCAAACCCTGACCCAAATCGACCTTGCCATAGTACGCCTCGACAGACCCATTGGGTGCGATGGCGATCCACGAATCCAATTCATCAGCGCTGAGGGCTGGTTTGACCGTTGCGTTGCTTTGCGCATAGGCTGGACCCGCCAGCCAAGGGGCTGACGCGCCAACCACCAGCGCGCCGCAGGAGACCAAAAAATCCCGGCGTGAGGTGCCTGTCAAGGCAGGAGACGGTGTGGGCGATGTGTGTACTTTTGCCATGTTGTTCTCCTTAAGCTTTGTTCATCTCAGCCTGCGCACGCTTGATGGCGCGCATGATGGACACATGCGTGCCGCATCGGCACTTCAGGTCCCCTAAGGCGGCGCGCATTTCAGCATCGTTGGCATGTGGTTTTTCTTTCAGTAAGGCCGCTGCCGTCATGATCCAGCCATTGATGCAGTAACCGCACTGTGGCGCTTGCTCGGCCAAAAAAGCAGTCTGAATCGGATGCGGCTTCTGTGGTGTTCCCAGGCCAGCCAAAGTCGTTACCGACTTGCCCGCTATCGCTTGAACAGGCATCACACACGAGCGGGTAGGTACACCGTCTAAATGCACGGTACAGGCTCCACATTGGCCCAAGCCACAGCCGAATTTCGGATTCTTTAAGTTCAGTTCATCGCGCAAGGCATAAAGCAAAGGCATGGATGGATCGGCATCGATGCTGACATTTTTGCCATCGACCGTGAATTGCGTGTTCGCCATGAAGTCTCCTTAGGTTGTCGTTAAAAGTTCAGTTTCGTCCGCCGACGTCTCTGTCATATCTGCCATGTCGTCAAGTGCTTTGATCAGTGCTTGACGCAGCTTGGGGTCACTCGTGGTATGGCCCGCTTCGGGCACGATGCGCAGCGAACTTTCGGGCCAAAGTTGGTGCAATTGCCAAGCGGTTGATGTGGGTGTGACCACGTCCCATTGGCCTTGCAACAAGATGCCCGCCAGCCCCGCGAGCGTTTGGGTCGGCCAGACTGCGCCCCCATCGCCCAGCCAGGGGTCGCGTAAAAACATGTGCGCGGAAATACGGGCCATCGCCAAACAGTCCGTCGGCGCCAATGGCGCTGTGCGCCTAGGGGTCAGCGCCGAGCTGATGGCGTCCTCCCAAGCGCACCAAGCCAAGGCCGCTGCGTGCGCGCGCGCCTCATCTGGGTTGTTGAGTTCCTGGTCGTAAGCGCACAACAACTGCTGTGCATCGGCGGGCCCCAGCGCTGTACTGAAAGCGTGCCAAGCGTCTGGAAATAACTGACTCGCGCCGCCCGGCTTGTAAAGCCAATCCAATTCCTGGGACCGGGCCCCAAAAATCCCACGTAACACCATGCCCCGTACGCGCTGGCGGTGCCGCAGGACGTAGGCCAGGGCCAGTGTGGTGCCCCAGGAGCCGCCGCATATCAGCCAGCTCTGGATGCCCAGCGTTTGGCGCAAATGCTCCATGTCGCGCACCAGGTCCACGCACAAGTTGTGGTGGGTGCTGGCATGCGGCGTCGAGCGGCCACAACCACGCTGGTCAAACAGCACCACGCGGTAGCGGCGTGGGTCAAAAAAGCGCCGCGAGGTCGCCGTGCAGCCGCCACCCGGCCCGCCATGCAAAAACACGATGGGCAGGCCATCGGGCGAACCACACTGCTCCCAGTACACCTGGTGACCTTCTCCCACGTCCAGCAGGCCGTGGGAGAAGGGTTCAATGGCAGGGTAGAGCATGTGCACGCTCAGACTGGTAGCAGCGCATGGCTAAGCGGCGCTGAAGTACTTGAGGGGGTACGGCGCCCAAGCGCTGTCGAAGTGGGAAACACCAGGGACTTGATCACCACAGGCACCGCGCCAGAGGTCTCTAGCAGCGCACCGATGTCAATGAAGTCGAGTTCGCTCAGGTTGATGCCGTCAACCGACACCACCGGCAAGCTCAACTGGGCTTCATCATGAAAATGCATGCCAATCAAGCCACCGCAATCGGCCTCACCCACCAAAATCAGGGGGTGGCCCTGTGCGCAAATGCACTGCATGCCTTGCACCACGCCGCGGCAAAACGCATCGAGCCGGTCAAATGTGGCCGACCCCTGCCAACGGTAACTCAGTGCCACCGCTTGTTCGCCGCTGTGCAAGTCAAGCCGGCGCAGCGCGCGGCCAATGGCCTCGGCCAAGGCGCTGGCGTCCAATGCCTCGGCCGCTAAATCCCAATGCGGGGAAATCACCGGTACGTTGCGCAAGGGCAGCAGGCTCGTTGGTTCGACGTAAATGGTGCTGCCACTGACTTGAACGGTGTACTGCGAAGCACCGATGACCGTGGCACGAATGCCTTGATCGGGCTGCTCCAAGCGAGGGCCCCAGGCCTTGGCGCGGGTCAACACCGCCTTAGCCAACAAGGCACCAAGGTCGCCATAACTCGTTGGCTCACGGTCATAGATGTACTCGGACACGCCGCCTGAAAACGTCAGTACATCGGGCAATGCTTGCGCACGCAAAGGCTCTAGCCGCAACAAGGCCGCAGTCGCAGCGTCGGGGGCCCCACCGCGCGCCACAGCAAAGAGCCGATCGGCCATGCGTTCAACCATGCGGTCTAAGTCCTTGGGGCTCACTGCTTGCCCAAGCTTCAATGAAAACCCAGCTTCTTGGGCAAAGCGATGGCCGGCTTCTTCAACCCGACTGAGCCGACCCTGCGCATCAAAAGCCACGATGCGCGCACCAATGTCCACAGCGGTCAAGTCGGCCAGCGCACCGTTTTCACACACCGCGATCTTGGTGGTTCCGCCACCGATGTCGATGTTCATCACGCGCGCGCCCTCGCGCACGGAGCGCGCTGCCGCACCTGAACCAAATGCCGCCAGTGTGGTCTCTAGTGCATCGCCCGCGCTGACTGAGACAAACTTACCAGCCTGGGCTGCAAACAAATCAGCAATGGCACGTGCGTTACTGCGACGCACGGCCACGCCAGTCAGAATCAAAGCACCCGAGTCGATGGCGTCGGGCACCACGCCAGCCTGCGCGTACTGAGCCTCAATGAAGCGCCCCAGCGCATGGGCATCGATGCTTTGGTCGGGCGCATAAGGTGTGAGCAGCACACCGGACTCATGCAGCACGGTGCGCTCGGCCACGATGTAGCGGTTGTCCAGGCGCTCGAGCACCAACCTTGAGAACACCAGGTGCGAAGTGGAGGAACCAATGTCTACCCCCACGCTCACCAAAACAATCTCGTCTTCAAACTCCAAGCTGCGGCGCACGTTACTGAAGAATACCCGTCCACCAACAGCCGGGTTTGCAGAGATGGTTTGCGCTTCATTCATGGCTTGTTAGCCTGCAGCACCCACGGGTCCATCCAATGATTTTTTAGCCAGCCCGCCCTCAGGCTTGACATACCAGCTCGGGTCCATGCGGGATGCAATCCCGTGGCTGGCCAGGGTCGCCTCGTACTCAGTTCTTAAATACGGGTCCTCCATCCAGTAAGGAATGGAGGTGCCGCCCTCTGTGACATCCATGGCGGTGTAGTCGGTGTGTTTGGCGCCCGGTGCACCAGGGTCACGCCCAGGGTTGTGTGGGCCAAACCAAGCTGTCAGGCGCAAGGGTTCGGCCCCCGAACTGAAATGTTGGTGGTACCAACGTGCCCCTCCGGGCGCTGCCGACACCAGGCCGCCGGCTTCATAATCAATGCGACGAACCTGGTCTGCCTTGCCATCGAGCCAAGGGGTTTCACCCAGGCGCTCTGGCCAGGTATAGGTGTAGCCCTTGCCGCTCAGGCAGATCAACACAGCCGCCGATGTGTGTGCGTGAGCCTTGGAGTAACGGCCCTGTTCGTGCTGGCCAATCCAGAAGTAAAAGCAGTTGTTGGTCATGAAGGGCTCGACACGGCGCCAGCCCACCGAGCGGCGGTTGTCCAGCGGCAAGTCGCAGTGCACCACATCGGGAATGAAGTTGGTGCGGCGCATGGCCAGGCCGCGCACTGGATCGGGCTCGATTTCGTCGCGGGCTTTAAAGAAGTCATCGGCCCCGTTGAAACGGTCTCGAAAGATGAAGGGGTTGTTGAACACCGCTTCGGTGTTGTTGAGCATGTTCATCACATTGGGCGCTGTGTTGCCTGCCATCAGCAAAGCACCGCTGGACGTGGCGTTAACGATGCGAAACCAAGCGTTCATGGGGATGGAGAACATCGAGCCTTTTTGCCACTCAAACACATGCTTTTTGGTGTCCCCCTCTTGCCAGACCTCGGTTGTGCCCCTGCCTTCTATCACCAGGTAGATCTCCTCGTACATGTGCTTTTGCGCGTTCAGCGCTCCGCGTGGCGGCACCTCCACCACAAAGCCACCCCATTTGGTCTCAGTGCCCAACAGTTGCAAAAAGTGACCGCGACCGCCAGTTCGCTTCCATGGCGCAAGCGCCAGCTCCTTGACGTTGTGAATGCCGACGTCACGAAAAACAGGAATGCCCTCTGACTCCATGAAGGCGTCATAAGGTGTGGGTTGCTTTTTAAACTCTCCGAAACCAGCTTTTTTGTTGCCTGAAGGTTCGTGCCAGTGAGAGGTGTCTTTATCGTGGGGCATTAGCTGGTTCCATTGGGGTTAAATGTTCCTTTATAAGGAACGGTGTTCTACTATAGTAAACGAAGACAAACACTTTCCTTATTAGGGCTTACCCTGCCTCATGCAGAAAAATCAATGCAGCAAGGTGCACCGTCGGCGGCGCGCAAACGGCGCCCAACAGACTGGCCTTTAGCTACGACTTGTGGGTCAATTGCCGCGGCCGCGCACGAACCTGCCCGTCTGTGTGTGATTGCGCTGTGCTCTCGTTCTGTAGGGTGTTAAATTCAACCCTATGTTTGTACAAAGAAAGCTTCGTTAATGCCCCGCCTGATTGACTACAAGCGCCGTGTATTGGTCGCAGGCGCACTGTCAGTTGCCGCAGGTCTGAGCCCTGCCCACGCCGCGTCTTTTGCCCAAAAGGCCACAATGCCTGCAGACTTGAACGCTATGCGCCCACTCATTCATGTCTTGAAAGCAAGCATGCGACCGGTTTGCATAGATGCCGCACAGGAACTCGGTGCAATCGGGGCGCATACGCAGCACTTTGATCTGCATCTGCGCGGCGCCCTGTTAGATGCGCATGACGCCAAGGCTTTGGCCCATGCCCTGCACGTGTTCGCCAAGCAAAGTGCACTTCGACTGCGCTCTTTCAGTGCAAGTTATAACCCCGGCATTGGCGATATCGCTGCCTCTGCTTTGCTTGCCGCGCTACCAAGCGACCTCGTTGAGCTGGGTTTGGTGGGTTGCTGCTTGACGGACCGTAGCGGCGAAGAAGCTCTGCACTTCATGTTGCGCAGTACCGGCTTGAAGGTGATGTGCGTAGAAGACAATGATTTTTCTCAAACAATGAAAGCGCGGATTGAGCAGGCAGGCTTGTCGCTTGCAGGTTGTTTGCTTGTTGTCTAGTGCGCAACAGCCAAACCCAGAATCAGAACATGGCAAAAGAAACCAAAGGCAGTAAGGACTGGGACGAGCGCTTCAACTGCGCCACATACGCCTATGGCGAAGCGCCCAATGATTTTTTGGTCTGGGCCGCGCCGCAAGTCAAAGTGGGCAAAGCCCTGTCACTTTGCGAAGGAGAAGGCCGCAACGCGGTCTATCTGGCCAAAATGGGATTTCAAGTCACGGCTGTCGACTTCTCCCGCGTAGGCCTTGAAAAAGCCCGAGCACTGGCGGCTAAACACCATGTCACCCTTGAATGCATGGTGATGGACCTGAACGATTTTTCATTCCAGCCGAATGCCTGGGACCTGGTGGTGAGCGTATTTTCCCAACCCAACAGCGCGGTGCGCAAGCGCCTGTACGCCCAACTGGCCACGACATTGAATCCGGGTGGCGCCTTCGTTTTAGAGGCCAAGGTGGCCGACGATCCCGCGTCTGAGAACCGCTACCCCGGCACAGACGTGTTGCGCCAAGAAATTGATCCCCTGCAGGTGACTTTTGCCAAGCAAGCTTGGCGTGAATTATCTGAAGGGCCTTACCACCTCGGCTTGCACCACACGGCGCAGCTGCTGGCTGTGCGGCGCTAAGCTCCGATGAGCCGCCTCGCACGGCTGGCCAATGTGGGGCCAGCTTCGGTACAATTTTTTCACCCCGCAAGCTAACAGGAGAGAGCCATGGCTTTCAGCGTTCAACATGCCAAAGACGGCACCTTTGTCTTTGATGGCTTACGTAAGTATTTTGAATACCGCGACTTAGGCATCCACAAAGCCACCGAAGGCAAAGCCATCATGCACGTGATCCGCGCACGCGAAGGCACCAGCGCCTCGGGCGAGTGGCACCACCACACGGTTCAATTGCAAATTGTGTATGTACTCAAAGGCTGGGCGGTGTTTGAATACGAAGGCCATGGCCAGCATCGGCTCGAGGCCGGCACCTGTGTGCACCAACCCCCAGGCATTCGTCACCGTGAAATCGAACACTCGCACGACCTGGAACTCATCGAAATCGTCTTGCCTGGTGACTTTGAGACCGTCTCGCACGGTGCATCCCTGCCAGCTGGTTGACCCTTACGCAAACCACGGTACTCCGCAAGCCAGTGCCGGCTGCGGCACAAGGGGATCAGCGCGGGGCTACTGGCGGTTGAGCAACTGGACGACCTTGCGGGTGACTGACCTCGGAGCCCATTTCCCCAACAAGGCCAACACACTGTTTTTGAAGCCCGATATCGCAATGGCACGGTTGGCTTGAAAGGCTGAAACCCCAAAAAGTGCCACGTCAAGGGCTGATTGCGCGCCAAGTTTGAAGGCAGCTACGCCTTGCATACCCGCGGTCTCAACAAAACCAGTGTGCGTTGGCCCAGGGCACAGACAGCTGACATGCAAGCCCGTTCCTCGTAGCTCCTCGTGCAGAGCCTCGGTGTAGGACAACACAAATGCCTTGGTGGCGTAATAAACCGCCATATTGGGACCAGCCTGAAAAGCAGCAGTGGATGCCACATTGAGCACACCGCCCGTATGGCGCGCCAGCATGCCGGGCAAAAGCAAGCGCGTGAGTTGTACCAAAGCGCTGATGTTGACCTGAACCATGTCGAACTGGCGCTGGGCATCTAGCACAGCGTGCGGCCCCAAGAGACCAAAACCGGCGTTGTTGACCAGCACGTCAATGTGCAGGTTCTGCACTTCAAGCGCAGCCATGATGTTGCTGGCGGCCGATGGGTCTGACAGGTCGAACTCCATAACGTGAGCAGAGACCGCGTACTGGGTACGCAACGCTTGCGCCAAGGTTTCCATGGGCTGGCGACTGCGCGCCAAGAGCACCAAGTTGTGGCCTTGCTGTGCAAACAAGCGCGCCATTTCTCTGCCTATGCCAGAGGACGCACCCGTGATCAAAACTGTGTGTTTCAACATCGAAATTCCTGTCAGTTCGACCGCTGTTTGAGCAGCCAGCTTGTGCTGGTGGCGCTAGCGCCAAAAAATCAAGCCAGCCCGGCGAACAAACCAGCGAAGGGGTCTGGCAAAGCAAACACCGATGCAAACCGCACCGACATGTGCCCAACAAGGCTTACAGCAGCCCTGCGCCGCGCGCCCACTGGTACTTGGCTGCGAGCACTGCAACGGGAATCTCGGTCGAGTAGGCATACGCCGGGATACCATGTTCGTACAGGTACTGCGCGGCCTCCTCCACCTCCACATCACCCGCCAGTGAGGCCACGATAGGTTTCTCGATACCCAGCGCGCGCATCTCATCGCGAACTTCAACCATCAGCTTGGCAAACACCATTGGTGGGGTAACGATGGTGTGCCAGTAACCCAGAATCAAGGCATGAATGCGATCATCCTGCAGGCCCAGCTTGACCGTGTTTTTATAGGTCAGCGGTGGCTCGCCGCCGGTGATGTCCACGGGGTTGCCAGCGGCGCCAAAGGGCGGTATGAACTTGCGAAAGGCGGCATCCAGATCAGCCGGCATGGCCATCAATGACAGCTTGTTGTCCACGCAGGCATCTGACAGCAGCACACCCGAGCCACCGGCGCCGGTGATGATGAGCACGTTCTCCCCCTTGGGCGTTGGCAAAATCGGCACGCCACGGGCAAAGTCCAACAGGTCGCGCAGGCTGCGCGCACGGATCACGCCACACTGTTTGAGAACATCTTCGTAAATTTTGTCGTTACCGGCCAGTGCGCCGGTGTGCGAACTCGCCGCCTTGGCACCGGCCGATGTGCGTCCAGCCTTGAGCATGATGACAGGCTTCTTCTTTGAAACGCGCTTGGCAACCTCGGCGAACGCACGGCCGTCTTTGAGGTCTTCACAGTGCTGGGCAATGACCGAAGTGTTGGCATCGTCCTCAAAGAAAATCAACAGGTCGTCCTCGTCGATATCAGACTTGTTGCCCAATCCCACGATGGCCGACACACCCATCTTGGCTGAACGAGAAAATCCGATGATGGCCATGCCGATGCCGCCGGACTGGGAGGACAGGGCAACAGAGCCCTTCACGTCGTAAGGCGTGCAGAAGGTAGCACACAAATCGGCTGGCAGGTAATAGAAGCCGTAGATGTTGGGGCCCATCAGGCGGATACCGTATTGGCGCCCGATCCGCGCCAGTTCTTCCTGCATCTCGGGTTCGCCGCTCTCGGCAAAACCAGAGGGAATGAGCACCGCGCCGGCAATCTTTTTCTCGCCGCATTCAATCAGGGCGCCAGCCACCAGCTTGGCCGGAATGGCAAACACAGCTGTATCGATGTCGCCGGGCACATCCTTGACGCTCTTGTAGGCTTTGAAGCCAAGAATCTCGCTGGCCTTGGGGTGAATCGGATAGATCGCTCCCTTGTAGCCGCCGTTGATCAGGTTCTTCATGACCGAGTTGCCGATCTTGCCGTCCTCTGCCGAGGCACCGATCACCGCGAGCGCCTTGGGTTGCATGATGCGTTTCATGCTGGCCAGCACGTCTTGTTCTGCTGGGCGATAGCGCGGGGCCTTGGGCTCAAAGTCAAGCACGATGCGCACATCGGCAGCGATGGCCCCACTGTTACTGGCAAACACAGGGTTCAAGTCCATCTCGGAGATTTCCGGAAAATCACTCACCAGTTCACTCACCGCCACGATGAGTTTGGCCAGCGCTTCACGGTTAACGGGCTCACTGCCGCGCACGCCCTTGAGCATCTCAGCGGCTTGAATGCCGTCAAGCATGGAGTAGGCGTCCTCCAGATTGGCTGGAGCCAGTCGGAAGGTGATGTCTTTGAGCACTTCGACCAGCACGCCACCCAAACCGAAGGCCACCAGTTTGCCGAAGCTCGCGTCAGTGACCGCCCCGATGATGACCTCTTGACCACCCTGGATCATCTGTTGCACCTGCACGCCTTCGATGTGCGCATCAGCCAAGTAACGCTTGGCGTTGGCGATGATGGTGTCGTAGGCGGCGGTGGCCTCGTCGGCATTTTTGACGCCCACGATCACCCCACCAGCTTCCGTCTTATGCAAGATGTCAGGTGAGACGATCTTCATGACCAGCGGAAAACCCATGGACTGCGCCAGCTTGCGGGCGTCGGCGGCACTGGTGGCCAAGCCTTCTTGCGGCACTGTGATGCCATAGGCGTCACACAGCAATTTACCTTCGGGCGCAGTCAGCGCACTGCGCCCAGCTGCCTTGGCAGCGTCGAGGATCTGTTGAACAGTGGCACGGTTTTTTGTTGTCATGTCTCTCTTTCATCGATTCTGTAACTCACAGCATTGAAGCAAACTGATGTTATCAGCGGGCTCGAGGCTGTACGACGCGCACAAAAGGCAGCCAGATCATCTGGCACCAACTGCCCGCACTGGCTCAGCGTTTTTCCGCCCGGTCAGCATGGTCTGTTAAGCACAGATGGTGTTTGCTTCAGTCCGGTTGATCCGCGCTGGTTTTTTGCAACCTTGTGCGTCTCGGGGCGCATGATATTATGACCCAGGGCGTGAAAAATAATTTCACATAATGAGTTGCCGCCATGGCGTGACAACTGCAACCACTGCCGGGCGACCATGATCAAAACCCAGCGATGAAACAGGAAAATACCTTATGAAAAAACCCTACAACATTCTGATTTTGGGTGCCTCTTATGGCTCGCTGTTAGGCATCAAGATGGTAATGGCCGGTCACAAGGTCACGCTGGTATGCCTGCCTGCCGAAGTAGAGCTGATCAACAGCGAGGGCATCCGCGTGCGTATGCCCATCAAGGGCCGCGAGGGCTTGGTAGAGCTGGACTCACGCCGCTACCCCGGCATGCTGCGCGCCATCGGACCGGCCGAGGCCAAGCCAGCTGATTACGATTTAGTGGGCCTGGCGATGCAAGAGCCACAGTACAGATCCAGCGGCGTGCGCGAACTGCTCGATGCAGTAGCCAAGTCCAAAGTGCCTTGCATGTCGATCATGAACATGCCTCCACTGCCCTATCTGGCGCGCCTGCCCGGTGTGTCTGTGGATGCTTGTCGCAACGCCTTCACCGATCCAACCGTGTGGGACAGCTTTGACCCAGCATGCATGACGCTGTGCAGCCCCGACCCGCAAGCTTTCCGCCCACCGGAGGAGCAAGTCAATGTGTTGCAGGTTCGCCTGCCAACCAATTTCAAGGCGGCACGCTTTGTCTCAGAC
This sequence comes from uncultured Rhodoferax sp., assembly GCA_963925275.1. Classification (GTDB taxonomy): domain Bacteria; phylum Pseudomonadota; class Gammaproteobacteria; order Burkholderiales; family Burkholderiaceae_C; genus Rhodoferax. The sequence continues at coordinate 23,623 of CAWUSQ010000042.1, forward strand.
GCCCATACCGACATGTTGCGCCAGCTTCAAACTGACATTGAGGCAATCCGCTTTGAGGTCGATGGCAAGCCCACCGAACTACCGGTCAAGCTCAAGGTGCATGAGTCGGTGTTCGTACCGCTGGCCAAGTGGAGCATGCTGCTGGCCGGTAACTACCGCTGCATCACGGCCCAGGGCATGCGCCCGATCAAGGAGGCCGTGCATTCCGATTTGGAAGCCTCACGCGCCACTTACAACTGGGTAAGCGAGCTGTGTAAGTCGCTCGGAGCCAAGGAAGAAGACTTGGTGCCATTTGAGAAGTACGCTGCTGCAGCGCAAGGTCTGGGCAGTCCTTCCTCGGCTGCACGTGCACTGTACGCCGGTGCGCACAACATTGAGCGTGTGGACCGTTTGGTGCAGTCGGTTGCCAAACTCCAAGGCCAGCACAACGAGGTGCTCGACGAGATCGTGTCTTTGGTCGATGCGCAGCTAGAGATCAACCGCAAGCAATAAGCGCATTCAGCGCGCATGCGACTGCGCTCTGAGGGCGCGCCAGCCGCCAAGTTCCAGAGCCGGCCCTGCGCCGGCTTTGTCACGTGAGGGTCTGCCTAAACCGTGCTGTTTGGCGACCTTGCTGGGCGATCACTGGCGTCAAGCCCTGGCTGCGCCGTGCAGTAGACCCTCAGCCAAACTACCCCGGCCAAGAGCGCCCAAAAGTCTTGCTGCGTCCTGTGTCTAAGCGCTGTGGAGCAGCCGGGCCTCGGTATCGCCTTGCCAGGCACGCGCGGCTTTCACCACATCACCCACGACGATGATGCTGGGGCTCTGCAGGCCCTGCTCATTGACGGTTTGGCTGAGTTGCCCTAAGGTGGTGAGCGCTTGGCGTTGGTGTGGCAAGGTGGCATTTTGCACAATGGCTGCCGGTGTATCACTGGGTAAACCTGTCAACAAGCCACGCTCAATGTGCTGCAGGCTGCTCACACCCATGTAGATCACCAAGGTCAGTTTGGCTTGTCTGGCGGTCAAGGCCAAATTAGCCCAGTCTGTGCCCGCATCACCGGGCTTTGCGTGACCCGTAACGAACACCACCCCGTGCGCATGGTCGCGGTGTGTCAGGGGTGCCCCTAGGCTGCCAATACTGGCCAAACCAGCGGTGATGCCGTTGATTACTTCAGCATCAATACCGTGTTGGCGCAGGTGCTCTACCTCCTCACCACCACGGCCAAAAATGAAAGGGTCTCCCCCCTTAAGGCGAACCACCCGATGTCCTTCTTTGACGGCTTGCACCATCAGCTTGTGGATGAACGCCTGCGGCGTACTGGCGCAACCACCCCGTTTGCCCACATGCACAATGCGCGCGTTGGGTGAGGCGTGCGCTAACACCAACTCGTTGACCAAGTCGTCGACAAAAATAACCGTGGCCTGCGCGATGCGTTTGGCCGCTTTGATGGTGATCAACTCTGGGTCGCCTGGGCCAGCCCCCACCAGGGTGCAGTGGCCTGTGGGTGGCGTGTGAATTGTTGGGTGCATGGTCATGGACATCAGTTCACCAACACAGCGCCAGCGGTTTTGTGACTGGCGGTGTCCACCAGAACCAAAGCGCCCAGCATGCGCGATTGGACAAACGGCAGCGTCATCAGCGGCTCTTGCAAAGCCAAGCTCACGTGGCCAATGGCGTTGCTGCTCAGTTCAGTGGCGGTTTCCTGCGCCAAGGTGTTCACGTTCAGGCGGTACACAAGGCGTTGCACTTTCGCCTTGACCCAGCGGTGGCCATGCAATGCCCAGTAGATGCGGCCAGCGACCAAGGGTTCTTCGTCCATCCAGGCCACGGTGGCATTCAAAATGCGCTGGCCTTCTGGCGCTCCGGCCATCGCCTGCAACCAGTCGCCACGCGAGATGTCCACTTCGCGGTCGAGCACGATACCGGCACTGTTGCCCGCAGCCATGCTCTGCGCTTGCCGGGTGGCGCTGAGCACTTGAGAGACAACAGCGTACTGACCGCTTGGAAAAACCCTGACCACCTGCTTGGGCGCAACGCTGCCGGTGGCCACACGACCCCAGAACACACGCCTGCCCTGTGTGATCACGCCCGAGTCATGAAATTTTTCCACCCACTGCACCGGCATGCTGAAGGCCAAATCGGTTTCAGCTGGCGTGCTCGGAAGGCCTTCAAGAATGTCAAGCAAGCTCGCCCCGGTGTAGCCGCACCAATTGGCTTGCTCATCATTTTCAGTTGAGGCCACGTTCCAGCCCTTGAGTGCTGACACAGGCACGGTGGCCGCAACAGCAATGCCAGCTTGCTTGGCAAACGCCGCAAGCGCGGTCGTGATGTTCTGATAGGCCAGCGTGGCATCGGCCACGGCGTCCAGCTTGTTAACGGCGAACACGATAGAGGGAACGCGCAACAGGTTCAACAAAAGCGCATGACGGCGCGTTTGCACCAACAACTGTAAGTCCGCATTAGCCCAATCAAGTTTGATGGCATCGACCAGAACCACGGCTGCATCTGCACTGGATGCTGCGGTCACCATGTTGCGCGTGTACTGCTCGTGACCCGGCGTGTCGCCGATGATGAATTTACGCGACTGGGTACTGAAGTAGCGGTAGGCCACGTCGATGGTGATGCCTTGCTCGCGTTCGGCAGACAGGCCATCCGTCAACAACGCCAGGTCCGTCTGTCCTGCGCGCTGGACCCCAGCGAGCTGGTCTTGCAAGACCGTTTTGGTGTCTACCAGCAGGCGCCCGATGAGCGTGCTTTTGCCGTCATCGACCGAACCACAGGTGATGAACTTCAGGGCTGAATGGTGGTGCTCGTTACGCATGGATGTACTTTCCTCTTGATCAAAAATAACCGTCTTTTTTGCGCTTTTCCATGGATGCTTCAGACGTCTTGTCGTCCATGCGCGTCGCGCCACGCTCACTCAGATCCGCAGCCAAGGTTTCAATCACAATTTGTTGGGGCGTCGTCGCCTCACTTTGCACCGGGCAGGTGCAGGTGATGTCACCCACCGTGCGAAAGCGCACCGTGCGCCATTCAACCGTTTCACCTTGCTTGGCAGGCGTTAACTCGGTCACCGGTGCCAACAAGCCATGGCGCTCAACCACCGCACGCTGGTGGCTGTAATAAATGGAGGGAAGCGCCATGTTTTCGCGGGCAATGTACTGCCACACATCGAGCTCAGTCCAGTTGCTGATTGGGAACACGCGAAAGTGCTCGCCTGGCTGTAATTTGTGATTGAACAAGGTCCAGAGCTCTGGTCGCTGCGCTTTGGGTTGCCACTGCCCAAAACTGTCGCGGTGGCTGAAAATGCGCTCTTTGGCACGCGCCTTTTCTTCGTCGCGGCGGGCCCCTCCAATCAAGGCGTCAAAGCCAAACTCTTCAATCGCCTCGAGCAGCGTGACCGATTGGTGCACATTGCGGCTTTCGCTCGGATGTGCCAGGCGCACTGTGCCGCGTTTCATCGAGTCTTCGACACTTCGCACAATCAACTCGGCACCCAGTTCCTGCGCTCGCGCATCCCGAAAATCGGTGACTTCTTTGAAGTTGTGGCCCGTGTCGATCATCAGCAAGGGGTAAGGCAAGCGGCCTGCGCCAAACGCCTTTTCGGCGCACTTGAGCATGACCAGAGAATCCTTGCCACCCGAAAAAAGAAGGGTCGGGCGCTCAAAAGCCGCGGCCACTTCACGCAGCAAGAAGATCGTCTCTTCCTCTAGAGCATCTAAGTGGGCGCTGCTCAGCGTGTGCAACTCGGTTTGGGTCATGGCGTTCATGCTGTTTTCTCGTTCTTTTCCAATGGTTTTTAGTGCGGGAGATGGCTTCGTCTAGTGGCTTGAATGCTTGTTGCCCCTTGCTCATCTGTTTTTTGACCTGCAAAAATATCAGGACTTCACGTGCAAGCCGCATTCCTTGGCGGCTTCGTCCTCCCACCACCAGCGACCAGCACGAAAGTCCTCTCCTTGGCTGATGGCACGGGTGCATGGGGCGCAGCCGATGCTTGGGAAAAATCGGTCGTGTAAGGCGTTGTAGTCGATGTTGTACGTGGCGATGTAATGCCACACATCACCCCAAGTCCATTTGGCCAAGGGATTGAATTTGCTCAATTTTTTAGCGTCGGCGTCACTGTCGTCTTGCAATAAAACCTGCGCACGCGCGCTGGATTGCGCTTGGCGCAATCCAGTGATCCACGCACGCTGCCCTTGGAGCGCACGACCGAGTGGCTCCATCTTGCGAATACCGCAGCAGGCTTTTCGCAATTCGATGCTTTTGTACATCGCGTCTTCACCATGCAGGCGGGTGAATTCGATCACAGCAACTTGTACCGGGTACAACACATTGATGGCTGCGTACGAGGTGGTTTTCGTGCGCGCTAACAGGTCCAATGTTTCGGTGTGCAGTGCGCCCGTTTCGATTACAAAAACCGGAATTTCCAGCTCTAAGCTGTTGATCAGATGGGTGATGACCATGTCTTCGGCACCCAGGCTAGAGGCTTGCGTGACGGGCGCAAACTCGCTCGATATGCGTTGCAGCAAGGCTCTGGATTCAGCCAGCTTGGCGGCGAAGTCCGCGCTGGCGCTTGCGTTGAGCGCAGAGGCTTTGGAGTCCCCGCTGGAAGATAGAAGTGCGCTGGTGTGCATGGTCTTGTCTGCTCAGTTCACCTGTGCAAAGCGTGGTGCGGCTTGCACGGCATCGCCCTGATAAAAGGCTGAGTAGAGGCTCAGCAACTTAGCGCCATGAATGGCGTCTTGGTCTTGGCGCAACACCGCGCTTGAAAATCCGCTGCGTTGCATTTGCAACAGTTGGTCAATCAGCACATCGCCGTGGGCACGAATGTCGCCAGCGAAACCGCGTCGGCGCAGCACCACGGCCTGGCTGAACGCACGCCCATCGGTAAATTTTGGAAAGTTCAAATTGATGCGCTGCACACCATCGTGATCGAAGGCATGCACATCCTCGTCATTGGCCAAAGTGCTGGAATGCTCATGATCTTGCGTGGCGTTTTCAGTTTGGGGATGGATGATTCTTAAGGACATGGTGGTTTTCTTTCGTGAGGTTCAGGCAGTACGCGCCGTGCTGTTACGGGCAGCGTTGGCAGCATCTTTGAATACATCAAAGCCCACGCGGCTCAAGGTGCGGGTGAAGGTTTCCTGGTTTTGCCGTTGCTCACGGTAAACATCCAAAACGGCTTCCACCACATCCACAACTTCGTCAGCAGCAAACGAGGGACCGACCACTTTGCCTGCCTTGGCTGGGCCACTCAGGCTGGAGCCGTCTGAGCCACCTAAGGTGACTTGGTACCATTCTTGGCCATCTTTATCCACGCCCAAGATGCCAATGTGGCCACTGTGATGGTGGCCGCAAGAGTTGATACAGCCGCTGATGTGCAAATCAATCTCACCCAAGTCAAACAACTCGTCGAGGTTGTCGTAGCGCTGCGTGATCGCCGCGGCAATGGGCAGTGAACGCGCATTGGCCAAGGCGCAGTAGTCGCCACCGGGGCAGGCAATCATGTCAGTCAGCAAGTGCACATTGGCGCGCGCCAATCCTGCGGCTTTGGCCGCGTCGTACAGATTGGCCAGTTGGTCGATGCGCACCCAAGGCAGCACCAGATTTTGGTCGTGGTTCACACGAACTTCACCGGCACTAAACTGTTCAGCCAACTCAGCCGAGACAGCGAGTTGGTCTGCTGTAGCGTCCCCCGGTGCTTGTCCCAAGCGTTTGAACGACAGCGTCACCACGCGCAGCCCTGGGTTTTTATGACTGGTGACGTTTTGCTGCAGCCAACGTGAAAACGCCTGGTCGGCTGTTGCGCGGCTGAGCAAGGCCTGCTCGGCATTCGCCTGCGCCTGCGCGCTCACCACATCGACCGCGGGCAACACAAAGCAGGCGCTGACACGGTCTAGCTCGACTTGTGGGATGGTGTGGTGTGCGCCGTTTTCCACGATGCGTTCGTATTCAGCCTGCACTTCGTCAAAGTAGCGTGTACCTTCAGCTTTGACCAAAATTTTGATTCGGGCTTTGTAAATGTTGTCGCGCCGACCCCAAGCGTTGTAGACACGAACCACCGCTTCCAGGTAATTGATGATTTGGTTCCAAGGCAGAAATTCACGAATCACCGAGCCAATCATCGGGGTGCGCCCCATGCCTCCGCCAACGTGAATTTTGAAGCCGACCTGACCCGTTTCGTCACGCAGCAAGCGCAGGCCAATGTCGTGCCATTCAATGGCCGCGCGGTCCTCCGTGGCACCGGTGATGGCTATTTTGAATTTGCGTGGCAAGTACGCAAACTCAGGATGCAAAGTGCTCCATTGACGCAGCACCTCAGCATAAGGGCGTGGATCGACGTCTTCGTCAACGGCGATACCAGCGCGCTCGTCGCTGGTGATGTTGCGAATGCAGTTGCCACTGGTTTGGATGCCGTGTAAATTGACACTGGCCAACAAGTCCATCACGTCCGCACTGTCTTGCAAGGCAATCCAGTTGAACTGCACGTTTTGGCGCGTCGTGAAATGCCCATAGTTGGTGGTCAATTTGGGCGCTTTCCACGCGCTGTCAGATGCGCCACCAATTTGGTCTTGTGTGCTTTGTGCCCGTGCAAGCAGTTCAGGCGGCGGGGTATCGAATTCGCGGGCTAGGCGCGCCAACACACGTAATTGGGCACTGTTGAGCTCGCCATAAGGGACTGCAACGCGCAGCATGGGCGCGTAACGCTGCACATACCAGCCGTTTTGCAAACGCAAGGGCCGAAACTCTTCATCACCCAAGGTTCCTGCCATGTTGCGCTGGAGTTGATCACGGTATTGCGCAGCGCGTGCGGTGACAAACGATTGGTCAAAGGGGGTGTATTGGTACATCTAGAAACTCAAAAAATAATCAGCCGAACACCAATTTGCTGCCAGCCAAAGCCAACAACAAGGAAAGAATGGACCTGGTAACGCGCTCGGGCGTTTTGTGCATCAAGCGCGTGCCCAGCCAAATGCCTGGCAGGGAACCCGTTAACAACAGGGCAAGCAATGGCCAGTCCACCGCGCCCAGCGCGGCATGGCCTAAGCCAGCGAGCAGGGTCAGTGGAACCGCATAAGCCAGATCAGCTGCCACAACGCGCGGCAGGGGCAACTGGGGATACAAAAGCAGCAACACAGTGACGCCGATGGCGCCGGCACCGACAGACGTGAGGGTCACCAAGGTGCCAATCACTGCGCCCAATAGCACCGGTTGCCAGGTATGACGGGCCCGGGTGGCCTGTTCGGTCCGCGCTGCAGAGATGGTCCTCGAGAGGTGTCGACTGCGCACAACTTTGAACAACATCGCGCACGCAGTGAGCAGCAAGGCCAAGCCCAAGCTCATGGTCATCCAGCGCTCAACGCCAGGTCCACTGGGACCAAAATGCTGCAAGAGCAGCAGCGTGATGCCCGCGGCCGGCAGGCTGCCTGCACACAAAGCTGCGACCACGCGCCAAGGCACCAAACCTTGGCGCGCCATGTTGAGCGCCCCCCCTGCCTTGGTGACGGCCGCAAACAGCAAATCAGTACCAATTGCCAAATAGGGTTTGACGCCGAAAAAAACAATCAAAATCGGCGTCATCAAGGAGCCGCCACCAACCCCCGTCAAGCCAACGACCAGTCCGACAAAAAAGCCCGCAACGATGAACCACAAATCTTGCATGGCGTAGACTGTATGACTCCTTTATGCAAAAACAAACGATTTTTTAGTTTTCTATATATTCTTTTTGAATATAAGGGCCGCAAGTGCGGTGTTACGCTTAGGCCAAATTCCCTCTTTTGCCACCTGCGTTGGATGCCACAAGCCCTTTGACCACCATGAACGCCATTATTTTGTTTGCCCACGGCTCGCGTGATCCGCAGTGGCACCAGCCAATCCAAGCGGTCGCCCAGCGCATCGCCCTGCGCGCACCGAGCACCGTGGTGCGGTGCGCTTATTTAGAGCTCACCGAGCCCGATTTACAACATGTAACCCAGAGTCTGGTTGCGCAGGGCGTCACCAGTTTGGTGGTGGTGCCCATGTTTTTGGGGGTAGGCCGGCATGCCAGAGAGGACTTACCCCGTTTGATCGAGACCATCAAGCAGACGTATCCCGAGCTTGACATCCGGTGTCAAGCGGCTGTGGGTGAGCAAGCAGTCTTGCTCGACTTGCTGGCCGATATTGCCTTGGATGCAGTGAGCTGAGGCCTTAAGCTAAGGCAGGAACCGACCGTCACGGGCCCGCCAAAGCCCCTGAACTGGCCGTGCGCCAACCAAGCCTGCGCCCTCATGACATCCTGCGGGGAAATCGGTTGATACACCTATGTACAAAATGTCCAGGCACGCTCGCCTGGTCGCCAGGCTGGCAGACATGCAGAAAGTCTGCTGGCGGCTAATCAGGCAAGCTTCATGCCCGTGCTTTAACTAAGACTTTCATCAACGCAGGCAAAATAGGCTGTTTGCTAGAGATAAAGGGGGGAAAGATGCCAGGGCAATTTCAAGCATTTCCGACAAATCCGCAGTGGGAAGGAGATGGAACCAGCCGAGTTCCATTTTGGGCTTACACACGCCCAGACCTCTATCAGCGCGAATTACAGCGTTTTTTTTACCAGGACCATTGGTGCTATGTGGGGCTTGAGGCCGAGATCCCTAATCCTGGCGATTTCCGCCGCACCGTGGTGGGCGAGCGCTCAGTGATCATGGTGCGCGATGACCTTGGTCAAGTCAACGTGGTAGAGAACGTTTGCGCCCACCGTGGCGTGCGCTTTTGCCGTGAGCGCCATGGCAACGTCAAAGATTTTTTTTGCCCTTATCACCAATGGAATTACAAACTCAACGGTGATCTTCAGGGCGTTCCATTCAGGCGGGGGGTCAAACAGGACGGCCAAATCAATGGCGGCATGCCCAAAGATTTCAAGCCAGAAGACCATGGCCTGACAAAGTTGAAAGTCGCTTGCCGCGGCGGCGTTGTGTTCGCTTCATTCGATCACGACATCGAGCCACTTGAAGACTTTTTGGGCCCGACCATCCTGAACTACTTTGACCGCGTCTTCAATGGTCGCGGCTTGAAGGTGTTGGGCTATCGGCGCCAGCGCATTCAGGGCAATTGGAAGCTGATGCAAGAGAACATCAAAGACCCCTACCACCCTGGACTGTTACACACCTGGTTTTCAACCTTCGGTCTGTGGCGGGCCGATAACAAGTCCGAACTGAAGATGGACGCCAGGCACCGACACGCGGCCATGATCTCCACACGAGGCAAAGGCGGCAAAAATGAACAAGTGGTCAGCGGCGTGGACAGCTTTAAAGAGACCATGAAGCTCAATGACCCCCGACTGCTCGACATCGTGCCCGAACCATGGTGGGGTGAACCCACGGTGGTGATGACCACGGTCTTTCCGAGCTTGATTGTTCAGCAGCAGGTCAACAGCGTGTCCATGCGCCATATCCAACCTAATGGCAATGGGTCTTTTGACTTTGTTTGGACCCACTTCGGCTTTGCAGATGACAGCCCTGAGATGGACCAGCGGCGCTTGATCCAGGCCAATCTGTTTGGACCAGCTGGCTTTGTTTCGGCTGATGATGGCGAAGTGATCGAGTGGTCTCAAGAAGGCTTTAAGCAAAAGCCCAATCACCGTACCGTGCTGGAAATGGGTGGCCATGCGGTTGAAGACACCGAACACATGGTGACCGAAACACTCATCCGCGGCATGTACAAGTATTGGCGCGAGGTCATGGAGCAATGAGTACCATGGACTTCAAAACCTTCTCTGAGCTGCTGGGCTTGTACGCCGATTACGCCATGGTTTGCGATTCGGACCAGTGGGAGCAATGGCCTGAATTTTTTGTCGACCAAGGGGTCTACCGATTGCAACCTCGCGAGAACTTCGAACAAGGCCTGCCGCTGTGCCTGATTGACCTTCAGAGCAAGAACATGATTCGGGACCGGGTCTATGGGGTGAAAGAAACCATGTACCACGACCCCTACTATCAGCGGCACATTGTGGGAACGCCGAGAATCATTTCGAGCAGCAACGAGCACGGTGTCGAGCGCATTTGTGCGCAAGCCAATTACGCCGTGATACGCACCAAGTACGACGGTGAATCAACGGTTTTCAACGCCGGCTTCTACAGTGACACCATCGTGCGCACACCGTCTGGCCTGAAGTTTGAACTGCGACTGTGCGTGTATGACACCGAAATGGTTCCCAATTCCATGATTTACCCTATTTGAGAAAGCAATCATGACAAACGAAAACCGTGGTGCGGCGCAAGAACGCTGGCTTGACGTGGCCGCGCGCTCGGAGGTGCCCGACATGGACGTGGTGGCAGTCACCGTCGACGGTCGGGATATCGCACTGTATGACGTGGACGGCGAGGTGTTTGCCACAGACAACCTGTGCACACATGGTGCAGCCCGCCTAAGTGATGGCTTTTTAGAAGGTCGAGAAATCGAATGCCCGATGCACCAAGGGCGCTTTGATGTCTGTACTGGGCAGGCCCTGTGTGCGCCGCTGACAGAAGCGATTCAAACTTATACTGTGCGGATCGAGAACATGCGGGTCATGCTTCGATTGAAATAATTTTTTTACAACAACCGTTGAGGAGACAACATGAAAATCAAAAAAGTCGCACTGACGCTTGCCATTGCCGCATGCCTTGGCTCTGTGCAGGCTGCCCCTGTCAAGATAGGTTTTGTCACAACGCTCACTACAGGTGGCGCGGTGATTGGCACTGACATGCAAAACGCGGTCAACCTGGCCATGGAACACCTTGGCAGCAAAGCGGGCAATACCGAATTGAAAGTGATTTTTGCTGACGACGGCTTGAAGCCAGAAACCGGCAAACAGGCCACCGACCGCCTGGTCAAAGAAGACAAAGTGGACTTTGTGGCTGGCTACATCTGGTCTAACGTGTTGTTAGCTTCGCGCAAATCAGCACTGGACGCTGGCGCATTTTTGATCTCTGCCAATGCCGGCCCCAGCCAAATGGCCGGCGCGCTCTGCCACGAGAATTTTTTCTCAACGTCTTGGCAGAACGACCAAACCACCATGGCCATGGGTGAGGTACTGAACAAAGCTGGCGTGAAGAGCCTGTATGCCATGGCACCGAACTACGCTGCAGGCAAAGACATGATTGCTGGTGTTGAGCGCACCTTCAAAGGCAAAGTGGTCGGTAAAGACTTGACCAAGTGGGGCGCTGACATGCAGCTGGACTTCTCAGCCGAATTGGCCAAAGCCCGTGACAGTGGTGCGCAAGCGCTGTTCGTGTTTTACCCAGGACCAGCTGCGGGTGCCTTCTCCAAGCAGTACCAGCAAGCCGGCTTGGACAAGAAGCTGCCTTTGTATTCCGTGTTCACCATCGATGGCATCTCTTTGCCCAAATTACAAGCCGGCAAACTCGAAGGCATTTTGGGCTCGCGCGTTACGCAAGAGTGGGACCCCACCCTTGACAACGCCGCCAACAAAAAGTTCGTGACCGACTTCAAAGCCAAGTTTGGCAGCTACCCCTCGTTCTATGCGGCACAAAGCTATGACGCCATCATGCTGATTGCATCGGCTGTCAAAGCCACTGCCGGCAATATGAAAGACAAAGACGCGGTGCGCAAGGCCCTGAAATCCGCCAACTTCGACTCCGTGCGAGGCAAGTACACCTATGGCAACAACAACTTCCCCATCCAAAACTTCTACCTGCGTGAAGTGGTGAAGGACGCCGAAGGCAAGTGGACAACCAAAGTGGTCGACACGGTGTACACCAATCACCAAGATCCCTATGCAGGCGAATGTAAGTTAAAGTAATTCAAGCACTGGCATCTGGCCACATGAAGGTTGACGGCTCTTGGGCTGTCAACCTTTTTCCATAAAGACGTCGGAGTATTGAAGTTGGACTACGCGCTTCTGGTCATGCAGATCCTCAACGGACTGCAACTGGGCTTGTTACTTTTCTTGGTGGCCTCAGGGCTGACCTTGGTTTTCGGCATCCTGGACTTTGTCAACTTGGCGCATGCATCGCTGTACATGGTGGGCGCCATGATTTGCGCATCACTGACTTTGGCCCTGGACAACTTTGTGCTGGCCATTGTGATAGCGCTGCCGCTGACCGCATTGGTTGGCTTGGCCGTTGAACGCTTGGTCGCGCGCAAACTCTACGGGCGCGACCACTTGGACCAGGTATTGGCAACTTTCGGCTTGATTCTGGTTCTGACAACCACTGCCCACTTGATTTGGGGGCCTAAAGGCATTTCGGTGCCACTGCCCATTTGGCTAAAAGGTCAGGTTCAGATGAGCGAGACGCTGGTCTTTCCCATTTACCGTCTGGTCATCATTGGCGCGGGCTTGGCTGCAGCGGGTTTTTTATTCTGGCTGGTGAACTACACCCGATTGGGTATGCTGATTCGCGCTGGGGCCTCCAACCGACGCATGGTGGCCGCTTTAGGTATCAACATCGAGCGATTGTTCTCCGCGGTGTTTGCCCTGGGAGCGGTGTTAGCCGGCCTGGCTGGGATGCTGATTGCGCCCATCACTGAAGCTTCTTTAGGCATGGGCAACTCAATCATCATCACCGCGTTTGTGGTGATCATTGTGGGTGGCATTGGCTCCATGAAAGGTGCTTTCATTGCTGCCATGCTGATCGGCCTGATCGACACCCTGGGACGCGCGTTCTTGGACGACGCTTTGAAGTTGGTGATGTCATCCAACGCGGCGGAAAACTCAGCACCCGCCATATCTGCCATGCTGATCTACATCATCATGGCATTGGTGCTGGCCATTAAACCCAAGGGTTTATTCCCGCCCAAGGTGCGCTGATGCAAGGCTCTCACTACCCTAAACTCACCATCGCCGTGATGGTATTACTGGCGATCGTTCCGCCACTTTTTTACATCAATGGCCAGACCTTTTACATGGATTTAGCCATTCGCTTGACCATTTTGGCTATGGTTGCGGTAAGTCTGAATTTAATTTTGGGCTATGGCGGACTGGTCTCTTTTGGCCACGCCGCCTATGTTGGCCTGGGTGCCTATGCGGTCGGCATTCCCGCCTACCATGCGGTCTATGGGGGGCTTGAGGGCTGGGGCCTGGCGAGCATGTCGGGCTGGGTGCATTTTCCCTTGGCCATGATCGTGTGTGCGCTGTTTGCACTGCTCACTGGCATGGTGTGCCTGCGCACCAAAGGCGTGTACTTCATCATGATCACCATGGCGTTTGCGCAAATGGTGTACTACGCCATTGTGTCCATCAAAACCTATGGTGGCGATGATGGCCTGACCATTGATGCGCGCTCGGAGTTCGCCGGCATTTCCTTGGATGATCCGCTTCAACTATTTGGCCTGAGCTATGTGTGCTTGGTCTTGACCATGCTCTTAGTTCGGATGTTGGTTCATTCGCGTTTTGGCATGGTGCTGCAAGGTGCCAAAGGCAACAACGATCGCATGATCAACATGGGCTACAACACCTATCGCTACCAATTAACGGCTTATGTGATCTCTGGCGCTATTGCCGGCCTGGCGGGCGCCCTGCTGGGCAACTTCACCACATTCATCTCGCCAGAGATGATGGACTGGTCGCGCTCTGGGGAGTTCATGTTCATGGTGATCCTGGGCGGCGTGGCTACCACGGTGGGCCCGGTGTTGGGCACAGTGGCCTTCATCTTGATTGAAGAAATGCTGTCGCAATTAACCATCTATTGGCAGTTGCCCTTTGGCATCATGCTGATACTGGTGGTGATCTACAGCAAGGGCGGCTTAACCAGCATGTTGGCAGGCCTGCGCGCGGGCAGCAGCAAGACCACCGGAGGCAAGTCATGACGCAGCCGATCTTGGAAACACGCCATTTGATGAAATCTTTTGGTGGCATCCGGGCCACAGATGATTTGAGTTTGAGCGTCTTGCCTGGTGAGCTTCACGCCGTCATTGGCCCCAATGGTGCAGGAAAAACCACGCTGATCACACAGCTGTGTGGTACCCAGTTTCCCGATAGTGGCCAGGTCTTGCTCAGGGGAAAAGACATCACGCAGGTACCGGCTTATCGGCGCGCGCACATGGGCATGACGCGGTCGTTCCAGATTACCTCGCTGATACTGGAGATGAGTGTGCTCGACAACGTGGCTTTGGCCGCACAGGCGCACATGGGGTCATCATTTCGCTTCATCCGCCCAGCGCGCAAAGACCGCCAGGTGCGCGACTGGGCCATGTCCTGCTTGGCGCGTGTGGGATTGGCTGATCAGGCCGATCGCATCACCCGCGAACTGTCGCACGGGGCGCACCGGCACATTGAAATTGCAATTGCCTTGGCGTCCAAATCTGAACTGATGCTGCTGGACGAGCCCATGGCAGGCCTGGGCGCAGAGGAAAGCCAAACCATGGTGCGCTTGCTGCAAGACATCAAAGGCAAGCACACCATTGTGCTGATCGAGCACGACATGGACGCGGTGTTTGCGCTGGCCGACCGCATCTCGGTACTGGTGTACGGCCACATCATTGCCACCGGCACACCGCAGGACATTCGCAACAATGCCGACGTTCAAGCCGCTTACCTGGGTGAAGAAAGCGAGGCGCACTGATGTTGCAAGTCAAACAACTCAAGGCACATTACGGTGCGTCACAAGCCTTGTTCAACATCAATCTAAGTGTTGAAAGCGGCCAAGTTGTGACCTTGATGGGGCGCAACGGCATGGGCAAAACAACCACCATCCATGCCATCATGGGCATGGTGGCCCCCAGTGGCGGATCGGTCGTGTTTGATGGCCAGGAGTTGGTGGGCCTGCCGTCTTACAAAATTGCCAACTTGGGCATTGGTCTGGTGCCCGAGGGACGTCAGATTTTTCCGAACCTGAGCGTTCGCGAGAACTTGGTGGCCACCGCCTCCAACCATCTCAAGCAAGCCAATCCCTGGACCATGGCGCGGGTGTTTGAGCTGTTTCCTGAACTGCAAACACGCTTGAGCTTGATGGGCAATCTGCTGTCCGGTGGTGAGCAACAAATGCTGGCCATAGGACGCGCCCTGTTGACCAACCCCAAATTGCTGGTGCTCGACGAAGCCACCGAAGGCCTTGCACCCTTGGTACGCAAACGCATATGGGAGGCGCTGGACCGTATCCGTCAAACTGGCTTGTCAATTTTGATTGTGGACAAAAATCTGCACGACCTGATGCGACTGGCCGACCAGCACTTCATCATCCAAAGGGGAGAAGTGGTCTGGTCAGGCGACAGCGCCGCGCTGCAACAAGACAGCGCTGCACGCGCGACCTATTTAGGCTTGTAAGGCTTCACTCAATTGGATTAGAGGTGCAAGGCTGGTACGCTTGAGGATGCCTCAGAAGGCTTACCCCGCCACATCCATGCCACATTGAACTTTGGCTGAGGCCGTGCGCGCCGAGGCTAAAAACGCAATCAATTGTTGGGCAGCGTCTGCATTGCGCGCGCGCGTCGTGATGGCCGCAGCAAAAACCTGAACCAGCTGTACCGCGTCTGGCAGCCGACCCAAGCAGTCAATGCCCGGTACGCCGACCAATTCGCTGACAGGTTGCAGCGCCATGTTGGCTTCTCCTTGCGCAACCAGCGCTGCTGACTGCGTACCGCGCTCCTTGACTTTGACCGTGATCAGATCCTGAATACCAAGCCCTGGAAAAACGTGCTCTCTGAGGTAAATGCCGCTCGTGCTTGCCGGCACCGCGATGGTCTCAGCTTTGAGGAGGGCTTGCTTCAAGGCCGAAATGGAGCTGATATCAGGTTTCTCGGCGCCTGAGCGCACACCCGCACCAAGTGCAACCCGTGCCAGATCGACGTCGCTACCAGCCACGATTTGACCCAAGGCGATCAGTTCGCTCAGTCCCTCACGCGACAAGATCACCACATCGGCCGGCGAACCGTTTTGAAGCAGCGCCGCGATGGTCTGGGAACCCTTTCCCTGTGAGGCGCCTGAGGCCGTGAAGATCCTGATACCGCTGCGTGCCTCAAACACCGGCACGACTTGCTGATACGCGCCGGCAAAGCCGCCCGACATGATCACATGAAGTTGCGCCAATGAAGAATCAAAGTGAACTGTCGTAGCGGCGATCATGTCCATAATCAGTCCAATGAAGTGGAGAAGCCTGGTCATCCAGGAGGCTATTTGCTTGAAGTTAAGACCGCTGCCGAGCTAGCGCGGTGGGCCCGCGCAATCCACAGGTTTGTACTGGGCCGGGGCGATGTTAGCAACTGGCCCGAGCCCTAGGGAGTGGAGGAACCACTGAATGAAGCACTGAGCCCCTGCAGCTTGACCGGCTCAACGCTCCAGCTGTGCAGCCAAAGCACGCCAAGCGCTCAGCAAGCGCGCCGGCAAGCTGCAATAGGATTTGGCATTTTTATGCGCTGAGCATGACCGGACAGAGCAAAATTAGACACAATGTGTACATGAAAATTCAACGCATAGCCGGCGCCCTGGGCGCCGAAGTCTCTGAGCTTGACCTGAGCCAGCCTTTAAGCCAAGGCCTGGTGCAAGATGTGCGCGGCCTGTGGCTGGAGCACCAGGTCTTGTTCTTCCTGGACCAGCAACTCAATGCCGAGCAATACATGCGTTTTGCACAGTCTGTTGGTGAGCCTGTGGAATACCCGTTTGTCAAAGGTTTGCCCAATACACCCATGATCATCGAGGTCAAGAAGCTGGCGCACGAGCGGGTCAATTTTGGGGGCATCTGGCACGCCGACACCACTTACCAGGCCATACCCCCCATGGCCACCATGCTGCTGGCGCGTGAGCTGCCCCCGTTTGGTGGCGATACCCTGTTTGCAAGCCAGTACATGGCCTGGAACGAGTTATCCGACACTTTTAAAACACTGCTGGAACCACTCAAGGGCATCAGCTCGTCTGCCAAAGCCGATGTATCCAAAACCCGTGAAGACAGGCTGGCATCCGATGGCAGTGAGCAGGCCAGGCGCGAGTTGCGTGCTGTGCACCCCATTCGCCGTGTTCACCTTGAAACCGGCAAGCCCGCTTTGTATGTCAATGTGGCACACACTGCCGGCATCGAGGGCATGAAAGACGAGGAAGCGCAGCCAATTTTGAATTACCTGTTCCAACACCAAGTGCGCCCCGAATTTACTTGTCGTTTCAAATGGCGTGCAGGCGCACTGGCCTTGTGGGACAACCGCTGCGTGCAACACAACCCGGTCAACGATTACCACGGCTATCGGCGCATCTTGCACCGCATCAGCCTCGCCGGTGACCAAGCGGGGCAAGATTGACCCCCATGCCATCTGCCGCCCCCGCAATCGACCACTTGGTTATCGCTGCGCCCACGCTCGATGCTGGTGTACGTTGGTGCGAGCAGACGCTGGGCATCAGCCCGGGCGCAGGTGGTGAGCACACCTTGATGGGCACGCACAACCGCCTGACCTTGATCGCATCACCAACGTTCCCACAAGCGTACTTGGAGATCATTGCCATCAACCCGAAGGCCACACCCACCAAAGCGCGCACGCAAGCCCGTTGGTTTGGTTTTGACGAGGCCGCAGTGCATGATCGCTTGCAAGCCCACGGGCCGCAGCTGGTGCATTGGGTGGCGCGTGTGCCCAATCTAGCAGATGCTTTGGCGCAATGCACAGGTGCTGGCGTGGACATAGGTAAGCCTGTCCCTGCCAGTCGCATGACCGCCAGTGGCTTGTTGTCTTGGTCGATTGCCATACGCCCTGATGGTCATTTAAGTCATGGCGCTGTCATGCCCACTTTGATCAGTTGGGGCCCTCAGCACCCCAGCGCTACCATGGCGTCCAGCGGCATCCACTTGAAAGCCTTCACCTGCAGCCACCCGCAAGCGGCGACGTTGAACGCACTGTGGCAAACGCTGGGTGGCAGCAGCACTTGCTTTGTAGCAGGTCCCGTAGGTTTGCGCGCACTGATTGAAACACCTCAGGGCGAGGTGTGCGTGGGCAGTTGATCAGCCATGCGCTGCCAGCCAGTGCTTGACTGATGTGCTTTTACATTTCTCACGATTTTTTCTGTTTCATGTAACCCTTACGAAGGCACCATTCATGGATGGACACCAAACGCTCAAAGCAGAACCGTGGCCAGTGCACCTGCTGGGTTTGATCAACCCTTTGTTGGTCATCACAGGCAACCTGCTCGGTGGTGCTTACACCCTCATGGGCTTGGTGTTTGTCTGGCTGCTCTGCCCCATGCTTGACCTGGCTTTGGGCGAATCCAAAGTCACCCGACCACCCCGAAGCTCAGGCCTGCCCTTCACAGCCATCCTTTGGACGCATGGGCTGCTGCACTTTGTGATGTTGGCCAGCTTTGTGTGGTTTGTGCTGCACTCGGGCATGCATTGGTGGCTGGTCTCGGCTTCGCTTTCCTGTGGTCTGGCCGCGGCCACGTCGGCCATCGTGACTGCGCATGAGCTGGGTCACCACCGACCCAAAAGCCCAGGCTGGTGGCTGGCGCATGCGATGCTGCACAGCATCCTGTATGGCCACTACACCACCGAGCACAACCGCAACCACCACAAACATGTGGCCACCGCTGCAGACCCCGCCAGCGCGAGGGCAAGTCAAAGCCTGTGGGCGTTTTGGCCTGCGTCCATTGCGGGGCAGTTCGTCTCAGCCCAACGGATTCATGCCAAAAAAGGCAAGACTGGCCTGCGCAACCCGGTCCTGCAGGGCCTTGTGCTGCAACTGCTGGCCTTTGCTTTGCTCTTGAGCGCGCATCTGTACGGACAAGCTTGGGCCGCACCACTGGCCTTGGGTTGGTTCACCTTGTCAGCCTTGGCAATTTTGACTCTGGAATACGTGAACTACATCCGCCATTGGGGCCTGCGCAGGCACGGTGATGCCCACAAATTCCAAGCCGCGCATGCCTGGAACACGGAGGCCCGTTGGTCGCGCTGGAGCCTGCTGGAACTCACCCGACACAGTGACCACCACCTCCATGCTTCTCAGCCCTTTTGGCGGCTCAAAGCCCACCCACAGGCCCCGAGCCTGCCAGCTGGCTACTACGCATGCTGGTGGCCTTGTTTGATCCCGCCGCTGTGGCGCCGACTCATGGCTGGGCGAGCGCCAGGGCTGTAGGACGGCTTTGTTGCATCGACATACAGCTTTACAAAAACACGCCCCCATAGTGTCTGAACGTTTTTAAAATTTCACGCATTTGACACTGTGCTTTTTGGCGAAACAGTAGTACCCGTGGCGTCCATCTGGCAATCGCTGGCGCAGTCTTGGCGTCAACTTTGGTTTCGTGAATTAGGCGACAACAGTCTTTTGATCAACGAGGTGGCCGTGCGCATACGAGCCGGCTTGTTGCTGCTGGTTCCGCTCTACATGGGGTACACGCTGTTCAGCGTGGTGTTTGGTCCACACTGGGTCGTGACGGGCAATTACATCAAAGACACCATGGATATGGACTTCGACAACCGCATCCTCTACCACGTGGAGGCCGTGCGTCGCACCTACGACTACAAGGTGCAAACCATGGTGCTCTTTTATGCCTTGTTCGAAATGCTCGCTGGCATGTTTCGCAGCACCTCGCGTCTGTCACCTACCATTTTCATCAGCACACTGCTGGCGCGTCATCACCGACCGGTTTAGAAGCCACTCATTCCCAAGCGTTTCGCCTGGTCCATTGGCGCTTCACTCATCATCACCTGCTTGGTATTTTTCAACCCCGACACCTTTGCCGGCTGGGTGAACGCACTGACGCACAGCGAGTTGCTGCCAACCACGCACAACTTCATGCCACGCTGGATTCCTGGCGTGCTGGTTTGGGTTTGCCTGGGATTCATGTGAATGGAGGCGGTTCTGGGCTTTTGTGTGGGCTGCCAGTTGCACGCCTTGTTGGTCTGGGCTGGCCTCATCCAGCACGCGTGCGAAGCCTGCAACAAGCTGAACTGGAACTAATCCTTGCGGCCTTCAGGGCCTGACCCCGGGTGACTCCAGCGGCATGCCTTGGGCTCGCCTGGCCAAAAAAAGCTCCAACTCAAGCAGCTCTGGCGCACCCATGGGAAAAAGCTGGGCGCGTACACCGTTGATGCAATTGCGCAAACGCCGCTGCAGCGAGCCCAGGCCTTGCCACTCCAGTCGGTAGACCGGATAACCCGTAGGGTGGGCTTGGGGAATCAGGTTGCCGCCAAGGCGCAAGCCGGCGCGCTCGTCATGGCACTGCGCGCAGGACAGGTTGATTTGTCCCATGCGCTGATCAAAGCGCTGATGACCCCGCTCAACATAGGCGCTCAGGCGTTCATCCTGCGGCGGTGCTAACACCATGCCTCGTGACTGGTAGGCCACAAAGCTTTCCAGAGCAAGCAGATCTGGGCTTTCTAGCTTCAAAGGTTTGAGCTGCTGGTGTTTGATGCGGCACTGGTTGATGCGTTGCCCCAAGTTGATGGGCTGCTTGAGCTGCTCGTCAAACGCTGGATAGCGCGCAGCCACACCGCGCATGGAGCTAGGGGCATCACCGTGGCAACTGGCGCAAGTAGCCTTGGCTTGGTCCGTGCCTTGGGGCACTGTTTGCCACAAGTCAGCGCCTTGCTTGACCCACAACATGCCTGGGTTGAGTGAGGCATCTGCCTGCATGGCCTGCAAGCCAGGGCTCATGTAAGCAGCGCCAGAGCGGCGTTGCAACTGGTCGCCAATGGGCTTGGGCTCAGCCGCCTGTATCCCTGCCGCGCACAGCGCCAGCGCGCCAATTAGCCACGGGAAAGAGGGCGTTTTCATAGCACCTGAATCGGCAGATCTTCGGTGTGTCGAAATCCGCGGTCACCTTGCCATGTCAGATGCAGGGTAGCGCTCACCGTGGCCAGTACATGGAACGCGATGTAAGGGTTGGCAGCCATCGCTGGAAACAAGGTCGCTTCAAACACCAGCTCGTCGTTGTAGTGACAACTGAACGATGTGATGATGTTTCTGGGCAAAATCTTGCCGTCATCACCAGGCCTGAAGCCGGTTTCCATCTCGTGGCTGATGGTGGTGTGAACTTCGATGATCTCGCCACGCTGCGCTGTGGCGGGCGCTTTGATGAGTGTTTGAGCCATGCTTAAACCACCTCTTCCAGGCAAGCGGCAATCGACACGCTCACTTGCACCGTGTGCGACCAAAATGTGCCGTCATTCATGCGGGCCACTGCCACCAAATGTTGCGTGGTGGCCAAGCGAATGCGCGTGGCTACTCGGGCGCGACCATTGCGTGGCGTCAACTGAAATTGAGCCACCTCACGCTGGGGATTGCGTTCGTTGAAGATCGCGATATCGGTTACATAGTCGCTGCCTGTCATCGGGCTTTCTACCGTGACCGTGATGGGCACGGTGTTGCCGTTGTCCACGATGGGCGCGATGTCGATCAGCACCTGGCTGGGCGCCACCGGTGCATTACCAGAAAATTCGCGAATGAGTGCTTGGAGTTCATCACTGTTGGCCAAGGCTGGTCCAACACACAGCCAAGCGCCCATGGCCACACCAGCTTTAAGCAACTGGCGGCGTGTGGGGTGCGTCTCAGACTTCATAGGGGAATGCTTGTAGCTTGTAGGTTTCATCGCAGTGTCACCATGAACGCAATGATGTCTTCAATTTCTTGCGCACTCAAAATGGGTTGATCCCGCCAGGCATCCGACACACGCGTCAAGCCCGTGATGTCGTAGTAGGCAGGCATGATGCTCTCTGGGTTGATGGCCCGTGGGTCGACCATGCGCTGGCGCAATTGTGCGGCCGTGTAGCGTGAACCAACGCCGCTCAAATCGGGCGCCAGATTGCCTTGAAAGGCCACCTCTGGTACGGGCCCACTGTGGCACAACAGGCACAGGCTTTTCGGTCGGTTGGCCAGCAGCTTGCGCCCACGCACGGCATCTGCGGGCATAGCGCTCAGGGGCTCTGATAAACCAGAAGCAACTAGGGCCTGTGCACCCAAGGGCGCGTGCAGCCCAGCCAGTACCAAGGCTAAAAGCCACGCAGGACTGGCTTGGCAACGCGAACCAAACAGGCGACAAGCCCAATCCCTCATCATGCCTTTTTGAGGCTATGGTGCTTGAGCGGGAACTCGCGGATGCGCTTGCCCGTTGCTGCAAAGATGGCATTGATCACCGCCGGGGCAGCCACCGCAATGGTTGGTTCGCCCACACCACCCCAGAAACCGCCCGAGGGCAGCACCATGGTCTCGACCTTGGGCATCTCGTGGATGCGCATCACCGGGTAAGTATCGAAATTTTTCTGCAGGACTGCCCCATTGCTCACCGTGATTTCACCGTACAAAGCAGCTGACAAGCCGTAGACAAAAGAGCCTTCAACCTGGGCCTCAATCTGCTGGATGTTCACCGCGTAGCCGGGGTCGGTGGCAGCAACGATGCGGTGGATTTTGAGCCAACCGTCATCACTGACTGAGACCTCGGCGCAGGCGGCCACGTAGCTGCCAAAGCCCATGCTCTGCGCCAAACCACGAAACACGCCTTTGGCCGCTGGTTTTCCCCAGCCGGCTTTCTCGGCCACAGCGTTGAGCACGGCCAAGTGCTTGGGGCTATTGGCCAGCAACTTGCGACGTAAAGCCAGCGGGTCTTGGCCGGTGGCATGGGCAAGCTCGTCGATGAAGGATTCCACGTACAGCGTGTTTTGATTCAGGTTCACGCCACGCCAGAAACCAGCAGGAACATGTGTGTTGCGCATGGCGTGATCGATCAGCAGGTTGGGGATGTTGTATCCAAACGTGCCCTCGTCACCTTTTGCATCAAGACCTTGAAACACCGTTGAGTCGCGTCCATTTTTGATGGCTTGTGGCGCCACCGTAGCTAAAATTGACTGGCTCGACAGGCGCATGTGCAGCGACGTGATGTTGCCCTTGTCATCAATTCCAGCACTCATCTTGCATTGGCTAATGGGGTGAAAGAAGCCATGTGTCATGTCTTCCTCACGTGTCCACAGCAGCTTGATGGGTATGCCCGGCATGGCTTTGGCAATGGTTACCGCCTGGGTCACGAAGTCGTTACGTGCACGCCGACCGAAGCCGCCACCCAGGTATTCCTGGTACACATCACACTTGGCTGGCGGCAATCCCGCGGCCTCAGCCGTGGCGGCCAGGCTGGCTTCAGCATTTTGCGTGGGCACCCAAACTTCACAACGCTCGGGCGTCCAGCGCGCTGTGGCGTTCATGGGCTCCAGCGGGGCGTGACTCAAATGGGGGTAGGCGTACACGGCCTCGACCTTGCGCGCAGCACCCGCTAAAGCGCCTGGTGCATCGCCACGGGCATTGCCAACCACAGCTTGCTTAGCGTCCAGACCCTCTTTGAGCATCTGGTGCATAGAGTCGGTCGAAACCTGCGCGTTCGCACCCAAATCCCAGTCGATGGCCAGGGCCTCCAGCGCTGTTTTAGCGCGCCACCAAGTGTCGGCCACAACGGCTACCGCGCTGTCGCCGACCCGAATGACTTTCACCACCCCTGGGCGCTTTTCGATACTCGCCGCATTGAAACCCTTGACCTTTCCGCCAAACACGGGGCAGTCGCGGATCGCAGCGTTGAGCATGCCTGGCAGCCGTACGTCAATGCCATAGTTCTGTGCCCCCATGGTTTTTTTAACCGTGTCCAGTCGGGCGATGCGTTTGCCGATCAAACGCCAGTCTTTAGGGTCTTTCAGGACAATGGTGCTTGGATCTGGCGGCGGGAGTTTGCCAGCGGCGGCTGCCACACTGCCAAAACTGCTTGTACGGCCCGATGGCTTGTGCGTGATCACGCTGTTGGCAGCACTGCACTCAGCGACTGGAACACCCCAGCCGTTGGCTGCGGCTTGCACCAGCATCATGCGGGCGGCAGCGCCACCTTGGCGCATGTATTCTTGCGACTGGCGAACGCCCCGACTACCTGTGGCGTTGAAATTGCGCCAGACGCGTTTACGCGCCAAACTTTGCCCAGGTGTGGGGTGTTCGGTTGTGACCTTGGCCCAGTTGCATTCAAGTTCTTCGGCCACGATTTGTGCCAGGCCCGTGAGTGTGCCCTGCCCCATTTCAGCCCGTGCCACCCGAATCACCACGGTGTCATCAGGTTTGACCACCACCCAGGCGTTGACCTCGGGTGTGGCCTCTGCAGCATCGGCCATGGGCACATAAAAGCTCAGCATCAAGCCACCAGCGCTGGCACTGGTGCTGGCCAAAAACTGCCGACGCGACAGCTTGGTTTTCATCAAGGCAGTGCTCATGTGGTGCTCCCGTCAGCGTGCTCAATGGCGAGTTGGGCGCTTTTGGTTTGTCCACCATCAACCACAACCTTGATGGCCGCACGGATGCGGTTATAAGTGCCACAACGGCAGATGTTGGTGATGGCTGCATTGATGTCGGCATCGCTGGGATTGGGTTTGGATGCAAGCAGCGCAGTGACCGCCATGATCATGCCGCTTTGGCAGTAACCGCACTGGGGCACATCGAGCTTGGCCCAGGCTTTTTGCACCGGATGCGAGCCATCGGCTGAGAGTCCCTCAATCGTTACCACTTTCTCACTTGGGCTCACGGAGGACACTGGGCGCACACAGGTTCGGGTGGGCACGCCGTCAATGTGTACCGTGCAGGCGCCGCATTGCGCCACGCCACAGCCATATTTGGTACCCGTCATGCCCAATTGCTCGCGCAAGACCCATAAAAGCGGGGTGTCGGGCTCGGCTTCGAACTCACGAACTTTACCGTTGACATTCAGTTGTGCCATGGCGTTTTTTCCTAAATATTTTTAGCTAGCGAACTGAGGCAAAACGCCCAGCCTGGAACGGTTTATAGATGCACCAAGAGGGCGCAACAATGCGGGTAAACCCTTCTATTCAAGGCGCTGAATTTCTGTAGCACAACACAACCGCAGGCCGATGCTGTTGCCTCCCTTCCAAGCGCTTCAGTTGCCCCGCATCCTCACCCGACCATGCCAAGCGATGAGCAAGCCAGCAACAACGATGGTCAGGCAGCCAAACAGCATCGCTTGTGTAATCTGCTCATCGTAAAAAGCCACACCCAGGCCTAGACCAAAGAGCAGCCGTGTGTAACGGAAAGGGGTCACTGTTGCTATATCACCACTGCGCACTGACTTCATCAGCGCGGCGTAGGCGAACACCCCAACAGCCACCGCACCAAGCAAGTACACAACAACCCTTGGGTTGGGTAGAACAGGGGCTCGCGCCTCCCATATGGCGTAGAGCAAGCCCGCCAGCACGATGGTCAAAAAACCATAAAAGCCTAAGTGAAGCGTTGAGAGCGTGGCTGGTGCTGCGCGAGTGGCCAGGTCACGCCCCGCAAACCCAATGATGCCAATCACGGTCAGCAAGGACAGGGGCGAAAAATCCGCGGTCGAAGGTCGCAGCACCATCAAGACGCCTAACAGGCCCAAGATGACTGCACACCAGCGGCGCCAACCGATGCGCTCGCCAAAGCACAGACTGGCACCCAACACCACCAACACTGGCGTGGCTTGCAAAATAGCGGTAGCCGCTGACAGTGGCGTGAGTGCGACCGAGAGAAAGTAGAACAGCCGGCCGACCAATTCGAACAGGGCGCGTACCTGCATCGGCGGCGACAAAGCGTCGCGGTGAAACAGCGCGGAGCCCTCGCGACGCAACAGCGCAGCAAAAGCCAGCGCTCCACCCAATCCAAAAAGAATCAGCGTCTGGCTCAAGGGCATTTCACCCGCTATACCCTTGACCAGTGCATCTTCGACAGCAAAAGCAGCCATGGAGGCCACCATCCACAAGATGGCTATGCGGTTGGCGTTTTTAAGCGCCAGATTCGTGTTCTGGATACTGGAGGGCTGCGTCATGGCTGTTGGTTTTGGACGCATTGTGCCCGCTTACTGCTGGGCCACTGGTTTGCTTGATGCGGGTTCGCGCTAAAGAAGCCACCGCGAGCATCGTCTACGATGGCACATGCTTACATTTGCCCTAGCGGTTTTTTTTCTCATCATCACACCAGGACCTGGTGTCTTGTCAGTCGCAGGTGTCGGTTCATCATTTGGATCAGGCCCTGGTAGCCGCTACATTGCTGGTCTGTTTGTAGGTACCAACCTGGTGGCCATTGCCGTTGTCTCAGGCATGGCCGCCATCATCCTGGCGAACCAGAACATACGCTGGGTCTTGTTGCTGGCATCGGTCAGCTACCTTGTCTACCTGGCCTACAAAATTGCTTTTGCAGGTGCCAAGATCGCCTTCAAAGAAGTGACCAAGTCGCCAGGCTTTTGGGATGGCATCATTTTGCAAGCGGTCAACCCCAAGGCCTACGCCGTCAATACCACGCTGTTCACTGGCTTTGCCTTTTTGCCAGACAGCTTGAGCAGCGAGACACTGATCAAATTTATGATCATGAACGCGATTTGGATACCGATTCATTTTGCGTGGCTGTACGCCGGCATGACCATACACAGACTCAACCTGGCGCCGCATATACAGCGCCGCGTCAACATCGCCATGGCGCTGTCGATGTTGTGCGTGGTGGCGCTGGCGCTGGCAGCGCCAAAGTAGACATTGACCAAACGGGCAATTGCGTGCGGTTGAATCACGCACACCCCTTGTTAAAATTTTTAAACTCGGCACGCCCGTGCGACTACAGGTATTCTGAGCACCATGCATTCTAAAAATACCTCGCCCAATTACCCAGACGCCGCGCCAGCGCTCACCGACATCGAACAGATCACTTTGGCCCTGCGCGAGGGTAAGAACAAGCGCGTGCGCAAGCTGCTGTCCATGATGCACCCGGCCAAGCTCGCGGCGCTGCTTGAGATGCTAGAGCCCACGCAACGCGTTGCCTTGTGGCAGCAGGTTGATGCCGCGCTTGAACTGCGTATCCAGCCGCATCTGAACCCAGACTTGATCGGGCAGCTTGCCCGTGAGCTTGGCGATGCGCCAGAGCCAACATCCACCATCTCTGGCTCGGGTGAGAACCCAGGCGCCGACGCCATCAATCAGCTAGGGGCCATCCTCAAAGCCTTGGACGAGGGCAAATTAAAACGTGTGGGCAAGATCCTGCAGCACATTCATCCAGCCAAGGTGGCAGGCTTGTTGGAAGCGATGCCACCCACAGAACGAAGCACCGTCTGGAGCATGGTCGAGGTTGAAAAAACGGGCAAAGTGCTGACCTATCTGCATGATGAAATCCGTACCAAATTGGCGCTTCAGCTCGATCTTGAAGACTTGGTAGAAACGGCCCAGCATCTGGAACTCGATGACCTGGTCGACCTGATCCAGAGCCTGCCCAGCAGTTTGAGCAGCGTGCTGCTGCAGGCCAGTAGCGGTACCCGACGCCAGCAGCTTGAAACCATGCTGTCTTACCCCGAAGACTCGGCCGGCGGCCTCATGGATGCGGATCCGATCGCGGTACGCGCCAACGTCAAGGTCGGCACCGTTTTGCGCTACCTGCGTTTGATTGAAACCCTACCGCCACAAACCGACATGCTGATGGTGATTGACCGCCAGGGCCACTACCAAGGCACGCTGCCCCTGAGCGCGCTGGTGACTGCAGAACTGGACTTGGATGTGGCCGACATCATGCAAACCGATATCGCAGGGATATCTGTGCACACCGAGGGCACCGAGGTCGCTCGCTTGTTTCAAGACCTTGACCTCTTGTCGGCTCCTGTTGTTGATGACAACAACTGTTTGATTGGTCGCATCACGGTCGATGACGTGGTCGATTTGATACGTGAGGAATCTGACCGCGCCTTGATGCACATGGCCGGTCTTGATGACGAGGCCGATATTTTTGCGCCCGTGTTGCTGAGTTCACGCCGACGCGCAGTCTGGCTGGGCGTCAACCTGGTTACCGCGTTTCTTGCAGCTTGGGTGATTGGTCGGTTTCAAGCGACGCTGGAGCAGATGGTGGCGCTTGCGGTGCTGATGCCCATCGTGGCGAGCATGGGCGGCGTGGCGGGCAGCCAAACCCTGACGCTGGTGATCCGTGGCCTGGCCTTGGGACAGGTTCAAAAAGGCAATATCGGCATCTTGCTCAACCGCGAGGTCGGCATCTCCATGCTCAACGGCGTCTTGTGGGCTGTTGTCGTCGCCCTGCTGGCCGTCGCCTGGTTTGGTGACTGGGGCCTTGGCAGCGTGCTGGGGGCTGCCATCTTGATCAACCTGCTGTGTGCCGCACTGGCCGGTTTGGC
>CAWUSQ010000043.1:0-9641 GCA_963925275.1 uncultured Rhodoferax sp.
TGCCACGACTCTAGTGCCCAGCCAGTGCTCTGAGCTTGTCCTATGTCAACTGGGAAGTGATGCTACTGCTTAGATTGCACTCACAATAGGGAGACCAAATTGATGAATGCGGTTAACGGCTTTTACTGTGGCACTTTTGACCAATCGAAATGATACGAAATCTAAAAGGCGTTGAATCAGAATGAAGCAAGAACAACTGGTCATGGCGCCGCCTTGCGCGGCCCCAGATTTTTTCCCGCGTAAACCTTTCGTCCTCCTGCCCGAAGGCGCCTGCGACTGCCACGCGCATGTAATTGGCCCTCTGGCGCGTTACCCGCTTTCCACTAACCGTGTCTACACGCCGGTTGACTGCGTGGCCGAGAACTACCAGCACATGTTGTCGCGTGCCGGAGTGCAACGTGCCGTGCTGGTCCAGCCCAGCATCTACAGCACGGACAACCGGCTGCTGCTAGACACACTTATGGGCAACCCGAGCCGATTGCGTGGCGTGGCCGTAGCGAGAGATGACGTGTCGATAGAAGAATTGACGCGCTGGCACACCGCCGGTGTGCGAGGCTTGCGCGTCAACCTTGTGGACCGGCATGATGCCGGTGGGCCGCTGCCCATGGCTATGCTGCAGGCGCTGGCGCAACGCATCGCGCCGCTAGGCTGGCACCTGGAGTTGCTGGCACACGTCGACACATATCCTCAGGAACTGATGGCCTTGCAGGATTTGGCTGTGAATGTTGTATTCGGGCATCTCGGATACTTGACGATTGGTCGCAGCGTGCACGATGCTGGCTTCCAGTCATTGTTGCGGCTGCTGGGCACCGGCCGTGCCTGGGTCAAGCTTACCGGACCCTACCGGCTGACGAGCGAGCCCTTGCCGTATGCACCGTGCGACGCGCTGGTGCAGGCACTGCTGGCTGTAGCGCCTGAGCGGCTGGTTTGGGGAAGCGACTGGCCGCATGTGATGCTACGCGGCGCCATGCCCAACGATGCCGACCTCGTCGACCTGATTGGCCGCTGGTTGCCGGAGACGAAGCAACGCCAACAAGTTCTGGTCGACAACCCTACGGTCCTATACGACTTTACCGACTGATTGCGATTCATCAACTTGACTACAACACCCAACGTCATGTTCATCGTGGCTACACCGATCTGAGTTCTTAAGGCGGGCACGCAGCCTTGTTTCTGGTGCTCAATACGCTAGCCGCTTGTGGCCTACGTCTGACCCATGGGTATTCAAAATTCGCCCGTTTGTTCACTGAGTCCTTTTGCGCCAGCGGTCTCAAGAAAACCAGTTACGCGTTAGCGTCTTTGTCTACTTCAAGGACCACGTGGGCGCTCCAAGGACTACGGTGGTTACATTGAACTGTTTAATAAGTATGAGGTCATCGCGGTCTGGTCATTGGTCGATGGTGGCACACAGTCTTTGGCAAAGAGGCGGTTTATGCCTATTGCTTCGTGAGGTAATTCACGCAACATAAAAAACTGCTTCGTTTGTTTGGAGCCGTGCACCCACTATAGAAGTGGGCGGCTGCCAGTTCTGCGGACAGCGGCAAGAGCTAACCTGAAAAGACGTGCCAAGAGCAGAAAACAGCCCGGGTGGCTGCGCAGCGTCAATTGGTATGAGAAAGACTCAGCCAAACTTCGTTGCGCCTCATGAACCACGGTGTGAAGGGCGAGTTATATCGAGACAACATGGGCTCACCCGACCAGGCAATGCCAGCGCGGCGCAGAATTGTCTGAAGCTTCTCAAGGTGCTCCTCATAGTTGGCCTGGGTCCAAAGGCCCGAGTAGCGAACTGCCGCCACCGAATGGGCCGGAACTTGTCTTACCTGCACGCGAGAGTCCAAGGGTTCTGGGGCCGTTTCCAGCGTGACATCCCGGGGCAGCACAAACTGCACAACGAATCGCTCCCCGCTGGCAGACTGCGTCACCGGAGCAGTCATCGCCATCTTGACAGGCTCTTGCGTTTGCGTCACCGGCGCAGTCATCTCCAGTTTGCGTTCACCCTTGTTCTTTCCAAAGATATAACCCGCCAGAATTGGAAAAGCCTTATTACCTGCATCTTCAGCCGGACCATCAACCGTGACCTCCGCCACCACATAGGATGCATAAAGTCTTATCTCGACTTCGTCGATGTGACTCTTTACCTCGTAAGCAGGTTCTTCGATGGCGTGGCTCATAAGGGGAGTGATCGCAGCAAGCAATATCGCTAAGGATTTCAGCATGAATTAATTTTATGTTGGAGGGCAATTCCTTGCTGCCATAAGCGCAAAAAAACATCCATCAAGAAGCGTCAGGCTGCCCCCTCTGAGTGCTGGCATTCCCCAAATGGCTAGACATTTTTCATATCGCTATTTGACGCAGACGCCCTTAGCGCATCAGGCTGTGAAGGCAATCGACAAGAACGGTAAGAAGCTCGGCGGTGCTGCCAAGACATCGTTCAGCCTGCCTGATAGACGTTGATAGGTCAATCATTCCTAGCGTTGGCTTCAAAACCCCCTGATCGGCGCAGGCCTAACTTTGCACCCTCTAGGCACTGAGCCGGTCTGCCTTGACTTTGGACTGGCAGCGTTGATGTATTTGCTGATCGTGGTGTGGTGGGGTGAGCAACAATGAATCCAAAGACCTTGCTCAGCCTGCAGGCGCTTTGTCTCTGCAGCACTGCATTCGCCAATGAGGCAACCTGCCATACGATCACAGACCAAGATCGCAAACATCACTGCCTAGCGTTGGCGAAGGATCAGGTGTCATATTGTTTGGCAATCAAAGACAACGACCTCAAGAGCCACTGCCAGATCCAAGATGCAACGGTTGCTAAGCGCTTTAAGGTCAATTTTTCCGTAAGGCTGCTGCTTTTGGCCAGTGCGCGGCCATCATGTTACGGGACAACTTTCCGGTGAGCGCTTATGCGAAATGGGCATAGTACTGTCATGTTTCGTTCTTGAATTGCATAGTGAGTGACTTCATAATCGCCTCAAGGTCAACAACTGGAGCGAAAAATGAGCACTGCCACCGCAATTCAGCAGGAAAATGAACTTCAAATAACTCCTTTTTTCCCCATCGGGGCGGAGGTGCGCGGCATACGTCTTTCCGAGCCACTCTCCGAGTCGAAACGTGCGAGACTGAGAAAAGCATTCACAGACCATTCTGTGCTGGCTTTTCGTGATCAATGGCTTGATGCGCCTCAAATGATGGAGGCCGTACAGATCTTTGGCGAGATATTTCCCCAGCACAACGCGAAATTTTCGATTCCTGAATATCCCTTGGTGCATTACATATCGAATGCAGACACCCTTGGAAACGGCAAGCGATATATTCCTGGCGAGGGCTATCACACCGATCATTCCAACGATGCTGCGCCACCCATGGCGACCGTTCTTAGCGCGGTAAAAATTCCTTCGGTGGGTGGCGATACCCAGTTTGTCGATATGGTCCGAGCCTATCAAGACCTGCCGGATGAAATCAAGGAGCGCATTCTAGGGCGACGTGCCATCCACGTCTACCAGAGCAGCCACAGCGTTCGACAGCTTCCTCAACTCGCAGAAGGGCGCCGCGCATCAGTGCCCGAAGCGGTATTGCAGCCATTAGTTTCACGCCACCCAAATAGCGGCCATCTGGCTCTATATATCAATCCCATTCGCATAGAGGGAATTCTTGGCATGGACGATAAAGAGGCCTTGCCCTTGCTCGACCAATTGCTCGTACACGCCACACAGGAGAAATATCAATACCGTCATGTATGGAAAGGTGGCGACTTTGTCATTTGGGATAACCGCAGCTTGATGCACAAAGCGAACGGTGACTACGATATGAACGAAGAACGTTATTTATATCGTTTGATGCTCAAAGGTGTACCGCTGACAGGCGCAAATGGCTGAGGAAGGCGCTGGGCGGGCAAGCCGCCTCCTCACCCACCGCTTCACCACGCAAGGAAACCTGCGGCCCAGCATGCAAAGGTCGGCAGAGATCGAGCGGGCACGACTGTTTGAAGTTGAGGGAGAAATGCCTGCTTGGCTGGCTTGTTATGAAACGCGGGAACCTGTCGATGTGTCCGACTCGCTAGGATGGACGGGAAACCCGCTGAATATCGAAGGCATGGCGTTTGATCTCCGTCGGGATGTAAGTAATGGGGGGCACACCCAAGACGAAACGCGTTGGTTATACGTTGTCCATACCGACGTTCCAGACGATGTCGCCGCCGAGTACAACGATTGGTATGACCGGGAGCATTTGCCACGACTGGTACGCGTTCCGGGGGTGGTTCGAGCACGCCGCTACATCGCTTGCGATGCGCACCCTCGCTACTTCACAGCCTACGATCTAGCGGATCGCAACGCTTTTACCAGTCCCCAAGGGCTGGAAGCGCGAAAGACGCCTTGGACGGAACGGATGCGAAATCTATTCAGTAATACCCGGCGTTTTACCGGTCGACTGATCGTCGACGAAGACTGGCGAGGCCCTTGACACGGGCAAGCCCTTTCCTATCGAGCCAACACTACGCAACAGGCTGTGAAGTTCTTGCATATCAAAAGGGCATTATTACCCCATGGAGAAAACAATGACATCACGTATTTGTGGTCGTTTATTCGCGGTCTGCCTCGTCTTCGGCGGCATGATATGCCGGCCCCGAGCCTATGCAGCCTATCTTGACCGCCCGATAACGTTGGTAGTTCCATTCTCTGCTGGAGGCGCCAACGATCCAAGCCCACGCTGCCACCATCACAGGCACATTCGTCTCAGTAGCCGATGGCGACACCATCACAGTCCTAGACGCGACCAGAACCCAGCACAAGATCAGACTGACAGGCATTGATGCACCAGAGAAGGCGCAGCCATTTGGCAGACGTTCAAAGTCCAGCCTGAGCGATATGGTCTATCTCAAAGAAGTCAGCGTCGACACTGACAAGAAAGACCGCTATGGTCGTGCCGTGGGCAAGGTGCGGGTCAACGGCAAAGATGCCACCCTGATGCAGAAAGAGCGTGGCTTTGCATGGCATTACAAGGCGTATGAGCATGATCAGTCGGCAGTTGATCGCACGGTATATGCTGATGCGAAAAATGAGGCCAGAGCCTCAAGAAACGGCTTGTGGGCAGATGCCAAGCCTTTGCAGCCTTGGGCGTTCAGGCGGCAGAAGAAGTAAGCCGATTTGCCCTGTAAATTTTGAAATAACTTTTCCAACTGACTCAAATAATTTGGACCTGAAATAAGCTGCAATATGGTCGCATAAACGGGTGCTACGCGGCCTCTTTTGCCGCCATGCGCTTGGAACGTGCTCTGATATTCAGCGACTCGACCCCCAGTGAAAAAAGCATGGCCACATAAACGTAGGCCTTTGGCACGTGCACATCAAACGCCTCGGCTATCAAAAGCGTGCCCACCATGGTTAAAAAAGCAAGCGCTAACACCTTGACTGAAGGGTGGCGGTCTACAAATTCACCAATAGGTTTTGCTGCAAATAGCATGACGGCGACCGACGCAATCACAGCCGCCACCATCACCGAAAGGTTGTCCACCATACCGACAGCCGTAATCACGGAGTCCAAGGAGAAGACAATATCAACGATGCCAATTTGCACGATCGTGCCCCAAAATACTGAGGCACCCGCTTTGACGGATTCGACCCCGGCACTCACTTCTTTCGGTTCGTGCGCTTCCACTTCCAAGAAAATTTCATGCGAAGCTTTGTACAGCAGGAAAAGTCCGCCACCAAGCAAAATCAGGTCGCGCCCACTGATGTCTTGCGCCAATACCGTAAACAGCGGTGCGGTAAGTGTCATCACCCAAGCCAAACTAAACAACAAAGCAATGCGGGAGACCATGGCAAAAAGCAACCCCAGACGCCGTGCGATATCACGCTGCTCGGAGGGCAATCGCCCGACAAGAATACTGATGAAGATGATGTTGTCGATACCCAGAACGATTTCAAGCGCAGCGAGCATGAAAAAGGCAATCCAAATATTGGGGTCTGTGAGTATTTCCATTTGAGCATTCAATGTGTAAATAAAGAGTCTAGCTTGGATTCAGACGTAGTTTGGCATCAAGCCGCGCCGCCAGAATAGAAATGAGGGATAGCATGGTGCTATCGCACTTACCAGCAAGACCAGCCAGCGACAGACTGCTCTTCACAGTTGCTATGGACTGGCCTTCCCCCAAATTTTTAGCCATCTTTCATTGCGCAGTTGGACACAGCCTGTCGACCTCATGGCTGCTGATTGATGGCAAGGATGCCAACCTGATACAGATTGAGCGTGGCTTTGTTTAGTGGTATCGCACTTACCAGGGTGACCAATCAGCAGATGACCTTAAGCTGTACGAGGCTGCTGAAGATGCAGCCAATGCTAAGAGGGTTGGTTTGTTGGCAGATGCCAAGCCTGTGCCACCTTGGGAGTTCAGAAGGCAGAAGAAGTAAGCCCATTAGCTATGAGGAAATGGTGCAGAAGACTGGGGTTAGGTTCTTGCCGGTTGTGGTTGAGTAAGGTAATGGTAAGTAAAAAGATCGTAGAAATCCCCCGATTGGGGATTTTCAAGTCTCATATTCAAAAACCGATCACTGCCGCTTTCCCTGTCTTTCTGAAATAAGCTCAATCATGTCCACCACCGCCATCCGCCAAGAGGACTTGAAGCCGACGCTTTGAGCGTATCAGGCTGTCAAAAGATCAGGCAAGCAGAGGCTTCATGCCCCATCAGGCACGCCTGCGCACCACCGACACCACAAGCGTGATGACCGTCAGTGGCACCACAAAACTCAGCATCACGCTGCTGAATGTACCCAGCGCTGCATGCTGCTGCGCCGCCAAAATCAAATAAGACACATAGGCCACGTAATAGCCGGCAAAGACGCCACCTTCCCAGCGGGCAATCTCGCCCCCGGTGATGAACATGGGCAGGCAAGCCAGCGCAACGGCCAGCATGACCCAGATGTCAAACGCCAGCAAAGACGGCGCCACCACAAGGCCCGTCCCACCCGCAACCAAGCCGCTGATGCCCAGGCAACCCAGAATGTTGAAGATGTTGCTGCCCACCACATTGCCCACAGCAATGTCGCGCTCTCCCTTGAGGGCCGCCGCAATCGAGGTGGCCACCTCGGGCATGGACGTGCCTGCGGCCACGATGGTCAACGCAATCACCACATCGCTCACGCCAAGGGCCTTGGCAAAGACCACCGCCGCGCCCACCAGCCAGTCCGAGCCCAGCACCAGCAAAGCCAAACCCAAAGCCATGAGCGCCAGCTGAACAGGCAGCTTGGCATCCCAGGCACCCGAGGGCGTGGCCTGTAACTCAACCTCAAACTCGTCAGCGCCTTTGGCCGAGGCCTTGGATGCGACCTTGTCTGCTAGGGTTTCGCGGCGGGACTGCATCACCACAAAACTGGTGTAAGCCACCAGTAAGACCACCAGAAAACCGCCCTCCCAAGGCTGCAGATGACCGTCCATGACCATCAATGCCATGAGCAAAGTCACTCCAAACATGATGGGCACTTCTTGGCGGATCAACTGACTGTGCACCACCAGCGGCACGATCAAGGCGCTCAGGCCCAGGATGAACAAGACATTAAAAACGCTGCTGCCCACCACATTGCCCACGGCCATATCGGTCTTGCCCTCAAGCACAGAGGCCACCGACACCGCGATCTCGGGCGCACTGGTGCCCAGCGCCACAATGGTCAGCCCCACCACCAGGGGAGAAATACCAAATGACAGCGCCAGCTTGCTCGCCCCGCGCACCATTAAATTGGCCCCCAAAACCAAGCAAACCAGCCCGGAAACAAACAAATACAAGTGGATCATTTGGACTGCACATTGAGAGAAATAACGAGGTGAGCATAACCAGCTTCTGGATCACGCATCAGCCACTAAGAAGTGCAACGCATCGTGGCGACGAATTGCTTTCGCGTCTGTACGGCAACCAACTAAAGCATGTAAGTGTTGCTACGACCAATTGGCTCCCTTTTTCTCCGCCGTTCACACTGCTGTTCGCCACCAGCGCACACGCAGCCACCCCCTCACAGGCACAGTTTTAAGCGTAGCCGATGGCGACACCATCACAGTCCTAGACGCAACCAAGACCCAGCACAAGATCAGACTGACAGGCATTGACGCACCAAAAAGAAACAAGCGTTCGGACAACGCTCAAAGTAAAGCCTGAGTGACTTGGTTTACAAGAAGCAAGTCACCGTCGAAACAGACAAGAAAGACCTATATGGGCGCAATCTAGGCAAGGTGCTGATTGACGGCAAAGATGCCAACCTGATGCACATTGAGCGTGGTATAGCTTGGCATTACAAGGCGTATGAGCGTGAGCAGTCGTCGGTTGACCGTAAGGCGTATGCTGATGCTGAAGATGCAGCCAGCGCCATGACTGACGGTGAATACTTCTGTTTTCTAAACGACATGCCGCTGGCCCCCATGAATATTTAAAAGACATTGGAAGAGGGTCATGTGTCAATTTCGTGAATTGCCAAGTGCCATTTTTTTCGACCCCGTCATTAAATTGACACATTGAATGAAGAAACTCCAGGGGCTTAATACCTCAAACCAACCTAATGGAGCTCAAGCTATGGCACATCCTGATGACAACACTGTTGTGCAGGCAGTCTACGCAGCAGCAGTACTTCCCAGTTGACACAGATCAAGCTCGGGCCACAGGTTGGGCACTAGAGTCGTAGCACCGTCACACACGTTAGGCGCTCCACATGAAAACTCTAATTGCATCGCTGCTTGCTGCCCTGTCTATGGGCTTGGCTATGGCTGGGCCGTTTGAGGATGGGCAAGCGGCCCCCAAGAAAGAACCGGAACTCAAGACCTTGGATCAACTCCGCCAAGAAATAAAGGCGTTGCGAGGACGGGTGGTAGTACTGGAGGCGCTGAAACCCATGTTTACGAACTTTATGCCGAACTACTCCGAGAGGTTCCACGTGATGCACCGCGCAGGCGATGCAGGCGACTGGGCTGTCGTGGCGCATGAGATCGATGAAATGCAGCGATTGACGCGCGTCTCGAAGTACATCGATCCCAAACTCGGCGGCCTGATGCAGGGATTCATGGACGGCAATCTTCTCAGGCTGAGGGAGGCGGCGGAACATGGAAACCCGAATTCATTTAAGGCCGCCTTGAAGGACACCGTGGCAAGCTGCAACGGTTGCCACCAGGCAAGCGGTAGCGCGTTAGCGGTGACACTGAACGTCGATGAGAACATGAGCATGCGCCATCCTCACGCCATCAAGAAGTCGGACATTCCCAAGGATCATGGTCACTGATTACGAGCGATTCAGTCATGCAAAAAGCCTTTGAGATTATCGCAACTGGCCCCGCGGGTCTCGCTGCAATTCTCATAGCGTCCCCCCTGTTTATGCCCGCAGTCTACCCAACGGGAGTGCTTGGCGTTTGACGCAGATCAAGTCCGGTGTTTGGGCTGGGCGCTAGAGTCGAGGCAAAAAATGGGAGGACTACATGAAGGCTCTGATTGCATCGCTGCTTGCTGCCCTGTCTATGAACGTGGCATGGGCTGTGCCTGATAGGCGCGGTTTCGCCCAGTTCCGTTTGATCCATATCCTGAAGAAATAGAAATAGGGCTTGCACAAGCCCTTTGAATAACTGATGTTGAAAACCCTCTACGCCGCGATTGAAGCCCTAGGCTCTGCCTTTCCCAT
>CAWUSQ010000044.1:0-17893 GCA_963925275.1 uncultured Rhodoferax sp.
CTCGATGTCGGCTCATCTCATCCTGGGGCTGTAGCCGGTCCCAAGGGTATGGCTGTTCGCCATTTAAAGAGGTACGTGAGCTGGGTTTAAAACGTCGTGAGACAGTTTGGTCCCTATCTTCCGTGGGCGCTGCAGATTTGAGGAAGCCTGCTCCTAGTACGAGAGGACCGGAGTGGACACACCTCTGGTGTATCGGTTGTCACGCCAGTGGCATTGCCGAGTAGCTAAGTGTGGAAGAGATAACCGCTGAAAGCATCTAAGCGGGAAACTCGTTTCAAGATTAGATCTGCCGGGGCCTTGAGCCCCCTAAAGAGTCGTTCAAGACCAGGACGTTGATAGGTCGGGTGTGTAAGCGTAGTAATGCGTTGAGCTAACCGATACTAATTGCTCGTGCGGCTTGACCCTATAACTTTGGGACACCAGTTGTCTCAAGGAAGTTATGCCAAGTTGACGCATTCAAAATAAGTTGTGCAATAAGCACAGCAGTCGAAAGACAAGCTGATTAACTCTATAAATTCGTTCTCTTGATCACTAAAAAGATCAAAAGAACAAAAAGTTTTTGCCTGACGACCATAGCAAGTTGGAACCACTCCTTCCCATCCCGAACAGGACCGTGAAACGACTTCGCGCCAATGATAGTGCGGATTCCCGTGTGAAAGTAGGTCATCGTCAGGCTCTCTATGCCTGAAACGCCCAGTCTAACGATTGGGCGTTTTTTTTTGTTCATTCCATTCTTGCTTAGATGTGTTGCCAGATACCCAGCAATGCAAAAGTCATAAAGACGTAGCGTAAAAACTTGCCGATTGCCATGTAGATCAAGCAAGGCCAAAACGGCAGTCTTAGCCATCCCGCAACCGCACACAAGGGGTCGCCAAAGATCGGCAACCAAGTCAAAAGACAAGCTTTGGGCCCTAAGCGTTCTAGCCAATCCAGAGCACGCAGATGGTGCTTGCTATGGTGGTGACGTTCAACCAGTTTGTGTGACGCTTGGCCCATCCACCAAGTGAGAGCGCCGCCTAGGGTGTTGCCCACTGAAGCAACAGCGATGGCTGACCATAGCAGTGTTGGATTCTGTTCTACCAGGCCAAACAACACAGGCTCCGAACCCATAGGCAACAGGGTTGCTGACGCAAACGCAATGATAAAAAGTGAGCTCAGCCCTAGCCTAGGTATGGCCAGAAGCGCCAGTACGGGATCCAACAGTGAAGTCATGTTCAAAATTTCAATCAATTGCCTTCGTCTTACCAATGCGTTGTTTAGGAGGCCGCTGTCACTTGCAGATCTGCCTCTGAACCATATTGACAGTGCCCGTTATGTCCAGTAATAC
Source organism: uncultured Rhodoferax sp. (assembly GCA_963925275.1). Classification (GTDB taxonomy): domain Bacteria; phylum Pseudomonadota; class Gammaproteobacteria; order Burkholderiales; family Burkholderiaceae_C; genus Rhodoferax. Next base: position 1,328 of record CAWUSQ010000044.1, read on the forward strand.
CTTATCCATTTATGCCATCATCGCCAACAGATCCACTGCATTGGCGGGCCTGTATGTCAGGACTCAGTATGACACGTGATGCAAGATTTTGGAGATGCAGCGCGTGTTGGGGCGTGAGACAGTAGGAAGGAATTGGTCGCGTAAAATTGGCGATGCTGAAGCTCAGAGCAAGGCTGTTGGCTTTGTCCTACGGCGTTTGTTTACCGCATGACTTTTTCTTCCCTTGCGACTTTTCTATTCTCGATGAACATTGGACCTTACCGGTTACTGAACCCTTATTTCGTTGCGCCCATGGCCGGTGTGACTGATCTGCCATTCAGGCAATTGTGTAAGCGGTTTGGCGCAGGATACGCTGTGAGTGAAATGCTCAGCAGTCGGCCAGATTTAAGAGCCTCGCCAAAAAGTCTGTGCCGCTCAAATCACAAGGGAGAAACAGGAGTCATTGCTGTCCAGATTGCTGGTACCGAGCCTGCGCTGATGGCACAGGCTGCCGTCTACAACATCGCTCAGGGCGCAGAGGTCATTGATATCAACATGGGTTGCCCAGCAAAAAAAGTTTGTAATAAGTGGGCTGGTTCTGCTTTGATGCAAAACGAGCGTTTAGCGCTTGAGATTGTCGACGCAGTGGTTAAAGCCTGTGAGCCTCTGGGCGTCCCGGTTACGCTGAAGATGCGCACAGGATGGTGTGAGTCACACAGGAATGCCCAAAATATTGCGGTTGCAGCAGAGTCTGCCGGCGTGCAATTGATCACAGTCCATGGACGCACCCGTGAGCAGGGGTACAAGGGGGTTGCCGAATATGACACCGTGGCCGCGGTCAAGTCGGTGCTGAAGATTCCAGTTGTGGCCAATGGTGACATTGACAGCCCCCAGAAGGCCAGGGAGGTGTTTCAAAGCACTGGTGCCGATGCCATCATGGTGGGTCGCGCGGCCCAAGGTCGACCTTGGATTTTCAGGGAGATCGCGCATTTTCTGCAAACCGGCGACCTCTTGGCACCCCCCTTGGTTGCGGAGGTGCGGCAAGCTTTGCTTGAGCATTTACAAGACCACTACGCCTTGTACGGGGATTACACCGGGGTGCGCTCGGCGCGCAAGCATATCGGCTGGTATGTGAAAGCGTTGCCTGGAGGCGAAGACTTCCGCTCGGCTATGAACCTCATAGAGGATCCCGTGTTGCAATCGCAGGCCGTGGCCACTTATTTCGATCAATTAAATCAATCCATGGATCGCTTGCCTGCACATCAGGTCTTGTCGTCCGAGCATGAATTGGAGAGCATCGTATGACATCAGTTGCCCAACCGTCAGTTGCAGACTGCGTACGTGCAAACCTGCAAACCTACTTGGACGATTTGGATGGGGGCGTTGCAAATAATATGTACGCCATGGTCATCAGTGTTGTTGAGAAGCCTTTGCTTGAGGTCGTTATGCAACACGTCGGTCATAACCAGTCCAAGGCCTCGCAATGTTTGGGTATTAACCGCAACACACTGCGCAAGAAACTGCTTGAGCACGGATTGATCGAGTAATCGGTTTTGTCTTTCCAAGTTGGCCCAGCCCAAGCGTGTACCCTGAGGGCCGCAGACTTGGGCTGTCTTGATCTGAACTTCATCCCAACAACTAGACCTTCTTACTGCACTTCACTATGAACGCTCTCATCTCGGTATCAGACAAAACTGGCATTTTGGAGTTCGCGCAAGCGCTCAATGACCTGGGCATCAGCTTGCTGTCGACGGGGGGCACCGCTAAGCTTCTGTCGGACAACAACTTGCCCGTGACGGAGGTTGCGCATATGACGGGTTTTCCGGAAATGCTGGATGGTCGAGTCAAAACACTGCACCCGAATGTACATGGAGGGCTACTCGCTAGACGCGACGTGCCCGAGCATATGGCAGCGCTTGAAAAACACGGCATTGCTACGATCGATTTTCTGGTGGTCAACCTGTATCCCTTTGAGGCTACGGTTGCCAAACCAGGCTGCATGCTTGAAGAGGCCATCGAAAATATTGACATTGGTGGCCCTGCCATGGTTCGCAGCGCAGCCAAGAACTGGAAAGATGTCTGTGTCTTGACTGATGCTGGGCAATACGCCGATGTATTGCTTCAGTTGAGAGAGCATGGCCAAGTCAGCCAGGCGACCAAGTTTGCCTGTTCGGTTGCTGCGTTCAACCGCATCGCCCAATATGATGCAGCCATCAGTGACTACCTGAGTAGCCTGCAGTACGTGGAAGGCAGCAAAATGGTGGAAACCATGGCTTTTCCTTTGCAGTCTAATGGCACATTCATCAAAGTTCAGGATCTCCGATATGGAGAAAACGCGCACCAACAAGCGGCCTTGTATCGAGACCTGCACCCGGCTCCGGGTTCACTGGTGACTGCTCAGCAATTGCAAGGTAAGGCATTGAGTTACAACAACATTGCCGATGCTGATGCTGCATGGGAATGTGTGAAAAGTTTCGAGACGCCAGCCTGTGTGATTGTGAAGCATGCCAATCCCTGTGGCGTTGCGATGGGCCACGATGCCGCGCAAGCGTACAGCAAAGCTTTTCTCACGGATCCGACGTCTGCGTTTGGCGGCATCATTGCACTGAATTGCACCGTTGATGAGGCAGCAGCTTTGCAGATTTCCAAGCAGTTTGTCGAAGTTCTCCTGGCTCCTGGATTCACCCTAGAGGCTTTGGCTGTGTTCAAGTCAAAGGTCAATGTTCGCATCCTGCAGGTGGCTCTGCCAGCGGCTGGGGCCACCGCGTGGATGCAAGGTCGAAATGCCATTGATATCAAACGGGTTGGGTCTGGCTTACTGATGCAAACCGCAGATAACCACGAGCTCAGTCTCTCTGATCTTGTGCTCGTCACCAAAATCAAACCGTCGACGCAACAGTTGCAGGACTTGCTGTTCGCATGGAAAGTGGCTAAGTACGTTAAAAGTAACGCCATTGTTTTCTGTAAAGACGGCATGACCATGGGTGTGGGTGCTGGTCAAATGAGTCGACTTGATTCGGCACGTATCGCCAGCATCAAAGCTGAACATGCTGGCTTAAGCCTGAAAGATACAGTTGTTGCGAGCGATGCTTTTTTCCCGTTCCGCGATGGGCTGGATGTGGTGGTTGACGCAGGCGCTACCTGCGTGATCCAGCCGGGCGGCTCAGTGCGTGATCAAGAGGTCATCGGCGCCGCCGATGAGCGCGGTGTTGCCATGGTGTTCTCCGGCGTGCGACATTTCCGTCATTGAGTGCTGCTCATACACGGTAGCGGTCGCCTCAGACAGAGGGGGCAGCCAAGCGCAGCGCCGGTTACGCTCAGCACGCGCTATGCTTTGGCCAAAAGCCTAAATACGGCGTGTCCCGCTTCGATGGTCGCGTCGATGTCCGAGTCAGTGTGTGCCGCGCTCACAAAACCGGCTTCATACAGCGCGGGTGCTATGTAGACGTGCCTGTCGAGCAAACCATGAAACAACTGATTGAAGCGTTGAGTGTCTGACTTCATCACTTCTTGGTAATTAGAGGGCAAGCTATCGAGCAGGAAAAAACCCATCATGCCGCCTTCGCAATCTGCGCTCAAGTCGATGCCCTCGGCGTGCGCCGCCGCTCGCAGCCCATCGATTAGCTTTTTTGTTTTGCGATTCAGTTCTTCGTAAAAACCAGTTTTTCTGATCTCGTTCAAGGTTGCCAGCCCGCACGCTGTTGCAATCGGGTTGCCAGACAGTGTCCCGGCTTGATAAACCGGTCCCAAAGGTGCAAGATGTTCCATCACCTCTCGCTTGGCGCCGAAAGCGGCCAAGGGCATGCCGCCACCAATGACTTTACCGATCACAGTGATGTCAGGTTCAAAACCCGGGATGAGTTGGGCGTACACACTTTGTGCACCGCCCAGCGCCACTCTAAAGCCGGTCATGACTTCATCGAGCACCAGTAAGGCGCCATGTTGGGTGCAGAGCTCGCGGCAGCGTTTCATGAATGGCACGCTTGCGCGTACAAAATTCATGTTGCCGCATATGGGCTCCATCATCAGGCAGCCCAGTTCCGAGCCATGTTGCGCGAATGCAGCTTCCAATTGTGCAATGTTGTTGAATTCCAAGACCAAGGTGTGTTGCACTACCTCCGCTGGCACACCCGCACTGGTGGGGTTGCCAAAGGTCGCTAAACCAGAACCGGCTTTGACCAGCAAGGCGTCAGCATGGCCGTGGTAACAGCCTTCGAATTTGATCAATTTGCTGCGGCCGGTAGCGCCACGCGCCAAACGAATAGCGCTCATTGCTGCCTCAGTGCCTGAACTGACCAAGCGCACCATCTCCATGGAGGGCATGCATTGCAGAATGGCTTCAGCCAAATCGATTTCGCGTTCAGTTGGCGCTCCAAAGGAGAATCCATCAAGCGCGGCTTTTTGGACTGCCTCCAAGACCGCAGGATGTCCGTGTCCCAAAATCATCGGGCCCCAAGAGCCAATGTAATCGGTGTAGCGCTGCCCATTGGCGTCCCACATGTAGGCACCTTGCGCATGCGTGATGAACCGTGGCGTGCCGCCGACTGCACGGAAAGCCCGTACGGGGGAGTTCACGCCACCTGGTATCACGCGTTTAGCGCGCTCGAATAAGGCTTTGTTCAGGTCAGGATCTTTGATCATGGGCATATGTTTGAAAGCGGGCAATGTGCGGGCGGTGGTGCATGGGCTTGGACGCAACGGCCTTTGGTAGGCGCTGAAACCAGGGACAACATCGATGCAAGCTAAGGTCTTGGGGCACAATATTGTCAACAGAGGCTGGTTGCTGCACCTGCATAACTATTTGGCCTTAGAACACACCTTATTCTATTGGAAGGCTACGCTACACCGATGACTGCATCAACCACCTGGATGTGCCTGATTTGTGGATGGATTTACGACGAGGCCTTGGGTGACCCCGAGCACGGCGTTCCCGCTGGCACGGCTTGGGCTGACGTTCCGTTGAACTGGACCTGCCCGGAATGCGATGCACGCAAAGAAGACTTTGAAATGGTGCAGTTCTAGGCCGTTTTGAATGCGAGCCGGTGGCGCTCACCCTTGAACAACGTTTTTAACCACGCCGTAGCGTTGTAAGGTCTGGCGTCTGGCTTCATCATGCGCCACAACGGGCAGCGGATAGTTTCGGCCCAGCTCAACGCCAGCAGCTTGCAGTTCGGCGGGTTTGGCCGTCCACGGCGCATGGATACTTTTGTTTGAGAGCCCGGCCAACTGTGGCAGGTAGCGGCGGATGAATTTGCCGTCGGGATCGAACTTAGCGCTTTGGCTCACCGGGTTGAAAATTCTGAAATACGGTTGTGCATCGCAGCCGCTAGACGCTACCCATTGCCACCCGCCGTTGTTGGCGGCGAGGTCAAAATCATTGAGTTGCCGAGCAAAATAGCCTTCACCCCAACGCCAATCCAAGCCCAAGTCTTTCACCAAAAAACTCCCGCTGACCATGCGCAGTCGGTTGTGCATGTAGCCGGTTTGGTTGATCTGTGCCATGGCGGCATCAACCAAAGGATAGCCGGTTTGGCCGCTGCACCAGGCCTGAAAAAGCTGTTCAGCCTGAGGCCCTTGCGCCCATTGAATGACGTCATAGGCAGGTTTAAAAGCGCGCTCGGTAATGTGTGGGAAGTTTGCCAGGATTGAAAAATAGAAATCCCGCCATACCAGCTCGCTGAGCCAAACGGCAGCACCTGCACTGCCAGCCAATTGTCTCTGCCAGGCAATGGCCACCAACTGGCGGATTGATAGTGTGCCAAAGCGCAAGTGAACGCCGAGGTAGCTAGGTCCCTTGACGGCGGGAAAGTCGCGTGTGGCATGGTAGTTGTCCATGCGGTCAAAAAATGTTTCGAACAAGGCGTGCGCACCCTGCAGCCCCGTGGGAATTTTGAGCGTTGACAGGTTACTTGCCTGGAACCCGATATCGCCCAGCGAAGGTACTGTCTGACGCAAGGCCAGCGGGCGTTCTGCCAGGTGATGACCAAAGGCTTGCACAGTATGATCGCGCAGATCATCTGGACGCAGGCTGGCTAACCAATTGTTTTTATAGGGCGTGAAAACACCGTAGGCTGTGCCAGACTGTGTCAAGATCTCGCGTTTTTCAAAGATGACATGGTCCTTACGGGTTTCAAAGTCAATCCCAAGTTTGGCCAATTCAGCTTGAACCAAAGCATCTCGTTTGATGGTTTCGGGCTCGTAGTCCCGCCCAGCGTAAACACACTGAACATCAAGTTCCTGCGCCAACGCCACCACTTCCTCGACCGCGTAGGCGTGCCGAACAATCAGGCCGCAGCCCTCGCGCCTGCCAAGCTCGCGCAGAGCTTCGTCCAATTGAACCAGTGAATCCACAATGAATTCGACGCGTCGGTCTGCGCTTGGCAAACTGTCCAATATCGCGCGATCCAAAATGAAAACACAGTGCACACGCTGGCAGCTTGTGAGCGCTGCGTGCAAGGCGGCGTTGTCTGAAACCCGAAGGTCTCGCCTGAACCACATGAGGCCGGTCTGTGTTGTACTCATCATCGCTAAAATCACTCCATGTCCACGGATTGTGCCCTCACCAACTTGACCAATCATTTTTTGATTGCCATGCCGGGCTTGCAGGATGAATTGTTCGCCCGCAGCGTGGTGTACCTCTGCGAGCACAACCAACAGGGCGCACTGGGTTTATTGATCAACAAGCCCTGCGAGATGTCTTTGAAAGCCTTGTTTGACAAGATGGACCTGTCGCTTGAGCGCAGCGACCTTCAACGAGCAGAAGTTTTCTTGGGTGGGCCTGTGCAAACCGAGCGTGGTTTTGTGTTGCATGAATCGATCTTTGACGCTGCGAACCAACCTAAGCAACCCGTTTTTAGCTCCACGATGGTGATTCCTGGTGGGCTTGAGATGACCACCTCCCGTGATGTTTTGGAGGCCATTTGTACGGGCTCAGGTCCGCGTAAACTTATGATGGCTTTGGGTTATGCCGCTTGGTCTGAGGGGCAGTTGGAGTCTGAGTTGGCCAGCAACAGTTGGCTAACGGTAGCTGCCGACCCCCGTTTGATTTTCGAAACACCGGTGGCACAGCGCTATGAGCAGGCTTTGCAACTGCTAGGCGTCCACGACTGGATGCTCTCACCAGAGGTTGGTCACGCATGAGCCTTGGACTTCAATCAACGTCCCCGATGTCGCTCAGCAGTGCCCCGAACACAATAGCGCCTGTGGATGTTCCGTCAAACCTGCAAACCTTTTTGGCCTTGGACTATGGCATGAAGCGCACTGGTTTTGCAGTGGGCAACCGTTTGCTGCGCACGGCACAACCCCAGGGGACTATCATGGCTGAAGGTGACGCGAGGTTCATCAAAATCGCCCAGCATCTGAAAGAGTGGCAGCCTGATGCATTGGTTGTCGGCGTACCCTATCACCCAGACGGTGCGTCGCATGAAAACACCGCGCGGGCGCACCGATTCGCGCGGCAATTGAGAGGACGCTTTCATTTGCCGGTGTTTGAAGTGGATGAACGCTACACCACAACCGAAGCGCTGTCTCAAGGGGCGAAAGATGCCGATGCCGGCGCCGCTTGCATCATCTTGGAACAATTTTTAAGGAACTTGCCATGAGTCAATTGACGCTGGATGCTGAGTCTCTGTATGCGAACATGCTGGTGCGGATACGGTCAATCTTGCGGCCCGACATGCAGCTGGTCGGTATTGCCTCGGGCGGCGTCTGGTTGGCCCAGCGTATGGCCGCTGACCTCGCACTCACAGAGCCGGTTGGCGTTATTTCTTCCACCATGCACAGAGACGACTTCGCCCGGCGCGGCATGACGGCGGCAACACCCACTCAAATACCGTTTGATGTCAATGGTGCGCACATTCTGCTGCTCGATGATGTGCTCTACACGGGTCGAACTGTGCGTGCTGTGCTCAATGAGTTATTTGATTTCGGCCGCCCCGCCAGCGTGTCGCTAGCCGTACTGGTGGACCGCGGCGGGCGCGAATTGCCGATCCAACCCGATCTTTGTATGGCAAGCATCAGCTTGCCGTCTACGCAATCGCTCTCACTTGACCGGGACGTAACCGGTCAGTTCACTTTCAACGTGAAAGCCATCTAGCCATGCTCTACAAGCACAATCCTCAGCTCAATAAAAATGGTGAACTGATTCACCTGCTTTCTACCGAAGGCCTGCCAAAGAGTATCTTGGAGCAGGTTCTCGATACCGCCGCCAACTTCGTCTCGGTGTCTGATCGGGAGGTTAAAAAAATACCTTTGCTTCGTGGCAAAAGTGTGTTCAATCTGTTTTTTGAAAACTCTACACGCACCCGTACCACCTTCGAAATTGCGGCCAAAAGGCTTTCTGCGGATGTGATTAATCTGGATATTTCCCGCAGTTCCACCTCAAAGGGTGAGACCTTGCTCGACACCATTGCCAACTTGAGTGCCATGGCAGCCGACTTGTTTGTGGTTAGGCACAGTGCATCGGGCGCACCGTACTTGATTGCACAGCACGTCGCGCCGCACGTGCATGTGATCAATGCCGGAGATGGTGGACATGCGCACCCCACCCAGGGTTTGTTGGACATGTTCACGATCCGACATTTCAAGAAAGACTTTAGCAACTTGACGGTGGCGATCGTTGGTGATGTCTTGCATTCAAGGGTTGCACGGTCAGACATTCACGCACTCACCACGCTGGGCTGTGCCGAGGTGCGTGTTGTGGGCCCTAAAACCTTGGTTCCCTCAGACATGAAGCACATGGGGCTGCGGGTTTGTCACACGCTGGAAGAGGGTATCCGCGGGTGTGACGTCGTCATCATGTTGCGCCTGCAAAACGAGCGCATGAATGGCGCCTTGTTGCCATCGAGTCAGGAATTTTTTAAGAGTTTTGGCCTCACGCCTGAAAAGCTGCTGTTGGCCAAGCCTGACGCCATCGTGATGCACCCCGGCCCCGTGAACCGTGGTGTCGAAATCGCATCCGAAGTGGTGGATGGCAAACAAAGCGTCGTCCTGCCCCAGGTGACTTTTGGCATTGCCATTCGGATGGCGGTGATGAGCATCGTGGCGGGCAATGATGCCTGAATCAACCAAGACACCAAAGCCGCACACCATGAATACCAAATCCAAGAATGTACTGATCCAAGGCGGGCGCGTGATGGACCCTGCCAGTGGCTTTGATGCCATAGCCGATCTGACCATCGTCAACGGGGCTGTGGCCAGCATTGGGCCGATCCCCGATGGCTTTCAGGCGCAAGAGCGTATCGACGCCAGTGGCCTCCTGGTGCTGCCAGGCTTGGTTGATTTGGCTGTGCGCTTGCGTGAGCCAGGTAACGAACATGCCCGCATGCTTGAATCGGAAATGAACGCCGCCATGGCCGGGGGCATCACCAGCTTGGTGTGCCAACCCGACACCGATCCGGTATTGGATGAGTCGGGCTTGGTCGAAATGTTGCGTTTCCGCGCTGAAAAGTTGAAGCAGGCCCGGGTCTATCCCTTGGGCGCGTTGACGCGCGGACTCCAAGGCGAGGCGCTGACAGAAATGCTGCAGTTGAGCGACGCTGGCTGTGTGGCGTTCAGCCAGGCAGAGGAGGCCATTGTCAACACACAAGTCCTGCAGCGTGCGCTGCAATATGCCAGTACCTTTGGCTTTGCTGTGTGGTTGCGCCCACAAGACGCTTACCTGGGCAAGGGTGTGGCTGCCAGTGGCCCGCTTGCGACGCGCATGGGTTTAAGTGGCGTGCCGGTCATGGCCGAGACCATCGCCATGCACACCCTGTTTGAGCTGATGCGCAGCACGGGTGCCCGCGTGCATTTGTGTCGAATCAGCAGCGCAGCGGGGGTTGAGCTGGTGCGTCAAGCCAAGGCACAAGGGTTGGCGCTGACCTGTGATGTCAGCATCAACTCTTTGCACCTTACAGACCATGACATTGCTTACTTTGACAGCAGCGCGCGCTTAAACCCGCCATTGCGCCAGCAGCGCGATCGAGAGGCTTTGCGTGCCGGCCTTTTGGATGGCACGATTGACGCGTTGGTCTCTGACCACACGCCTGTGGACGACGATGCCAAGATGGTGCCGTTTGCAGAAAGCGAACCTGGTGCAACAGGTTTGGAGTTGTTGCTCAGCTTGGCCTACAAATGGCATCTGGATGACGCCACCCCCTTGGCCCGTGCGCTCGCTGCTGTGACGCAAGGCCCCGCGCAAGTCATGGGCGCTGCTTTGGGTTCGCGCCAAGGCCGTACAGGTCGTCTGATCGAAGGTGGGCTGGCTGACATCTGTATTTTCGACCCGAACGCTGCCTGGGTCGTGCGCCCAGAGGCGCTTCGCAGCCAAGGTAACTTCACCCCGTTCTCCGGTTATGAGTTGCCGGGCCGGGTGCGCTACACCTTGGTTGGTGGTCGGTTGGCTTACCAAGCGACCATTTGAGTGGCCTGCGTGCACGCCCTTTGCATGGGAAAGACCATGCTGCGGCTAAGCATTGCTCGGCAAGGTGTTCGGCCGTACCAAAAATTCATCAGTGTTTGGTAAACTAACGGTGTGCTCACCGCAGGAAGACCAAGCTATTGAGAGCGGCTTCTCGGCTGAACATCGTCACTAAGCGAACGAGCTTCGGTCTTACAGGAAACCAGCGACATGGCACTCACAACATCGGATACCGTTGAGGATGCGATCGAGAAAACCGACGCAATGTTCGAATCGGCAGCGGACTTGTTTCGCGTTATGTCGGCGCCGCTGCGGCTAAAAATCATCAATTGTTTGTGCAGCGGGGAAAAAAATGTGAGCTACCTGCTCACGCAAGTCAACACCACCCAGCCCAACATGTCGCAACACCTCAACACCTTGTACAAGGCGGGGATACTTGATAAACGACGTGATGGGGTGCAGATTTTCTACAGCATCCGTGATCAGCGCATTGTGTCAATTTGCAATGCGGTTTGTCACGACATTGCGCGTAAGTCGGCGAAGGCCTGAAAGCGCTAATCCTGCTGGTTCAGCAGACAGCGGTGGCGTGAGGCACCGCTGCACTCGGACATCAGGGCTTGATGTAGACGTAGCCTTCTTTGGCCTGCAACATGGCCACTTCGGCAACCCCTGATGGGACAATCTTGGTTTCCATCAGCAAAGTTCCTGGGTCAATTTTGCGCGACACCAAGGTGTTGTTGCAGACGCGGAATTCAACGCCACGCCCTGCAAGCCCACTAACGGTTCCTGAAAATTCGCGGCCTTTGCTGTCTTTGGCCCCGCTGATCAAAAAGTCGATGCCCAAACTGTGGGTGACGACCACAATCTTGACTTTGGGGTCTGCGTTCAAATGATTTTTGATGTTATTCAATGCCCCGGCCGCGCTATCGATACCGGTGTTGATGTGGTAGACAGCTTTGATGTCCTGGGCGCTTGCCAGACTGGCAACAAGTGAAATAAAAACAGCGGCAATAAGCTTATACATGGTGTGATTCCAAGAGGGGAACTTTGACAATACTGTGGTGCGGCGAGCCACACCACACCCAGGGCTTTAATGATGGCAGATCTCGCGAGACGGGCTCTTAATCTCAGGTGAATATCGCGCTCCATCTACCGAACCAGAACTTTATCAGGTTTCCTGAATTTCAAACTTTGACGTTTCAAGACAGATTGAATATTGTGTGCCGCTGCAAGCAGCGCCAAAGCGTAGCCGGGCTACGCCTTCCTTTTTTGCATGCTGTCTTCCTATCTGTTGTGGCTATGGATTCAAGGTCCAAGCTGGCAAGCGCCTGGAGCCGGAGCAATCATCTGAAGGGGTTGGTGAAAACACCGCTAAATCACCGTGATGCTGGCGCTCAATGGTGTGTTCACGGTGCGCGACGAATAAGCCCCTGGCGCAGGGTCATCGATCAAGCGGTCGACGGCGGCCGCACCAAGCCACATGCAGGCCAGTGCGATCCAAGCGGTTAACGCGAAGATGGCGCCGCCCGTGATGCCTGCCCCGACTGCACACCCGCCGGCCAGCATGGCGCCAAAGCCCATCAGCATCGCGCCCACAATGTAGCGTTGCATGCCATAGCCATCTTTAAACCCTTCAAGCTTGAGCTCGCGTCCCAGCCACGCTCCAAGCAAGGAGCCTAAAAAAACGCCCGGAAGCATGCCGAAATTGAAGCCAATCTCTAGCTTGGGGCTGGCAAGCACGCGCATCAGCCATTCTGCCGATGGGCCGCTGAATGTCAGACCTTGTACGGGTACGATTTGAAAAGAATGGCTTGCAACTTCGTAGTTAAAGTTCCAGGCCAGAGCGACCGCCGCACCTGCACCAATGCCCCCTGCCCATTTCCAAAACCCCCAGCCACTGCGGATTGAAAAGTACAGTGCAGCCAAAAGCCAGACCATGCCAAAAGCCAGGCCGCCCCAGTTCCCTGTGTGGGTGATGGCTAAGAGGTTACGTGCATCGCCTCCACTGACTGTCCACCAGCTGCTGATGGCCTCACGCCATGGGGCGAGTGCACCGGCCAGTGCTGACTGTGCCGTGACCGCAAAAATCAGTCCGGACAGCAAGGCACGTAAATTTCCGTTCGCAGACAGCACCAACAAGCGGCTTGCGCAGCCCCGCGTCAACACCATGCCCGCACCAAACAGCAAACCGCCCACGATGGCACCAGAAATGCTGCCCGTGGCCGCGATTTGACGGGCAGCTGACGCATCCATGTGGTGCGTCAGCGTCAAGACCTGAACCCCCACCACGGCGGTTGAGAAGGTCAGCAGCCAGACGGCTATCTTTTCGCCAAATCGCCAGTGCCAAAACTCCAAGGCGGCCGCACGCAAACAAAACTTAGACCGTTGGGCAAAAAAACCAAACATCGCGCCGATAAGTAGGCCGCCCACCGCCAAAATAGTGGGCTCGCCATAGTGTTCGATCAAGTTGGTGAGGTTCATGGCTGCAAATAGTTCGTAAATCGCTTATATTATGGACTCAGCAGGAAAACCGGAAGTCTTTTTGGGAGTTGGCTTTGAAATATCTTCGCTTCGTGCTTGCTCGATTCGGGCTTGGTTTGGCTGCATGGGGCCTGTTTGGTTTTGCCGTGGCTGCTGTGGAATTGCCGCCGATGGTGCCGCAACAGGTGTCGCCTTCCGCCTGGTTTGTTCAAGGTGCGGCGGGCCTGGGCTCACCGGGTAATCAAAACTTTATTTCCAATGCGGGTTTCGTCGTCACCAAGACCAGTGTGGTGGTGATTGATGCACTGGGTTCACCGGCGGCGGCTGAGCGGCTGGTTGCAGTGATCAAAAAAATCACACCGCTGCCCATCAGCCATGTGTTGGTCTCGCATTACCACGCAGATCACATTTATGGCCTGCAAGTTTTTAAGGACCTGGGCGCCAAAATCATGGCTGGGCGCGAGTCGATCAATTACTTGAATTCTGAAACAGCGCGTTTGCGCCTCAAGGTATCGCGCATTGAAATGGCGCCATGGATTGATGACAACACGCGCTTGGTGCCGCCTGATCAGCTGCTCAACGGGCCCAGTGAAATGGAAATCGGGGGCCTGCTGCTTCAGTTACGCCCAGTTGGCCCTGCGCACACGCCTGAAGACTACACCGTCTACCTGCCACAAGAAAAAGTGCTTTTCGCCGGCGACTTGGTTTTCAGGAGCCGCATACCCTTTGTCGGGGATGCCGACAGCAGGCATTGGGTGACAGCCTTGGACGAGTTGCTGACATTCGGTGCCAAGGTGGTCGTGCCCGGCCATGGTCCTGTGTCTGAAGAGCCTGTCAAGGACATGAAAATGACCCGGGATTACCTGCTTTACCTGCGCGATGCGATGGGCCGTGCGACCGAGCTCATGGATCCTTTTGAGATGGCGTATAAAAATACCGACTGGACCCCTTTTGAGCATTTGCCCTTGTTCAAAGCGGCCAATCGCATGAACGCCTACAACACCTATTTATTGCTGGAACACGAGGCCATCAAGTGAAAACCCCTGTCAAATTGACGTGCACGCGCCGGGTGGCCTTGGGGTTTCCGGTTTGGGGTACGGTGGCCGGGCTGTCTGCGATGAGCTCGCAGGTGGATGCTTGGGCTGAGGAAGCCATGTTGCCATCGCCCGAGTCTTTGCCACAGGCACTGACCAAGGCGCTGCAGCGTGGCAGCCCCTTGCTGGTGATGGTCAGTTTGCACGGGTGTCCGTTTTGCAAGGTGGCGCGCAACAACTACCTCGCACCTCTGCAAGGGCAAGGCGGTTTATCCATCGTTCAGATTGACATCCGTAGCCGACGCGCCATCGTTGATTTTCAAGGGCACACCCAAACGCAAGACGATCTGATTCGAAGCTGGAGCATCAAAATTGCCCCAACAGTCTTGTTTTTTGGCAAGGGTGGTGTTGAGGTCGCTGAGCGCTTGGTGGGAGGCTACATTCCCGATTTTTATGGCGCTTACTTGGATGAGCGACTGGCGCAGGCGCGCAAGGCCACACGCCTGTAAAGAAGGTACTCAGCTGCCCGCGCGGCGCGGGCTTGCCTGACAAATCCTCGTGGACGTCCGCCGTTCATTTGGTTCGAATTGATTGACGGTGGTTTTTATGCCAAAACCTAGGGTTCTTACCTATATCGTAATATCCTTACTTAAGCAATGATCAATACAAGCCACGTGACGGGCTTGAAAAGCCGTTCAGGCCCTTGTGCCGTGTGTTTACTTTTTGCTTGCATTGTTATTGAAGGAATTTTCTATGAAATCTATTGCCCGTAAACTGTTTTGGCTGCCTGTTTTGGCGGCATCCTTGCTCGCTGGTTGCGGCACCATCAGCACTTTGGGTAAGTTGGAAGACGGCGCTGGGGCTGAAGCCAGCCGCATGTGGGACCGTTGGGTGGAGGGTGGCGGCGACATTGCCGTGGCCACCACTTGGGAGCGTAAAGTTGCCCCAGGCGTGACTGTGGCCGACATTGAGGCCGTGTTTGCCCAAGTAGCCACTGAGCGCAACATGCGCTCAGTGGGTGAACTGCCGCTGTCCAAAGAGCTCGAGTCACGCTCTGGCAAGAAAGAGAAATTCTTGAAGGTGTATTCCTACTGCTCACCCGGTATTGCCCGAGAAATGGTGGACTTCAGCCCGCACATGGCAGCTTATTTGCCTTGTCGCTTGACGGTTGTTGAAAAAGAAGATGGGCTGTGGATCTATACCTTGAATATGGACATGATGGTAAAAATGGGCCGTAAACTGCCATCACCCTTGAAAGAGCATGCTTGGAGCGTTCGCGAAACCATCTACCAGATGATGGACCGTGCGGCCAAGGGCGCGTTCTGATAGTTGACGCTCTTTAATCTTTATAAAACGGAGAATCCTGATGTTCACAATGCGTAAAACGGCCATCGCAGCACGCGTGGCTTTGATAGTGGCAGCGGCTGGCGGCATGAGCAGCGCCATGGCCACCAATGGCTATTTCCCGATTGGCTACGGCATGAAAGCCTTGGGCATGGGTGGTGCCTCAGTTGCGTCCACCGACAACGGTTTTGCCGGTGCCAACAACCCCGCTGCTGCCGCCTGGTCAGGCACCCGCATTGATGCAGGGGCCAGTATTTTTATGCCCAAGCGTGGGTATAGCCGTAGTGGTAGTGGTTTGGGCGGTTTGCTGGATGGAAATCAAGAAAGTGATAGCAATGCCTTTTTGATTCCTGAATTTGGTTACAACCGTGCGTTGAGTGACAAATTAGGTGTTGGCCTGACCGTCTATGGCAATGGTGGCATGAATACCAATTATGCGGGAGGTAACACGCCCTGCTTCAATCCAAATCCTGCTCCAGGCGCCATGTTTACGGGAAATGCTCTTTGTGGATTGGGCAAACTTGGTGTAAATCTAATGCAACTGGTAGTTGCACCGACTGTGGCGTACAAGCTCAACGATAACAATTCAATTGGGGTATCTCCGCTGCTGGTTTACCAGCGTTTCAAGGCGGAAGGTTTACAGGGGTTCGGCCTTGCTAATGCTGGGTACGACTCAAGCAATGGCTTGGGTGTGCGCCTTGGCTACTTTGGTAAGTTGAACGACACGACCTCGGTGGGGGTTTCCTACTCGCCGAAAATCAACATGTCAAAGTTTAGTAAATACGCAGGCTTGTTCGCAGGTGGTGGTGAGTTTGACATCCCGGCCAACTTGACAGTGGGTTTGAGCGCGCAGGTTACACCTAAGGTTCGCTTGGCTTTGGATTATTCAAGCATCAAATACGGCGAAATTCCTTCCATTGCAAATTCCGCACAGACTGCGACGGGGCCGTTGGGAGATCCAAATGGTCCTGGATTTGGTTGGTCAAATGTAAGCGTGGTGAAGGTTGGTGTTGAATGGCAGCAAAGTAACAACTTGACCCTGCGTGCGGGTGTCAATGTAGGTGACAACCCTATCAAGGGGACGGATGTTACGTTCAATATCATTGCCCCGGGCGTCGTCACCAGTCATGTGACACTAGGGGGAACATACGGGCTGTCAAAGCAATCTGAAGTGACCTTTGCATACATGTACGCACCTAAGAAGTCTGTATCTGGTCCTTCAA
Organism: uncultured Rhodoferax sp.; assembly: GCA_963925275.1. Taxonomy (GTDB): domain Bacteria; phylum Pseudomonadota; class Gammaproteobacteria; order Burkholderiales; family Burkholderiaceae_C; genus Rhodoferax. The sequence continues at coordinate 17,788 of CAWUSQ010000044.1, forward strand.
ATTTCAATGCTCCACCACCCGCAGGTGCTGGAGCAAATGCTACAGAAACCATCCAAATGTCCCAGCAGTCCATTGGCCTGCAGTACAGCTGGAAATACTGATTGCG
>CAWUSQ010000045.1:0-24557 GCA_963925275.1 uncultured Rhodoferax sp.
CTGGCCTTGGTGGTGCTGGCCCTGTACTTGTTTAGCCGCGAGCGCATTGCCATCGAAACCTCCAGCTTGTTGATGCTGGTGATTCTGTCCTTGGGTTTTACGGTGTTTCCGTATGTAACGGCGCAGGGCGAGCACCTGCAAGCGGTGCAGTTCTTCAGCGGCTTTGGCCATGAGGCCTTGGTCGCAGTGTGTGCGCTGATGATTGCTGGTAACGGCTTGGTGCGTACCGGTGCGCTGGAGCCGCTAGGGCGCAATCTGGCGCGCTTGTGGAAGCTCAGCCCGGCCCTGAGCATGTTGCTCACGCTCATCATCGGCGCATTTTTAAGCGCCTTCGTCAACAACGTGCCCATCGTGGTCTTGCTGTTGCCCATCCTCATCAGCGTGTCTTTGCGCACCGGCGTGCAGGCCTCTGGCATGTTGATGCCCATGGGCTTTGCAACGCTGGTTGGCGGCATGAGCACCACCATCGGTACCTCGACCAACTTGCTGGTGGTCTCGGTCGCCGCAGACATGGGCATGCGACGCCTGGAGATGTTTGATTTCTTTGTGCCCACGGCCATCGTCGCCAGCATCGCCATTGTTTATCTGTGGCTGATCGCACCGCATTTGTTGCCCAAGCGCCAGGCCTCTTTGGCCGACACGTCGCCGCGGGTGTTTGCCGCGCAACTTGCGGTGCCAGAAGACAGCTGGGGCGTCGATAAAACCTTGACCGAATGCATCGAGCGAAGCGGGGGCGTGCTGGAGGTGACCCGCATCATGCGTGGCAGCAGCACCTTCATCCAGCCCTTGCCGGATGCCCGTATCCGCGCCGGTGACCGCTTGCTGGTCAGCGACACCCCAGAGAACCTCAAAGAATTCGAAAGCGCGCTTGAAGCCACGCTGTACGTCGGCGACAACGTGGTCGATGACGAGCACCCGCTGTCAGAGGAGGGCCAGCAAATGGCCGAGATTGTCGTGATGCAAGGCTCGCCCCTGCTGGGCATGACGCTCAGGCAGCTCAACTTTGCCAACCGTTACCAGTTGTTGGTGCTGGCGATACACCGGCAAGGCAGCACGTTGGAAACCCTGCGCGAAAAAATAGAACAAATCCAGCTGCGCAGCGGTGATGTGCTGCTGGTGCAAGGGCACCGCGACATCATTGCCGAGACCAAGCGCACCGGTGAGTTGTTGGTGCTTGACGCCACGGCCGACCTGCCCCACACCGACAAAGCCAGTACGGCGCTGGCCATCATGGCGGGCATCGTGTTGGTGGCCGCATTGGGTTTGGTGCCCATTGCCATCAGTGCCCTGTGTGGGGTGCTCTTGATGCTGGCCACGCGGTGTTTGACATGGCGCCAGGCCTCGCTGGCCCTGAGCACCCAAGTGATCCTGATTGTGGTGGCCAGTTTGGCTTTGGGCGCGGCTTTGCTCAAAACGGGCGGTGCCCAATACCTGGCGGAGGTGTTTGTGGCCATCACTGCAGGCGCTTCACCGGCCGTGATGTTGTCGGGGCTGATGCTGCTGATGGCCGTCCTCACCAACATCGTGTCCAACAACGCTGCGGCGGTCATTGGCACGCCGATTGCCATCAGCATTGCGCACCAGTTGCAGCTCGACCCCGAACCCTTTGTGATTGCTGTGCTGTTTGGCGCCAACATGAGTTACGCCACACCCATGGCCTACAAAACCAACCTGCTGGTGATGAATGCCGGCGGCTATACCTTCATGGACTTTGTGCGCGTGGGCGTGCCCTTGACCCTCATCGTCTGGATCGGCTTGTCCCTGTTACTGCCAAGTCTGTACGCGCTGGGCTGAGCCAGCTGCCCCAACTGGGCGCTTGGCCACTGGGGCCAGACAGGCGGGACACGCAAGCGATTGACGGCGAATAGCCTTTAGCTGATCTGTATCAGGCAGCGCCTTGGTGTAGCAAGGCTATGCTGCAGTTGACAAGCTGAGCAGAACCAAAGTGGTTCCCAGCCTTATGGAGGGTCTACCATGATCTACAAATTCAAATCGCAAGCATGCGGCGAAGTCATCATGCTTTCATTGGACGGTGAAAAAATGCTCCTCATCGTGGGCAAGCCACCAGAAGCCAAAGGCATCATCACGGTGGCACAAATTCCTGCCGCGATCGCCGCGCTTGAGGCCGCCATCTCTGCTGACGAAGCAGCGCCAGCAAAGCCAGAGCCAGCCTCAAAGCCAAGCACAGAAGATGACAAGCCGCCAAAAGAAGACGTCATGTTGCGCCACCGTGCAGGCCCTTTCATTGCTTTGCTGACGTGCAGCGCTGAAGCGGGCAAGGATGTGGTCTGGGGTGTTTAAGCCATGTGCCCTGCGCGCGCGCCCGCTGCCCAAATAAAGCCCAACCAGGAGATCTGAGTCATGGAACACCGCCAACACCGAGCATCTGAGCACGCAGAGAGTTCACTTAAAGATCCGGTATGCGGCATGACCGTCACCGCGCAATCGGCGCATCACACCGAGCACGCCGAGCAGCCCTACTTTTTCTGCAGCGCAAAGTGCCTGGACAAATTCAAAGCGGCGCCCGAGCGCTACCTTGACCCAACACCCAAGCCCGCCACACATGCCGTGCCGCCTGCTGCGCAGCCGGGCGCGGTTTACACCTGCCCCATGCACCCAGAAATTGCGCAAGCACAGCCCGGTGTCTGTCCCAAATGTGGCATGGCGCTTGAGCCAGCACTGCCCTCTTTGGATGACGAAGAAAACCCCGAGCTGCTGGATTTCACCAGGCGCTTTTGGTGGACGCTGCCCTTGACGCTGGTGGTTACGGTGCTGGCCATGTTTGGCCACCAACTGGGCTGGCTCGACATGGCCGCTCAAAGCTGGGTCGAGCTGGTGCTCTCCTTGCCCGTGGTGCTGTGGGCGGGTCGACCTTTCTTTGTGCGTGGTGTGCAATCGGTGCTCAATCGCAGCCCCAATATGTGGACTTTGATTGGCTTGGGCACATCGGCGGCTTTTCTCTACAGTGTGGTGGCCACACTGGTGCCGGGCGCGTTCCCAGACGCATTCGTCTCCATGGGCCGTGTGGCCGTGTATTTCGAGGCCGCTGTGGTGATCATCACGCTCACGCTGTTTGGACAAATACTGGAGTTGCGCGCGCGTTCACAGACCTCCGCAGCGATCAAGTCTTTGTTGCGCCTGGCGCCCAAGAGTGCACGATTGATCAAGGCCGATGGCAGCGAGCAGGACGTGCCCCTGGCCGATGTGCAATCGGGCGATGAGTTGCGGGTGCGCCCAGGCGAGCGGGTGCCGGTGGACGGCGTGGTGCTTGAGGGCAGCAGCGCGGTGGACGAGTCCATGCTCACGGGTGAGCCTTTGCCCATCACCAAGCGCGCTGGCGACAAGCTCATTGGTGCCACCATGAACACCAGCGGCGCGCTGGTGATGCGCGCTGAACATGTGGGTGCGGCCAGCGTGCTGGCTCAAATTGTGCAGATGGTGGCGCAGGCGCAGCGAACGCGCGCGCCCATGCAGCGCATGGCCGACACCGTAGCGGGCTTGTTTGTGCTTGCGGTGGTCAGCGTGGCCGTGCTGACCTTTTTCGCTTGGGGTGTGTTTGGCCCGCAACCCAGTTGGGTTTATGGCCTGATCAACGCCGTGGCCGTGCTCATCATCGCCTGCCCTTGTGCGCTGGGCTTGGCCACCCCCATGTCCATCATGGTGGCCACGGGTAAAGCGGCCACTCTGGGCGTGCTGTTTCGTGATGCCGCAGCCATTGAGAACCTGCGCAAGGTCGACACCTTGATTGTTGACAAGACCGGCACCTTGACCGAGGGCCGGCCGCGCTTTGAGCGCGCTGTGGCCGCACAGGGCTTTGATGAAGATGGCGTTTTGCGCCTGGCCGCCAGCCTGGACCAAGGCAGTGAGCACCCGCTGGCCGCAGCCATTGTGGCCGGCGCCCACGCGCACAAGCTGGCTTTGTCCAAGCCCGAGCAATTTGATGCACAGTCTGGCATTGGCGTGCGCGGCACGGTGGATGGTCAGGCGCTGGTACTGGGCAACTCAGCTTGGATGCAAGACAACGGTGTGCAGTTTGATGCCCTGTCGGCGCAAGCGCAGGCGCTGCGCAGCGAAGGCGCCAGCGTGATGTACTTGGCCGTCGATGGCCAACTGGCCGGTTTACTCGCCGTCTCAGACCCCATCAAGTCCAGCACAGCCGATGCGCTGAACACCCTGCGCGCGGCAGGCCTGCGCATCATCATGGCCACGGGTGACGGCGTGACCACAGCGCAGGCCGTGGCCAAGCGCTTGGGTATTGAGGAGGTGCACGGCGAGGTCAAACCAGCCGATAAACTGGCCTTGGTAGAGCGCTTGCAGGGCCAAGGCTGCGTCGTGGCAATGGCCGGTGACGGCATCAACGACGCGCCAGCGCTGGCGCGTGCCGACGTGGGCATTGCCATGGGAACGGGCACCGACGTTGCCATGAACAGCGCGCAACTGACCTTGGTCAAAGGCGACTTGCGCGGCATCGCCATTGCCCGCGCCGTGTCTGAGGCCACGGTGCGCAACATGTGGCAGAACCTGAGCTTTGCTTTTGTCTACAACGCGCTGGGCGTGCCGCTGGCCGCTGGCGTGCTGTTTCCTTTGACGGGCTGGCTGTTGTCACCCATGATCGCCGCCCTGGCGATGAGCCTGAGCTCGGCCTCGGTCATCTTCAACGCATTGCGTTTGCGCGGGGTCAAGGTCAAGCTGTGACGCGCTGGCTGAGCGCCCAGGCAGCGCTTAGGGTGACGGCATGCGCCATCAAATGCGCGATACTTCATCGCAGACTGTTTGACGCTTGGTCTGTTGCCTTGGTGTGGGAACCGTGGCCGGGCAACATCAGGCATCTACCCTCGGAGTTTTGATGACCCACGCTGATCCGCGCGCCTTGTTGCGCGCCATGTTTGATGCCGCCGTAGCGGCCGCGCAGCCCCAAGTGTGCTTGCCCGCCAATCTGCCGCCACCGCCCAAAGGCCGCACCATCGTGATTGGCGCGGGCAAGGCGTCTGCGGCCATGGCGCGCGTGCTTGAAGACCATTGGCCGGGTCCTCTAGAAGGGCTGGTGGTGACACGCTATGGCTATGAGGTGCCCTGCCAACGCATTGAGATCATCCCCGCTGCGCACCCGGTGCCTGATGCCGCCGGTGAAGTTGCCGCCCAGCGCATCCGCCAGTTGGTCAGTGCTTTGACGCCCGATGACTTGGTGATCGCCTTGATTTCAGGCGGCGGCTCTTCTTTGCTGGTGGCGCCAGGGCAGGGCTTGACGCTGGCCGACAAACAAGCCGTCAACGCCGCGCTGCTGGCCAGTGGCGCCAACATCTCTGAGATGAACACGGTGCGCAGGCACTTGTCGGGCATCAAAGGCGGTCGCCTGGGCGCAGCTTGCTACCCGGCGCAGCTGCTCACTTTGTTGATCTCGGATGTGCCAGGCGATGCGCCGCGCGACATTGCATCGGGCCCGACCGTGGCCGACGCCTCGAGCTGCGCAGACGCACGGGACATTTTGCGCCGCTACAACATTGCCGTCACACCGGCCATGCAAGCTTTGCTAGACAGCCCTGACGGCGAATCGGTCAAGCCCGATGACCCGCGCCTGGCCAACAACGTGGTGCGCATGATCACGGCGCCGCAAATCGCCTTGAACGCAGCCGCCCAGGTGGCGCAGGCGGCGGGCTTTATGCCCTATATTTTGGGTGACCGCATTGAGGGCGAAGCGCGTGACGTGGGCAAGGTGATGGCGGCTATGGCGCAGCAGGTGCTGGCCCACGGCCAACCGTTTCAAAAGCCCTGCGTGCTGCTCAGCGGCGGGGAAACCACGGTGACCATGCGTGGCACGGGTCGCGGCGGGCGCAACGTCGAGTTTTTGCTGTCGCTGGCCGTCTCACTCGATGGTGCCCCTGGCGTGCACGCCTTGGCGGGTGACACCGACGGGGTGGACGGTGTCGAAGAAATAGCCGGCGCGCTCTTGGGCCCTGAGACCTTGGCGCGCGCTTGGGCGAAGGGCATGAATCCGCGCAGTTATTTGGACAACAACGACGCGCACACGTTTTTTCAGGCCTTGGGTGACGCGGTGCACACCGGCCCGACCCTGACCAACGTGAATGACTTTCGCGCCATCGTGATCGCTTAAGCGATCAAGCGATCAAGGGCTCAAGGCCAGAGAGTGTCATCGCTATGCTCTGTGGCTCGGCGCAGCAGGCTGCGCAGCTTCGCGGGAGCCACTGGTTTTTGTAGAAACCACATGCCAGCATCACTGGCTTTTTGCGCCAATGAAGCGTCTTGGCTGGCACTGATCAGGCACGCGGGTATGGCTTGCTGTGCCCGTTGGCGAATCTGCCCGATGGCCTCAATGCCACAGGCGCTGTCCTGTAGCCGATAGTCGCTCACCATGAACATGGGAACTGCCCGCGGGTCAAATTGTGCGTTCGCTTCGCCTGCACTGCTCACCGCCACAACGCTGTAACCCCACGCTTGCAGCAAAGAAGACAGGGCATTTCTTGACAGGCAGTCGCGGTCTATCAACAGTACCGTTTGGTCCTTGTCCTGTCCGAGTGGCATAGTGCCCTCGCCCTCGCCCTCGCCCTCGCCCTCGCCCTCGCTGCGTTGCACCAGCGGTACACGCAGTGTGAAGGTGCTGCCGCAACCCGGTGCTGAAGCCAGGCTTAAAGGGTGTTGCAACTGTTCGCATGCACGCCGCACCACACTCAGGCCCAGCCCCAAGCCCAAAGAGCGGGCCCTGTTGCCAACCTGGTAGAACTCGTCAAACACCTTGTCGCTTTCGGAGGGTGCGATGCCGATGCCGCTGTCGCGCACTTGGATGCGAAGCTGTTGCCCGTTCGCCGTGGGTCGGCAGCACAGCAGCACCGTGCCGCGTTCGGTGTAGCGCAGCGCGTTGCTCAGCAGGTTGAGCAGCACACGCTGCAGCAGCAAGGGGTCACTGCGTACCCAAAGGCCGCTTTTTTTGATGCAAAGGCGCAGGTTTTGTTGTCTCGCCTTCTCGCTGAAAAACGAAGCCAGGCGGTCAAATATCAGGTCCACCGAACAGGCCTCCATGCGCAAAGCCTGGCCTCGTGCGCCCATGGCCGAGTAGTCAAAGTAGGCGTTGAGCATGTTTTGCAAGGCCGCGACCGAGGTATCAATGTCTTGGGCCAAGCTCTGGCCGTCTTTGTCCAGTGACAAGCGCTTCAGGCCAGCTGTCAGCAGCCCCAAAGCATGTGCGGGTTGGCGCAGGTCATGGCTGGCGGTAGACAGGATACGGCTGATGTTTTCATTTTGGCGCTGCAAGTCTTGTGCTGCTTGCGCCAAGGCCTGGTTGGCCTGGTGCGCCGCATCGCGGGCCAGAAGCACCTGCGTTTCTTGTTTAACCCTTGCCAAGTTGAACGCTGCTGCAAGCACGGTGAAGTACACAAGAGAGAGCAAAAACTGTGGCCACAACAGCGCTTCGTAGACGTAGCCATTTAACTTTGTTGGCCCATCGCCTAGAAAGTAAAGTGCCATCAGAAGCGCAAACCCCAAGGAAATGATGCGTCCCGCGTGCTGGCCCTTGAGAAAGAAAACCAACAAAGGCACGGTATAGGCCCAAAATAAACCACTGCCAGCCACGCCACCGAGTACCACCAGCGCACCAAAAATGACCATGGCGGCCATTAAAAGCAGATTTTCAGCGGGCTTTGTGTGCTCGGTTCGGTAGGCCAGATACAGGGCCGGTAACACCAGCAGCACATTGGCAGCCAGTTCAATTTGACCCAGCAGCAGTTGGCCCGGCGTGAGCAGGTTAAACACGGCAAAAGCCGGGCCCACACTGGCGGCAATCAGGCAGGCAACTCGGATGCGGAAAGTGCGTGCAGGCACGGCTGGGCGTGCAGGTGCAAGGTTTGCGTGCACAGGCACTGAATCAGTTGGCATCATTTGTCTCCCCGAGAAGGCACTGCAGGCGGCGCACTTTTTTTGCGATGGTATGCGCATACGTGCGGGGCTTGCCAGCGGGTTTACCCTGAAATTGTTGGCGCCTTGGCGGGCGCAAACGGGCCCGCTGAGGTGATCAGGTACAGTCTGCGCCTGGTGGAAAAAGAGGTTTGTTTTGAAAAACAATGGCTGGGTGTTAGCGGTTACCTTGGCGATTCAGGCGATGGTGTCGATGGCTTTGTTGACCTTGCCTGTCATGGCCCCGGTGGTGGCCCAAGCTTTGCAGGTGTCACCCACCTATGTTGGCTTGTATGTGGCCATTGCGTATATGGGCGCCATCATGGCCAGTTTGGCTGCGGGCACGGCCACGGTGCGTTGGGGCGCCATTCGTGTCAGCCAAATAGGCCTCTTGGTCTGCGCATTGGGTTTGGCCCTGTGTGCCGTGCCTAACCTGCCGTCGGTGGCCTTGGGTGCCTTGTTGATCGGTTTGGGCTACGGCCCCATCACGCCGGCTAGTTCGCACCTGCTCGCGCGCACCACCCCTGCGCACCGCCTGTCCCTGGTGTTTTCTGTGAAGCAAACCGGTGTACCTGTGGGTGGTGTGATGGCGGGCTTGGTGGTGCCCAGCTTGATGTTGCTGGTGGGCTGGCAGGCGGTGTTGCTGGTGGTGGCCTTGGTCAGCGTGTGCTGCGCTTTGTTGGCGCAGCCCATGCGTCAAGCGCTTGATGCCGACCGTAACCCGCACAGTGCACTGGCCTTTGGACACCTGTTGCAACCCTTGCAGTTGGTGTTCTCACACCGCCCGCTCACGGTGCTGGCGGCGTGTTCTTTTGTGTTTTCGTCGGCCCAACTCTCACTGGTGACTTATTTGGTCACTTATTTGCACGATTCCTTGGCTCTGGGCTTGGTGGCCGCGGGTGTGGCGCTTTCGGTGTCGCAAGCCGCTGGGGTGGGGGGCAGGGTCGCCTGGGGTTATGTGGCAGACCGGTACATGGGCGCACGCCCCGTGCTGGCAAGCTTGTCGGTGATGATGGCTGTTGCCAGTGTTGCCACCGCCATGATTGGCCCGACGACGCCAACGGCGGTGTTGTGGTTGGTGCTGGCGGTGTTTGGCGCTTCGGCCATTGGCTGGAACGGTGTTTACTTGGCAGAAGTGGCGCGCCAGGCCCCGCCTGGCAAAGCCAGCATGGCAACGGGCGGCACTTTGTCGGTGACTTTCTTGGGCGTGGTGTTGGGCCCCCCTTTGTTTGGTGCCTTGTCAGGCGCCTTTGGCAGCTACCGTGCCGGCTATTTGGCCTTGGCCGTGCCGACCCTGTTGTGCGCGGGTTTGTTGCTGTGGACCCGTCGCAGCAGCGCTGCGAGCTGACCCATCGCCCCACAGCCGCCAGTGGCGTCGGCGCCAGACTCAATAAGGCAGGCCCACGTAGTTTTCAGCTACCGAGCCCAAGGCGCGTTCGGATGCAAACAGGTAGGCCAGCTCGGTTTCTTGCAGCTGTTGCTCAAACGCCAGTTTGTCGGGGAAGGTGTGCAGCATGGTGGTCATGGACCATGAAAACCGCTGGGTTTTCCAGACCCGCGCCAGCGCCTGGCTTGAGTAGTTGTCCAGGCCGCTGTCATCACCCGACTGGTAATGCTGGCGCAAAGCCTGGTACAGGTAATGGATGTCAGCGCCCGCGCTGTTGAGTCCTTTGGCGCCCGTGGGTGGCACGATGTGCGCGGCGTCGCCCGCCAAAAAAAGCCTGCCATAGCGCATGGGTTCGGCCACGTAAGAGCGCAGTGGTGCGATCGACTTTTCTATCGACGCACCGGTCTGCAAATTGGCCGCCACCGCATCGGGCAGGCGGCGTTTAAGCTCGTCCCAAAAAGCCTCGTCTGACCAGTCTTCTACGCGGTCTGTCAACGGTACTTGGATGTAATAGCGGCTGAGCACCTGAGAGCGCATCGAGCACAGCGCAAAGCCGCGTGCATGGCGGGCATAAACAATCTCTGGCGAGACGGGCTTGGTGCGCGAGAGCACGCCCAGCCAGCCAAAGGGGTAGACCATCTCGTACTCTTTGAGCACGTCTTTGGGGATGGCTTGGCGGCTGACGCCATGAAAACCATCGGCACCGACCACGTAGTCACAATCCACACGACACAGCGCGCCGTCGTGGTGGTAGGTGACATAAGGCTGGTCGCTGCGCAGCGCATGCGGCTTGACGTCATCGGCGTTGTGGACCACCACGCGGTGGTCGCGGTCTAAGGCGTCGTACAGGTCACGCGTGACCTCGGTCTGGCCGTACACCATCACGCTTTGCCCGTCAGTGTGTTGCTGCAGGTCAACGCGGTGCAGCGCATTGTCATAGGCCATGTAAAAGCCGTCATGGACTTCGCCCTCGCGGTCCATGCGTGCGCTGCACTGGGCTTGGCGCATCAGCCCAACAAAGCCTTGCTCGAGCACACCCGCGCGGATGCGGCTTAAAACGTAATCGCGGCTTTGGCGCTCGAGCACCACGTTGTCAATGCCTTGTAAGTGAAGCAACTGCGACAGCAACAAGCCAGAGGGCCCGCCGCCAATGATGCACACGCTGGTCTTCATGCCAAACTCCTGAGGAAAAAGGGGCTGGCGCACAGGTGCAGCCCTTGGTGGCCGAGAGTCTAACAAGTGCGCCAATGCGCCAATGCGCACGCCCAGCGGCCAGGCAGCGCTTGGCGTCCTTGGAGCCTGTCGCGCGCGGGTGGCCGCTTGTGGGCGATGGGTGGCCAGTCCGAAGCCGTAAAATCGACCCACTTTTTTCTAACGCAGTTTCCCCATGACACAACCCACCTCAGCGCCACGACGTGCTGTTGTCCTGCTCAGTGGCGGGCTGGATTCCAGCACCGTGCTGGCCATGGCCCATGAGCAGGGCTATGAGACCTATGCCCTGAGTTTTCGCTATGGCCAGCGCCATTTGCATGAACTCGCCGCGGCCGAGACGGTGGCGCGCGCTTTGGGTGCCAAGCAGCACGTGGTGGCCAATATCGACCTGCGTGAATTTGGTGGCTCAGCGCTGACGGCTGACATTGCCGTGCCCAAAGACCGCTCACCCAGCGACATGTCGCACGGCATCCCCATCACCTACGTGCCCGCACGCAACACCGTGTTTTTGAGCTTCGCCTTGGCCTGGGCAGAAACCTTGCACGCCAGTGACATCTTCATTGGCGTCAATGCGCTGGACTATTCGGGTTACCCCGACTGCCGGCCCGAGTACATTGCCGCCTACGAGACCATGGCCAACCTGGCCACCAAGGCCGGCGTTGAAGGGCAGCAGCGTTTGAAAATTCACACCCCTTTGATCGCCATGACCAAGGCGCAAATCGTGCAAGAGGGCTTGCGTTTGGGGGTCGACTTTTCGCAAACCTGCAGCTGCTATGACCCTGGCGCTGAAGGCCAACCCTGCGGGCGTTGTGATGCCTGTTTGTTGCGCGCCAAAGGCTTTTCCCAAGCGCAAGTGCCAGACCCCTTGTACCGACGCTTTGGCATGGAGGCCTCGTGAGTCTGCGCACACGTTTTGCCGCATCAGCCGGTTTTGAGGCCGCGCGCCATGTCGACATGTTGCCGCCAGGCCACCGCGCGCGTGGCCTGCATGGCCACAGCTTTTTGGCTAATCTACGTTGCGCCTTGCCCGCGGGCTGGGCGGCGTTTCCTGGCGGTGAAGTCGATCGCATGCGCCGTGAGTTGTGCTCTGCCGTGAGCCAACTCGATTACCGCTTGCTCAATGAGCAAGTAGGCCAACCCACCGATGAAAACCTGGCGCGCTGGCTGCAGCAGCAACTCAGCACACCAGGCATTGAACAAATCGGCATTCAAAGCACGCCGCATCAAGGCGTTGACTTGGACCCCGCGGGCCACGCCCATGTGTGGCGGCGTTACCTGTTTCAGTCGGCGCACCAGTTGCCGTATGTCCCAGCGGGTCACAAATGCGGGCGCATGCACGGCCACGGCTTTGAGGTCATCGTGCACGCTAACAAAAACCTCGGGGGTGCTGATCTGAGCATCGACTACGACCACCTAGACGCTTTGTGGGCGCCTTTGCATGCGCAGGTGGATTACCGTTGCCTGAATGATTTGCCCGGTTTGGACAACCCCACCAGCGAGATGCTTTCGAGCTGGTTTTGGCAGCGCCTCAAGCCCGCCTTGCCCGAGCTGTCATGGATCACGGTGTTTGAGACTGGCTCTTGCGGCGCCAACTTTGATGGCCGCCATTACCGCATCTGGAAAGACCTGACGCTTGACAGCGCGCTGACTTTGAAACACGCCCCCGATGGCAGTGCCCTGCGTCGCATCCATGGCCATACCTACACCTTGCGCTTGCACCTGTCAGCGCCACTGGACCAGGTGCGCGGCTGGACGGTGGACTTTGGTGACGTGAAGGAATTATTCAACCCCATCTTCAAAGCCCTGGACCACCGGCCTTTGCATGAGATCGCCGAGCTGCCCGACTGCGACACGGCCAGCATCGCGGCCTGGATTTTGCAAACCGCACGCGCCCAACTGCCGCAACTCGACCGCGTGGACCTGTTTGAAACCCGCGGCTGCGGCGCCATCGTCTCTGCCGGTGCCCTTGGCCCGGCCTTGCCCGTTTGAGCATGACGTACAGCATCAAAGAAGCCTTCTACACCTTGCAAGGCGAAGGTGCGCAAGCCGGCCGTGCAGCGGTGTTCTGTCGCTTTGCCGGTTGCAATTTATGGAGCGGGCGCGAGGCCGACCGCTTGCAAGCGGTGTGCCAGTTTTGCGATACCGAATTTGTTGGCACCGACGGCGTGGGTGGCGGCAAATTTGCCAGTGCGCAGGCGCTTGCCCAGCATGTCGCCAGTTTGTGGCCGCAGGCCCATATGGGCAAACCATTGGTGGTGTGCACGGGTGGTGAGCCTTTGTTGCAGCTCGATCAAGCCTTGGTGGACGCCTTGCACGCGCACGGTTTTGAGATTGCGGTGGAAACCAACGGCACGCAAGCCGCGCCACAAGGCCTGGACTGGGTGTGCGTCAGCCCCAAAGCCGATGCGCCGCTGGTCTTGACCGAGGGCCAAGAGTTGAAGCTGGTGTACCCGCAAGCTTTGGCCCAGCCCGAGCGTTTTGTTGGCCTGAAGTTCCAGCATTTTTTTCTACAACCCATGGACGGCCTTGAGCGCGCGCGCAACACCCAGCTTGCCATTGACTACTGCCTGCGTCACCCACAGTGGCGCTTGAGTGTGCAGATGCACAAAGTGGTGGGCATTGCTTGAGGCGCTGCCTGCGAGCTCATTGCGGTAAACGAAAGCGCGTGCCCTGGTAGTTAAATACTGCCGCCTTGGCTTCAATGGCTTCCAGCGTGAGCTCAGGTGTGACCTGCTCGCCTTGATGCAAAACCAGGTTGTTCACCAGCAGCAGGCGCTGTTTGGGGTCGCTGGCGTACACGGCACCGGTGATGCGCAATGCCGGTATTTTGCCCACCAGCTGCGCGGGTATGCCCTCAGGCAGGGGGCTGGCTGAAGCTGAACTGGACATGGCCGCGCTTGGCTGCAGTGGCGGCGCGGGCGCCACTGCAGCGTGCACGGGTGTGCTGCGCGCAGGCACCGCGACGCGTGGTGCGCTGGCTGGTATCGGTGCAGGCTCGTTGCGCTGCCGCACGCTCAGTGTCGGTGCGGCACTGCTTGGTAGGCTGGCTGCCAAGACCTGCGTTGGTGCGGGTGCTGGCTTGGCCGCAAGGGGCTCGGCTAGCGGCTCGGCCTGCGACCACCACAACCACAGCCCCACCAGCAGTGCCAGCACCAGTAACAGCGCGCTGAGTTGGCCCAGGCTTGGCGTCTGTGCCCGCGCCACGCTCGGGTGCAAACTTTGGCTGTGCAGGCCCGGTACGGCACCGCGCTCGCGCTCCGACTCTGCGCGTTTCAGGGCATCAAGAATGTAGGACATGGCTTATTCAAAATCCGTCTGAAGGCGCGCGCGCTTGGCGTCGGTGGCGCGTGCCAGCTGCATGAAAGTCAGTGGCCCTGGCTGGCCATCTGGCGTGAGGCCCAAGGTGCGTTGAAAGTTGCGCACGCGCTCACGCAAGGCCGCGTCCAGCGTGAGCGCAGCGCTCAAAGTGGCCGCAGGGGCGTGCCCGTCGAGCTTGGCCAGGCCTTCAGACAGGGCCTCAATGGCCGGCCCCGTGGCGCCATCGCGCAGGTCTGCTGCGTAGCCAACGGGTGCTTGCCAGAGGGTGGCAAAGTCGCCGCGCCACAGCTGTGTGAGGGTGACCTGACCAATTTGATAACGCACCCCATTGACTTGTAACAAAGCGCTGTGCGCGTTCAGACCCAGCAAGATGGCTTGCACCGGATCACTTTTGCCTTGGTGCAGGCTGATGATGCCCGGGCGGTCGAGTTGGCGCAGTTGCACCAAGCTGAGCTTGCTGGCCCGGTAGCACTGCCAGGGCTTCATGTCGGCGCTCTCGCAGGGTTCACTGGCCGCCACCGGGTGTTGCCACACGGCGGCCAAGGCCTGCCAAGCAAGGTTCGGGTCGAATGCGGGCGTTGCCATCAAGGCGTTCAGGTCTGTGCTGGGCGATGGCAATGACGCGCCAGCAGCTGTTTTGCTTGGACCTGAAGCCAACGGTGCGAGGGCCGGCAGCTTGGGCGCGGTGGCCAGGGTCAGCGTCTGCCTCGCCCACCAGCCGCCAGCGCCGACCACCATGACCAACGCCAGGGCGACCAGGCCAAGCGCCCAGCGGTGTTGGCGCTTGTCAAGCGTGGGCGTTTGGCCAAACACCTCGGCCGCCGCTTTGTTGATGATCTGGCGGTCAACGCGCTGCAAGCCATGTGCCCATGCACCCAGTAAGGCACGGTCGCACAGCAGGTTGATGCGCCTGGGAACACCTTGGCTCAGGCGGTGAATTTGCGCCACTGCGCGCGCATCAAACAGCGCGCCACCTTGGTGACCGGCCACGGCCAGTCGGTGCGCAATGTACTGGCTGGTCTCTTCGGGACTCAGCGCTTGCAGGTGAAAGCGGGCAATCACCCGCTGGGCCAATTGCTCCATCTCAGGCTGCGCCAGCATGGTGCGCAGCTCAGGCTGGCCGATCAGCACAATTTGCAGCAGCTTGCGTTCATTGGTTTCCAAATTGGTCAACAAGCGCAGCTGCTCGAGCACCGCAGGCTCGAGGTTTTGTGCTTCGTCAATGATGAGCACGCAGCGCTGCCCTGCGCCATGGCGCTCGAGCAAAAAACCGTTGAGCGCGTCGATGTAGGTTTTGGCGCTTCCCGCCGGCGTGCCGCTGGCGGGAAGCGCGATGTGGAACTCTTCGCAGATGGACTGCAACAACTCAATCACGCTGAGCTTGGGGTTGAAGATGTAGGCCACATGCGAGTGCGCCGGTATCTGCTCTAAAAAGCAACGACAAACAGTGGTTTTGCCCGCCCCGACTTCGCCCGTGAGCAACACAAAGCCGCCGCTACCCGCGCTGCCACTGCCACCACTAATGCCATACAGCAGGTGCGCCAAGGCTTCGCGGTGGCGCTCGCTCATGAACATGAAGCGCGGGTCTGGTGCGATGGAGAAGGGCTCTTGGGACAGGCCTAAATGGTGCGAATACATGGTTGGTGTTGGGGTCGCAGGGGCTTGGCTGCGGCGCTTGGGTTCTAGGCAGTGTGCCGCATCGCCTGCATGATAAGGCCTCGCGTCCAGTACGTCCCCAGCCCGGTGGTGCGCAGGCCAGGAGCGCATAATGAAACGTCCACTTAAGCGCGTATTGCCATGACCGTCGTCGCCGTACACCCCCGCGAATTGCGTTTACGTGTTGACCCTGCCAGCCTGGCGTTTAGCGACACCGCTGAGTTGGCCGCCTTGCCCAAACCCAAACGCAGCAACCGCTCGGCGCGTTGAGAAAAGCGCAAGACCCAAGCCGTGCGCGCATGCGGGGCTGGCGCATGTACAACACAGCAAACGACACAACACTGCCAGAGCGGTGACTTCTTGCAGCGCTTTGCGTTGAGCCTGACGCAAAGTCGGAACGCCGATGCGCTTAGTGGGTACTTGGCGCATGTTGGCCAACAGCGCGATGCGCCAACGCCGCACCGCCACCACCCACAAGGGCGAGACAAGCGCGGCTAGTTCAACTCACGCAGCAGCCGAAAGCCCAAAAGCGGGTAGCGGCTCTGTGCGGTGTTGTAGTTGCGAAAGCCACAGCGCGCGTAGATCGCCCAGGTGTGCCAGGAGCCGCCTCGGCGCACAAACGGGCCGTCGTTGGGGCCTTGAGGGTCCACCGACGGGGACTGCGCGTAGTAGTCGTCGCTGTAATGGTCAGACACCCATTCCCAGACGTTGCCCACCATGTCGTGTAGGCCAAATGCATTGGCTTGAAATTGACCCACGGGTGCGGTGAAGGCAAACTGATCGTTGCGCGTCAAAGCCTTGTCATGCCAGCGCAGCCAATGCGGCAAGGCGGCTTGGTCAAAGGTGTTGGCCACCTCGGCCAGACTGGAGGCTTGGTCGCCGTTGGGAAACAGCGTCTTGCTGCCCGCTTTGCAGCTGTATTCCCACTCGGCTTCCGTGGGCAAGCGGTAGGTTCGCCCTTCTTGTTTGGTCAGCCAGGCCGCCATGGCCCGCGCATCGTGCAGGCTCACATTGGTCACCGGGTGCGCGCGTGTTTGCGCAAACCCAGGGTTTTGCCAGCCGTAGGCTCGGTCGCGACCTTTGAAGGCGTCTGCTGCCTCTGGTCGCTGCCGGTCATGCTCGGCGCTGTAGCCAAAGCCACCGGTCCCATGCGCAATCGACTCCACAACATAGCCCGACTGCGCCACAAAGTCGGCGAAAGCGCCAACCGTGACCTCGTACTTGCCCAGGTAGAAGGCGCGCGCGATCGTCACGTTGTGGGCTGGACGTTCATCGGCCAGTTCATCAATGCGTTTGGGCTCCATGCCAGGAAAGGCGGCCAGCAAACGGGGCCTTGAGGCCGCGGTACCCATTTCAAAGCTGCCGGCAGGAATGCGCATATAGGGCTGACCCAGGCTGTCGGCGATCTCTTGGGGGAGCGCGCTTGGCGGTGTTGGAGCAGGGCCGAGCGGCGTTGTGGCCATGGCCAGCGGCGCCTGTATCAGGCAGATCGTCAAAGCGCGCAAGATTGCACGTGTCGTCATGTGGAGGTCTCGTTCAGGTGGTGGCGTTGCAAACAATGCGACGCAGGCGCATTTTGTCACCAGCGCCTTGCCTTGCGGTTTGCATGGCTGCCGGTACGCAGCTCAAATTACACTGCGAAGCCACACAGCTGCGGCCATCAAAAAGCTCGGAATTAAAAAGGCATCACCATGCACCACAACACCCTCGCGCGCAGCACGATTGCCCACATGCAGGCCTCCAAAATCCGTGAAGTCGCCAACCTCGGCATGGGTCAAGCGGGCTTGCAAGCCTTTTGGTTTGGTGAGCCTGACACCGTCACGCCAGCCGACATTTGTGCTGTGGGCATTGCCAGCATCCAGGCTGGTGAAACGTTTTACGCGCAAAACCTGGGCATACCTGTCTTGCGTGAGGCGCTGGCGCACTACACCACGCATTGGCACCAAGCCTGCACACCCAACAACATTGCCGTCACCAACTCGGGCATGAACGCGATTGCCTTGACCCAACAAGCGCTGCTTGACCCCGGTGACCGTGTGGTGGTGGTCACGCCGGTGTGGCCAAACCTGACCGAGGGGCCCAAGATTTTGGGCGCACAGGTGCACACCGTGGCCTTGGACTTCACAGCGCAGGGCTGGCAGTTGGATGTGCACAAACTGATCGATGCCTTAAGGCCTGGCACGCGCATGCTGATCGTCAACTCACCCAACAACCCCACGGGCTGGACCATGACGCGCGCTGATCAGCAAGTCGTGCTGGCGCACTGCCGCCAACACGGTATTTGGATCTTGGCTGACGACGCGTACGAGCGCTTGTACTTTGACGGTGAACCCGGCCAAATCGTCGCCCCTTGCTTTCAAGACATCGCGCAAGCGGGTGAGCGCTTGGTCAGCGTCAACACCTTTTCCAAGGCATGGCAAATGACGGGTTGGCGCTTGGGCTGGATCACGGCGCCGACCAGCTTGATGGACGCTTTGGGCAAACTGATTGAATTCAACACCAGCAGCACGCCAGTGTTTGTGCAGCGCGCTGGTGTCTACGCCGTGCATCAAGGCGAGCCCATTGTGGCCAGTTTTGTCAGCCGCCTCAAAGCCAGTCGTGATTTTCTGCTGCCCAGGCTCAACGCCCTGCCAGGCGTGGTGGCGCTTGCACCGCCGGGTGCGATGTACGCGTTTTTTAAAGTGCAAGGCATCACCGACAGTCTGGCGTTTTGCAAAACACTGGTCAGCCAGCATGGCTTGGGCCTGGCCCCAGGCGCAGCATTTGGCGATCAAGGCGAAGGCTTTGTTCGTTGGTGTTTTGCCGCTAGCCAAGACAAGCTGGCACAAGGCCTGCAGCGCTTGGAAAAAGGCTTAAGCCAACAAGCGCAGCACTGAGGCCAGTACCATCGCCAAACCAGACAAGGTCAATAACAAGAGCACCACACGGCGAAAGGCCAGGTCGCTCAAGCCCCTGTAAATGCGCGAACCCCAAAGTGAGGGTATCAGCAGTGCCACAGCCACCACGGGCAAGCTTGGCAACATGGCCTGACTGAGCGTGCCCGTGTAGACGTAAGCCACCATGGTTGCGCTCAAGGCGGCGAGGTTGAAGTTTTGCACCAGGTCGCGTTGCTTGGCTTTGTTCATGCCGCGCAAAGTGAACCACAGTGTGGGTGCCAGCCCTGTCGCGCCGACAAGCGCCCCCATGATGCCACCGACCATGCCCGCCGCCCCATCGGCGAGCCGACCGCCACCACGCACCACGGGCAAGGCATCAGAGAACAACATGGTGGGGCACCATACCAGCAAGATGCTGCCAAACAGCAGTTTGTAGATGTCGGTATTCAAATAGGGCAACAAGATGCTGCCCAGCACAATGCCAAGGGCAGCACCTGCCAGCAGCGGCATCAGGTCAACCAAGTGCAGTGCGCGGCGCACGGACGCAAAGGCCACAAGCTGGCCCATCCATGAGCCAAACACCGCCATGGCAGCGGCCAGTGCGGGGTCAAGCCCCCAAATCCAAAACGACATGGCCACGGTGCTGAAGCCAAAACCAGCAATGCCCTGCACCAGGCCCGCAATGGCTGCGCCGAAGATCAACAGGGCAAGGTCTGGGCTGGGCATGTGCGGTTGGTGGGTGGGGGGTGCCGTGGGGCAAGCTCTGGCCGCGCCAAAGTCTTTCCTGCACGCCAGATGCCAAGTGGTTCAGCCGGGGTGCTTGCTGGGTGAGCAGGCTATTGGGGTTTTGAGCAAGCGTCGTGTGATGGTGTTGTGCGATTTGCGTCTCACAGCACAAAAATCTTGCCAGGGTTCATGATGTTGTGCGGGTCCAGCGCTTGTTTGATGGTGCGCATCATGGCCACCGAGCCGTCACCCGCCTCGGCCACCAAGAAGTCCATTTTGTGCAGGCCAACGCCGTGCTCGCCGGTGCAGGTGCCGCCCAAGTCCAGCGCGCGCTGAACCAGTTGGCGGTTCAGCCGCTCGGCGGCTTCAACCTCGTCAGGCTTGTTGGGGTCAATCAGGTAGCCCATGTGAAAATTGCCATCGCCCACATGGCCTACCAAAAAGTATGGCATGGCGCAGTCTTGTGCTTCAGTCACGCAGTCCAGCAAGGCGTCTGCCAAGCGTGAGATCGGTACACAGGTGTCGGTGGAAATCACGCGGCAACCTGGGCGCGACTGCAAGCCGGCAAAGTACACGTTGTGGCGTGCGGTCCACAACCGTGTGCGCTCCTCGGGCGTGCTGGCCCATTCAAAGGCTTGGCCATGGTTCTCGGCGCTGAGCGCTTGCACGGTGTCAACCTGCTCTTGCACGCTGGCCGGCGAGCCATGAAACTCCATCAGCAGCATGGCGCTTTCTTTCAAGTGCAAGTTGGAGTGTTTGTTGACCATGCGCACGGTGTTGGCGTCAAGCAACTCACAGCGTGCGATGGGCACACCCATTTGGATGATTTGAATCGTGGTGTTGACCGCATCGGCCACGCTGGCAAAAGCGCAGCTGGCCGCCATCACTGCCTCTGGCAAGGGGTAGAGCTTGATGGTCACTTCCGTGATGATGCCCAAGGTGCCCTCAGAGCCCACCATCAGGCGGGTCAGGTCGTAGCCTGCACTGGACTTCTTGGCCCGTGTGCCGGTGCGAATCACCGAGCCTTGTGCGGTGACCACTTCCAGCGCCAAGACGTTCTCGCGCATGGTGCCGTAGCGCACGGCATTGGTGCCACTGGCACGCGTGGCGCACATGCCGCCAAGGCTGGCATCGGCGCCAGGGTCAATCGGGAAAAACAGGCCGGTGGACTTGACCGCTTCGTTCACCTGCTTGCGCGTCACGCCGGGTTGCACCGTCACGGTCAGGTCCTCGGCGTTGATTGACAGCACCCGGTTCATGCGACTCACATCGATGCTGATGCCGCCTTGCACCGCCAGCAAATGGCCTTCAAGTGATGAGCCCACGCCAAAGGCAATCACCGGCACCTGGAACGCACTGGCGAGCCCGACGGCATCGGCCACGTCCTGTGTGCTTTGCGCAAACACCACCGCAGACGGTGGCGCCACACTGAAGGCTGACTCATCGCGTCCGTGCTGCTCGCGCACCGCCATGGCAGTGGAAAACTGCGCTGCGAAACGGGTTTTCAAGTTGTCGACCAAAGCCTGAGGGACTGCGCGGGCTTGGACAGCTGGTTGCAAGTTGGGCGTGGCAATCGGTGCATTCATGGTGGGGTCTCCGTGTGTGGGCCCATTATCCGGGAAAGTGCAGCAGTACGCGCTGCCATGGCGTCGCAGCAAGCGCTGGGCTGCTCAGTCCTGGCCAGGTGTGCGCTGCGATTGCGCAGACCTTAAGTTTTGTGCGCTTGATCTTTCGCAATGCAGCCGCGCGCGCGGCTGGCTACGCTGAGGGCCGTTACTGGCGCGCTGCACCAGCGCAAGCTGTGCCACCTCAGCGTGCACACAACGGGAAAGCAGAGTTTGATATGAGTACAGCCATTGGAACCCTCGCCAGCACCGTGGTCGCCGTTGTTGAACCCGACACCACCGCCTTGATGGTGGCGCAGTTGATGCGCCAATGCCATGTGGGCGCCTTGGTGGTGGTCGATTCTGAAACGCGCAGCCGAGCCGTGGGCATCGTGACCGACCGCGACTTGGTGCTCGAACTCATCGCCGAAGGGCTCGACCCCGCGGTGTTCACCGCGGGTGACATCATGACCGTGGACTTGCTGACAAGCCACGTCAACACCGACACGGCGCAGGCCGTGCAGCTGATGAAAACGCGGGGCGTGCGCCGCTTGGTCTTGGTCGACGATAAAGAGCGCTTGGTGGGCATTGTGTCCATGGAAGACGTGTTGGCCCGCATGGCGCAGGAACTCACAGAGCTCGTCAGTGGCTTGAGCCTGGCGCGTGCGCGTGAGTCCAAAGACCGGCAATGAGCTCAGACTGGGACGCCTGTTCATGCAGACCAAGGTGCGCCTAAGACCGTGAAGACTATGGCCCATGGTTTTTCGATGATGGCCGCGGCCAAGTCGCAACGCTGAGCCCACTGGCTTGGGGTCTTGCGCCTTGCGCCCATTGGTCGCCGCTGAGCGGGCAGGCCTTATCCCGGATAATGAACTGCCCGCCAACCAACAACCGCATAGGAGACGTGCCCATGGGCAAGCGACTGACACAAATTGCCACCCGCACGGGTGACGACGGCACCACGGGCCTGGGCGACAACACCCGCGTGGGCAAAGACAGCTTGCGCGTGCAGGCCATGGGTGATGTGGACGAACTCAATTCCCACTTGGGTGTGCTGCTGTGTGAAGACATGCCCGATGCCGTGCGCGCTGTGCTCATTGAGGTGCAGCACCAACTCTTCAACCTGGGCGGCGAGCTGTCCATTCCTGGCTTTGAGCTGCTCAAAGACGCAGCCGTGCTGGCGCTGGACGACGCCCTGCAAACCCACAACGCTGCGCTGCCTGCTTTGCAAGAATTCATCTTGCCTGCGGGCACACGCGCGGCCTCTCAGGCCCATGTGTGCCGCACCGTGGCGCGCCGGGCTGAGCGCAGCGTGGTGGCGCTGGGCCACCAAGACACCTTGCGCGCTGAGCCGCGCCAGTTCTTGAACCGCTTGAGCGACTTGATGTTTGTGCTGGCGCGCGTACTCAACCGCCACCGCAGCGACGGTCTGCCAGGTGATGACGTGTACTGGCGCAGCCAGCGACTGGCACAACAAACCCCAGATACGCCATGAAGCTCGTTTTTGCCGCCTTGTTGCTTGCGGGCGTCTTGCCCTTGGTGTGCGCGGCCATTGCCAAGTGGGGTTTTCACCACTACGACAACCACGCCCCGCGCGCGTGGCTGGCACGCCAAACAGGCTACCGTGCCCGCGCCAACGCCGCTCAAGCCAACAGCCATGAGGCCTTTGCGTTTTTTGCCGCAGCACTGCTCAGTGCCGCCTACGCTGGCGTGCCCGCGTCCACCTTGGCGCCCTTGGCTGGCTTGTATGTGCTCAGCCGCATCGCCTACATTGCCTGCTACGTGGCCAACCGCGCCACTTGGCGCAGCCTGTGTTGGCTTGTGGGCTACGCGCTGGTCATCAGCTTGTTTGTGTTAGCCATTGGCGCGCGCTGAGGGCTGAGTCGGTGTGCATCGCACACAAGGGGTGCCATCAAATAAAAATGGGATGCATGCTCAGAGGTGGTGGCCAGTCCGTCAAGAAAAATAGCAACACATAAGTAGCTACGCATAAATGTAGTAATATATTTAAAAAAAACGCCCATGAAGGCGCCATAACAAGGGGAGAAACACGGTGTCATCATCTAAGGCTATTGCGAGCCCTCCAAGCCCCCCAAGCCCAGCGCCAAGCCGAACAGGTCGAAGAGGCCTTTGGGCGTTGGTCTTTCCTGCCAACCCCGCCGCCGAGGCCGCCACCCTGAGTCTGCGCAGCGTGCTGCTGATCCTCGTGCTGGTTTTATCGGGCCTTTTGGCTGCCAATACGCTGCTCATCAGTATCGGCAAACACCAAATAGCTTCGGCAAGCGCTTGGTGGCTTTTTGCGAGCGCGCCGCTTCTTCTTTTGGCGCTGCTGATCTGGCTGCTGCGCCGGGGCACGACCATCACGCAGGGCGCGCTGCTGGGCCTGCTGGTGGTCTTCTGGCTGATCATGGCCTACGCTGTTAGCCTCTATGGCTGGGTACCCTGGCCTAATGTGGGTGTTATCGCCATGCTGGGTTTTTTGGCCTTACCGCGGCGCAGTGCGCTGACACTGGCTGTGCTGGGCCCGCTGCTGGTGCTGGCCACCACCACGCTGCACCTGGGTGCTTTGGCCTTAGACCCGGCACTCTTTCACTTGCGCAACGTCTGGCTCATGGCGCTCATGGGCGCTATGGCCATGGCTGGCGTTCACCAAGGCCTGCAAGGCCAGAGCCCCGCGCAAGCCCGTGGCCGCTTGGATGGGCGCCTGGTGCTGGTGTTGTGGGGTGCCTTTGTGCTGTCCCAAGTGGTGTTGGAGCTGGTGCTGACGTGGCTCTTGCCCGCGCACCGCTTTAGAACGACCACACTGCTGGTCGGCCTGCCCCTGCTCTTGCTACTGGCCTTGCTGATCTGGCGCTTTCGCGATGGCACCACTTCGCGTCACGCCATGCTGCCCCCTTGGGCACGCACGCTCGCGTCTGCGCTGGCGCTTTTGATGCTGCTTTTATCGAG
Source organism: uncultured Rhodoferax sp. (assembly GCA_963925275.1). Lineage (GTDB taxonomy): Bacteria > Pseudomonadota > Gammaproteobacteria > Burkholderiales > Burkholderiaceae_C > Rhodoferax. The sequence continues at coordinate 23,634 of CAWUSQ010000045.1, forward strand.
CTTGGAGGGCCTGCGCTTTGCCACCGGGTGGCCGCTCATCGCCGCTTCTGTGGCCTATTTGCTGCCCTGGCGCTGGGCTGCTGCAGCGCTGGCACTGAGCGCTGCTGCTGCCCTGTGGGCGGTGCAGGGCAACCCCGATGCCACGGCCTTGGCCATCTCGCGCGGCGCAGCTGGCTTGGTGGTGGCGGGCTTTTTAGGCGCCTTGCTGCGCCACCATGTGTACACCCAGCTTGGCTCAGACACAGACACAGACACCGAGCCCGCCCTCTTGCTTGCCCGCCAACGCCAAGACCGCAGCGCACGGGCGTGGGGACTGGGTGTGGGCGTGGGCATGGCGCTGCTGGGTGCAGCGGCGCTGCTGGGCTACGGCCAGGCGGTGGTGGCAGAGAACAAAGCCGACCTCGCCCACGAACTCCAAGTCGATACCCAACACCTCAATGAGCACTTGCAGGATCTGCAGCTGGTCACGTCTCAGATGGCCATGCTGGTGCAAGCTTATGGAGGCGAGGCGCGCCAAGCGGGCGAAGTCTTGGTGCAGGTCAGAAGCCAGTTTCCCGAGATCACCACCTTGCAACTGGCCCCCCAAGGCATCATCAGCTTGAGCGAGCCCGCAGCGGGCAACGAGGTGGTGCAGGGCTGGAACCTGCTTGAAGGTAAGAACATGAACGAAGACGCGGTGCAAGCGCGCAACACGGGCCAGCCCGTCTTGCAAGGCCCGTTCAAGACCGCCCAGGGCCAGCAAGCTTTGGTGCTCAGAGTGCCAGTGGCCCTGCCAGCCGATGTGGGTACACCGCAATTTTGGGGCTTGGTCACCGCGATGACCGATATGGACGCTCTGCAACGAACCAGCGGCTTGCAAGCACTCAAGGCTAAAGGCATTGGCTTTCAGATCTGGCGCCAAAACCCAGACGGTGCAGGCGGCCT
>CAWUSQ010000046.1:0-2584 GCA_963925275.1 uncultured Rhodoferax sp.
TTGCCGCTTTGCCGCTTAAGCCTTGTCAGCCTTCTTGGGATGCTCCTCACCCGCATGTCGCCTGAAAGCCTCTAATTTCTCGTGAAAATCGTCTGACTCGCCATAGTCCAAGAAGCGGCTGTACTGGCCGTGCTTGCCGATCACTTTGCGCGCGTGCTTGATCGGGCAAAAGTACAGCTCGGTGCGTGCAATGATCTCGCTCAAATAAGCCATCAGGCCGTTGGCATACGCGCAGTACTCGCAGTGAAAGCGCTCAATCAGGTTCAAATAGGCCAGCTTGTGCCGGTCAAACAAAAAGTAGTCACCGCGCTTGACTTTTTTGATGCCATAAATGGGAAAGCACGTGGCCTGGAAAAACGACACAAACAAATCTGTCAGCAGCAGCGGGATGATCATGGCGTAAATGATGGGGCCCGTCAGCAAGTTTTGTGGCCGGTCGGTCACCAACCAGGTCAACAGGCTGCGCTTCATTGTTTGATGGGCTTGACGCACCTCTTGCGCAAATTCAACGGTTTTCCCACGCAGCGTATAGCTGGCCTTGGTCTCGTTGTCATGCAAGGCGCTCATCAGGTCTTCTTCGAGCGCCTTGATTTGATGAATCAAGTCTGCAATGCGTTTGTCCATGACGGCCTCCAGTCAGCGTTCAAAAGGGTGTCCAGCTGGTGTGCCCGCTTCCAAGGTTTGGGTCAGTGCCTCACCGCGCAGGGTAAAGGTGCGGGTTTCGGTGATGTGTACATCCAGCATGTGCCCAATCAAGCGCGGGTGGCCTGTGAAGTTCACCACGCGGTTGCATTCGGTGCGGCCCATCAACTCATTGGCGTCGCGTTTGCTAACCCCCTCGACCAGCAAGCGCTGCTGTGTGCCCACCAGTGATTCGCTGATGCGTTTGAGGTTGCCATTGATAGCGGCTTGCACCTCTTGCAGGCGTGCCAGTTTCACGGCATGCGTTGTGCTGTCGCTTAAATTGGCCGCAGGCGTGCCCGGGCGTGGGCTGTAAATGAAACTGAAACTGTTGTCAAAACCAATGTCCTCAATGAGCTTCATCATCTTGGCGTGGTCGTCGTCGGTTTCACCCGGAAAGCCCACTATGAAATCCGAGCTCAGCGACATGTTGGGGCGAATGGCGCGCAGCTTGCGCACCGTGCTTTTGTATTCCATGGCGGTATAGCCGCGCTTCATGGCCATCAAAATGCGGTCAGAGCCATGTTGCACCGGCAAATGCAGGTGGCTAACCAGTTTGGGAATGCGCCCGTAGGCAGCAATCAGCGACGGCGTGAACTCATTGGGGTGGCTGGTAACAAAGCGCAGCCGCTCAATGCCAGGGATGTCGGCCACGTAGTCCAGCAAGGTGGCAAAGTCGGCCATCTGGGCGGTGTCACCCATGGGGCCGCGCCAGGCGTTCACGTTTTGCCCCAGCAGGGTGATTTCTTTCACGCCCTGGTCAGCCAGACCTGCCACTTCCACCAAAATGTCTTCAAACGGGCGGTGCACCTCTTCGCCACGGGTGTAGGGCACCACGCAGTAGCTGCAGTATTTCGAGCAGCCTTCCATGATCGACACAAACGCGCTGGCGCCGTCCACCCGCGCTGGCGGCAAATGGTCAAACTTTTCAATCTCAGGAAAGCTGATGTCCACCTGCGGGCGGTTCTTAAGAGCACGCGCGTCCAGCATGGCGGGCAGGCGGTGCAAAGTTTGCGGGCCAAACACCACGTCCACATAGGGTGCGCGCTCAATGATGGCTGCACCCTCTTGGCTGGCCACGCAGCCCCCCACGCCAATCAAGACCCCTTTTTTCTTCAGGTGCTTGACGCGCCCCAGGTCTGAGAACACTTTCTCTTGGGCTTTTTCCCGCACCGAGCAGGTGTTGAACAAAATCAGATCGGCTTGGTTCACGTCGTCGGTGGGCTCGTAGCCCTGGGCGGCGCCCAGCACGTCGCTCATCTTGTCCGAGTCGTACTCGTTCATCTGGCAGCCGTAGGTTTTAATGAATACTTTTTTAGACATGGCGGTCACCGCGTGGCGTGAATAGAAATAAATAAAGAAATAAACAAAGGGCCGCTTTGTGCAAGCCCAGCGTGCAGTGTTGCGCCCAAGCGGCGCTACTGCTGCTGAAATTTAGGCAGTTGGTCAAACGGCGTTTTGCCGTCGTCGCGGGGTGTTTGATCAACCTGTGAGCCAAACACAAAATTGGTAGTGACCGGCAAGCTGTCGCCTAGGGCCTGGACTTCTTCAGCCCGCAAAATCCAGACCTCATGCAGCATGCCCTGCGGCTCACGCACCACGCTGGCCCATTGGCCTTGGCCCACCAAGCTGGCGGGCTGCACGATGAGGTTGTTGGCCGCCTTGATGCGTGCGCCTGGTGACAAGCGCGCGTCTTGCCCGTTGAAGCTAACCAAGGGCGGGGCCAGCACTTCAAACATGCCCACTTGTGCGGTGGCTGGAAAAGTGCGTACTTGGGCGTGGGCTTGGGCTAGCAGGCTGCCAAGCCCAGCCACAAATACCCAGCTAGCAATCAAAGAAAAGCGCAGTTGCGCGCGTAAGCAGCGTTTCATGGTGTTCATCCAGAGGCTGATAGACAGGCGCT
>CAWUSQ010000047.1:0-6429 GCA_963925275.1 uncultured Rhodoferax sp.
CACGCGATCGCGGCGCCGTTTTGCACCCGCCAACTGGCCGATTTGGGCGCACGCGTGATCAAGGTCGAGCGACCTGGCGTGGGTGACTTTGCACGCGCTTATGACAGCCGGGTCAAAGGCTTGGCCTCGCACTTTGTCTGGACCAACCGCTCCAAAGAGAGCCTGACGCTGGACCTCAAACAGCCCGAGGCACTGAGCGCGCTGAAAGCCTTGCTAAGCCAAGCCGACGTGCTGGTGCAAAACCTGGCGCCGGGCGCGGCGGCGCGCATGGGTCTGTCTTTTGAGGCGCTGCACGCACAGCACCCGCGACTGATCGTGTGCGACATATCGGGCTATGGCGATGACGGCCCCTACCGTGACAAGAAAGCTTACGACTTGTTGATCCAAAGCGAAGCCGGATTTTTATCCATCACTGGCACCCCTGATGACCCGAGCAAGGCAGGCAACTCGGTGGCCGACATCGCAGCGGGCATGTACGCTTACAGCAGCGTTCTCTCGGCGCTGTTGCTGCGCGGCAAAACGGGCCAAGGCTCGCACATCGATGTTTCGATGCTGGAGTCCTTGACCGAGTGGATGGGCTACCCCATGTACTACGCGTTTGAAGGCGCTGCGCCACCCGTGCGTGCTGGCGCCTCACACGCCAGCATTTACCCTTACGGGCCGTTCCAAGCTGGTGATGGCGGCACCGTCATGCTGGGTCTGCAAAACGAACGCGAATGGAAGGCGTTCTGCGAGCTGGTCTTGCAAAACCCTGCGCTGGCCAGTGACGCGCGCTTTAACAGCAACGCCTTGCGCAGCGACAACCGCTTGGCACTCAAAGCCTTGATCGACCAAGCCTTGTCGGGCTTGAACACCGAACAGGTCTTGGCGCGGCTGGACCAAGCACAAATTGCCAACGCACGCATGAACGACATGGCCGGTTTGTGGGCACACCCGCAGCTCCAAGCGCGTGCCCGTTGGCAAGCCGTGGGCAGCGAGGCGGGCGACATTGCCGCACTGCTGCCACCAGGGCGCAACAACGCGTTTGACTACCGCATGGACCCAGTGCCAGCAGTGGGTCAACACACCGATGCCATCTTGCAAGAGATCGGCCTGAGCAGCACCGACATTGCCAGTCTGCGCACCAGCAACGCCATTTGATTTTTCTACCAACACCTGTACACCATGCGCAATCCCACCTCCGATCTGGCAAGTTTTGCCGCCAACTTGCGCTTTGACGCCATCCCCAGCACCGTGGTGCGCAAGACCGAAGACCTGCTGGTCGACTGGTTCGGCTCGGCCATCGCCGGCCACGGCGCAAGGCCCGTCAACGCCATCACCCGTTTCGCCTTGTCCATGGGCCCCGTGGCAGGTCAAGGCAGCGCCGAGGTATTGCCCACGCGTACACGCTCCAGCGCCTACCTCGCAGCCATCGCCAATGCCGCATCGTCGCATGTGGCCGAGCAAGACGATGTGCACAACGGCTCGGTGTTTCACCCTGCCACGGTGGTGTTTCCACCCGCATTGGCGGTAGCACAAACCATTGGCGCGACTGGTCAGCAGTTTTTGACGGCAGCCGTGGCCGGCTATGAAGTGGGCATCCGCGTCGGTGAATTTCTGGGCCGTTCGCACTACAAGGTGTTTCACACCACCGGCACCGCTGGCACGCTAGCCGCTGCAGCTGCCGTGGGTCATTTGCTAGGCCTGGATGCCACGCAGATGCAGCACGCTTTCGGCTCGGCTGGCACCCAGTCAGCTGGACTGTGGGAGTTTTTGCGCACCGGCGCTGACAGCAAGCAACTGCACCCCGCGCACGCCGCGGGTGCGGGCTTGATGTCCGCCTACTTGGCCCAAGACGGCTTCACCGGTGCTGCCGACATCTTCAGCGGCGCACAAGGCATGGCCGCTGGCATGTCCAGCGATGCGAACCCCAGTCGCCTGAACGCCGCGCTGGGCAGCCGCTGGGCTACTGCGGAGACTTCATTCAAATACCACGCTTCATGCCGCCATACGCACCCCGCAGCCGATGCCTTGTTACAGGTGATGCAGGCCAACCAGTTGCAGCCTGAACAGCTCGCACGCGTGATCACCCATGTGCACCAAGGCGCCATTGACGTACTGGGCCCGGTGGTCAACCCGAGCACGGTGCACCAAAGTAAATTCTCCATGGGCACGGTGTTGGCCCTGGTGGCGCGCTTTGGCCACGCCGGCTTGAAAGAGTTTGACCAGCATTTCCAAGACCCGCTCACGCTTGACTTGTGCGCACGCATCGAGATGGCCCTCGACGCCGAGGTTGACCAGGCTTACCCCGCGCGCTGGATTGGCAAGGTCACCGTGACCACCACCGACGGGCGCGTGCTGCACGGCCGGGTGGATGAGCCCAAGGGCGACCCAGGCAACACCTTGAGCCGTGACGAGATCAGCGCCAAAGCGCTGCGCTTGGCCGCCTACAGCGGTGGTGCCACACCAACTGAGATGCGTGACGCGGTACAAGCGCTGTGGGGCGTGGCGACTTGGCCACGCATGGGCGACCTGCTCAAAGCGGGGCAGCCATGAACGCGCTGGCGCGGGCACGCTCTTTTCTGTTTGTGCCCGCCAATCGGCCTGAGCGCTTCAACAAGGCGCTGCAAAGCGGTGCCGATGCGGTCATCATCGATCTGGAGGATGCGGTGGCACCGGCTGACAAAGCCAGCGCGCGCCAAGCCCTGCTCAGCGCGCTCACTGCGCTGGACGAAGCTGGGCGTGCGCGCTTGCTGGTGCGCATCAATGCCAGCAGCACCAGCTTCTTTCATGATGACTTGAGCCTGTTGGGCCATGCCCCCAGCATCGCAGGCGTGGTCTTGGCCAAGGCGGAATCCAGTGCAGCCCTGCGCAGCGTAGCTGGCGTCACGGGCAGCGGCTGCGCGCTGCTGCCCTTGATCGAATCACTGGCTGGCCTGGACGCTCTGGACGAACTGGCCCAAGCACCGCAGGTCTTGCGCTTGGTGTTTGGCCATCTGGACTTTCAGGCCGACTTGGGGCTGGCCTGCGACGTCGACGAAACCGAGCTGGTGCCCGTACGCCTGGCGCTGGTGGCGGCTTCTCGGCGCGCCGGCTTGGCCGCTGCGGTTGATGGCGTCACGGTCGCTTTAACTGATAGCGAACGACTGGCCAGCGACGCTGCACGCAGCCGGCGCGGTGGGTTTGGTGCCAAATTGTGCATCCACCCCTCGCAAGTGGCGATCGTGAACCAAGCGTTTTCGCCCACCGCGGCCGAAATCGATTGGGCCCAGCGCGTGGTAGCGGGCAGCCAGGCCGCCGGCGGCGGTGCATTCAGCCTAGACGGGCGCATGGTCGACCCACCCGTGCTGCTGCTGGCCCAACAAACGCTGGCACGCGTGCAGCCCTGAGGCAAGGGCCAGTACCCACCCACTGGTTCCTGCGAGCCGCAGGACAGAACAAAGACAGTTTTTCTAAGGGTAAACCCGTGTCAGTACTGTTTTTGTTCGATGAGATACTTATGCGTTCACATAAGTGTGCTGGTCTTGTGCATCCGCGCAAGTCTGAAATAACCTCAAATTAGCAACAGGAGACTCCCATGACAAGCTCTTTCAAACCCCAACTCAACAGCACCCTGAAAGCTGTTTCGGCCTTCGCCCTGGCAGCTGCATTGGTTGCACCCATGGCAGCGCAAGCCATCACGCTCAAGGCTTCACACCAGTTCCCAGGCGGCAAAGGCGATGTGCGCGACGAAATGGTGCAAATGATTGCGCGCGAAGTAGCTGCCGCCAAAGTTGACCTTGAGATCAAGGTGTTCCCAGGCTCCAGCCTGGTCAAGGCCACAGAGCAGTGGAAAGCCATGCTCAGCGGTCAAATTGACATGACGTCGCTTCCACTGGACTACGCTTCTGGCTTGCACCCCCAATTTGGCGCCACGCTGATGCCCGGTCTGGTCAAAGGCCATGACCATGCCCGGCGCATCAACGAATCACCCTTCATGAAAGACATCAAAGGGATCATTGAGCAAGGTGGCGTGCATGTGCTGGCAGATGCCTGGCTGGCTGGCGCCTTTGGTGGCAAAGACAAGTGCATTCGCATGCCGGCCGATATTGCTGGCGTGAAAATCCGTTCGGCGGGCTCTACTTTCGCTCAAATGTGGTCTGCTGCTGGCGCCAACATCGTCTCGATCCCCTCCAACGAAGTCTACAACGCCTTACAACAAGGCGTGGCCCAGGCCACCGACACTTCGAGCGGCAGCTTTGTGTCCTTCCGTCTGTACGAACAGCTCAAGTGCCTGACCGCCCCTGGCGACAACGCGCTGTGGTTCATGTACGAGCCCGTGCTGATCTCCAAAAAGAGCTGGGACAAGCTCAATGCCGCGCAGAAAAAAGCATTGACCGATGCTTCTGCCAAAGCACAAACCTACTTTGAAGCCGAGTCCAAAAAGCTTGACGACAACATGGTCGCCGCCTACAAGAAAAACAAAGTTGAAGTCATCACTTTGACCGACAAGGAAGCCGCCGCCTGGCGCGAAGTGGCACAAAAGAGCTCTTACAAACTATTTGCTGAGAAGGTGCCCGGAGGTAAGGAGTTGATCGAGAAGGCGCTCAGTGTCAAGTAAAGCGCCCCTGACTGAATGCTTGCCCGCATGGGCGGCGGGCGTTCATACGCTATCGCGCGCTTTTGGGGTGGCTGCGGCCATCATGATCGTCATGTCGATTGCCGTGATTTGCCAGATGGTGTTCATTCGGGCTGTGCTCGATCAGTCCTCCATCTGGCAAACCGAATTTGTCACCTTCTTGATACTTTCAGCAACCTTTCTAGGCTCACCCTACATCATGCTCACCGGCGGCCATGTCGCTGTGGATTTGCTGCCATTGATGGTGCGATCAAGCACACGACGCAAGCTGTATTTGGCAGGCCATACGGTGGCACTGTTGTTTTGCGGCTTCTTTTTCTATGCCTCGGTTCCTTGGTGGCTAGAGGCCTGGCACAGTGGTCAAACCACGGCTTCTTTATGGAAAGCGCGGCTTTGGATTCCCTACCTGGCCGTGCCCGTTGGTTTGTTTTTGTTGTGTCTGCAAATGGCCACCGACATGATTTTGGTTGCCCTTCAGCGCCAACTGCCGTTTGGCCTGCAGCCTGAGGAGGGCCTGTGAGTCCATTGATGATTGGTTTTTTGATTTTTGTCGTCACCCTCTTGGTGCTGGCAACAGGCCTGCCCATTGCCTTTGGTTTGGGCGCTGTAGCCCTGGCCTTCATGGTTATTTTTGACGGCTGGAATTCAGTTAACTTTTTACCCGAAACCATTTTTGCGGGCCTGGAAGATTTCACCTTGGTGTCTTTGCCCATGTTTGTGCTCATGGGTGCGGCCATCGCCTCCTCACGTGCGGGCAGTGATCTTTACGAAGCCTTGGCACGATGGTTACACCGGGTTCCCGGCTCATTGGTGATCTCCAACATTGGTGCCTGCGCCTTGTTCGCAGCCCTCACAGGCTCATCGCCTGCAACCTGCGCGGCCATTGGCAAGATGGGCATTCCCGAAATGCGCAAGCGTGGCTACGACGCTGACCTGGCCACGGGCGCCATTGCAGCTGGGGGCACACTGGGCATCTTGATTCCACCCAGCATCACCATGATTTTGTACGGCATTGCCTCTGAGACTTCGATTGGGCGACTGTTCATCGCCGGCATCCTGCCTGGCTTGATGCTGATGTTCCTGTTCATGGCCTGGGCTTTGTTTTTGAGCTGGAAACGCGGCACCAAACTGGTCGACAGTGATCGGATTTATTCCTTGAAGGAAAAGTTTGAGCTCATGCCTAAACTGCTGCCACTCATCGCCGTCATCGTAGGTGTGGTGTACGCGCTCTATGGCGGCATTGCCACACCATCGGAAGCGGCCGGTGTGGGTGCCATGCTGTGTTTGTTGATGGTGATTGTGATTTACCGCATCTGGACCTTTGCCGAACTCTGGGCGATTTTGCGTGACACCCTGCGCGAATCTGGCATGCTGTTGATGATCATCGGTACTTCGATTTTGTTTGGCTACATGATGTCATCCTTGCTGGTGACACAGACTGTGGCTGAAAGCATCGCTGGAATGCAGGTCAACCGTTGGGTCATCCTGGCAGCAATCAACTTGTTGTTGCTGGTTGCAGGCTGCTTTTTACCGCCTGCAGCCATCATTTTGATGACCACGCCGATCTTGATGCCGGTGATCACTTCGGCCGGCTTTGACCCCATATGGTTTGGCGTAGTCTTGACCATCAACATGGAGCTCGGCCTGATCACACCACCTGTAGGTTTGAATCTGTTTGTGATCAACGGCATCACGCCCGATGTGCGCTTGCCCACTATTTTGAAAGGCGCTTTCCCCTTCATGTGCGCCATGGTCGTGGCGATCTTGCTGCTGTGCGTTTTCCCTGAAATTGCCACCTGGCTGCCGAGCAAGGTGATGGGCTAGTAAGCGCT
>CAWUSQ010000048.1:0-13874 GCA_963925275.1 uncultured Rhodoferax sp.
ATCGCCCTGCTCACCATCTACGACATGTGCAAAGCCGTTGACCGCGGCATGACCATCACCCATGTCAAGCTGCTAGAGAAACACGGCGGCAAGAGCGGCAGCTTCATCAACGCGGCCTGAAAAGCGCTAACAAATCAGCGATGGAGTTTCTTCTGAAATAAGGCTTTGTCCCATTTCTGTCCCACTCAGGAGCAGATATGGCATCGTTAAGACAACATGGAAATGGCTGGCAGTCGCGGGTCAGGCGCAAGGGTTACCAAGACATCACCAAAAGCTTTAACACGCGCCAAGAGGCTGAACGCTGGGCCAGAAGTGTAGAGACCTCCCTGGACAAGGCAAGCTAGAGACCATGCCAACGGATAGCTGCACCTTCTTCTATGAGTGCACGTTCTGTAAAACCTTGCTCAAGCCCAAGCAAGGCGTTTGCTGTGTGTTTTGCATTTACGGTGACCTACCTTGCCCACCCATCCAAAACGATAGTTCCTGCTGCAAGAGTTGACGATAGGCAGCCCCATAATGGCAAAGATGCGTATCAAACACCTGCTCATCTTTCTAATAGCTGCTGCCACTGAGCTGCCCGATGCAGCTTTTATGGTCGTTGCCATTGGGGGTCAAGGTGGCCGCCCAGGCAGTCGGCGCTGTTACTGCGAGCAAAGTTGATTGCTGGAAATTTGGCGCCAGCAGATACCAGTTGGTGCCGGTCGCCGACTGAGGTTCTGAAAATGCAGCTAACATTGCTGCCACCATTCGATCGGAGGATCCATTGATGGTTAAGGGAAGAGCCGAACGCAGACTGACCACCATTCTGGCGGCTGACATTGTCGGCTTCAGCAGGCTGATGGCTGCTGACGATGCCGGCACTCTCGCATCGGTCAAGAGGCATCGGACCGAAATTTTCGAACCCAAGACGCTTGAGTACCACGGGCGAGTCGTCAAACTCATGGGAGACGGCACGCTGATGGAGTTCGCCAGCGTCGTGGACGCAGTGGCCTTCGCCCTTGATTTGCAACACACGTTGGCCCAGCATAACGCAGAGCTACCTCCAGAGCTGACTATTTCCTATCGCATCGGTGTCAATATTGGCGACATCATCGCCGATGGTGATGACATTTATGGAGATGGTGTGAATGTGGCGGCCCGAATCGAGCCACTTGCGCCCCCAGGGGGCGTTTGTATATCAAGCGGGGTCTACGACCAGGTAAAACGCAAGATCGATCTGGATTTCTGGCCCATGGGTCCTCAAAACCTGAAGAACCTGGCTGAGCCCGTGATTGTGTGGGCATGGTCACCGATAGGCATGACCGCGCAGGCTTACACAGCTTCATTGGCGTTGCCTGCCAAACCTTCCATCGCTGTCTTCCCTTTTTCTAATCTGCGCGCTGACAACGATGACGATTACTTCGCAGACGGGATTTCAGAAGACATTACCACCGGTCTTTCAAAGTGTGGTTGGCTGTTCGTGATCGCCCGGAACTCTGCTTTCCGCTATCGCGGCAAGGCGACCGATATTCGAAAGGCAGGCAAAGAACTGGGCGTGAGATACGTGCTTGAGGGTTCGGTTCGCAAATCTGTCAACCAGGTCAGGGTGAACTGTCAGCTGGTGCAATCTGAAAACGGCGCCAGCATTTGGGCGGCTCGTTTTGACCGCAGCATGACCGACATTTTTGCGCTGCAAGACGAGATCACCCAAGCCGTCATCGCGGCGCTTGAGCCAACATTGAAGAAGGCCGAAATCGAACTGGTAAAACGAAAGCGCCCTGACGATCTTGGGGCTTATGACTTTTATCTCCGTGCGCTTCAAATCACCTACCACACAAACCCCGACAGCCACACGGCAGCGCTTGCATTTTTGGCGCAGGCCCTGGAGCTCGATCCAGACTATGCCGAGGCGCATGGCGTGGCGGCTTGGTGCTATTTTGCCAAGTCGCTGTGGCAGGGAAGCCTGCCCGACCCGCACAAGCTTTTGATGCTTCGTCATGCGCGAGCGGTTCAGGTTTCGCGCACTGACGATGCCAGCACTCTTGCCCATGCAGCCATCGCCATTGCGCTCGGCGAACGCGATTTCGAAACGGCATTGGCAATGATCGATCGGGCGGTTGCCAGCAATCCATGTTCAGTGCACGCGTACGGGCATGGGTCAGTTATCAATACATGGGCGGGCAATTTTGATCGCTCAATCGAGATGTCTGAGCGCGCCCTGCGACTGTCGCCGTTTGATCCGATGAGTGTCATGCCGCTTGCCGGGCAGGCGGGCGCGTGGTTGATGAAAGCAGACTATCTGCAAGCAACGGTTTTTGCAAAGCGAGCGCTTCAGATTTACCCGTCGCACACGCCCTCTTTCCTGATCACTATCGCAAGCCTTGTTCGTCTGGCCCAAACGGATCAGGCCTGTAAGGTCGCCGATAAATTGTTGGCTGTTTTCCCAGGCTACCGCATTGTTGCAAATGCGCCTGTTCTCGAGCATTTCGTCAGTGAATTGCGAGAGGCTGGTCTCCCGGGTTGACAACAGTGTCCGCCGCGACACAAGTAACCGGCGCTTCATTGCGGCTATACCGAGTCCTGAAATACGGCAAGATCAACATGGCTACCGACAAGAACAGCAAGAAGCTCGGTGGTGCTGCCAAGACAGTGCCGCCTTGGGAGTTTCGGCGGCTGGGCAAGTGAGCGAGTGAGTATGGTCGTGGGGGTAGCGGTAGCAACAACGTCTCTTTTGAATAATTGCGATTGTCGAATGACCTCGGGTGCGCTATCGTTCGCCATCGCACCTATCCACCTGCCTATTGGTCTCGAAAGTTTGTATGCCCGCTTCCAACCATTCTTTTGTATTACCCACATCCGATCCTGGTGTAAATATTGTGGGACGCCGGCGTGGCGCAGGCCCTGCGCTGTTGCTGCTGCACGGTAACCCACTGACCCAAAAGAGTTGGGACCGTATTGCGCCTCTATTGGCCCAGCATTTCACGGTGGTGACCACCGACCTGCGTGGCTACGGCGACAGCGGCAAACCCGAGGGCTTGGCGGACCACTCGAACTATTCCTTCCGTCGGATGGCTCAAGATCAGGTCGAGGTGATGCAGCAATTGGGCTTTGAGCGATTTGCTGTGGCCGGTCATGACCGAGGTGCGAGGACAGCATTTCGGATGGCCATGGACCACCCCGACAAGGTGAGTCGTGTGGCTTTTCTGGATATCTTGCCCACCTACTGTGTGTTTCAGAATATTCAAGCCCAGATGGCCATGGATTTGTACCACTGGTGGTTCATGGCGCAACCCAAAGGTTTTCCTGAAACCTTGCTGCGAGGCAATGAAGAGTTTTACATCCGCAACAAACTGATGAAGCAAGGCCCTGGCAAGGGTGGATTCACTGAGGACGAGATACTCGAATACATCCGCGTGTGCACCCCTGAGAACATCCACAGCGTGTGCGAGGACTACCGTGCCGCCGTATCCATCGATCTGCCCATGGACACAGCAGATTTAAAAGCGGGGCGTAAGCTTCAACCCGAGGCTTTGGTACTGTGGGGGGCTAAAAGCCATACGTCCCATCACCATGACCCTCGCATCGAATGGCCCAAGTACTGTGAACGCATCGTTCGCATGGCTGAATTGCCCTGCGGTCACTACCCGACTGAGCAAGCGCCTCAGGAAACCTACCAAGAATTGCATGCATTCTTCAGTGCGGCTGATAGGAAAATCTGATTAACTCTCATTGCGAAAACTCTTGGTGCAGGCTGGCTACTTTATGGGGCTGCTGAGCCTAGTGCCAAGGCTACGAAGGTTGGATTGTTGGCTGATGGCAAGCCTGTGCCGCCGTGGGAGTTCTGAAGGCAGAAATGTTGAGGCCATCGCCGATTTGACCAGGAGTGCCGATTTAGGTTTGAGCCAGGGTATGCCGCCCAATGTGCAAAGCCGTTGACCGCGGCATGACCATCACCCATGTCAAGCTGCTCGAGAAACACGGCGGCAAGAGCGGCAGCTTCATCAACGCGGCTTGAATACAACTAAAAAAAAGCCACCCGAAGGTGGCTTGTAAAAGTTCCCCATGAGGGAACTGTCGTTGGATTCTTTACGCCAGCCGGATTTTTTGTTTCCGGCTCTGTTTGGCTTTTAGTTACTGTGACAGCAGTGAGATGTACTTTAGTGGCACTTGCACATCTTGTGTATCCCCCGATCGGGGGATTTTGGTGGTATTTTTCAGTTTTTTTTGTCATGGCCTAGGTCAAGGGCAGCTCAATCACAAAACTGGCGCCGCCGCCTTCACGGTCCTCGCAGTAGACCCGCCCGCCGTGGCGCTGAACAATTGACTTGACCAGCGCCAAGCCCAGTCCAACGCCACCGTCGCGCTCGGTGGCGCCGGGCAGTCGGTAAAACGGCTCAAAAATGCGCTCGCGCAGCGCAAGCGGCACACCAGGGCCTCGGTCACCTACTTTAATTTGCACCACATCCGCTAAGCGCATCAAACTTAAGCTGACCTCGCCTGCACCATGGCGGCGTGCGTTTTCCAGCAAGTTACGCACGGCGCGGCGTAGCAACTTGGCAACCCCCTGCACGGCCAGTTCAGGTCCGTGTGCTTGACTGGCATGCGCGCCCTCATCGGCATGCGCCAGGCCGTCCACTTGCGTATCCAACTGCACATCCAACTCCGCATCCACACGGGCGGCCTCCTCGGCGGCCAAACCAATCAGGTCCACGGACTCAACCATGCCCATGTCAGCCTCGCGGGCGTCGAGTCGGCTGGCCAGCAAAATTTCCTCAATCAGCATATCGAGCTCGCCAATGTTGCGCGAAATCTCTTGCCTGAAGGCCGGCGAGGCCGTCGGCCCCAATAACTCCAGCCCCATACGGATGCGCGTCAGGGGTGAGCGCAGTTCGTGTGAGGCGTTCGCCAGCAGGGATTTTTGCGAAGCCAATAAAGACTCATGCGATTTAACCAAGGTCTCGACCCGCTCAGCGGCATGGTTAAAGCGCTTGGCCAAAAACGCCACCTCGTCTTCACCGCGCTCGGGTACCCTGATCGACAGATCACCTTCGCCCCACTGCTGCACACCGTCTTGCAAACGCTCGAGCCTGCGGGTAAGTTTGCGCACTATCGGATAAGTAGCCAAAGCCACGGCAATACCCACCCACACCAGCATCCATGCAAAACCAAACGGTGGGCGACTCCAAATCGATGGCGGCCCGCGCATCATGTGCATGCGCATGATCTGCCCGTCACGCATGCGCACCACAAATTCAGAAGTGGCCGATAAACGACCCGTGGCATCAAGGTTCTCTAGCTCCTCAAGGAACGCCGCTACATTGGATACCGTGTTTTTCGCGCGCTCAGGGGCCATGTCGCCCATAGGGCCCGCGACACCACGGTTGGCGTCTGGGTTCTCGCGCGAACGCGAGGGTCCGTAGCGGCGCATCAGATCATGCAAATCAGCGTTGTGGTGCCACCTGCCGGGCTCCATCATTTGGCGCGGTCGCCCGCGTCCAATGATTTGCCCCGCTTCGTTGCGCACCTCCAAGTCGCGCACTGGCGGCTCGGCAGCCAAGCGCCAGACCCAACCCACCAGCAGCGTCAACACCAAAACGGCCAGCACCACCGCCAGCCAGATGCGCACATAGAGCTTGTTAAACATGGGGCAAGCTCAGGTGCCTACAGCGTTTCAAGACCAATGCGCGCCACGCCCGGCCAAGCAGCTGTTCAGTCTTGCTGGCGCGCAAACACATAGCCCACACCGCGCACCGTCAAGATGCGCTTGGGCGCTTTGGGATCGACTTCAATGGCTCCACGGATACGCCCCATGTGCACGTCAATGGAGCGGTCAAACGCATCCAACTCGCGCCCGCGCACGGCCTCCATGATCTGATCGCGCGTCAGGACTCTGCCAGCGCGCTCGGCCAGCGTCACCAGCAAGTCAAACTGGTAAGAGGTCAGGTCACAGGTCTGCCCCGAGACACTCACCTTGCGCGCGTCTCGATCGATCTCCAGAGAACCAAAACGCATGCGGTTGCCCGAGGCCACTTGCGCCGCCTCACCCGGACGGCGCAGCACCGCCCGAATACGGGCCAGCAGTTCGCGCGGCTCAAACGGTTTGGGCAGGTAGTCATCAGCGCCCATCTCCAAACCCACAATCCGGTCCATGGGGTCGCCCTTGGCTGTCAACATCAAAACCGGGGTTCCCGCCAAAGGGCCGGGCAGCGCCCGGATCCGCCGGCACACCTCAAGGCCATCCATGTCGGGCAGCATCAAATCCAAAATAACCAGCTGGGGAGCTGCATTTTGCAAAGCATCCAAGCCAGATTGGCCGTCTCCAGCGTGGGTCACGGTATAGCCTGACAGGGCCAAATACTCGGTCACCATGTGCGCCAACCGCGCATCGTCTTCAATCATGAGTAGGGGCTGATTCATGTTCACAGTTTATCGCTGGTGTTTAAACGCATCAATTGAGGGCTGTAAAGTTTGGTAAAACGGCCTCAGCGCTGCGCACTGGGCGCTGTGACACGGGTCGCCAGCCAGACCAGTATCAAAACCGGCACCCCCAACATCGCCGTGAGCACAAAGAAATTGGCGTAACCGAACTGGTCAACGTAAAAGCCCGAGTAGCCTGCCAAAAACTTGGGCAGCAACAGCATCATCGAACTGAACAGCGCATATTGCGTGGCTGAGTAGTTCACATTGGTCAAACCCGACAGGTAGGCAATGAAGGCAGCAGACGCAATGCCGCCGGCCAGGTTGTCCGCAGAAATCACCCACACCAAGGCGCTCACGTCATGGCCATAACCACTGAGAAGCGCAAACAGCAGGTTGCTGGCCGAACTCAGCACCGCCCCCAGCATCAAAACCCGCATCACGCCCCAACGCGCACTCATCACGCCGCCAATGAAAGCCCCAGCCAAGGTCATGATCACGCCAAACACCTTGGTGACAGCCGCGACCTCGTCTTTGGTGTAACCCATGTCTACATAAAACGGGTTGGCCATGATGCCCATGACCACATCGCTGATGCGGTACGTGGCTATCAAGGCCAGAATCAACACCGCCTGCCAGCGGTAACGCTGAACAAAGTCGGCAAACGGCGCCACCAGCGCTCCGCGCAGCCAGTCCTTCACCCCCTTGGCAGGCGGCAAAGGCTGGCGCACAGGCTCGGGCGATAGCAAAACCGTCACCACGCCGACCACCATGCTCGCCGCCATCACCAAGTAAGCCGTGGTCCAGGCCCCCATTTGGTAGCCGATAGCCTCGCCCTGCGAGCGCGCGGCAATCCACAGCACCCCGGCACCAGCCCAGATCATGGCCAGCCGGTAGCCTGTTTGGTAGGTGGCCGCCAAGGCCGCCTGGCGGTCGACATCGGCCGACTCAATGCGGTAGGCATCCAGCGCCACGTCCTGTGTGGCTGAGCCAAAAGCAACCGCCAACGCACCCCACACCACAGGGGCCAAGGCCACCTGCGGGTCGTTAAACGCCATGGCCACCAGCCCCGCCATGATGGCCAATTGCGACAGCAGTAGCCAACTTCGGCGCCGGCCCAGGGCCTTGGTCAGCAGCGGAATCGGCATGCGGTCAACCAAAGGGGCCCACACCCATTTAAATGCATAGGCCAGGCCAACCCAACTGAGGTAACCAATGGTGGTGCGGTCAATGCCAGCTTCACGCAGCCAAAAACTCAGCGTCCCGAGCACCAGCAACAAAGGCAAGCCCGCGGCAAAGCCCAAAGCCACCATGCGCATGGTGGCGGGCTCTGCGTAAATTTTGAGGGTGCTCAGCCAGCTCGGCTTGGGCATTTTTTGGGGGCTTGCTTGCATGATTTGAATCATACTGTTTCAGGGCTCAATGGCATTCACTCGAGGTCTGAGGCTTTCAAAGTTTGCGATGCCGTCATGATTTCCATTCGTGGGTGCGCATTTAACAGTAGACTGCAGGGACAAATATTTCCAACGGAGCGTTCATTTCATGAGCCAAACCGAAGCGCCGGCAACACCGGCGCAGGCCAACAGCCACCAAGACGATTTACTGCAGTGTTTGCTGATCGTGGCGCGTGCCCACGGGCATGTCACCACGCCTGACGCCATCATGGCTGGGCTGCCGGTTGAAAATGGCCGCTTGTCGCCCTCGCTTTTTGCGCGGGCCGCGCGGCGTGCCAACCTCAGCAGCCAAATTGTCAAAACACCGCTGGGAAAAATCAATGACGCGCTGTTGCCGGCGGTTCTCTTATTGAAAGACAACCGTGCCTGCGTGCTGCTTGACTTTGACGCCTACCACCGTGAGGCCAAGGTCATTTTTCCGGAACTCGGCGACGCCCCCGTGAGCATGCCTTTCGCCGACCTGCAGGCGCAGTACCTGGGCTCCGCCCTTTATGCGCGCCCCTCTTACCGTTATGACGCCCGCACGCCGGTGGTCAAAGACCTCAGGCAAGGCCACTGGTTTTGGAGCGTCATTTACGAAAACCGCGGGCTTTACCGTGATGTGTTGCTGGCCGCTTTTCTGACCAACACTTTTGCCATGGCTTTGCCGTTTTTCACCATGAACGTGTACGACCGCGTGGTGCCCAACAACGCCATTGACACCCTGTGGGTGTTGTCGGTGGGACTGGCCATTGTGCTGTTCAGTGACATGTTGCTGCGCGTGATGCGCGGGCGCTTTGTGGACTTGGCCAGCAGCCGTGCAGACGTCAAACTATCCGCCTACATCATGGAGCGCGTGCTGGGCACCCGCATGGAGCAGCGCCCCGTGTCGGCGGGCTCATTTGCCTCGAACCTGCGGGCCTTTGAGTCGGTGCGTGACTTCATCAGCTCGGCCACCGTAACCGCCTTCATTGACCTGCCGTTTGCACTGCTGTTTTTTGTGGTGATCGCCTGGATCGGCTCGATCATGGTCTTGCCACTGGTGGCAGGTTCATTGATTTTGCTGCTGTTTGCGCTGTCGGTGCAGGGCCGCATGCATGAGCTCGCTGAGACCACGTACCGCGCAGGCGCACAGCGCAACGCCACCCTGATTGAAGGCTTGGTGGGTTTCGAGACCATCAAGGCCATTGGCGCAGAAGCGCCGATTCAGCGCAAGTGGGAAAAAAGCGCCGCCCTGCTCGCGCGCATTGGCGTGCAACTGCGCTTGTTATCGGCCAGCGTGTCCAACACCACCATGCTGGTTCAGCAGTTAGTGACGCTGTCTATTTTGATTGTTGGCGTCTACCTCATCACCGAAAAAGAACTCACCATGGGTGGCTTGATTGCCTGTTCCATGTTGGCATCGCGCGCCATGGCACCCATTGGCCAAGTGGCCGGCCTGATGGTGCAGTACCACACGGCAGCCACGGCCCTGACCTCGCTCAACGAGGTGATGAAACAAGAAGTTGAGCGCCCCGCCGATGCCAAATTCATCAGCCGCGGCGTGTTGCAAGGCAGCATCGAGTTCAAAGACGTCAGCTTCAACTACCCCAACCAACAAAACCCTGCCCTGCGCAGCATCAACTTCAAAATCAAGCCGGGTGAAAAAGTGGCCATTCTTGGGCGCATTGGCTCTGGCAAGACCACCATTGAAAAACTCATCATGGGGCTTTACCGCCCAAGCAGCGGCGCGGTGCTGATTGATGGCATTGACCTGCGCCAACTTGACCCCGCCGAATTGCGGCGACAAATTGGCTATGTGCAGCAAGACGTGATGCTGTTTTACGGCAGCCTGCGAGACAACATCACCATGGGTGCGCCCTTGGCTGATGACGCCGACTTGGTACGCGCCGCAGACATCAGCGGCTTGACCGGCCTGGTCAACCAGCACCCGCAAGGCTTTGACATGCTCATCGGTGAGCGCGGCGAATCGCTCTCTGGCGGGCAGCGCCAAGGGGTTGCTATTGCGCGCGCTGTTATCAACGACGCGCCCATTTTGCTGCTCGATGAGCCCACCTCTTCCATGGACCACAGCAGTGAAGAAGACCTTAAACGCCAGCTCACAGCCTTTGGCAAAGCCAAGACGGTGTTGATTGTGAGCCACCGCACCTCGCTCTTGGATTTGGCAGATCGCATCATCGTCATGGACGGCGGGCGCATTGTGGCTGACGGCCCCAAAGACCAGGTGGTCACCGCCTTGCGTCAAGGCCGCATCGGAAAGGCTGCATGATGGCAGAGCTCAACGAAAAAGCATTTGACACCATTGGCGCTGCAACCAAAGGTGCAGCCAAGATCAGCAAACCGCTGACCGACAAACTGCTGGGCAAAGTTGCCACGGGCGACACCTCTGCACTGGACTGGGAAAGCGACGCCGACTGGGCCCAGTTACAACAAGAGCCCCTGCGCGCAAGGCGTTTGCTGCGCATGGTGGCTGTGCTGGTGGTGGTGCTGGTTGTTTGGGCCGCCTACGCTGAGATTGACACCGTTACCAAAGGCGAAGCACGCGTCATCCCCACGCGCCAAGTGCAAATCATTCAAAGTGTGGACGGCGGCGTGGTGGAAGAAATTGCTATCAAAGAAGGCGACGTGGTGCAAATTGGGCAGTTGCTGCTGCGCATTGACCGCACGCGCTTCACCTCTAACCTGCAAGAAAGCCGGGTCAGCCAGTCGGCGCTGGAGGCCAAGATTTTGCGTCTGCGCGCCTTGACACGCGGCACATCGTTCACCCCCACCGCCAAATTGCTCAAGGATGTGCCCGACGTGGTGGCGCAAGAGGCGCGGCTGTATGCATCGCGCCTGGCTGAAATGCGGGCACAAATCAGCATTGCAGAGAACCAACTGGCCCAGCGCCGCCAAGAGCTCAACGAGGTCAAAGCCCGGCGCGAACAAGCCGAGCGTGGGCTGGAGCTGGCCACCCGCGAGCTCAACGCCACCCGCCCCATGATTGCCACGGGTGCTGTGTCTGAGGTTGAGGTCTTGCGCCTTGAGCGCGAAGTGGCGCGTTTGCGCGGCGACCGTGAGCAAGCTACCGCACAAATTGCCCGTGTGCAGTCTGCCATTTTGGAGGCCAGCCGCAAGATTGAAGAGGTGCAACTCACCAGCCGCAACGAGATGAGCCGCGAGCTGTCTGAGACCATGAGCAAACTTGCCAGCCAGGCTGAGGGCGGCGTGGCACTGGCCGACAAGGTCAAGCAAACCGACATCAAGTCGCCCGTGCGCGGCACCGTCAAACGCCTGTTTGTCAACACCGTGGGCGGCGTGGTGCAACCTGGCAAAGAGGTGCTTGAGATCGTGCCGCTGGATGACGCCTTGGTGCTGGAGGTGCAAATCACCCCCAGAGACATTGCTTTCTTGCACCCTGGCCAAAACGCGGTTGTTAAATTCACCGCTTATGACTTTGCCATTTATGGCGGCCTGGAGGCTGACTTGGTCAGCATCTCACCCGACTCGGTGCTGGACGAGAAAGGCAATGCGTTCTACCATGTGCGCGTGCGTACCCGCAAAACCAGCTTGGGGCCGAAACTGCCCATCATCCCAGGCATGGTGGCGCAGGTTGATATATTGACTGGTAAGAAAACCATTCTGTCTTACTTACTCAAACCAGTTTTGCGGGCCAAATCTAACGCGATGACAGAACGATGAGCACATCCAACCACATCTACCTGCAAAGCCCATCGGCACCCGTGTCCGCGCGCTGGCAAGCCGCTTTTCCTGAAGGCAGCGTGCAAGACGCTGCGGCCTTGCTGGCTTGGTTGAAAAGCCACAGCGCAGCGCACAGCATCATCTGGCTGGGCACCAACCCTGAGTGGCAGGCGCAGCTGGCCATGGTGCTTCAAACCCAGCCTGACGCCTGTGTGGTGGTGCTGTCAAATACCCCGCAAACGCAAGAGGGCTTGGTCGCCATGAACGAAGGCGTGCGTGGCTACACCCACGCCTATGCAGTGCCCGCACTGTTGCAAGAAGTGGCACTGGTGGTAGAGCACGGCGGCCTGTGGGTGGGGCCTGAACTGCTGCAACGCCTGGTCACTGCCACCAGCACCGCACTCAATCAACGCAAAGACCCCGCAAGCCAAGCCAAACAAGCGGTAGACAACGCTTCGGCCTTGTCGGTGCTGTCTGCCCGTGAGGCAGAGGTTGCCCGCGCCGTGGCCGCTGGCCACTCCAACAAAGAAGTGGCTGATTTATTGAGCATCTCTGAGCGCACCGTCAAAGCCCACTTGGGCAGCAGTTTTGAGAAACTTGATGTGCGTGACCGCTTACAGCTCACGCTGCTGCTCTCTGGTAACCAAGCGCCGGGGCCTAAATCATGAACGACAACGCCAAGGCCAACCAACACCCTGGGGACGCAAGCAACCCGGCTGAAGAACTGATCGACTCTGACGCCGGCATGGTGCGCGTGCTAGAAGACTTGGTCGACGTGCTGATTACCCGCGGTGTGATCCAGTTCACAGACCTGCCGGTGCCCGCCCAGGCCAAGTTGCTGCAACGCCGCGAAACCCGTGCCAACCTGGCCAACCGGCTCGACTTGCTGGGTGATGAAGGCGAAACCGGACTGATCTAAGCCGCATGCGCGCTGCCTGCGCGTGAAATCAGGCGCTGCGCTTGCAAGACGGCACACCCCAAGCACATTGGGGCCAGTGAAGAAAATAAAGTTCAGCAACACTGTACTTAAGTCCAATAGGCGCTCACACAATAAAGCTACTCTCCAGTTAACCAATTGTGGAAAGGCTCCCTAAAGCCAGGGACTTTGCCAACAAGCGGTATCAATAATTCAACTGGAGCGCTTCATGGCCACTTTTTCTACCGTAGCTGCTATCACTGGCACAGGTTCTGTTTTTGCAGTATCCACAAACGGCGCGCGCCGCCTGCTCAAAGTAGGTGACGAGCTTCAAAAGGGTGAAACCATCCAAACCGTGGGCGACGCCCGTGTAGAGCTGATGATGGAAGACGGCAAGGCGCTGGCCGTGGCACCTAACCAAAGTATGCTGCTTGATGCCAACGTGGCTGAGACAGAAGGCCGGCCCACCGCGCAAGACGCCGCCTTGACGCAACCAGCGGCCACAGCCAGCACCGTCATTGATGCACTCAACACCACAGGTGACCTGAACGCCGAGTTGGAAGCCACTGCAGCCGGCCTGGGCGCTGGTGGTGGTGGTGGTGGCAGCTCGTTTG
This sequence comes from uncultured Rhodoferax sp., assembly GCA_963925275.1. Lineage (GTDB taxonomy): Bacteria > Pseudomonadota > Gammaproteobacteria > Burkholderiales > Burkholderiaceae_C > Rhodoferax. The sequence continues at coordinate 13,041 of CAWUSQ010000048.1, forward strand.
TGCAGCTGCTGCGCGTTGCAGAGGGCGTGGATCCACTGGCCTTTAACTACGCGTTCAATCCTGAAACAGATGTTCCAACGCTTGTCCAAGATGCGATAACACCACCACCTGAGCCAACACTTGAGCCACTGCCTACACTCAGCATCAAGATATTTGCAGTTGATCCTGATGGCAACGGCGGTTACACCTTGCACACTGGCCCTGTTGCTGAAGGCGATTTCGCAAACTATGTTGCACTGGCAGTGGACGCAGATGGCATACCCTTGACCACGCAGCCTGCTGGCACGCTCACCATCGATTTTTCTGGCGGTACGGCAACGGATGGCGATGACTATGAGGGTGGACAGCTACCTGTAGTTGCTTTGGGACAGGTATTCAATGCTCCCATCTTGGATGACGCGTATGCAGACAACAATGAAACCTTCAATGTTGTTGCCACCGGCTTTACTGGTGCTGCAAATTATTCTGGCGTTACCTATGAGGGCGTGACCACGACGATCAGTGATGACGCCACCACCACCACGGTGGCGCTGTCTTCAGCAGGCGCGCTGACTGAAGACGGTGGGGTTGTGACCTACACCGTCGATTTGGGTGCAGGCGTACGAAACGGTGATGGCGATGTGACTGTCACCTTCAAAGACTTCTTGGGCACCGAACGAACAATCACGATCGCAGCACCAGATGCGGGTGACCCTCCTGTGAACACAGCCGATCTAGAGGTTACTTACAGCCCAACAGACATGGCCTCTTATGAGGACGTGTACACGGAAACAGAAGCTGGCCTCAGCGCCACAGCTGCCACAGTCTCTGGCGGCAGCTTTGAGCTCCTGGGTA
>CAWUSQ010000049.1:0-8406 GCA_963925275.1 uncultured Rhodoferax sp.
GTGTCTCGCTACTCAGCCCAGCGGACGGCACTTAAAACGTGCTGCAGGGCTTTTTTGATGCCCGCGCGGGTGCAGTCTTGAAAAGAGCACTGCCTTACGCCTGCATGCAGTCGCCGTACAGCAACAGTCGCTAAAGACACAAAGCTGACTTCCACTGGAACCGGATGAAAATTGGCGGAACGTCGAAAGCTGACCTTGAATTTCGCCTGAACCGGCCGTTCGTCGCGGGCACCAGAAACTTGGAACCAGTCATCCAGCGATGAAAATCAGTTTTCCCGTTTGGTGGTCGGCAGCGCAGCGTTTGCTGTCGTAGGATTTAAGACAGTGGCTTCATCTGGATGGCCAGTTCCAGTCGGTCACGAGTGACCTTTTTGGAGTCACCAAAATTTAAGCAACTGAAGTTCCAGACAGCAACGGGTCAATCGGTCAGTCAGCTATACCACGGCTCAAAGTAACGTGACGCCGCTCAGCCAAACCAACGAAGTCCAGGTCATCACCGTGCTTCGCCCCGGTGTCCGCCACAAGGCGAGGACAAGAAACACGTTGTAAGGCAACGTTGCAAGGTGCACCGTAGCGGCGACCCAAAGATAACCACCCTGCGCAGCAATCATCAGTGCAATGAACCCGGTGAACAGGTTGATGACGCTGCCGGCGATCATCATGTCACGCCAATAAAGCTGACTCAAAGGCGCTTCGCCGCGCCACCGTCTGCCCAAAAAACCGGATGGCTGAGAAGTTTCCACCACAAAACCTGGCGCTTTTGTCATGATCTGTCTGCCTTGTTGTTTGACACGGTTTCAATGCATATGCTGATGGTGCGCATCTGGCACATGCGCATGGCTGTGCCGCGCTTCCTCGTGATGATGCAAGTGATAATGCGTGCCGATGACCGTCCGAATGGTCATGGGCTTGCTCATGGTCCATGGTCTCATGAACGTGCGCATGCCCATGGATTTCGGCGAGGTGCAGTGCGACGCCGCACAACATCAGCACGCCACCCACCATCATCATCAGTCCGCCTGCTGAGCGGTCCCCCAGCGCAAATGCAAATACCGCGCCAATAAAGGGCGCAAAAGCAAATACCGAACCTGTGCGGGCAGCGCCATAGGCGCGCTGCGCCAGCAAGTACAGTTTCAAGCTCACGCCATACCCTGTTGCCCCCACCGCAAGCAAGCCCGATGCCGCCATCCAACTGGGCAAGGGTTCATCGCTAAACCAGGCTAAAACGGTGGTCAAGGAAGCGCCCAGCGCCGCCTTGATCATCACTACCTGGCTGGGGTCGCGCTCGGCAAGCGCACGCGACAAGGTTTTGTCCACACCCCAGGCTGCGGTTGCCAACATGACGACCAGCAGGCCCATCAATTGCACACCGCCAGCCATGCCTTGATCCAATACCAGGGCCATGCCACCCGCAAGCAGCAAAAGCATGGCAAGCCAAACCCGGCGGCCCATGCTTTCGCCGTAGAGGCGCCAGGCCAATATGGCGGTAAAAAGCGCTTCCAGCGTAAGCATGAGCGAAGCACTGGCGCCACTGGTGCATTGCAGCCCCCAGGCCAGGGCGACCGGCCCAATGACGGCACCAAAGATAGCCATTGCCAGCAGCAGACCCGCGTCAGAGCGACGTACCCGCGCTTCCATGCCCTTGGGACGCCGGGAGAAAGCACCCACAAGCGCGGCGCCTCCATAAAGCAAGGCCGCTGTACTGAAGGCACCCAGACCAACACCGAGCCGTTGCACCAACGGCGTGCTGATGCCAAAGAGGGCAGCTGCCATTAAGGCCAGTAACCCGCCGCGAACGGCCGGGGCGTTACTTGACACGTTTGATGTCGCTGTAGTCTCCACGCGTGCGAAGCACAAGTTGCACATCAGCCTCGCCACGATTGCGCCAGTACCAGCCATGATTTCCAGTAAAAGCCGCCACCAAATCGCCGTCATCAGTTGAAACCGAGCGTCCCTTCTCATAGCTGATCGATCGCCCGATGCTGTCGCCATGGGTGTCATAGTTGACCATGCCACCTTCCACATTCCATGCGAATACGGTTCTTTCGCCTTCCTTCATGCGCATCTTGACTTCCATGCCTTCACCAGGTTTTAGAGTAAAGCGCATCTCATCACGCCACGAAGTTGGCTGCGCTGCGGCAGCAACCGGGGTGGCTTTAGGTGTGGCAGCTTGGCGTGTAGGGCTGGCAGGTACCGGATTGCTGACTGTGATGCCTGCGATCGACGGTTCGGCCGCAGGTTTTTGTCCCGTCGCTTCGGCGGCTGCTTCAGCCGCGAGTCTGGTTTTGATTTGACCCATTTCTGTCAGCCCCAGTACACGGCCCACCCCCGTGGGGTCGATGCCGTATTCGGCAGGCTGAACAACGGTCACCAGGATGACTGCGGCAGAAAGAGCTGCCAGGATGGTTGAGCGCATCAGCTTCCTGGAGGAAGGCAGTTCAGCGCGAAGCATGGTTTCACTGTTGTACATGGTCAAAATTCCTTGGGTGTTCAGGACACAAAAAAGCCGGTCAGTTGGAGGCCTACCAGCAAGAAGCCAGCGGACATCATGACCACGTTGGCGGTGTAGGCATGTCGTAAAAAGCTGGCTGTGCGTCGCCAGTAGCTCATGCCGATCAAGATGACGGCCAAGGCCATCAACTGGCCGATTTCAACGCCCAGATTGAAGGCAAGCAGGTTGGGCACCAGGCCGTCCTGTGAAATCTCGTACTCCAGGATTTTGGTGGCCAAACCAAAGCCATGAAACAGGCCAAACACCAGCGTGGCAATTTTGGTGTTAGGTTGAAAGCCCAGCCAGCGCTGGAAGGCGCCCATGTTGTCGAGTGCCTTGTAAACCACCGACAAACCGATGATCGCGTCGATCAGGTAGCTGTTGATCTGAACGTTAAAGTAGACGCCCAAGAGCATGGTCGTGGAGTGGCCCAATGCAAAAAGGCTCACGTAAATGCCAATATGCGACAGCCGATAGAGGAAGAAGATCACCCCGAAGAGAAACAGGAGGTGGTCGTATCCCGTCATCATGTGTTTGGCACCAAGATACACGAAGGGCAACAAGTTGACCCCCGATATTTCCTGGATATAGCCTTTATCACCCTGGGTGACCGCATGGGCCAGGGCTTCGGAGGCGCCGAGCAGCAGCGATATGAAAATCGCTGCCATAAGTAAGAGATGGTGGTGCCGGATCGCACATGTCGATCCCGGCAGCCTGCCGCAAGGTAAGCTGTTCATGAAGATTCCAATGGATTAAAGGGGTCGCTACTTTGGGTAGCGCAAGGCCAGAAGGAATCTCAAGCCATGGCAGGGCGTTCCAGCCGGAACGCCTCCACCAGCTCTACCCACTGACGAGCAGTAGTTGGCCGGTTGGCTGTCATAGAAATGGCGACGGTTAACGCATTTGACGGTACGTGCGATTTGTCGTGGGTGTGATCTGCGCTATGGTGCGGATGGTCGCCACCAGCATCCGATAAGGTGGGCTTGGCGTCATCGTCGTCGTGTGTGTGTCCGTGCGCATCAACCGAAATAACGTCAAGGTTGTGTTGGCCCGCTGCGAATTCGGCCAGACCGTGTGACGACACGCCACCCATCGAAGAGACGAAGGCGCCGAAGAGCATTACCATTAGGATTAGCGCGCACATGCCCAGAGTGAGCCTGGAGTGATGCTGAATGGGATATGGGCTGCGTGGATGCATTGAGATGATGGGCTGCTTGAAAAATTGTTGTGATTTTATCTGGATCATTGTTTTGACGACTTGGCGGGGCTGCTTTGCAATGAACGGCGCCACGCCCGCAACACGCATTCAAATTGTCTAGCGCCAGCGTGAACTTTGCGTTGCTCGCTAGCGCTGCCTCCAGCAGATCGCCATGGTAGGTAGTAACTGGTGTGATTTCGCTCAGCATGATTCCGGCCTTTTTGTGTTGGTAGTCTGACTTGAACATGGGCGCACACAAAACGCCTGCCAAGCAATTGACCCTCAGCTTGTCATTGGTTAGATAAGGCAGGAGAACGGCCAAGATGAGCATGCATTACGGCAACTCTTTGCGAAATTTACTGATGCCTTTGAGGCGGATTTTCGCCTGCGTATGACCGCAGTCCGCTAGATCGCAAGTGGTAACGCGCTTGGTCACCAACAAGTTACTTTTTGACACTTTCTCGCAAAAATAATTTTGAGTTGAGATTACTTTGTCATGAATCTTTCACATTGAAATCAGAAAATAAAAATTCAACAACCGAATGAACATTATGAAATCCTTGTCAACACGTACTTTCATTGCTGCAGCAGCCTTGGCTACATTGGTCGCCTGCGGTGGCAACGATGCTAATGATGAAATACCACTCCAAGCCACTCTGATAGGCCGCTACGCCCACAGTGTGTCTGCAGGCATGTCGGAAATAGTGGCCATGCATACTGCCAGCAACTCTGTGTTTATAACCGTTGACACAGCCAGTACACCAACGTCGTTTCAGCGCATTAGCCTGCGCAACTTGAGCAGCTCAGCGTTGGCTAACCCGGCCACCACCAGCAACTTAGAAAGTGGCGCTACCACCCAAGTAGCCATAGATGTCAACGATACCAATTTCACAGCTGGTGGAGTTCAAACTCTTGCCATCTCTGGTAATTTGCTGGCCATTGCCGTCAAAGCGGAACCCAAGTTTAACGATGGTGTGGTGGCTTTTTACAGACTTGACAACCAAGGCAATGCTACTTTCTTAAAGAAGGTCACTGTCGGCAGCTTGCCTGACGGCATGGCTTTCAGTCCTGATGGCAGTCGACTGGTGATTGCGAATGAAGGGGAAATCGATGGTGCCGCAAACTTTGTGCTGGCTGGCGACAAATCCAATGATCCGCTTGGCACCATTTCCATTATTGCCATCGCCAATGGCACGCCTGCAAGTACAGCACAAACATTGGACTTCACCGCTTTTGACAACGGCGGTGTGCGTGCCAGCGAGCTCCCGGCTGATGTGCGTATCGGCATTGCGGGCAATGACTTCTCGCGCGACGCTGAACCCGAATCTGTCACCATTACGGCCGACGGCAGCAAAGCTTATGTGACGCTGCAAGAGAACAACGCTGTGGCCATCGTTGACCTGGCCAATGCACGTATCGAGCGCATCGTGGCTTTGGGTTTCAAAGACCACGGATTGGCGGTCAATGCCTTGGCGCCGTCTGACAAGGTCAGCGCGACAGCACCGTTTGCACTCAAATCTTATAGCAATGTGCTGGGTATTTACATGCCCGACGCGATTGCCAGCTTCAGCATTGGCAATAGGCCCTACTTCATCACAGCCAACGAAGGTGATGACCGCGACGACTTCTTGGCCACCCCGGAAACGGCACGAGTATCTAGCCTTACGCTAGACGCCACTGCATTTCCCAACGCAGCAACTCTCCAAGGCGAACTTGAGCTGGGCCGTTTGACGGTAATCCGCACCATGGGCTTAAACAGCAACAACCAATACGAAAAACTCTACGCGCTGGGTGCCCGCTCGTTCTCAATCTACAACGCCACCACAGGTGCACAGGTGTTTGACTCAGGCTTTGATCTGGAGCAGCGGGCTTACGCCACATTGCCCACGGCTTTGCTAAGCAAAAGCCAGGTAATTGGTCGCTTGGACAACAAAGGCCCCGAGCCAGAGAGCGTGGTGGTCGGCCAGATTGGCAGCAAGACCTATGCCTTCGTGGCACTGGAGCGCACCAGCGCCATCTTGATGTATGACGTGAGCAACCCTGCAGCTCCGGTTTTTGTACAGTGGCTTCAGAACACGACCGATATGACCAACGGCGACATTTCGCCTGAGGGCTTGGAATTTGTGCCCGCCGCGAAAAGCCCTACAGGAAAGCCTCTGTTGTTGGCTGGTTATGAAGTCAGCGGTTCCTTGGCAGTTTGGGAAATCAAATAACAAAACCAGGGCGGCGAAAATTTCGTCGCCCTATTTGATAGATGAACTAGAAATCAATACTCACACGGCAGCATGATCACCCAATGTTCCCCGTCCCAGCAGGCGTAAAGCGTTTGCTCGGTCAGGGGGAAGTCAGTAAAAGGGATTTGTTGACGGGCATGCTCATGGCCGTTGCCGTCTTCATAAACCATGGTGGCTCGGGTGCCTTCCACTGTGACGCGAATCAGCACAAACCAATCCGCTGTCCCGATCTCGCTGAGGTGACTGGCCACGGCATCCATCATCCAAAAGCACTCGGCTTCTTCTGCCAGGTATTTGGTTCCATCGATCAACAGGTGCCTACGGCTGATCCGGTAGTAACGCTCGGTACCTGTGAAGTGCGAAAGTTGGCTTGCATCAAATTTTTTCATCTGTAGTCCTCTTTGTATGACCACAGTTTTATGTGAGAGACGCAGATGGACAACCGTTGTTCTCTTTACTGGTTTGAAACGCGCAAGTGCTCGGCTTTGTATTTGACCCTGATTTTTTGATGGTCAAGCGTGATGGCCGGTAATAAAGCATTTCAGGCTTCATCGTCTCGGTCTTTGATCGGTGATTGGTATTTGTCGGTCAGGGACTGTTTAGCAAGTTGCTTTTTCAGCAGCAGGCGATCCAGTGACATCAAACCGTCACATAAGACCAGAATAATCCAACTACAAATACAGTCAATAAAACCGATATGACAAATACAACGCTAGAAGCAGACATCACTAAGCGCCTCATTGAATGTGGTGTGAAGATCATCAACTTACCAGGGGGTGCGGTGCAGTTGCTCGGAAAGTACGGTAGCATTTTGCTGACCCATGATTTATCCAGTCTGCGCCACAAGCAAATTGAGCAACTTTGCGGCATTGCATAAAGCTGCTCACCCCACCTACTTCTTCGAGCAGTGGAATTCAGGGACATTTCCTTTCAAAGTCAAATTAATTTAGGGATCTAAATGGTCAAAATTTTTCACAATCCAAAGTGTGGCACATCGCGCAATACATTGGCACTGATTCGTAATTCAGGCGTTGATCCTGAGGTGATTCTGTATTTGGAGACACCACCTTCAAAAGAACAACTCAGGCAGTTGATTTTGGATATGTCCACTCCTGTCAGGGATGTGCTTCGTCAAAAAGGCACCCCCTACCAAGAATTGGATTTGGGAAACGTAAATTGGTCTGACGATGAGCTTTTGGATTTCATGTTGGCTCATCCGATCCTGATCAATCGTCCAATTGTTGTCACACCAATGGGAACAAAGTTGTGTCGACCATCTGAAGCGGTGCTCGATATCCTTGTGAATCCACAGCGTGATGCGTTTACAAAAGAAGATGGTGAAGTGGTCATCAATGAAAAGGGCGCGCGTGTCTAAGCACACTGAAACATTGCCCAATCTTGATCAACGTTGCTTCAAGTTACCTCAGCAGGCCTTGTTAATTCCCCAAAATCCATCAACCCATCCCCCGAGAATTTTGATGTTGTATGGCTCTTTGCGCGAGCGCTCTTACAGCAAGTTATTGACATTAGAAGCAGCCAGGTTGCTTGAAGCCATGGGTGCAGAGGTAAAGGTGTTTGACCCCTTAGATTTACCTCAACCCGATGCTGCACCTGATACACATCCAAAGGTAAAAGAGTTGCGTGATTTGGCAGCTTGGTCGCAGGGGATGGTTTGGTGTTCGCCAGAACGCCATGGTGCAATGACAGGCATCCTGAAAAGTCAGATTGACTGGATCCCTTTGTCTGTAGGGTCTGTTCGTCCTACGCAGGGGAAAACTTTGGCAGTGATGGAAGTCAGTGGCGGCTCTCAATCCTTCAATGCCGTTAACCAGATGCGAATACTTGGACGATGGATGCGGATGTTGACGATTCCAAATCAAAGCTCAGTTGCCAAGGCATTTTTGGAGTTTGAGGAAGATGGGCGTATGAAGCCATCTGCTTATTACGACAGGGTGGTTGATGTGATGGAGGAACTTGTGAAGTTCACCCTTCTGACGCGCGATATCTCGCCTTACCTGGTCGAGCGCTATAGTGAGCGTAAAGAATCGACTGAAGCGCTTTCTAAAAGAGTCCGTCAGATATCCATTTAGACATGGACTGCCTTATTTGAAGGATTTTTTTGAGTACCTTGGCCACCCCCACACCTCTTGACTGAATCAATTCGGTCTTTCAGACCGATACGCGTTTTGCACGCAGTCTGGCCAACACCATTTTCTCGGGACTCACCGACTTGTCACCAGCGCCCATAAGCGTGACTTTACGCTACCCTCCCGCATGAGCCAGTTCTCCAGCTTCAGCTTGGGGGGTGCCAAGTATCTTGCCTGCGACGGCCTCGGTAATCCTCCCCGATAAACAACGTACCCAGTGCATTTGAAAACGAGACATTGTCAGGATTTGCAATCTTGTCAATATTTGCTGTATTGCCATTTGTATCTTTCGCGATATCCTCTCCTAAAAGCGCACCTGGAACCAGCATGCTTTTT
>CAWUSQ010000050.1:0-10883 GCA_963925275.1 uncultured Rhodoferax sp.
GTCATGCTGTGAATCATGCCCTCTTTGCGTTTGATGTCTTTCTCAACGCGGCCCATGTCCATGTCGCCGGCCTTGGCGGCCATGGCCGCGGGTAATTTGTCCATCAAACTGCTCAGGCCACCCATTTGCTTCATTTGCTGGATTTGGGCCAAAAAATCGTTCAGATCAAAGCTGGCACCGCTTTTGACCTTGGCGGCCAATTTTTGTGCCGCCGCCACGTCCACACCCGCGGTCACTTGCTCAACCAAGGCCAAGATGTCGCCCATGCCCAGCACGCGCCCAGCATGGCGTTCAGCGTCAAACACTTCCAGGCCATCGAGCTTTTCGCTGGTGCCGGCAAACTTGATGGGCGCACCGGTGACCTGGCGCACCGACAGTGCCGCACCGCCACGCGCATCACCATCTAACTTGGTCAGCACAATGCCGGTCAGGGGCAGTGCCTCTTTGAAGGCCTTGGCGGTGTTGATGGCGTCTTGACCCTGCATGGCGTCCACCACAAACAAGGTTTCAACCGGGTGCACTGCTGCATGCAATTGGCGAATTTCCAGCATCAAGGCTTCGTCAATGGCCAGGCGGCCCGCGGTGTCAACCAGCAAGACATCAAAAAAGTGTTTCTTGGCGTAATCCAGCGCTGCCAACGCAATGTCCACGGGCTTTTGATCGGGCGTGCTGGCAAACCACTGGGCACCAACCTGTGCGGTCACGGTTTTCAACTGCTCGATGGCTGCAGGGCGGTACACGTCTGCAGAGACCGTCAACACTTTTTTGCCACGGCGCTCCATCAAATGCTTGGCAAGCTTGGCCGTGGTGGTGGTTTTGCCTGCGCCTTGTAAGCCGGCCATCAAAATCACCGCAGGCGGTTGTGCCGCCAGGTTGATGTCGGCCACGCCCTGGCCCATGGTGGCCGCGAGTTCCTTGTTAACGATGGAAACCAGCGCTTGGCCGGGCGTGAGTGAGCCTAAAACGTCCTGACCCAAGGCTTTTTCTTTGACCCGCGCCACAAAGTCGCGCACCACGGGCAAGGCCACGTCTGCTTCGAGCAGGGCCATGCGCACTTCGCGCAACATATCGGCCACGTTGTCCTCGGTGATACGGGATTGACCCCGCAGCGTTTTCACAAGACGCGATAGTTTGTCGGTTAGGGCTGAAGCCATGGTATGGGGTCCGGCAAGCGGAAGGTAGGTAAACGCCATGCGTACATGGCGGGGGACAAAACGGTAAACTCTGCGCATGATTTTAGCGGGCGCATCCTCCATGACCTTGGGCCTTTCTGTGGGCGCGGCCTTGGCTTACGCATTCGCAAGCGCTGCGTTTACCAAAGTCGCCCCCAGCCGCATCCGAGCAAGCGCCTTGATCGCTTGGAGCTTGCATGCGCTGGCGATCGCTTGGGGCCTTTGGGGCGAGCCGTCGCGTTTTGGCTTTGCCCCGGCCTTGTCTGTCACCGCCTGGCTGGTTGGCTTGGTCTACACCATTGAAGGCATTTTTTACCCACAACTATCACCGCCACGTTTTTTAGGCGCAGCCGGCGCAGGGGTCGTGGTGCTGGCACTTGTCTTTCCGGGTTCGATGCTGCACCCTACTGTTTCACCATTGATGCCACTGCACTGGGCATTAGGGATTGCCTCTTACGGTTTGTTTGCCGTGGCCGTTGTGCACGCCTGGGTAATGAACCGCACGGAGGCGAGTATGCGCAATGCGGCAGATGCCCAAAGCGGCTTGCCACTGTTGACCATGGAGCGCATGGTATTTCGCTTGGTGGGCGTTGGTTTTAGCTTACTCACGCTGACCCTACTGGTGGGTTTTTTCTTTGAGTATCGGATCCATGAACCCAGCCGGGCCATCAAGCTCGACCATAAAACCATTTTCTCCATGTTGTCGTGGCTGACTTTTGCAGGCCTGCTGATGGGTCGCGCGCGCTTTGGTTGGCGTGGCAAGCGCGCCACCAGGGTCTTGTACATCGGCGCGGGTTTGCTGCTGCTGGCCTACGCGGGTTCTCGTTTTGTGATCGAAGTGGTTTTAGGGCGCGTCACATGAGGGTGCTGTTGCTTCTCTTGCTGATCTTGGCCATTGTTTGGCTGGTGCGCAGTTCAAGACGCCGCCCGCCGCCAAACCGCCAGAGCACAAAGAAACCAACGGATGTGTTTGAAGACATGGTGGCCTGTCAGCACTGCGGGGTGCATTTGGCCACCAGCGAGGCCATTCAAATCGGCCCTGGACGCTACAGCTGCCCTGAGCACAGCAACACGACCTGATACGCCATGCCAAGCACCGCCTCAGAATCAGCTTTCTCCTGGCGCGACACTCGGCTAGCGCAGACCGACACGGCACCTGAGAACGCGCTTGCGGCGTCGCTGCGTTTATGGCGCGGCTTCATGACCGCTCGGATCAGCCTGAGCTTGGTTTTGGTGTTGCTCCATGGTGGCATCTTCTTGATGCAGCCAACGTCAAGCCTCTCAGCACTGGGGCTTTGCCTGCTCTATTTCTTTGCCTGCTTGGCGGTACACCTGCTGTTCAAGCCCATGGCGCTACGCAAGGGCTTTGACAAGCTGTGGGTCTTCACGATAGGTGTCGACGTTTTGACTTTCTCCGTGCTTCAAGCATTGCCAAGCACCAGCATCAATTACGCACCACTTTTCGCCTTGCCGGTTTTGATGACGGCCATTTTGGGCCCCATGACCCTGGCCATGGGAACCGCCGCAGCCATCACGCTCTTGTTGTTGGCCGACGCCACGTGGTCCAGTTTGAATGCAACGAGCATAAACAATGGTCTTTTTTTGCAGGCCGCGCTGACTGGTGCGGGTTGTTTTGTGATCTCCTTTCTGGCCAGCCAGTTAGCCACCAAACTGGTCGATAGCGAGATTGCCGCTGAGCAAAGCAAAAAAGCAGCGCTGGTTCAGCGACAAATTAACGCGATGGTCATCCAATCGATGGGTGAGGGAATCTTGGTAGCCGACGAGCTTGGCCTGGTCAGACTGACCAACCCAGCCACCCAGCATTTATTGGGTCATGAGCAAGTGGGCGGCAGCTCACCACTGCATTTGAAGCAGCGAGAAGGCTGGCAAGCCCTCATGGACATCTTGAGCTTAACGTTTGCAAAACAAGAGGCGCAAAGTGCTGACCTTGCGATTGATCACGCGGGCGAAGGAACCCGCCAGCTCTGGGTGCAGACCCAATTGACGCCAGCGCTTGCGTCTGGCAGCGAACGCCTGTGTGTCATGTTCATCAAGGATCAACGTGAATTACAAGCGCGTATTCGCACCGAAAAATTGGCTGACATGGGGCGCATGTCAGCTGCGGTTGCCCATGAAATACGCAACCCTTTGTCAGCCATTGTGCAAGCCAACGCATTGTTGGCCGAAGACCTGAGTGGCACCACGCAGTTACGCCTTACCGCAATTGTCCGAAAAAACGCCCACCGACTTGAAAAAATTGTTCACGACATACTGGGTGTGACACAGGTTGCACAGGGCCAAGAGCCACGCCGCGTGAACCCGATAAGTCTTTGCGCTGTTTGTGCCGCAACGTGCCGGGAGTGGGAAGCGCACAACCAGATCGGTGTGACCCTCGACCCGGACCTGTTGGACTGCGCGGACGTTTTGGTTGACTTCGAACCGGAACACCTGCGCCGGATACTGGTCAACCTGCTGGACAACGCTTGGCGTCATGCCAGCAAGAAGCCCGGTAGCGTTTGGGTACACACAGACATCGCCAACCTACGGCACCCGGCCCAAGCAAGGCTGCATGTTTGGAGCGACGGCGCGCCGATGGAGCCCTCTGTGGAGCGACACCTGTTTGAACCCTTTTTTTCCTCACAGAGTCGCTCCAGCGGGCTAGGCTTGTACATTTGTCGCGAACTGTGCGCGCGTAATGGCGCTTTCATTTCCTTTGAGCGTATGGCACGAACCCACAAGGGCCAAACCATCTCTGGCAACGATTTCTGTGTCACCATGGGCACCCTAAGCGCTCAACAGACGCCTCTCACCAGCCCTTCACAAGCATGAAAACCAAGCCAACAGGCCCTCGCATTCTGGTCGTGGACGATGAAGCTGACCTGCGCACGCTGTATGAGCTGACGCTGCTGCGCGAAGGTTACCTGGTCGACACGGCCGAAAGTTTGGCACAGGCGCGCCTACAGCTTGAGGCGCATCAGTATGACGTGATGATCACTGACATGCGGCTCGATGATGGGCTGGGGCTCTCGCTGATACAAATGCTGCACCAAGCAAACCGCAGTGAACGCTGCGTGGTGATCACCGCTTACGGCTCTTCTGAGAATGCGGTGCAGGCGCTCAAATTAGGCGCCTTTGATTACCTCAGCAAGCCAGTGGATTTAAAACAGTTTCGCAGCGTCATTGCATCAGCCCTTCAATACAAATCAAGCAAAGCCCAGTCAGCAGCGCCTGAGAATGCCGCAAGCGATGCACCCGCCGCCGCGTTGGCGCGTTTGATCGGGCAATCAGCTTGCATGCAACAGGTCAGAGACCGCATCGTCAAAGTTGCGGCCAGCATGGCGCCGGTGCTGATCACGGGCGAGTCGGGCACAGGCAAAGAGCTGGCCGCAAAAGCCATTCACGCCAACAGCCACCGTGCGGCCGGCCCTTGGGTGGCTGTTAATTGCAGCGCCATACCAGAGGCCTTGCTGGAAGCTGAATTTTTTGGCGCGAAGAAAGGGGCCTACACCGGTGCCCAGCAAGACCGCGAGGGCTTCTTTCAAGTGGCACGCGGGGGCACTTTGTTTTTGGACGAAATCGGTGATCTGCCAATTGCCATGCAATCTAAACTTCTGCGTTCGATTCAGGAGCGCTGCATTCGGCCCTTGGGTTCATCGCAAGAAGAAAGCGTGGATGTGCGCATCATCAGTGCCACACACAAGCAACTGGCAGACGAGGTCAAAACAGGCCATTTCCGCCAAGACTTGTACTACCGGCTCAACGTGATCGATTTGTATATTCCGCCCTTGCGCGAGCGCAAGCAAGACTTGGCGGCTATTTGCGAAGCCTTGTTGCAGCGCATCACGCAGGAGTCAGGCCACGCAGGGATGGCGCTCGACCCAGCCGTTCTTGAAAAAATCGCAAGCCATCCTCTGCCTGGCAATGTCCGGGAATTGGAAAACATGCTCTACCGCATGGTCGCTTTGAATGACGTGAGCCAGTTGGAGCATGCCATATTGCACCCCCAAGTCAGGCCAGAGCGGCGACAGGTAACTGCAGTCCAAGCGCCCACCGAGGGGCAAGATTTTGTTGCGGCACAAGGCGATTTGCAAAACTACTTGGACAATATCGAGCGCAATATCCTCACCCAAGCCTTGCAGCAAACCAAATTTAACCGCACCCTTGCCGCCGCGCATCTGGGTATCAGCCTGCGCCAGATGCGCTACCGTATCGAACGCTTAGGCATTGCCATACCGCCAGGAGTTGAAGATGCCACAGACAAGACCTGAGCAGACATTGCCCAACGCTGGCCCACCAAGCTGGGACAGGGGCTGGTACGCGTTTGCCGCGCGCCGCCCGTCTCCAAATTTCGACGCACGCCCAGCTGACACCAAGATTGACTTGGTCGTGGTGCATGCCATCAGCTTGCCGCCAGGCCAGTACGAAGGTCACGCTGTTGAAGAGCTCTTCACCAACGAGCTGGACTGGCTGACACACCCCTATTACCAATCGATTGAAGGATTGAAGGTCTCAGCCCACTTTTTTGTTCGCCGCAATGGCGACCTGTTGCAATTTGTAAGCTGTAATGATCGTGCATGGCATGCTGGCGTTTCCGAGCACAGAGGTCGCAGCCAGTGCAACGACTTCAGCATCGGTATTGAGTTAGAGGGGCTCGATGGTGATGTGTTTGAGGCGCCGCAGTACGAAACTTTGACGACCTTGTGCGCGGCCATCATGCAGAACTATCGATTGACATCGATCACCGGACACGAGCACATCGCACCGGGACGAAAAACAGACCCCGGGGCTGGCTTTGATTGGTCTGTTTTGGCGAAAAGTTTAGCTTTAGCACCTCAGTATTTACCCTTGGGCACAAAGGCCTGAGCGCAAATAATTGGGCTTTTTGGGGATGCTAAAAAACACCCAAAAATCAAGGCAGACCGCGTTGACGTGCTATCAAAAGTCTAAGCTTATTGATGCAGGCCGATAAATCTATTTATATTAAAAATACGCTATTAGTAGTGTTCAAGCGGTGGTAAAGCACTAGATATAGTGTTAAGCTCACGGCGCAGATACCAGAAACTGCGTCCTATTCTGCGAAGTATTTTCACCTGTCAGCACCTGGCCACTGACACATTTTTTTGAAAGACCACCTTATGCAAACAACTGCATCCAACACCACACGTGGCACTACAACGACGTACCCGAACGAAAACCTCAACCCGCTGGACACGCACAACGTCAGCATCACAAGCCAATACCAGATTATTCGACGTAACGGCTCCGTGGTTCCGTTTGTTCCCAGCAAGATTGCTGTGGCCATGATGAAAGCTTTTTTAGCGGTTCATGGCACCCAGGGTGCAGCGTCAGCCAGCGTACGTGAAACCGTTGAAGCCCTGACCGAAGCTGTCACCCGCGCGCTGATCCGCTCGCGACCGGGCGGTGGAACGTTTCACATTGAAGACGTGCAAGATCAGGTGGAACTCGGCTTGATGCGCGGCGGCCATCACGAGATTGCCCGCGCTTATGTGCTGTACCGTGAACGACGCACCCAAGAACGCGCGCAGGTCAAACAAAGCAAGGCGCCCAGTGCACCTGCCATGCACGTGATCGACCGCGGTGAGCGTGTGGTGCTGGACCTGGCGCATTTCAACGGCATCATCGAGGCAGCCTGCGCGGGGCTTGGCACTGACATCCAGCCTCAACCCATCATGGCAGAAACCCTGCGCAATTTGTATGACGGCGTGCCCATCGATGAGGTCTATAAAGCCTCAGTGCTGGCGGCGCGCACGCTGATTGAAAAAGACCCTGACTACACTTACGTGGCAGCACGGTTGCTGTTTCACACCGTTGTCAAAGAAGTGATCGGTCACGACGTGCTTCAAGCTGACATGCAGCAAGCCTATTCTGATTACTTCGCCGGCTTCATTAAAAAAGGTGTCGAGAATGATTTGCTGGACGAAAAATTGCTGCAGTTTGATCTGCCACGTTTGGCCGGCGCACTCAAAGCCGAGCGGGACTTGCAGTTCGATTATTTAGGCCTGCAGACGCTGTATGACCGCTACTTTCTACACGTCAGAAAAGCACGCATCGAGTTGCCCCAGGCTTTTTTCATGCGCGTGGCCATGGGTTTGTCCCTCAATGAGATTGACCGCGAAGCACGTGCGATTGAGTTTTATGAAGTGTTGTCGAGCTTTGACTTCATGTCGAGCACGCCCACGCTGTTTAACAGCGGCACCTTGCGCTCGCAGTTGTCGAGCTGCTACCTGACCACCGTACCTGACGATCTGGACGGGATCTTTGAAGCCATCAAGGAAAACGCACTGCTGTCGAAGTTTGCCGGTGGTCTTGGCAACGACTGGTCGTCGGTGCGCGCTTTAGGCTCGCACATTAAAGGCACCAACGGCGAGTCCCAAGGTGTAGTGCCGTTTCTAAAAGTTGTCAATGACACCGCGGTGGCAGTGAACCAAGGCGGCAAACGCAAAGGCGCTGTTTGCACTTACTTGGAAACCTGGCACCTGGACATCGAAGAATTTCTGGAGCTGCGCAAAAACACAGGCGATGACCGCCGCCGTACCCACGATATGAATACGGCCAACTGGATCCCCGATCTGTTCATGCGCCGCGTGATGGAAAAAGGTTCGTGGACTTTGTTCTCGCCAAACGACGTACCCGATCTGCACGACAAGTTCGGTGCCAGCTTTGAAGCCGCTTACATGGCCTACGAAGCAAAGGCCGAGCGCGGCGAGATCAAGCCTTCGCGCACGCTGCAGGCCACGGACCTCTGGCGCAAGATGCTCACCATGCTGTTTGAAACCGGCCACCCTTGGATCACATTCAAAGATGCATGCAATGTGCGCTCGCCTCAGCAGCATGCCGGCGTGGTGCATTCAAGCAACCTGTGCACAGAAATCACGCTCAACACCAGCAGCACTGAGACCGCTGTCTGCAACCTCGGCTCGGTGAACTTGTTGCAACACCTGAAAGACGGCACGGTGGACCACGCCAAGTTGCAAAAAACCATCACCACAGCGATGCGCATGCTCGACAACGTGATCGATATCAATTACTACGCCGTGAAGAAAGCGCGCGACTCCAACATGCGTCACCGTCCTGTTGGCTTGGGGCTGATGGGCTTTCAAGACAGCTTGTACACGCTGCGCATTCCTTATGCTAGTCAGGCCGCGGTTGAATTTGCCGATGAGTCTATGGAAGCCATCTGCTACTACGCCTACTGGGCTTCAACCGAATTGGCGCGGGAGCGTGGCCGTTACACCAGCTTCAAAGGTTCCTTGTGGGACAAAGGGGTGCTGCCTCTGGACACGCTGGACATGCTTGAGAAAGAGCGTGGCGGCTACGTTGAAGTCGACCGCTCTGCCAAGCTCGATTGGGACAGCTTGCGCAAGAAAATTGCTGCTGATGGCATGCGCAATTCCAACTGTATTGCCATCGCACCAACCGCGACCATCTCGAACATCATCGGTGTTGATGCGTCGATCGAACCCTGTTTTGGCAACCTCTCTGTCAAGTCCAACTTGTCTGGTGAGTTCACCATCATCAACAGCTCTCTGGTGCGCGACCTCAAACAAATCGGTTTGTGGGACGATGTCATGGTGATGGACTTGAAACATTTTGACGGTTCTCTGCGACCCATCGACCGCATACCAGCGGAGATTAAATCGCTGTATGCCACGGCGTTCGAAGTTGAAACCGAGTGGTTGGTCGAAGCTGCGGCGCGGCGCCAAAAATGGATCGATCAGGGGCAATCACTCAATATTTACATTGCGGGTGCCTCGGGCAAAAAATTAGACGACACCTACAAACTTGCTTGGCTGCGCGGTCTCAAGACCACCTATTACCTGCGCACCATGTCAGCCACTCATGTGGAAAAATCCACGGTGACCAACAGCCAATTAAATGCTGTTTCTTCGTCGGGTCAGCCCACGCCACAAAGTGCCATGAGTGCCATGAGCGCCTTGGATGCAGCTGCGGCCGCAGCGCAAATGCAGATGTCAAGCAGTGCTGCCACTGATATCAAGTTCTGCGCCATCGATGACCCAGGATGTGAATCCTGTCAGTAATCGGTGAACTCTGTGGTCATGACGATGCAACTGCGCAACACATATGGTCAACACGACCAAGAAAAGTGTTCGCGCACTTTGCGCTTGCTGCGACTCCACTCATAATTAACGCATTGGAAAAACCATGTTGTCCTGGGACGAAAATTTAACTCCTACTGCCAGTTTGCCTACTTCTCTCGACGTGTCCACCACGCCGCTGGCAGTGCCTTCACCGGTTTTACAAAACACCGCCACGTCTAGCATGGCGAAAACCGATGGCGCGGTAAAGCCACACCA
The DNA here is from genome assembly GCA_963925275.1 of uncultured Rhodoferax sp. Classification (GTDB taxonomy): domain Bacteria; phylum Pseudomonadota; class Gammaproteobacteria; order Burkholderiales; family Burkholderiaceae_C; genus Rhodoferax. Next base: position 9,509 of record CAWUSQ010000050.1, read on the forward strand.
TCGCGTCAATGCAGCCGACAAGCGCATCATCAACGGTAAGACCGACGTCAATCAACTCGTCCCTTTTAAGTACAAATGGGCGTGGGAAAAATACTTATCAACCTGCGCCAATCACTGGATGCCGCAGGAGGTCAATATGACGCGCGACATCGCTCTATGGAAAGACCCCAATGGTCTGACCGAAGACGAGCGCCGCATCGTCAAACGCAACCTGGGCTTTTTTGTCACGGCCGACTCACTGGCAGCGAACAACATCGTGCTGGGAACCTACCGGCACATCACAGCGCCTGAGTGCCGTCAGTTTTTATTGCGCCAAGCCTTTGAAGAGGCGATCCATACCCACGCCTATCAATACATTGTTGAATCGCTGGGCCTCGATGAGGGTGAGATTTTCAGCGCTTACCAAGAGATTCAGTCGATTCGCGAGAAGGACGAGTTTTTGCTACCCTTCATTGAAGCCATCATGGATCCCCATTTCCATACGGGAACCATGGAGACCGATCAGACCCTGTTGAAGTCCTTGATTGTGTTTGCCTGCCTGATGGAAGGCCTTTTCTTTTACGTAGGCTTCACTCAAATTTTGGCTTTGGGTCGACAGAACAAGATGACAGGTGCTGCCGAGCAGTACCAATACATCCTGCGCGACGAGTCCATGCACTGCAATTTCGGCATCGATTTAATCAACCAACTGAAACTTGAAAACCCCCAACTTTGGACCAGCGACTTCAAGGCCGAAATCAAAGAGCTGTTTGAACGTGCGGTGGAATTGGAGTACCGATACGCAGAGGACACCATGCCGCGCGGCGTTTTGGGTATGAATGCGTCGATGTTCAAGTCTTACCTGCGCTACATTGCCAACCGGCGCGCGGTCCAGATTGGATTGGAAGCACTCTATCCCAATGCGGAAAATCCTTTCCCCTGGATGAGCGAGATGATTGACCTGAAGAAGGAGAGAAACTTCTTTGAGACCCGGGTCATTGAATACCAGTCTGGCGGCGCACTGAGCTGGGAATAAGCTGCTCCATGACCCACCCTATTTCACAGCCCAGAACTTGCACGCACGCGCGTGCTGTGCTGTGTCACCCTATTCATGATGCTGGGGTCTTGCCCAACACCATGAATCGCTTTTTACAAACTAATTTGTGAAAAGTGCTCTTTGTAATTTGATCAAGGAGTTTCATATGGCAACCGCAAAAAAAACCCCAGCAAAAGCTGCACCTGCTAAGAAGGCCGCACCTGCTAAGAAGGCCGCACCGGCTAAGAAGGCCGCACCGGCTAAGAAGGCCGCACCGGCTAAGAAGGCTGCACCGGCTAAGAAGGCTGCACCGGCTAAGAAGGCTGCACCGGCTAAGAAGGCTGCACCGGCTAAGAAGGC
>CAWUSQ010000051.1:0-6877 GCA_963925275.1 uncultured Rhodoferax sp.
CCCGCTTATGTGATTTTTCATGATGCCACCTTGGCGGCCATTGCCAACCTGGCGCCGCGCAGCCTGGATGCCTTACAAGGCATCAGCGGCTTGGGCGCGCGCAAGTTGGATGCGTATGGCGAGGCGGTGTTGCAGGTGATTGCGTCCGTGCCAGAGCTTGCGTGAGGCCAAGCGTTGCGGTCCCTCTTTGATGCAAAATAGCTTGCTTTATGCTCTGGCCCACAGCTCGTGGCGCTTGAACAGCCCTTGCACTGAAAGTCAATTGTGATTTCTGAAGCCGAATTCAAGGCCTTGGGCGCCCAAGGTTTCAACCGCGTGGCGCTGGTGGCCAGCGCCTTTGCTGACCTTGAAACCCCTTTGTCGCTGTACTTCAAACTGGCGCGTCGCGCCGATCAAGCCGAGCCTGCGCCTTTGAGTTTTTTGCTCGAGTCGGTGGTGGGTGGTGAGCGTTTCGGGCGCTACAGCTTCATTGGCTTGCCGGCGCAAACCTTCTTGCGTGCTAGCGGTTTTGGCGCACAGGCCAAGACCGAGGTGGTGCACAAGGGTGAGGTGATCGAGACCTCGCATGACAACCCTTTGGACTTCATTGCCGCTTACCAGCAACGTTTCAAAGCAGCGCTGCAGCCAGATATGCCCCGTTTTTGTGGTGGACTGGCGGGCTATTTTGGCTACGACGCGGTGCGCTACATTGAGAAAAAGCTGCAAATGAGCTGCCCGCCCGATGAGCTTGGTTGTCCTGACATTCTGCTATTGCAGTGCGAAGAGCTCGCTGTCATTGACAACCTCTCTGGCAAGCTGCACTTGATGGTCTACGCCGACCCCGCCCAGCCTGGCGCTTATGCCCGGGCTGAGTCGCGGCTTCAGGCACTCACGGCGCGCCTGCGTGAGCCCGTTCAGGTGGCGCCTGTGCTACCAACACCCAGCCAAGCGGCGGTGCGCGATTTTTCTAAGGCTGATTATTTGGCTTCGGTGGACCGCGCCAAAAAGCTGATCGAGCAGGGTGATTTCATGCAGGTGCAGGTGGGCCAGCGCATCAAAAAGCCCTACACCCAGTCGCCGGTGAGCTTGTACCGCGCCTTGCGCACGCTCAACCCCTCGCCTTATATGTACTACTACAACTTCAGTGGTGCCATGGCCGACGGGTCTGATTTTCATGTGGTTGGCGCCAGCCCCGAGATTCTGGTGCGCCAAGAGCAGGTGCAGATTGACGGGAAAGCGGCTAAAAAAATCACCATCCGACCGCTGGCAGGCACGCGCCCGCGTGGCGCCACACCTGAGCTGGACAAAGCGGCTGAAGTCGAGCTCATCAACGACCCCAAAGAGCGTGCCGAGCATGTCATGTTGATTGACTTGGCGCGCAACGACCTTGGGCGCATTGCCAAAATTGGCTCGGTCAAAGTGACCGACGCTTTTTGCGTTGAGCGCTACAGCCATGTCATGCACATCGTGAGCAATGTAGAAGGCACGCTGCTGGACGGCATGAACAGTATGGACGTGCTCAAGGCGACGTTTCCAGCGGGCACACTCACAGGCGCGCCCAAAGTGCACGCCATGGAGTTGATTGACCAACTTGAGCCTACCAAGCGCGGCATCTATGGTGGGGCCTGCGGCTACATGAGCTATGCAGGTGACATGGACGTGGCCATTGCCATTCGCACGGGCATCATCAAAAATGGTATGTTGCACGTGCAAGCGGCGGCCGGCATCGTGGCCGACAGCATTCCTGAGATGGAGTGGCGCGAAACCGAAGTGAAAGCGCGCGCTTTGTTGCGCGCGGCTGAATTGGTGGAAGAGGGGCTGGTGTGAGCCTCCATCTGCTGCAAGTCCCCAACACCCAAGACAAGCGGGGTGCCCTGTGAAGCTATTGATGATCGACAACTATGACAGTTTCACCTACAACATCGTCCAGTACTTGGGCGAGTTGGGTGCGGATGTCAGCGTGGCGCGCAATGATGAAATCAGCCTGGACGACATCGAGCGCCTACTTAAACAAGGTCAATTAGACCGTTTGGTGATTTCCCCTGGGCCGTGCTCGCCTGCCGAGGCGGGCATTTCGGTCGCCGCCATTGAACGCTTTGCCGGCAAGTTGCCCATTTTGGGCGTGTGCTTAGGCCACCAAGCCATTGGCGCTGCGTTTGGCGGTCAGATTGTGCGCGCGCAAACCTTGATGCACGGCAAAACCAGCGTCATGACGACCACGCAAGAGGGCGTGTTTGCAGGCTTGCCCAAGCAGTTCACCGTGAACCGCTACCACTCGCTGTCCATTGACCGTGCCAGTTGCCCCGCGTGCTTGAAGGTCACCGCTTGGACCGAGGACGGTGAGATCATGGGTGTCAAGCACACCAGCTTGGACATTGAGGGCGTGCAGTTTCACCCAGAGAGCATCTTGACCGAGCACGGTCACGCCATGCTGCAAAATTTTTTACAAACCCGCGAAGAGGCCTTGGCATGAAGATGATTGACCTGCGCAGTGACACGGTCACCCAGCCGACGGCGGCCATGCGAGAAGTGATGGCCAGTGCGCCTGTGGGCGACGACGTGTTTGGTGACGACCCGACGGTCAACGCCTTGCAAGACAAAATGGCCGCCATGCTGGGTTTTGAGGCCGCGCTGTTTGTGCCCACCGGCACGCAGAGTAATTTGTGCGCCATCTTGTCGCATTGCCAGCGGGGCGAAGAATTCATTGCGGGCCAGTACAGCCACACTTACCGTTGGGAAGGCGGTGGCGCTGCCGTGTTTGGCAGCGTGCAGCCGCAGCCTGTGGCGCACCAGCCCGACGGCACACTGGCACTGGCTGATATTGAAGCAGCCATCAAGCCCGATGACGCGCACTTTGCCGTTACCCGCATGCTGACGCTGGAAAATACCTGGGGCGGCATGGTGCTGCCGCACAGTTACGTTGAAGCAGCGACTGCATTGGCTGCCAAGCGGGGGCTGACGCGTCACCTCGATGGTGCACGCCTGTTTAACGCGGCGGCGCATCAAGCGCCCAGCACGGGAGCCCCTGTGTTGGAAGAAGCGCGGCGCATGGCGCAGTGCTTTGACAGCGTTTCGGTCTGCCTGAGCAAAGGCCTGGGTGCGCCAGTCGGCTCTGTGCTGTGCGGCAGCCGGGCCTTCATTGCCAGAGCCCACCGGGTGCGCAAGATGGCAGGTGGCGGCATGCGCCAAGCTGGCATTTTGGCGGCGGCGGGCATCCATGCTTTAGACCACCACGTTGAGCGCCTGCGCGACGACCATGTCTTGGCCAAACGACTGGCCAAGGGCTTGCAAGGCTTGCCTGGGGTGCTGGTGCAAGAGCCGCAAACCAACATTGTTTTCATGGACCTGGCCGAGCCTGCGCGCGCGCATGCTGAGCAGTTGTTGCCCTATTTGCGCGCCCAGGGTGTGCTGGCCAATGGTTTGTACCGCATCCGTTTTGTCACGCACATGGATGTGGACGAAAAAGGTGTTGACCATGCCGTGGCGGTGATGCGTGATTTCTTCAACGGCGCTGCCGCTGACGGTGTTTGAGTGCTGCTTGCAGACCTGTAGAACTTTGGAGGACACATGACCCAAGCCCGAACCATCACCCCGCAAGAGGCCTTGACGCGCGCCATCGAACACCGTGAAATTTTTCACGACGAGATGCTGCACATCATGCGTCAGATCATGAGTGGCGAGTGGTCAGCTGTGATGATCGCTGCGCTGATCACGGGCTTGCGTGTCAAAAAAGAAACCATTGGCGAGATCACCGCTGCGGCGCAGGTGATGCGTGAGTTCTCTACCAAGGTGCATGTGGCCGACCCGACACATTTGGTGGACATCGTGGGCACCGGTGGTGATGGTGCACACACCTTCAACATCTCCACTTGCACCATGTTTGTGGCGGCCGCAGCGGGCGCCAAGGTCAGCAAACACGGCGGGCGCAGCGTCAGCTCCAAAAGCGGCAGTGCGGACGTGATGGAGTCGCTGGGTGTGAACATCCACCTGAAGCCTGAGGCCATTGCACGCTGTATTGAAGAGGTGGGTGTTGGCTTCATGTTTGCGCCCAACCATCACCCGGCCATGAAAAATGTGGCGCCCGTGCGCAAAGAGCTAGGCGTGAAAACCATCTTTAACCTGCTCGGTCCGCTGACCAATCCGGCCTCTGCGCCCAATATTTTGATGGGTGTTTTTCACCCTGATCTGGTGGGCATTCAGGTGCGTGCGCTTGAGCGTTTGGGTACCGATCATGCGCTGGTGGTGTACGGGCGTGACGGCATGGATGAGGTAAGTCTGGGTGCGTCCACCTTGGTGGGGGAGCTCAAAAATGGCGTTATCTCTGAGTATGAAATCCACCCTGAAGACTTTGGCATGACCATGGCCAGCAACCGCGCTTTGAAGGTTGAAACCCCTGAAGAGTCCCGCGCCATGCTGATGGGTGTGTTGGATAACCAGCCCGGTCCGGCCAGAGACATTGTGCTGCTCAACGCCGGCGTGGCGCTGTACGCGGCCAACGTGGTGCCCACCATGGCTGAAGGTGTTAAGCGTGCCGAGGCTGCCTTGACCTGCGGTGCGGCAAAGGCCAAGCTGCATGCCTTGGTGGCAGCCAGTGTCGCGATGGCGCAGACCTGATGTGCGCCCTTGCCAGCACGCCAGATGGCAGGCCGCAAGCTCGGGCCTGCCCCTTGTTCGTGGCGGCCGACTTGGCGCTGCGCCATGCGTTTTTCCCCCAGGTTTTTAAAAAGGACTCGCAAGAGCCGCACCATGACTGATATTTTGACCAAGATCGTTGGCGTTAAGCGCGAAGAGGTGGCGGCCGCCATCAAGCGCAAACCATTGAGCGCCATGCGTGCCGACGCTGAAAGTCGCGTGCTGACCCGAGACTTTATTGGTGCGCTGCGCGCCAAGGTTGCGGTGAACAAGGCCGCGGTGATTGCTGAGGTGAAAAAAGCCAGTCCGTCCAAAGGCGTACTGCGCGAAGCGTTCATTCCAGCGGACATCGCCCAAAGCTACGCCGAGCACGGTGCCGCTTGTCTGTCGGTGTTGACCGATGTTCAGTTTTTTCAGGGCAGCGTGGATTGCCTCAAGCAAGCCCGTGCCTCCTGCCATTTGCCCGTGTTGCGCAAAGATTTCATGGTGGATGCCTATCAAATCTATGAATCACGCGCCATGGGTGCGGATGCGATTTTGCTCATTGCCGCTTGTTTGGATGACGCGCAGATGCAAAGTTTTGAAGCCATTGCGCACGATCTGGGCATGGCTGTGTTGGTTGAGGTGCACGATGCCTCAGAGCTTGAGCGCGCGCTCAAGCTCAAAACCCCTTTGGTGGGTGTCAACAACCGCAACCTGAAAACCTTTGAGGTGTCGCTGGACACCACCTTGACGCTGATGCAAGGCCTGCCAGCAGACCGCTTGCTGGTCTGCGAGAGTGGCATTCATACCCGTGAAGATGTGTTGCGCATGGCCTCTGCTGGTGTGCAGGCTTTTTTGGTGGGTGAGGCCTTCATGCGCACGCCTGAGCCAGGCGAGACCATGGCCACGTTGTTTGCCTGAGCGCCGCGGTGCAGCTGCTTCTAGACGGGCTTGGTCCTGAGTCGCAACAGCTGCAGTCGGCAGATCCAGTTCATTGGCCGGTAGCCAGCGGCTGGCAGGATGTGCTTGACGGGTTTTTTGCCAGTGCGGATGGTCGCGCGCTGCTGGCTTATTTGGAGCAACGCTTACTGCAGGGTGCAGCGATCTTTCCGCCAGAGCCTTTGCGGGCTTTGAGTCTGACGCCGCCTGAGGCTGTGCGCGTGGTGATTCTGGGTCAAGATCCCTACCATGGGCGGGCGCAAGCCGAAGGACTGGCTTTTTCTGTGGCGCGAGGTGTTGCCATTGCGCCGTCCTTGCGCAACATCTTCAAAGAGTTGCAGCGCGACTTAAGGCTGGCGCTGCCCACTTTCCCACAGGGCGCAGGCAGCTTGGTGCATTGGGCTCAGCGTGGTGTGTTGTTGCTCAACACCTGCCTCACGGTGGAAGAAGGGCGAGCTGCCAGCCATGCCGGCAAGGGTTGGGAGGTTTTGACGAATGCCTTGATCAGCAAGGTGTCGGCCAGCGCTGTGCCCACTGTTTTCATGTTGTGGGGTGCACACGCCCAAAGCAAGCGCACGCTGGTCGATGAGGCCCGTCACCTGGTTTTGACGGCCAACCACCCCTCGCCTTTGTCGGCGCTACGGGCGCCTCGCCCGTTTGTGGGCTGTGCGCACTTCTCTCAAGCGGCTGCTTGGTTCGCGCAAACAGGCCAAAAAGACTTCGATGTGCGGGCTGCATTTTCATTTTTCTGAAACCTGCCCGATAGCAACGCCGTGAAAACAATGGCATAATCTCGCGTTCACCGTGGAGAGGTGGCCGAGTGGTTAATGGCAGCAGACTGTAAATCTGCCCTCTTACGAGTACGCTGGTTCGAATCCAGCCCTCTCCACCAGTGCTGTATTTGATTGACGCTGAAGTGCAGGGCGCTGTTAGGTTGAAGTGTTCAGCTGAAGGCGGGAGTAGTTCAATGGTAGAACCCTAGCCTTCCAAGCTAATGACGCGGGTTCGATTCCCGTCTCCCGCTCCAGTCGTCAATGGCGTAGGAATTTTGCCCATTTGGCTCAGTGGCAGAGCACTCCCTTGGTAAGGGAGAGGTCCCGGGTCCGATTCCCGGAATGGGCACCATTCATGGTGCTTGTGTCAGTCAGGTTGATGCTGGTTGACGCTGATTTTGTTTGATAGTCCTTTATTTTTCGGAGTCTGAAAATGGGAAAAGAAAAATTCGCACGAACCAAGCCCCACGTGAACGTGGGCACCATTGGTCACGTTGACCATGGTAAGACCACGCTGACGGCGGCCATCACCACGGTGTTGGCGGCCAAGTACGGTGGTTCGGCCAAGGCCT
>CAWUSQ010000052.1:0-8044 GCA_963925275.1 uncultured Rhodoferax sp.
TGCCGGCAATGCCGTCGTACTCGCCACGCAAAATGATGGTCGGCACGGGGATATTTTTAGGATCCAGGAGTGGCAACTTGGAGCACATGTCCACGTAGGTGCCGGTGGGCATGGAGTCGTCCAGCGTCAAGATGGCGTCTGCGAAAGCATTCACAGTGGCTGCATCCGCAGTGTCCGGATGATCGCGCTTGAAAATGCTGTGCACAAAATCACGGTCAATGGGGCGGCGGTTTTGGGCCAGAAACTCGGGCAGCTTTTTCTTGCGCTGCTCTAAGGTATGGCTGCCTTCACCCGTCCAAACAAACGCATCCAGCGCCAGTTTGGCAACCCGTTCGGGGTGGCGCTGGGTGAACAAGGCCGCCTTCAATGCACCAGAAGAAATGCCGTACATCAAGAACGACTTCACGCCGGTTTTTTGCATGATGTAGTCGCTGCCAGCCGCAATATCGTCAGCGCCATTGCTGATGTCAAAATTGATGTCACGGTGCTTGTCAGAACGACCATAGCCTTCGTTGTCCATGGTCCAGGTGTTGTAACCGTGTGCTGCAAACCAGTCCATGGCCGATGAAAACGGACGACCAGGCACCGACAAATCAAAGGTTGGCTGTGAAGCCATCGATGAGCCATGGATGAAGAAAATGGTGCCCTGGAAAGGCACATCAGGAGCAGCTTTTTTTTCCCACAAAAACAGGTTGATATCGCCTTTTTTTGTCCAGTGCTCAGTTCCACCAGACCACGTCACGTTGCTCATAAAAACTCCAGATGATTCAAATAAATTAGTTGAAGCGGCCAGCTGGCCAGCCGCCTCGTGCCTTCTTAGACGAAGCGATTTTCAATGCTTCCGATGCCGTCGATTTCGACACGCACCACGTCACCAGCTTTGAGATACTGCGGTGGTTTCATGCCCATACCAACACCCGCAGGTGAGCCTGTGGCAATGATGTCCCCAGGGTAAAGGGTGATGCCGCGCGAGCAGGTTTCGATCAACGTGGGGATATCAAAGATGAAGTCTTCCGTGCGCGCATCCTGGCGCAATTCTTGGTTAACCCAGCCGCGTACCCGGGTGTGGTTGCCATCGAGCTCGTCGGCCGTAACCAGCCATGGGCCCATGGGGCAAAAGGTGTCAAACGACTTGCCCAAATCCCATTGCTGATGGCGAATTTGCACGTCCCGAGCGGTGACATCGTTGATGATGGTGTAGCCAAAGACGTGCTTCATGGCGTCGTCGCGCGAAATGTTGCGCCCACCCGTACCAATGACCACAGCCAACTCGGATTCGTAGTCAATTTGGTCTGAAATGCCGGTTGGCAAATGCACGTCGGCCGTTGGCCCAACCACGCATTCAGGGACTTTGTTGAACACGATGGGCCAGGACGCCACGTCCGAGCTGTTGTCTTTGAAGACGCTGGCCACCAGTTCTTTGGCGTGCGCGTGGTAGTTTCTCCCAACGCAAAAAATATTACGCCGAGGCAGTGGAATGGGTGCCTCCAAGGTAACTTGGCTCAGCGGCAGTGGTGCGCCAGCCAAAGGCAGCGAGGCCGCATTACCGTGCTCGATCAGGCTGAGGGCGCCGCGCCGCGCCACATCAGCATCCATGGCAAACGGCGTGACCGTTTGCCCTTGTGCGTCAACCACGCCAACATGGCGCCGACCATTAAATTGAAAAGTAGCGATACGCAAAAAACACCTCTTATATACAGTTAGTGTGGCCTGTTGAAACAGGCCACATGAAAAACGACTGAATTGACCTGGCCTGCAGCCCAGCGCCACAGGCCTCTGATGTGTTATCGATTATTGGAAAACAGCGTTGAATTTCTTCTTGATGCCGCTGCCTTGCTTTTCCAGGTCTTTGTAGTCAATGGGGATGACCTTTAAGTCGCTGTAAGCAGGGCTGCCTTTTGGCGATTTGATGTCAGAGCGAGCGGCATATCCACCAGAGTTGGGGAATATTTCTTGAACTTCTTTGCTCAGGTTAAAGGCTGCAAACAGCTTGGCCGCATTGGGGTTTGGCGAGCCCTTGACCACGGCCGTTGGTGACGGGATCACAAACACACCGTCACTGGGATACATGGTTTCAATATCATGGCCGGCCTTGCGATCCGCGGCTGCGTAAGAGTCAAGTGCGCCAACTGCAATCAAGCGCTCGCCCTTTTTAATCATGTCCGATACCTGCTGGTTGCCCCGCACAATCATGGTGTCATTTTTGCGCAGACCTTCATAGAAGCCCCAGCCGCGCTCCTTCGAGATGGTCCCAACAACAGAAACCTGCAATGAGGTAAACGAAGGATCGGTCATGACCATCTTGCCTTTGTACTTAGGGTCCAGCAGGTCCTCCCATTTCTTGGGACGGTCGGCTGCCGCAATCTTGTCAGCACGCAGATAAATGGTCATCACGTTCAGGCGCTGCGCTGCCCAATTGCCATCGGCATCTTTGGCAACGGCAGAAACCATGTCAAACCCTTCGGGCTTGAAAGGCACGAACAGCCCTTTTTCGGTCATGTTCGCTGCTGCAGCCGGATCTGAGTGCGTCAACACATCGGTTGCAATGCGTCCAGCTTCTGCCTCTTGATTAAAACGACGCAAAATGGCCGAGCCGCCTGAGCGGAACAGCTCCACCTTGATGCCTGTTTTGGTTTCAAACAAGTTGGCAATTTGCTGGGCCTGCTTGATCGGTGTCGATGTGTACCAGACAACCTTGCCTTCTTTTTTTGCCGCCGCCATATCGACGGCGTCGGCCGCCAACGCCGCTGATGCCAACATGGAGCTACCAATTAAGACAGGCAAAATTTTGCTCAGCCACGAGTGGCTTCGAGCATGCATTTTTTTGTCACTTTGGAAAGGTTTGAAAATAGAACGCATGGTTTCTCCTTCTGTAAAAATAATTAACAAGCCAGCATCAAATAAATACGGAAACGGATGAGCCATTGATCACCAGATCAACCTGGTCCCCAACCTGAAACTTATTGAGCGGATGTGACTGCACTCGAACTTCATGGCCCGATGGCAATTTGACCATGATCTCCATGATATTGCCTAGAAATGTGTAGGAGGCAATGATTCCTTTGAGCTTTGACTGCCCAGATTCTGCTGCTACCAATTGAATATTTTCTGGCCGCACCACCAGCTCGGCCTTCACCTTGGCGCTAAGTTTTGCAGGCGCCTCAACCTCTATGGAAACACCATTTTCAATCGTCATGATGGCTTTGCCCTGACCGCTAGGTTCAATCTCGCCGTCGAAGGTGTTCATCAAGCCCATGAAATCGGCAACCAAGCGGTTAGCAGGTTTTTCATACACCTCATAAGGCGTGCCAATTTGTTGAATCTCACCGCGCTGCATCACCACAATCTGGTCAGATAAAGCCAAGGCCTCGGCTTGGTCATGGGTGACGTAAACAAAAGTGATGCCGGTGCGGCGCTGCAGCTCCTTGAGTTCGGTGCGCATTTTCTCGCGCAGCTTGGCGTCCAGATTACTCAGTGGCTCGTCCAGCAGCAAAATCTCTGGCTCAACGACAAGGCTTCGGGCCAACGCAACACGCTGCTGCTGCCCGCCACTGAGTTCATTGGGGTAGCGCTTGTCGTAGCCCGTAAGGCCCACTTGAGACAGCGCATTCTGAACTTTTTCCGCAACCTCTGCGTTTGAATGGCGCCTGAGCTTCAGGCCGAACGCCACGTTTTCAAATACCGTCTTGTGAGGCCAGATGGCGTAATTTTGAAACACCATGCCCATGCCACGTTTTTCTGGTGGCACCACCGAAGTCGCCGATGAAACCTGGCGTTCCCCCACAAAAATCTCGCCTGCGTCTGGTTTGATGTAGCCTGCAATCAAGCGCAGCGTGGTCGTCTTACCGCAGCCGCTTGGCCCCAGCAAGGTCAAAAAAGTCCCATTCGGCACCGAGATATTGATGTTTTTAACGGCGGGCACATCAGAGTGCTCGCCATACGATTTCGACAAGTTTTGGATGGTGATAGAGGCCATATTGATAGTTCCAATTAGATTTTTCCGAGACCACTACCGCCGAGGCGATAGGCCAGCCACATCGCCAAACCAATGATCAACATGTTGATCATTGCCAGTGCGGCCACTGGTTCGGTATAGCCTGTTTCATACAGGTTATAGACAGCCACAGCCAAGGTCATTGTTTTTGAGCTGAACAGCAAAATAGAGGCGCTGAGTTCCTGCACGACCGGCACAAAAACCAAGAGCCAGCCAGCAAAAAGACCGGGGCGGATCAGCGGAAAGGTGATGTGCCGCATCACTTGCGACCATTTGGCGCCCAAAATTTGCGCACTTTCTTCAAGTGAAGGATCAACCTGACGCAAGGCTGAATTGCTTGAACGCACGGCCAATGGAACATAACGGCCGATATAAGCCAGCAACAATATGGTCAAAGTGCCATACAGCACGAAGGGCATTTGCAACCAGAAGCGGATCAGCGCCACCGCCATCACAATGCCGGGAAGTCCCAAGGGTACCAAGGCCGCGTAGTCCAGCGCCTTGCGCCCAGGCAAGGTGGTTCTCAGGTCAATCCAGCTCACCAAGCCGCCGATCAGGATCGCAAAAGACGCCGCCAAGGTTGCCAAATACAAGCTATTTACGATGGCACGCTGCGTCACATCGTAGTCAAAAATAATGAACTTGTAGTGTTTAAAGGTCAGCCCTTTCCAGAAATCAAGTCCCCATGAATCCGATAGCGAGACAGCAATCAAGGTGCCAAACGGGGCAATGATGGCAACCAGAAAGATAAGGACGCCAAAACCAAAAAGCAGCCAGCGCCAAGGACCCAGATCAATCAGCTGTGGCCTCGACCCCTTGCCGCCCAGGGTAATGAAGGATCGCCGAGCCAAATAGCTTCTTTGCAGGTACAGCGCGGTAATGGTGATGATGATGAACAACAAAGACAAGGCCGACGCCAAGCCATATTCAGGCGGGTAATCAAAGAGTGAATAGATTCTGGTTGGCAGGGTGACGATTCGGGCTGGCAGGCCAATAATGGCTTGCGATCCAAACAGTGCAATCGCATTCACAAAGGCCAACAAAGTGCCCGACAAAACCGCGGGCGCTACCAGTGGCCCGGTGATGGAAAGTGCTGTGCGCAATTTGCTCGCGCCCAATATCTGGGCGGCTTCTTCAAATGATGCATCGACCGACTGCAGCGCGCTTCTGGCCAATAAAAATATAAATGGAAAGGTGTGCAGCACCGTGACGAGCACCAAACCTGCCATCGAGAAGACATTGAACGTCAACCCAGGAAGACCCAGCACATCTCTGAATAAAACGTTCAAAATACCCGCATTGGGGCTGAACAGGTTGACAAAGGCGATGGCGGTCAGGAATGGGGGCGCCAAATAAGACAGGGTCGCGGTTGCGATGACCAGCTTTTTTCCCGGCATATTGGTTCTGGAAACCGCCCAAGCCAAAGGCAGGCCGATGATCACGCTGAAGAGTCCCGTCCATGCGCCAAGGAGCAAGGAGTTCAGCAAAGGCATTAAATAAAGTCGGCTTGAGAACGCCTCTTCAAAATACTCAAGCGTGAACCCAGACTTCCCCCAAAAGCCTGACAGCAGCAAAGACCCAACTGGCAGCACCACCAAAATCGCCAGGCAAGAGACCGCCAGCACAAGCACCAGATTCTCAACCCGAAAAAAGCCGCGTGTAAAAATTTTGTTCAGCACAAATTATCCCGTTGGTAATGATTCACTCGCGCACCTGGCACTTAAGGTCGATCTGCCAACCCCACATTGGACATCGGCTGCGTGCATTGTTTGCTATCACCCATGTCAACAAGCCCCAAACCTGTTTTTTAGCTCTTCAGCCAGATTGCTGCATGAGCGCGCACAGGGAGTGCATTTTACGTATTGAGCTGCCAGAAAACCAGAAACGACGACAAATCGTCATTTTATCGACAAGATTTAATTTTTCTGTTGCTCCAATCTCTTTTGGGAAAAAAGTGTGGTCAAAGAATCAACAACGATCAACTTCTGTTGGTGTCACCCTTGCAAGGCATTTCATCCCGCGTCGATGCATTGACGCATGACCCGCACGAGCCCTCATGCAAAAGACAAGCGTATTTGGTGGTGCGACAGCAAATGCACCAGCAGCCAAATCTGATCTTCGTTCGGACTTAAATAAGTGAAAACCCTAGGTCTTAAGCGGGCCAGCCTCAGCTAGCATCCGATCCGATCATTTGATCTATAACTCAATGGAGACCTTTCATGCTGAAAATTTCGCCCTTAATGGGCGCTTTGATGGTCATTTTTATGGGTCAGGCTTTTGCCCAAGCCCCTGCTGGCGCACCTCCTCCCTCATGGAAGCAGGGTATGCCCGCTGCCATGGCCAAGTCCACACTGGCCCCCAACCCTGGAAAAAACGTCGCAACGCCAGCCTCTGAGATTCCAGTCGACAAACTTAAACTGCCAGCAGGTTTCAAAGTCGAGATCTGGTCTACGGGTACCCCTGGCATCCGCGCCATGTCACAAGGTGAGTCCGGCAAGATTTACGCCGGCACCCGCTCACTCGGTCGTGTCTATGAAATTACTGACAACGGCAAAGAGCGCAGCAGCCGCGTCGTGGTCGACAAGTTGGTCCAACCTGCTGTCGTCATGAACAAAGGCAGCCTCTATGTGATGGCCATTGACAAGGTGCTGCGTTTTGACGGGATCGAGTCCAATCCGAATGCTGCGCCAGTTGACTTGACTGCCGCGTTCAAACTGCCACCACTGCAGCACCACAATTGGAAGTACATTCGCTTTGGTCCAGACGGCAAGCTGTATGTTCCCTTTGGCGCACCGTGCAATATTTGCGAACTGCCCTCGCCTGAATACGCACAAATCCGCCGCTATAACCCTGATGGCTCGGGTATGGAGGTGATTGCCACCGGCGTGCGCAACAGCGTTGGCTTTGACTTCCACCCAGTCACCAAAGAGCTCTGGTTCACCAACCACGGCCGCGACTGGATGGGTGACGACACCCCCAACGACACCCTGAACCGCTTGAGCAAGACGGGCGAGAACTTTGGTTTCCCCTACTGCCATCAAGGCACCATCGCTGACCCGGACATCAAGAAAGACAAGCCTTGTGATGGCGTGACCAAACCAGTCGCCCTCATGGGCCCACACGCCGCGGGCATGGGCATTCAGTTCTACACCGGCAACATGTTCCCTGCTGAATACAAGAACGCCGCTTTCATCGCTCGCAAAGGCTCTTGGAACCGTACCAAAAAAATCGGCTTCGACGTGGTGGTGGTCAAGGCAGGTAACGACGGCAAAAATGCCAAGGTCACACCTTTCATGACCGGTTTCAAGGACGATGCTGCCAACACCTTCTGGGGCCGCCCAGCATACATTCTGCAGATGGCCGATGGCTCACTGCTCGTGTCTGACGAGCAACTCGGCGCGATCTACCGCATCTCGTATAAAAAATAAGTCTGTTTGAATAGACTGCATGCAGGGCGCCTTTTCGGCGCCCTGCTTTTTTCCTATCGTGAAATAAGCCATGACACACCATCACCCTTTCTTACCCCCAAAGCTGTACCACGCCTTTGCTGCGCTTTGTCTCTTCATGGCCTGCAACCCAGCCACGGCTCAGACACCACCAAAATTGGCTTTGTGTACGTCCTGCCATGGCGCACAAGGCGTTTCGCAAAACCCAGCTTTCCCCTCTTTAGCGGGTCAACCCAAGGTGTTTGTGGAAAATCAGTTGGTGCTGATCCGAGAGGGCTTGCGCGACATTCCTGCAATGAAGGGCATGCTCGATGGCATGAAGGACCCTGAACTCACCGCCTTGGCCGTCTACTTTTCAAAGCAGACGCCGCCACCTCGTGCAAGCGGCCCTGTTGACGCTGCGCGTTACCAACGTGGCCAAACGCTTGCTGGTCAAGCGCTGTGCGGTAGCTGCCATTTGCCAAGCTACAGTGGCCGTGATCAGGTTCCCCGCTTGGCACACCAACAAGAACAGTTTCTTGTCGACGCAATGAAGTCCTTTCGTGACCATCCCGGACCCGGCCGCGACACCATCATGTCAGACGCTTTGATTGGCTTGAAAGAT
>CAWUSQ010000053.1:0-2636 GCA_963925275.1 uncultured Rhodoferax sp.
AGCCAAAACGCTTCTGGAAGCGACCAGTTGTAGTGTGCGCCGGCAATGGTTTGCATGGCGCGCCCGTAGCGCAGGCTCAAGCCCTGGCGGTACGCCTGCTTGAAGCGTGCCGTGTGCGAGACGCCATAGTCGGCAATGGCAATATCGGCGTCGGCGCCAATTTTGCAAGGCATGGAGCCCGCCCAAAGCACCTCATGGTCTAACTGTTGGGCGCTAAACCGGTGCACATCGGTCAAAAAAGACAAGGCAAACTGCGGCTCGGCCGAGGGCGGCGTGATGAACTCCAGCAGCGCTTCGGCGTAGTCGGTTGTGATCCATGGGTGGGTGAGTTTGGAGCCCAGCGCCAGCGGGTGTGGTGTGCGTGCGAGCTGCCCAGCCTCGTCGACGCGCAAGCATTCGCGCTCATAACCCCGCACAATGCCGGTCAGCAGGTGCGCTGACTGCGGCGTTGAAAACTGGCTAATGGGTTGGCAACTGGTGAATTTCAGCATGGTTAAGTGAAGAGGTGAATAGGCCTGGTCTGCACGCCAAACTGGCATTGCCTTTTGACCAGACCAAAAAACGCTGATAGCGCCAAGTATGGCCGTATTCTTTCACCAATTGGTCCGCATCACAGTGGCAGCCCCAACGCCAGGGCTGTCATGCGTTGGACACACAAGCGTGGAACAATGAAGCATGACTTACGCACCCACCTTCCACGCGCCTGTGCGCTTTCAAAATGCTGACGCTGCCTTGGCCCATGCGCAGCAGTTGTACAACGAGGCCGTCGCCCATCTGCGCTCGGCCATGCAACGCTATGTGGCCGGTGAGCCGTTTGAAGAGCGGGTTCGTGCCTGCTACCCCTATGTGCGCATGCACACCGACACCGTGGCGCGCAAGCCAACAGATACCAGCCGGCGCCTAAGCTACGGCTTTGTGGCCGGGCCTGGGCGTTACGAGACCACGCTCACGCGCCCTGACCTGTTTGCCAGCTACTACCGTGAGCAATTCGCTTTGCTGGTGAATAACCACGGCGTTGAGTTGGAAATCGGCATCAGCCACCAGCCCATACCGCTGCACTTTTCGTTTGCAGACAATGAGCATTTAGAAGGTCACCTGGACGCCGAGCGGCGCCAGCGCCTGCGTGATTTGTTTGACCTGCCTGACCTGGCCGCCATGGACGACGGCATTGCCAACGGCACCGTGCAGATCAAGGCCGGTGAGCCCCAGCCCTTGGCCTTGTTCACTGCGCCGCGCGTGGACTATTCCTTGCAGCGGCTGCGCCACTACACCGGCACGGCGCCTGAGCATTTTCAGAACTTCGTGCTGTTTACCAACTACCAGTTCTACATTGATGAGTTCATTGCCATGGGGCACGCGGCCATGGCAGATGCGGCGAGCCCCTACGTGGCGTTTGTAGAGCCGGGCAACCAAATGCACCGACGCGCAGGTCTGGCAGCGCAAGCGGGTGACGAACTGGGCACGGCGCCTGCGCGTTTGCCGCAAATGCCTGCCTACCACCTGGTGCGCGCAGACCGCAGCGGCATCACCATGGTCAACATAGGCGTGGGGCCGGCCAATGCCAAAACCATCACCGACCACATTGCGGTGCTGCGCCCGCACGCCTGGATCATGCTGGGCCATTGCGCGGGCCTGCGCACCACGCAACAGCTGGGCGACTACGTGCTCGCGCACGGCTATGTACGTGAAGACCACGTGCTCGATGAAGAGTTGCCGCTGTGGGTGCCCATACCCGCGCTGGCTGAAATTCAGGTCGCGCTGGAGTCTGCTGTGTCTGAAGTCACGCAACTCAAAGGTGCTGAGCTCAAGCGCGTGATGCGCACCGGCACCGTGGCCTCTACCGACAACCGCAACTGGGAGCTGCTGCCCGACAACGGGCCGCAGCGGCGCTTTAGCCAAAGCCGCGCTGTGGCGCTGGACATGGAAAGTGCCACCATCGCTGCTAACGGCTTTCGCTTCAGGGTGCCCTATGGCACTTTGCTGTGCGTGAGCGACAAACCGCTGCACGGTGAGATCAAACTGCCTGGCATGGCCAACCATTTTTACCGCGAACGTGTTGACCAGCACCTGCGCATTGGTATGCGCGCCTTGGAGTTGCTGCGCACGCATGGCGTCGAACAACTCCACAGCCGCAAACTGCGCAGCTTTGCCGAGGTGGCGTTTCAGTAGCTGTTTCCGTCGAGCTGGCAGCGTAGCCGTAGCACGCAACACTAGGGTAAACACTTAGAATCTCGGCCGCGAACTGTTAACTAAAAGTATGTGCGGCGTGTTAAAAGGTTTTAACTTTTTTAATGCAGGGTTAAGAATGGGTTTTGCATGGCTGAATCAGCTGACAAAAAGCGCTGGCCGCGCGTGGCTGATGCTGGCTTGCGCGTTGGTGTTCTTGGCTTTGGGTGTGGGTGAGGCACGGGGGCAGACGGTTGCCGAGGGCGGAGACATTTATCGAGCTCCCGGCTACGCGTGTACTTCTTGTCACTTCACCGAGTGGACTGCGGTCAATGCCTACTCCTTCATTACGTACCCAAGCATCGTAAATCACATCAAAGCATCGAATAACCTGGGATTTTTGCAGCAAATAGCGGGCGCAAATGGGGTGGCGGGGACCTACAACGGCTACAGCTACAACACAAATTTCT
>CAWUSQ010000054.1:0-39229 GCA_963925275.1 uncultured Rhodoferax sp.
CATCTCCATGCTCAACGGCGTCTTGTGGGCTGTTGTCGTCGCCCTGCTGGCCGTCGCCTGGTTTGGTGACTGGGGCCTTGGCAGCGTGCTGGGGGCTGCCATCTTGATCAACCTGCTGTGTGCCGCACTGGCCGGTTTGGCAATTCCCTTGATCCTCGATCGCCTGGGTATCGATCCAGCACTGGCTGGCAATGTGATACTGACCACCGTGACCGATGTCATCGGCTTCATTGCCTTTCTGGGTCTGGCCACGGTGTTGTTGCTGTGAAGAGATTCAAGTCCACTTTGGGGATCACAAAAAGCCGTTAACCACGCACTGGGCCCGGCTTTGCCGCATGGTCCTTGGCGTTGGTATGGGCTTGCTGTCCTTGCCCTTGCCCTTCAGATTGTGTTTATATTTGTACAAGAGAACGAGCTGCCGCGCTGTGCGGTCGCTGGTCAGTCACAAGCAAGTGAATAAAGTGCAGTTTGGTCACCACCTCATTGGCCAGCACAAAGGGGTAAAAGTCAGCTTGACCCATGGCACGTGACATGCCGTTGAGCAGCAGCGTCAGCTGCAGCCAACGGTTCACAAATGCCAAGAAACGTGCCGCTTCAGGATGGTCTGGCTGGTACAAAGCATCCGTTGTGAAGGGGGTGAACTCCAATTGGTCGGCGTCAATGTTCAGACCAAAACTCATTGCGGTATCCACTGTGTCGCGCATGTGCATGTAATGCGCCCAGCATTCGGCCCAATCTTCAAACGGATGCACACTGGCATAAGAACTCACAAAGTGCTGCTGCCAGTCCGGTCTTGGTCCATTTTTGTAGTTCGCCTTGAGGCTGGCCGCGTAGTCTTGGCGTTCGTCTCCGAACAAGGCGCGACAGGGCTCTAACCATGGCGAGTCAGTCACCAGCCGTTCCCAATAATAGTGACCGACTTCATGGCGGAAATGCCCCAGCAAAGTGCGATAGGGCTCGTTCAGGGCCTGGCGGGTGAATTCTCGCTTGGCGTCATCAGCCTCTGTGATATTGAGCGTGATCAGCCCTTGGTGGTGGCCAGTCATGATCTTTGGCGCGCTGTCCGTTGCACGCAAAAAATCAAACATCAGTCCGCGCTCGGTATCTTCGGTCTCGCGCGAAGCCACAGGCAAGCCCATCACCAGCAGCGCTGACACCAGGCGCCGTTTGGCCAACTCAATGCGCCCCCAGAGTTTGCCGTTGTCAGGGCATTTGGGATCGGTGAGGTCAGGAATGGTGCGGTTAAGCCTGCATGCTCGACACAAGTACGCATGCGCCTGACCCTCGGCCACGGGCAGCAGCCAATTGCACGAGGCAGCGGTATCAAGATTGGCACAACGGTAGTAGACAGGGCCTTCGGTCTGCCAGTCAAGCCAGGTGTCGGGCTCATCGCCAGGCTTCAAGGACAACAGTGTCGCCTGCTCAGGGTGGTAGCCCAGCGGCGTGCTGCAGGCCAAGCAGGTGCTGTTACGAAAAAAAGTAGGGCGCCCACACTGGCATTGGTAGACGCGCACGGCATGGCCCAAGACATGGTCAACAACGGGCTCAAAGGAATCGGAGCTTAACAAGTGGTTCTTTCAAGGGACAGACTTTTTAACCCAGATTGTCCATTGGGTGCAAAGGCGGCGTTATTGCGCCTGGATCCGAAGTTCAAACTGAGCAAATTCCGCGCACCAGATCCATCGAAACCCGATACTTTCAAGGATGATTACACCAAGAAGCTGATGCCCGCCGGACGCAAAGCGGGGCTGCCTGATTAGTCTGCACACCTTGTGTGCGCTGTCGATTGAGGTGTGGTTTCGTTTTTATGATTTTTCTTGCGCGATTTTGTACTACCCCACCACATGAGGCCGCATGGCCATGGTGCACACTGCTGCTTCACTCTGTGCGACTACGTTCAGAGTTGAAGCTCTAGCTTAGCAAGACAAATACCAACTCGTTCAAACCAAGGCGTGCTTGTCATTTTGCTGACGCAAGCGCGCATCAAATCCAGCGCCCTCCTGCCATAATCTTGCCAGTAGGCACCAGAGCCGCCACACCTAATCAAAGGAGATTCGCATGAGCAGTTCAACATTTCCCCTGCCAGCCCGCTACGACCACGTCGGCAGTTTCTTGCGCCCCGAGTACCTACTCGATGCGCGCGAGCAGCAAGCCAAGGGCGCCATAAGCCCGGCACAACTGCGCGAGGTCGAAGACCGCGCGATCACCGAGATCGTGCGCTTCCAGGAGAGCGTGGGCTTGAAAAGCATCACTGACGGGGAGTTTCGCCGAACCTATTTCCACATTGACTTCCTGGAGCAGCTCGGCGGCGTGTTGACGGATATTCCGGTCACCATCATCAAACCCGATGGCACCCAAGAATTAGCCCCTCCGGTCATGCGCGTGGTTGACAAGGTCAAGCATGTCAAGGACATACAACTGACCGACTTCCAATACCTTCAGTCACAGGTCAGCCCCGGATGCACCCCAAAAGTATGCATACCCTCCCCAACCATGCTGCACTTTCGAGGTGGCCGAGCAGGCATCAGCAAGCAGCACTACCCCGAACTCGACCCAGCGTTTTACGACGATGTCGCCAAAGCGTACGGGGAGGAGCTGCATTCGCTTGCCCGAGCCGGTTGCAACTATGTGCAGTTCGACGACACCAATCTGGCCTACTTGTGTGACGATCGCATGCGCGAGGCGGCACGCCAACGCGGCGACGACCCCAACGAATTGCCGCACCGCTACGCGGCATTCATCAACAAGGTGGTTGCCCTCAAGCCAGCCGGTATGACGCTTGCCATGCACCTGTGTCGTGGTAATTTCAAGAGTACCCACGCAGCCGCGGGCAACTACGAACCGGTCGCCGAAGCTTTGCTTTCTGAGATGGATCTGGACGCCTACTTCCTTGAGTACGATGATGAACGCTCGGGCGACTTCCGACCCTTGCGCTTCTTGCCCAAAGGCAAAATAGTCGTCCTGGGGCTGGTGACAACCAAATTCGACCAGATGGAAGACAAGGATGCGCTCAAGCGGCGAATTGATGAGGCAGCAAAGTATGCGCCGCTGGACCAACTCGCACTCTCCCCACAGTGCGGTTTCTCCAGCACGGTGCATGGCAACAACATCGCCGTCGAAGCACAGCGCAACAAGCTGCGCTTGGTGATTGAGACGGCTCAGGACGTCTGGGGCGATTAAACGACGCGCTCAAGCGCTGACAAATGCCCAGCCGGCCCGAGGTGCCCAGGACTGTCGTTCTGGGTGCTTGGACCGGGTGTATGCCCAACAAATAGCGATCAGGGCCGACGCCCGACAATCAGTTTCAAGCAATGAACAGCTTCACAGGGCGACTGCTGTAGCCTCCTGCACCTGCTGCTAGTACAAGCGTTTTTTCAATCGCACCTAACGGACATACCGCCGTC
The DNA here is from genome assembly GCA_963925275.1 of uncultured Rhodoferax sp. Classification (GTDB taxonomy): domain Bacteria; phylum Pseudomonadota; class Gammaproteobacteria; order Burkholderiales; family Burkholderiaceae_C; genus Rhodoferax. The sequence continues at coordinate 3,405 of CAWUSQ010000054.1, forward strand.
AACGACGATTTCAGTACCCGTGATAAAACGGGCTTCATCAGAGGCCAAAAACAAAACAGCGTTGGCTGTATCGCGACCATCTCCCATAAAGCCTAAAGGAATGCGCTTGAGGCGAGAGGCCAAAAGCCCACTGACGTCCCCCCCTGCTCTTTGACCTGCTAATCGCGCCTCAACCATGGGCGTATGCAATTGCCCGGGAACCACGGTATTGACGCGCACACCACGACTGGCGTACTCGACTGCGACGACTTTCGAAAACTGAATGACCGCTGCCTTTGTAGCTGCATAGGCCGATTGCGCAGCGCCTGTCCATCGCAGGCCCGATGTTGAGGATGTGTTGACAATCGCACCATGCCCCTGCGCAACCATATGCGGTAGTACGTGCCTGCAGGTCAAATACACACTCGACAAATTAAATTGAATTTGTTTATTCCAGACGTCCAGTGACATGTCCACCGGACCGCCCTTGGCAGAGCCGCCAACGCTATTGACCAAAATATCAATTTTTCCAAATTTATCGAGACATGCTTGGACCATTGTTTCGACTGATTTTTCGTCGGTCACATCGCAAACATAGGGTTCAATTTTGCCCGTACTGCCCTTCGCCATTTCAATGGTTTCATCCATTGAACTCAAATTCAGGTCAACTGCCAAAACGTGTGCACCTTCCTGCGCAAAGCGAACACAGCTTGCACGGCCATTGCCCCAACCAGGCCCAATACAACCTGCCCCCGTAACAATGGCCACACGCCCCTCAAGTCTTCCAGTCATGAATTACTTTCCTGTGAATGCTATTTTTGGAATTGATAGAGTCGCATCGGATTGTCGACAAGCAGTTTGTTTAACAAATCATCTGTCGGCGCAATAACTTGCAACAGAGCCACCAAGTCAGCATCGTCTGGGGGTGAACTCCTGAAGTTTGGATGGGGCCAATCTGTACCCCACAAAACCCGCTCAGGAAAGCTAGCAACTAACTCACGGGCAAACGGGACCGCATCCACGTAAGGGGATTCTTGCCGAGAAGCGCGTTCACAACAGCTCACCTTGACCCACATGTTGTCAAAACGCATGAGTGCCTTGAGTGCTTCAAACGCAGGCTGCTTTAAGCCCAATGAAGCATCAATGCGGCCCATGTGATCAATCACCACCGGCACCGGCAAACTGGACAAATAAGGCGTCATCGGCTCAATGAAGCTGCTGTCCATGTGAATTTGCAAATGCCAGTCGAATGCCACCAAACGGGCGGCTAAGGTTGCCAGTTCCTTGGGATCTGGACCTGGATCCAAGTGGGCCATGTAGTTAAACCGAATACCCCTGAAACCTTGAGCCTTTAGCGCAAGGATGTCAGCATCTGCAACGTCGTGGGGCAGCAGCGCGATACCCACATAGCGCCCTGAGCGGGCGCCGACAGCATCTGCCGTGGCGCTGTTGTCAAATCCGTGGCACCCTGACTGTACGACGACGCAACGCTCAAAGCCATAACGGTCATGTAGCGCGAACAAAGTCTCTTTCGTCGCATCCCCGGGTCGAAACCGCGCATGCAAGGCATAGGGAAATTGCGCTACCGGGCCGAAAACATGGCAATGGCCATCACACGCACCGGCAGGCAAAACAAATTGTCTAGGCCCAGGATGCGGGTGGTAAGTTATATCTGCGGACTTAGGCATGAGAACTTAGGCCATTTCAATTTGGTCTGGATAAATAGCTGGGACTTCGAAAACACACAAGGTCATGGAGACAAAGGAATAATAGCCAAGCACAGCCGTCAAATCGACAACGCCCTCGCGACCCAAGCGCTCGATTGCCTCTTGAAAAACGGCGTCAGAAACGCGTTTTTCAGTTGTCAGCTCTGACGAAAAGTCATACACAACCGCCATCTTGAGATCTTGAAAAACAGGGGTTCGCCTCTCCTGGATGGCCTCAATAATGTCCAAAGAAACACCAGCCTGAAGCGCAAACGGTTTATGGGCCTGCCACTCGAATTCAGCAGACCAGTGACGCGCAGTAACCAAAATAGCAAGTTCCGACAGCAGTGGCGCAAGCGAGGATTCGTAACGGCAATATCTGCCCAAATCTTGCGCCTTCGCGGCCAACTCAGGGCGGTGTAACCACAAGGCTAATGGACCCCTAACCTGGCCCCGTGGACCATTGGCAATCGTGTTGTGAATTTCCTTCTGTCTGTCGGAGTAATCTTCAACCTTAGGTGGGATATAACGCATCATTAAATCACTTTAAACAGGGACTGCAGTAGCGGCAACAGCGGGCTCTAACGCTGACAATTGGTTCAGCCAATCAGCCACCATCGGATAATCAGACCGCCAAGTAATGGGCTCACGCCAATCCAAATATCCAAGTGCACAAACCAAGGAGATAGAAGATGCGCTTGATAAAGATGTTGGAGGCAGTTGCTCCTTGACTTTTTCAAATGCTCTTAATATTTTCCCTCTTTGGTGCGCTAACCAGCGGTCTGAGTAACTTGTAGCATCACGGAATCGCGTCTCGTAAACCAACAACAGCGCAGCGTCGGTGATGCCATCAAATAAAGCTATTTGCGTTCGCATCAATGCTCTTTCAACAGGATCCGTAGGCAGTAGTGTCGACGTTGAAACAGATTCATGAAAGAACTCTAGAATCGTCCGACTATCAAAAATAGATTGGCCGTTTGAGAGCAACAGCGTGGGCAACTTCCCTAAAGGATTTTGCGCTCTGAGCGTGTCCTCAGGATCCAGCGTGTCTGCATGCACCACACGTATCAAATCAGATATCCCGAGTACTTCAGCAGCAATGCGTACCTTGCGCCCAAAAGGAGAGGTCAAGGAGGTGCGTAAAACCATGGGGCTCAATGTTGTCGATAACGAAATTTGGTTCATCTCTTTACTATTTCATCTTAGAAGGTAAATAAGTTGCGATTTCGGGAAATACACACAGGAGAAGCAACATCACAAGTCCTGCGAAAATATAAGGCAAAAGACCCCGGAATATATCCTCAAGTTCCACCCGCCCCTCTGATGCTGCCTGTACAACAAAGCAGTTGATCCCGACCGGTGGTGTAACAGCCCCGATCTCTGCTAACAACACCACAAAAATACCAAACCAAATTGGATCGAAGCCGAGCTGCATCATCACAGGATGTGTAATGGGTAAGGTAATGGCCAGTAGTGCAGGTGCATCCATCATCATTCCGAACACCAGGTAGATAACCGTGATTAAAAACACGACCACCCATCTATTAACCTCGAGTGATGTGAGAAAATCACCCATTGCAATACTTAATCCAGAAATTGCCAAAAATCTTGAAAACAAAAGCGCACAAATAATGATACCGAAGATCATAGAAGTCGCTCTGACAGTATCAAGTAATGTTTGCTTCAGATGAATGGCAGCTAGACTTCGCCGCCGAATCAACGCTAACAACAGGGTTAAAAAAGCACCGGCGGCACCAGCCTCGGTTGGTGTGAAGACGCCCAAGTACAGGCCACTCATCACAGAGGCGACGATCAACATCAAAGGACCCGCCAGGCGCAGAGAATAAAAGCGCTCCACCCAAGATGTTTTAAGGTAGGTCATGGGCGCCAGATGGGGGTTCCTTGACACATTGATATAAGTGGCAATGCAAAGCAATACTGCAAAAATAATCCCTGGAATAATTCCAGCGATCAATAAGCCACTGATACTTGAATCAGTTAATATGCCATACACCACCACCAGGGCACTGGGCGGAATCATCACAGCCAAGGTACCTGCTATGGCAATGGACGCTGAGGCTAAACTTTTGTCGTACCCACGATCTAGCATTTCAGGTAATGCGATTTTTGTAAATACTGTGGCTGTTCCCACACTTGATCCCGATGCAGCGCCAAAAGCCGCTGCCCCGATCGTTGAGGCAATAGCCAGGCCGCCTCTGACATTACCCAACCATTTATTCGCCGCTTCAAACATGTCGCGACCGAGTCCTGCCGACATTGCGAAATAGCCCATCAATAAGAATAATGGGATGACGACGAAATGAAAGCTGTGGGTAGTGTCATAAAAAATGGTGGACAACATTGACGTTGCACCATCAAATCCGACAATACTTAACAAGCCTAAAGCCCCCACCAAGCCCAGCGCAACCATGACATTCACGCCCAGTAAGATCGCAGCGAAAAGTACCGCGACACCAATCAAACCAATCAACATCGTGCTCATCGTTGATCTCCTTGACCAGGTCGTCTTAAAAACATAAAGGCATCCAAAAGGAACTGAAGGGATAGCAGTAACAACCCAAGGAAAATAACAAACTTTACCGGGTAAACAGGAAATATGATGGACCCCCATTCCTGCTCATTCATCATCAAAGACTTCACAAACAATCCCCAAGCAGCATAGGTCGCCCATGCAAAGAATAGGCTACCCAAGAATGCCGCAACGATATTTCCGATACGTATACTTTTTTCGGAAGTGCGGCGCATGATTAAGGTTACTTTGATATGCCCACCTTCATGTTGGGTCATGGCCAAGGATAAAAAGATGAGAATCGTTAATGCCGACTCCGTCACCTCTAGTGTCCCGCCTATAGGGGCATTAAAAACGAACCTGGCGATGATATTCGCAACCACGAGCAGCATGACACCAAATGTCAAACAACCGGCCACGAGTCCAAAGCCACGAAGAACCTTACCCATTTCCTGATTGACGCGTTCTAGCATATGATCATCTCAAAAAATAAGCACGCCGGCTTTTCAGCGGCGTGCTTATTCACTTATGTTAAGTATTTAGAATTGAAGTGCATTAATCATCGGAGAAGGATCTACTCCAAGAGATCTTGCCCGATCCGCCCATTTTTTTCGCAGTGCCTGGATGCCGGGATCTGCAATGACTTTCTTCATGTCGCCCATATCGATATGGATCATGCTGACACCTGTTTTTTTCCAGAGTTCAACGACATTTTTAGCATCGGACTCAAGCATATTGTTGTATACGCCGGTGTATTCAAGGCCCAGATCATCCACTACTTTTTTAGTGGCCGTATCGAGTTTTTGATACGTTTTGAGATTCATTGAAACCAGGTGACCAAAAGAAGCACCAAATGGGAAGTCGATATAGTATTTCGCAACTTCATCATATTTCCAACCGCGCGCCAGGGAGATTCCAATCGGAGTGCAGTCTAATATTTTTCTCTCAAGTGCTTCATATGTGGCTTCAGTTTTCATGGAAACAGGGGTGGCACCTAAGGCCTCAATGATTTTTGGATAAGCTGATCCGTACGAACGGATACGCAAACCTTTGAAGTCATCTTTTGTCTTAATCGGATTCCGACAAATCAAGCCATAATCTTCCAACGGTCGATAACTCACAATCTTGATATTGTTACGCGTCATTTCTTCGGTGAATTGGGGATATTTTTGATTCCAGGATCTCAGCAGCTCTGCAATTTTCATTACGCCATTTGGCTGGGGTAAAAAATAACCCACTGCATTATTTAATGGGAATCGATCCATAAAATATGGCGTCACGATGTCGCCAAAATCACCCGTCCCTGATTGCAACGCATCTGGTATCTCACCTGCCTTGGCAACCGATCCACCCCAGTAAACTTGTATTTTATGCTTGCCGCCTGTACGTTTTGCAAACTCGTCAACAAACCATTGCGTGGAACGTGCTTGCGCATCAGGTGCACCTTGTGGCTTGTAGGTAACCCAGCGGAATGTATCAGCATGCGCAAAATTAAAACTCAAAAGTAACAGGAATCCTATTACTGAAGCTATACTTTTTTTCATCATGTATCCTTGATATATTTAGATGTATGAAATACGACTATAGTTGTTTAATCAAGTATTGAATGTATTTCAATACTTGATAATATCAACCCCGGTAATTTATTTTATTTTAAATATTATTTATGTAAAATGGATAAATTCAGCAATTGAATAAAAATTAAAGCCCTCAGACGCGAATTCTTGATATTTAAACTACAAAATCAGATCACGCCACGTCGGGGAGACTAAAAAAAGACTCAAATCCAAACTGAACCGGGGAAGTATCGCGCTTTTACCTGGTCCCAAAAATCGGTAAAAACCCTCGGAAAGACACCTTTTCGGAATGGTTTTGCCTCCTGACGTGGGCATGATGCTGCGGTACCCGAGCAAAGAGCCGCTGTGGTGATGTCCTTCGGCTCTGATGCTGCAAACAGGCCGATCAGAGGGGCTCTTTCTGTTGTAAAACTGCATTTTTTGCCTTTTCTCAAAGCCGTCGCATCATCAGCCCCTGACTGTCAAAGTATGCGCGTTGCAACACAGACAAGAAGATGGGCGTTGGCTGGCCCCGTGTTGTATAAACAGTCAATTGCCACACTGAGCCCTCATCACATTCGGAGTCACACCATGTATTACATCGTTCAAACCGAGAAATCTTTCGAGCAAGCTTCAAGCGACCTGGACGCAGCGGTCAAGCGCAACGGGTTTGGCGTATTGCATATTCATGATCTGGGCGCAACCTTGCGCAGCAAAGGCATCAGCTTTGACGAACAATGTCGGGTGTTTGAGGTCTGTAATCCAGCCCAAGCGGCCAAGGTTTTGGCCACCGACATGCGACTGAACATGGCACTGCCTTGCAGGATTTCTGTCTTCACCGAAAAAGGCAAGACCCAGATTGGACTGATCAAACCCGAGCAAATGCTGGCTACGCTGTCAACCGATGCAAGTCTAGCTGCCGTGGCCAAAGAAGTAGAACAAAAGACCATTGTGATGGTGGACGAAGCCAAGTAAGTCTGGCTCAGCGCTCAAGCCGATAAACGGTGGTCCCGCCAACCATCCAATTAATACAAGTTGGAAAGCTTGGCCGACAAGCGCGACACAGGCCACTTTCTAAGCTTCAGTTACTTGGCAAATCGCATTCTGGACATCTAACGACTGTGAACACATTACGCCGTGTTTTGAGTTTGTCCTTGCTGATTTTCTACGGTCTTGGGATCACCGTTGGCGCCGGTATTTTTGCCCTGATTGGAGAAATGGTTCATCTGGCCGGCGACCAGGCGCCGCTGGCTTTTTTAATGGCTGGTTTGATTGCGGGGGCCACCGGTTTTTCTTACGCATTGCTGGTCGTACAGTACCCTCGCACGGCTGGCGAGGCGGTGTTTGTAAAAAGGGGCATCAATGTCTGGGCCGGCCGGCTGTTAGGCCTGCGCGTTGCGGTCACAGCCATTGTGTCAAGCGCAGTGATTTCAATTGCATTCGCCGGTTATCTGGCCACACTGATCGAGCTGCCCACCAATTTTTTGGTGCTGGGCTTGTTGCTCACTTTGGCTGCGGTGGCCAGCTGGGGGGTGCGACAAAGTGTACTGTTCGCTGCTGCGATCACGGTTTTAGAGTTGGGGGCCTTGGTGCTGCTTGTGGCCAGCGACAGCGTTTTGCTACTGGAGCCAGCCGTAGTGGACAAAGTCAGCACGCTGCCTGTTAATGCACTTGCCTGGACTGGTGTGTTGTAAGCTAGCGTGATTGCGTTCTTTGCCTTCATCGGCTTTGAAGACTTGGTCAACATGGCCGAGCAAACTGTAAACCCGCAAACCGTCATGCCCAAAGCCATCGCGTGGACGCTGCTGATCACCATCTTGCTGTATGTGCTGATAGCCGCCATTGCAGAAGCCCTGCCAGATCGCCAAGCTATAAGCAGCAGCGCACCCTTGGCTGCGCTGTTTGAGGCCTTTACTGGCCTGAGCGGCAGCCCAATCGCAGCCATTGCATCCATCGCCATGGTCAACGGCGTTTTGATTCAGATTGTCATGGCCGGTCGGGCGATTTACGGCATGGCCAATGAGGGCCTGCTACCGGCTTGGCTTGGACAGGTTCAAGCCCGACGCCAAACGCCTATGCGCGCCATTGGCCTGGCCTCGGCATGCATTGCCGCACTGGCTTTGGGTTTTCCATTGGCGCAGTTGGCACAAGCCACCAGCTTGGTCACACTGGCTGTATTTACAGCGGTGAACCTGGCGCTGTGGCGGCTTGGCAGCCAGGCAGATGCAGCCGCGGTGCTTCAGCGTTGGCGTCTTTGGGGCCTGCTCTCAGCAGCCATGCCTGCTGGCCTGTTGCTCAGTGAAGTTTGGCGCCAGTTGACTTGAGATCGGTTCTGATTTATCCACAAAAGCGTTGGATAGGTCTGTGGATAAGTTTCTGATAACTCGACAAACGTTCGCGCCATCTATGTTTGTTCAAATTGATTAATTTTTAAGCAATTGGCAACTTGTATCCGCATCCGATATGCGCGCTTCAACGGCGCCAAGCAGCAGACGGACCCATGGCGCCTACCTATGCGATGCCTGTTGCCTGGAAAGAACCAGCGGTCGGCCTTCACCACGACGACTTCATGTGCCAGGCAATGCGTCCACCAAGGTTTCTTGACGCTGATTGCAGGGCCTTGGGCGCATGCGCTGCAGTCAATGCCCGACATGCAACGCTGGCTGCAGGGTTATGGGTTTGAGGCCCAAATGGGCTCTCATTTGGCCGATGATGCCCACGGCTCGGCGGCGCAGTTTGGCGAACAGTGGTCATGTGCGCCCTGGTTTGCTCACGCCGGCACCCTTGTGTTGCGCCAGTTTTTTTCGTGACCGAAAGCGACCGTGAGTGCATCAATTTTTTGAGCAGGGCGCGCCAGTCATGGCGTTTTGCATACCCTCCCGAGCGACACTGGTTCAGCCAGGGGCATCCGCTGCCCGCGCTGAGCAGCCTTAGCTTCAGCGCACCGGCGCGCCCGCTTCAAACCAACGTTTGATCACATTGCGCTCGGCCTCGCTGATACCGGTGGCGTTGTTCATGGGCATTTGACGGGTCACCACGACTTGTTGGTAAATGCCCAGGGCGTGGGCTTTGACGCTGTCTGCTTGATCCAAGCGCAAGCCTTTCATCTGTACCGACTCGCCATGGCAGCCAACACAATATTGCGCCAGCGTTGTGCGAACCTGCGCCCAGTCAGCCGGACTTTGCGTGCCGGTGGGACGGCTTTCGGGGGCAGGTTTCAATGCCACGATAACGCCAGCTATCAAGACCACCCCAAACGCCGCAAACGGCAGCGGATTGGTGGCTCGCCCCAGAACATAGGCATGGCGTTGAACAAAAAACTGGCGGATCGATGCACCGGCCAGCATCATCACAAACAAGATCAGCCAGCGCTGGGGATGGGTGTACAAAAAGCTGTAGTGGTTGCTCATCATGGCAAACAGCACTGGCAGCGTGAAGTAGGTGTTGTGCACGCTGCGCTGCTTGCCACGTTTGCCGTGAACGGCCAGGGCGCCGGCGTCGTAACTTGCGCCACTGGTCATGGCGGCCACCACTTTTCGTTGGCCAGGAATAATCCAAAAAAACACGTTGGCGCTCATGGCGGTTGCAATCATGGCGCCCATCAATAAAAACGCAGCGCGTCCTGCGAACAATTGAGTGGCCAGCCAGGATGCAAAAGCGATGACCACCAGCATCGCCCCAGCCACCACGATCTCGCCATTTTTTTTAAAACCAAATTGCTGGCAAATGGCGTCATAAACCAACCAAAAAACCACCAAAAAACCCAGCGCGGCAAAGCCCGCTGCCATGGGAGACCAATCCAGCAAGGACTTGTCAATTAAAAACGTGCCTGCGTTCCACAGGTACATCAAGGTGAAAAGCGCAAAGCCACTCAGCCAAGTGGCGTAGGCTTCCCAAAAAAACCAATGCAGCTTGGTGTGGATTTTTTTTGGCGCCACCATGTATTTCTGTGGGTTGTAGAAACCGCCCCCGTGCACCGCCCAAATCGCACCGTCCACCCCTTTTTCCAGCAGGTCAGGCGATGTCGGGCGCAGCAAGTTGTTATCTAAAAAAACAAAGTAGAACGACGAACCAATCCAAGCAATCGCTGTGATCACATGCACCCACCTGAGTAACAAATTAACCCAGTCCAACAAATAGGTTTCCATCAGCAGACTCCACCACCAACACGGCGGGGGCGCACTACCGCATGCCGCCGCCATGCGCTCATCCAAGGATGAAGCATCTTCACTGGCTGCTGGTGCTGCGCGGGTGGGTGTGACGTTGTGCTGAGCCGACTTGCCATCTTATTCATGAACCTCGGTAAGTGGAATAGCTCCACGGACTGACCAAAAGGGGCACATGGTAGTGCTGAGCCTCATGGGCCACACCAAAGTCCACTGGCACCAGTTGCAAAAACGCCGGCTCTGGCAGCTCTAGGCCCTTGCTCTTGAAATAACCAGCCACATCAAACGTCAAGCGGTAGCGGCCTGTGCGCAAATTAGCGTGATCCAAGAGAAGGCCCTCAGGGCTGCGTCCGTCAGCATTGAGGGTGATGGTTTTAAGCAAAATGACAAGCTCGCCATCGGTGCTGTAGAGTTTGACGTGCATGCCCGCGGCCGGGCAACCATGCATGGTGTCTAAAACATGTGTGCTGAGTCCCATTCAGAGTCTGCTTTCTAAAAAATGGCATTGCTTGATTGGCCAAAGTGTATACAATTTTGCCTGAAGCAACCAGGAAACGCCTCAGAACAATACCCGCCATGGACATCACACCCACCGATACCATTGTCGAAGGCATCACCCGCGCCATTGTCGAGCACCAACTTTTGCCAGGCGCCAAGCTGGTTGAGCAAAAGCTGGCGAATCATTTTGGCGTCTCGAGAACACTGGTGCGCCAAGCCTTGTTTCAATTGTCTCAAAACCGATTGATCAAACTAGAGCCCGCCCGCGGTGCGTTCGTGTCAGCGCCCTCACAAGAGGAAGCCAAGCAGGTATTTGCGGTGCGGCGTATGCTTGAGCTTGAGATGACGCGCAATTTTGCGCCGCATATCACAGCGCAACAGGTACTGGCTTTGCGCCAGCACATCCAACAAGAGCGCGCTGCACTGGCACAAGAAAAATTGTCTGGCCGCACCGAAGTGCTGGGCGATTTCCATGTGTACATGGCCACCCTGATGGGCAACGTGGTCTTGGCCCAGGTGCTGGGCGATTTGATATCACGCTGCGCCCTGATCACATTGATGTACCAGTCCAGCGCAGACGCGCAGCATTCTGTTGACGAGCATGACGCTTTGGTCACAGCGCTGGCCGCCAAAGACGCCGATAAGGCCGTAAGCCTGATGCAGGCGCACCTTGACCATGTGCAAAAAAGCGTGCGCTTTGAGCCCGAAACGTCGTGCCAAGATGCCCCAATGTCTCAAGGCTGACATCGACTCATTCAGGAGCACACACCATGCACAACTACGACAGCACGGCACCCTACCCCCGAGATCTTGTGGGCTACGGCGCCCAGGTCCCCCATGCCCAGTGGCCCAACAAGGCACGCATTGCCGTGCAGTTTGTCTTGAATTACGAAGAAGGCGGCGAGAACTGCGTGCTGCACGGGGACCAGGCCAGCGAACAATTTTTGTCAGAGATGTTCAACCCCGCTGCATTTGAATCACGCCACATCAGCATGGAGGGCATCTACGAGTACGGCAGCCGCGCGGGTGTGTGGCGCATCTTGCGTGAATTTGAGAAGCGCGCTTTGCCGCTGACCGTCTTTGGCGTGGCCACCGCTTTGCAGAAGCATCCCGAACTAACCGCTGCCCTTCAGTCTTTGGGTCACGACATCGCCTGCCACGGCCTGAAGTGGATTCATTACCAAGGGGTAGATGAGGCCCTTGAGCGCGCCCACATGACGCAAGCCATGCAAATCATGCAAGACCTGTTGGGCTGTCGCGCCCTGGGCTGGTACACCGGGCGTGACAGCCCCAATACACGGCGCCTGGTGGCGGACTTTGGCGGCTTTGAGTACGACAGTGACTATTACGGCGACGACCTTCCCTTTTGGATGAAGGTGCAAAAGACGGACGGCAGCGTGGTGGCGCAGCTCATCGTTCCCTACACCCTTGACTGCAATGACATGCGCTTTGCGATGCCGCAGGGCTATTCGCACGCCGACCCGTTTTTTCAGTACCTCAAAGACACGTTTGACGCGCTCTATGCTGAAGGCAACCCCGAGGGTGAAAACGCCCCCAAAATGATGAGCGTAGGCATGCATTGCCGGCTGCTTGGACGCCCAGGGCGCATCACTGCCTTGCAACGTTTTCTGGACCATGTGCAGGCACATGAGCACGTGTGGGTGGCACGGCGCTTGGACATCGCGCGGCACTGGCAAACGACGCATCCGTATGCCGAATGAACATACACCTGACTTTGAGCATGCTGAGCGCTGGCCACCCAAGCCACAAAAACCGGCATAAGCTCAAACAAAACCGCGCCAGCCAAGCCACGACGAACCCATGACCTAAAAAGGCCTTTGATGCCCTTGACACTCGAACAATTGAACCAGGCCAGTGCACCCGAAGCAGCCAAGCTGCTTGACGGCTTGTATGAACACTCGCCCTGGATTGCCGAAAGTGCCTTAGCCCAGCGCCCTTTCACTTCACTCGCTCAGCTCAAGCACGCCATGACCAAGGTGCTGTCCGATGCTGGGCGCGATGCGCAGCTCGGCCTGATCCGTGCGCACCCCGAGCTTGCGGGCAAAGCCATGGTCAGCAAAGCACTCACCGCGGCGTCCACCAACGAGCAAAACAAGGCCAGACTCACCGACTGCACACCTGCTGAGTTTGCCAACATTCAACAGCTCAACGCCGACTACAACGCCAAGTTCGGCTGGCCTTTCATTCTGGCGGTACGCGGACCACGTGGCTCGGGCATGAGCAAGGCCCAAATCATCGCTGCCTTTGAGCGCCGCCTGAACGGGCACCCTGATTTTGAGTTGCAAGAGTGCTTGCGCAACATCCACCGCATTGTCGAAATCCGTTTGAACGACAAATTCGAAATTGAACCAAGTCAGGGCAACCTGATTTGGGATTGGCAAGAATCGCTTGCCAAACACAGCGAGCCTGGTTTTGCAGAGCACGGCCAATTGACAGTTACTTACCTGAGTGATGTGCACCGCGCCTGCGCCATAGACATCACGCAGTGGATGCAGGACTGCGGCTTCGATGAGGTGCAGACCGACGCTGTCGGTAACGTGGTGGGGCGTTACCACGCGCGCACCCAACACGCGCCCTACCTGATGACGGGCAGCCACTACGACACTGTGCGCAACGCAGGAAAGTACGACGGACGACTGGGCATTTGTGTGCCCTTGGCCTGTGTGAAAACCCTGTACAAAGCCGGCAAGCGACTGCCTTTTGGCATCGAGGTGGTGGCTTTCTCGGAAGAGGAAGGCCAGCGCTACAAAGCGACGTTTCTAGGCTCCAGCGCACTGATTGGCGCCTTCAATCCGGAGTGGCTGGAGCAACAAGACAGCGACGGGATCACCATGCGCACAGCCATGGCCCATGCAGGTTTGTGCGTGGATGACATTGCAAAACTGCGACGCGATAGCGCCAATTATTTAGGTTTTGTGGAAGTACACATTGAACAAGGGCCAGTGCTCAACGAGCTGAACCTGCCGCTCGGCGTGGTGAGCTCGATTAACGGCAGCGTGCGATTTCAATGCGAGGTGATCGGCACCGCCAGCCACGCCGGCACCACGCCGATGAACCGCCGCCGCGACGCCGCCGCCGCGGTAGCCGAATTCTCTGTGTACCTGGAACAACGCGCTGCACAGGACGGCGACTCGGTGGCAACCTTGGGCCAGTGGCAAGTGCCAAACGGTTCGATCAACGTGGTGCCAGGTCGCTGCTTGTTCTCTTTGGATATGCGCGCGCCCAGTGACCCACAGCGCGATGCTTTGGCCAGCGATGTATTGGCGCAGTTGCACCGCATTTGCGCACAGCGCGGTGTGCAATTGCGCATCGAAGAAGTCATGCGTGCGCCGGCAGCACCTTGCAATGCGAACTTGCAAGGGCTCTGGCAGGCAGCGGTGCAAGCGCTTGGCGTGCCAGTTTTCAAACTGCCCAGCGGCGCCGGCCATGACGCGATGAAGTTGCATGAAATCATGCCCCAGGCGATGCTGTTTGTGCGTGGTGAAAACGCTGGAATCAGTCACAACCCACTCGAATCCACCAGCAGCGACGACATGCAACTGGCCATTGATGCCTTTGAGCACTTTTTGGAACTGCTGTGTACACAAAGCGCGTGAGCGCCCGCGTACAACAGTACGCTCAACTTGACGCCTGGGTCGACAATCACTTTGATGAGCAGGTGCTGTTCCTGCAGACTCTGGTACGCATACCCACCGACACGCCACCAGGCAACAATGCGCCGCATGCCGAGCGTGTTGCCGCCTTGCTGCGAGACTTTGACATGCAGGCTGAACAGCACGTGGTGCCGACTGCGCAGCTTCAAGCCTATGGCATGCAGTCCATCACCAACCTGATTGTTCGCCGACCTTATGGTCCGGGCAAAACCATTGCACTGAACGCGCACGGCGACGTGGTGCCACCAGGCGAGGGTTGGACCCGCGACCCCTACGGCGCAGAAATTGAAAACGGCACCATGTTTGGACGTGCCACCGCTGTGAGCAAGAGTGACTTTGCCACCTTCACGTTTGCCACCCGGGCGCTAGAGTCCTTAAGCGTACAGCTCAACGGCGCGGTCGAGCTGCACTTTACCTACGACGAAGAATTTGGCGGTGAAAAAGGTCCGGGGTGGTTACTCAATCAAGGACTGAGTAAGCCGGACATGGTGATCGCAGCGGGCTTTAGCTACCAGGTAATCACCGCGCACAACGGCTGCTTGCAGCTCGAGGTGACAGTACAAGGGGAGATGGCGCATGCGGCAATTCCAGAAAGTGGCACAGACGCTTTGCAGGGAGCTGTGTGCATACTCAATGCGCTGTACGCCCTGAACAACGACTACCTGAACGTGCGTTCGCAGACGCCTGGCATCACGCACCCTTACCTCAACGTGGGGCAAATTGTGGGTGGAACGAACACCAATGTCTTACCAGGCAAGGTGGTGTTCAAAGTGGACCGACGGATGATTCCTGAAGAAGATCCAGCCGAGGTAGAGGCCGCCATTCGCCAGACCATTGAACAGGCTTGCGGCGGTTTTCAACCACCGCGAGGCGGCAAACAGCTCCAAGTGGCGATTCGACGCTTGCTGCTTTGCCGGGCGATGGCGCCATTGCCCAGCAATGCAGCACTGGTCAACGCCATACAGACCCACGGCGAAGCCCTGTTTGGCGAACCAATTGCAGCGGTGGGCACGCCGCTGTACACCGACGCGCGCCTGTACGCTGAGCGCGGTATAGCCTGCGTGATGTACGGCGCAGGCCCACGCACCCTGCGCGAGTCCAATGCCAAGCGCGGCGATGAGCGGCTGGCACTCGATGACTTGAAAAAAGCCACCAAGGTGGTGGCCCGCACGCTGTTGGACTTGCTAAGCCCATGATGCAGGCAATGGGGCAAGCCATCACACCAATGTCAGGTAGGGGTCTTTAGCCCAAGGCCTCTAGGACAGCTCGACGTGCGCACAGCTGGATACGCCCAAAGTTCACTTAAGATCCGCCCAAACAAACCAGGAGACTTTCCATGCTGACGCTATGCGGTTTTTCTATTTCAAATTACTACAACAAGGTGAAAATGGCTTTGCTTGAAAAAGGCATCGACTTTGAGGAACAGTATGTCGGCACGGGCAGCACCGAAGCCGCTGTGTTGCAGGATTCGCCCTTGGCCAAGATTCCGTTCATCCGCACACCGGATGGTGCCTTGTGTGAAAGTCAGGTGATCCTGGATTACCTGGAAGATGCTTACCCCGCAACGCCCTTACTTCCCGCCGACCCTTACGCTGCAGCCAAAGTGCGTGAGCTCATTACCTTCATCGAGTGGCACCTGGAAATACTCGCCCGTGAGCTTTACAGCCAGGCTTTTTTTGGCAAGCCAGCCAACGAGTCCACCAACGCGCGCGTGCGCACATCACTCGAAAAAAACATCTCGGCATTTGGCAAGATGGTCAAATTTTCACCCTTTATTGCGGGTGATGCATTCACCCAAGCCGACTGCGCGGCATTTGTCAGTTTGCCGCTGATCGGCATGGCGACCAAAGCGGTCTACGCAGAGGACCTTTTGCTCGCTGGCGGTGTGGACTACAAGGCTTACGTCAAGTTCATCGGCGAGCGGCCATCGGCACAAAAGGTCGCAGCTGATCGGAAAGCGGCCACTCAAAAAAAATGAACCCTCTTTCTGGACAGCGCATCAGCATGAACTGATCGCAGGCGCGTCAAGCCCGAGCATTCAAGCCATGATCTGACCCAGGCGCACCCAGAACAAGGCCTGTCATGACGTCTGAGACACCCTTAGCAACCGAGCAACAAGTGCGCACGCCTGCATCGGTAAATTTTTGGCAGGCCTTGTTTTTTTGGCTCAAGCTCGGCTTCATCAGTTTTGGCGGCCCGAGCGGGCAGATTGCCATCATGCACGCCGAGCTGGTTCAACGCCGACGCTGGATCAGTGAAAAGCGTTTTTTGCATGCACTGAACTACTGCATGGTCTTGCCCGGACCAGAGGCACAGCAACTCGCCACCTACCTGGGGTGGCTGATGCACAAAACCCGTGGCGGCATTCTTGCTGGCACGCTGTTTGTGCTGCCGTCTTTACTGATTCTCATCGGCCTGTCATGGATCTACATCGCGTTTGGTGAGACCGCCGTGGTCAGTGGTTTGTTCGCCGGCATCAAGCCAGCGGTCACGGCCATCGTGCTGCAAGCGCTCTACCGCATTGGAGGCAGAGCGCTCAAAAACAAGCTGCTCTGGGGCATTGCCTTGCTGTCTTTTGTGGGCATGTTTGCGCTGGGCGTGCCTTTCCCCGTCATCATCGCATGCGCCGCCTTGACAGGCTATGTGGGCGCGCGCCTGTCACCTTCCTATTTCCAACAAAGCGCTGCGCACAACAAAACGGCCGCCTACCTGGGGCCCGCATTGATTGATGACGACACACCCACACCTGCACATGCTGTTTTTCTGTGGCGCCGTTTGGCACAGGTGCTGCTGCTGGGTGCGCTCTTGTGGCTGCTCCCCATCAGTGTGCTCACGGCGGTGTGGGGTTGGGATCACACGCTCACGCAAATGGGCTGGTTCTTCACCAAAGCTGCCCTGCTGACCTTTGGGGGTGCGTATGCCGTGTTGCCCTATGTGTACCAGGGCGCTGTCACCCAATACGGCTGGCTCACGCCAAGCCAAATGATGGACGGTCTGGCACTGGGCGAGACCACACCTGGTCCGCTGATCATGGTGGTGGCCTTTGTCGCTTTTGTGGGTGCATACGTCAAGGCCGTGTTCGGACCAGATGCGCTGTTTTTAGCGGGTGCCACTGCCGCCTGCTTGGTCACCTGGTTCACCTTCTTGCCGTCATTTATCTTCATTCTGGCCGGCGGCCCGCTGGTGGAGTCAACGCACAACGAGCTGGCATTCACCGCGCCGCTGACAGCCATCACCGCGGCCGTGGTCGGTGTGATGGCGCAGTTGGCGCTGTTCTTTGGTTACCACACACTGTGGCCGCAGGGTTTTTCCGGCCCACTGGACCTGACTGCTGCAGGCATCGTGGCAGGCGCGGCCTTGGCCTTGCTGCGTTTCAAAAGACAGGCGATCGAGGTCATTGTGGCGTGTGCTTTACTGGGCTTGTTGCTCAAACTTTTGCTAATCTAGCGCGCAGACAGCCGCGTTGTGCCGCCACCGTGTCAGAATCCTGCCAAGAAAACGAGCCATGCATTGCCACAGTGACCCCGTTCCTCACAACGACGAATCGGTTTGAATGCAACACCGAACCCAGCCCTGACCCGCCAGCCATAAAGCCCCATGCAAGCACTACTCGATGCCATTACAAAGCTGCAAAGCAGCGCCGACACAGGCCGGGTTTTCCATGGGCGCGGCGGCTTGTATCCGGGCTGTGAACAATGGGCGCTGGACTTTTTTCCACCGGTTTGGCTGCTGACAAGCTTCTTACCCGTAGAGGAAGAAAAGCTTGAAGCAATCGGGCGATCGCTGGGCGCACGCTGGTTACAGATAGCGCCCGAGCAGCCCTTGAACTGGGTGTTTCAATGCCGCCACGATGGTCAAACGCAAACGCGACTGATGGCAGGCAGCATCCCAGACCCCCATGTGGTGAACGAAGGCCTGGCGCAGTTCAAGGTGCATTTGCTCAAAGGGCAAAACCACGGCTTGTTTCTGGACATGGCGGGCGGGCGGCGCTGGGTGCGTGCCCACATGGCGGCCAAGCCAGGCATGAAGGTTTTGAATCTGTTTGCCTACACGGGGGCCTTCTCGGTGGTGGCGCTGCAAGCGGGTGCCAAACAAGTGATCAACGTGGACATGAGCCAAGGCGCCATGGCCACGGGCCAACAAAACCACCAGCTCAACCAAGTGACTCAGGGCGCCAGTTTTTGGGTTCATGATGTGTTCAAAACCTGGGGCAAGATCACCCGCAGCGGGCCTTATGGCCTGGTGATCGTCGACCCTCCGAGTTTTCAGAAGGGCAGCTTTGTGGCCACCAAAGACTACGCCAAACTCATGCGACGCTTACCCGATTTGGTGCGCCCAGGTGCGCATGCCTTGCTGTGCCTGAACGCGCCGGAGTTGGACTTGGCTTTTTTGCAAGACCAGATGCACCACCTGGCTCCCGAATTAAGCTTTGTAGAACGCATTGCAAACCCGCCGGTATTTGCCGACATATCAAGCGACAAGTCGCTCAAGGTATTGCTCTACCAAATGGCGCAACGATGACACTTGATGATGGTTTTCGTGCGTTGGTGATTGGCTCGAGCGGCGCCCTGGGACAGGCTTTTTTGAAGCACTTTGAAGGCGATGTGCGTTGCGCACAAGCGCTCGGTTTGAGCCGCTCAACGCATCCAGACTTTGATCTAAACAAGGCTGCCAGCATTGCGCAAGCGGCGCGCGAAATGGCCCCGCTGGGGCCATTTCACATCATCGTGGATGCCACCGGCGCGCTCACTATCGATGGCGTGGGGCCAGAAAAATCGCTCAAGGCACTAGACGCTGAGCAGTTCATACGCGCTCTGCACATCAACACAGTGGGACCAGCCATGTTGCTACAGCACTTCGCGCCCTTGATGGCCCCGGGTTTGGCGGTGTACGCCAAGCTCTCCGCACGGGTGGGCAGCATCAGTGACAACCGCAGCGGCGGCTGGTACAGCTACCGTGCTTCCAAGGCCGCCATGAACATGGTGCTGCAAACCGCGGCGATCGAATTGCAGCGGCGCAATCCACAGTGGCAGTTTGTTGCGCTTCAACCTGGCACGGTGCGCTCAGCGCTGTCTGCGCCATTTGCGGCAGGCGTCAAGCAGCTGCTCGAGCCAGAGGCATCGGTGGCGGCCATGGTGCACGCCATGATGCAGTTACCCATCCAGGCCGGAGCGCAATTTATAGATTACCGAGGTCAAACCATCCCGTGGTGAAACCAGGCCCGCGAGATGTCGCTGTGCCAACAGCCAAGCGCCATGGCCAAGCCTTGTTTTCTCTTGCTGCCATTTCTGCGTCTTTCATGTCCAGGTGCAGAGCCGTCGGCAGTGCGGCTGCACAACAAAGCGAGGCGCTCAGGCCGCGCGCGCGGCTTTGGCCACACGTCGTATCAAGCTGACAAACAGCACACTGGCCAGCAAGGTGGCGGCCACACAAGCCTGCCAGAAGCCGACCACCGACGGCTCTGCACCACGCCAGGGCGCATGAAAACTCAGCCAATAGCCGCCCATCAAACCAACACCCCAAAAACACACGGTGTGCAGCACCATGGGTACCAAGGTCACCTTGTAGCCCCGCAAGGCATATGAAGCCACCGTTTGCAAGCCATCAAAGCACTGGTAAACGCACAGGTAAATGACCAAAGCCAAAGCCACACTGCGCACCGTAGGGTCGGTGCTGTAGACGCCAATCAAGGGTGTACGAACCAACCACAGCAGCAGCCCAATCACCAAGGAACAGGCCAGGGTTAGACGCATCCCCGCGCGCGCAACCGAATGGGCACGCTGGGCGTCTTGTGCACCCATGGCCTGGCCCACATGCACCATGGTGGCAATGCCCAGTGACAAAGGCAGCATGTAGATCAAGGCGGTCATGTTAGAGATCACCCGGTGCCCAGCTACCGTGGCTTCACCCATGCGCGCGGCCAGAATCGCAATCAAAGTGAATGAACTGACATCAATGAAGGTTGACATGCCGATAGGAAGCCCTAAACGCAACAAATCGCGCTGCGCAGGCCAGCGCGGCCACTGCAATTGGGCAAAGAGTTGGTACCGCTTGTAGCCTGCATGGGTCAACAAATACACCAAGCCACACAACAATGCCAGCCAGTTCACGATGGCGGTGGACAGGCCACATCCGGTGCCACCCATCGCCTCAAACCCAAGCGCCCCATTGGTCAATACCCAGGCCAGGGGCACATGGGCACTGGTGACGATGGCACTGATGACCATCAGCGCTCTGGGTTGGCCAACCGCATTGCTGAAACCGGCAAAGGTCCTGTACATCAGCACCGCAGGCAAACCCATAGCAGCAGCTGACAAATAGCTGCCAGCGCGCTGTGCGGCATCAACAGGCACACTGGCCAAACGCAGCAAAGGCTCGGAGTTGTTCATCAGCAACAGGCCTGGCACCGTCAGACAACAGGCCAGCCAAAAGCCTTGTTGCAAGGCAGCGGCCACCGCGTCTTCACGCCGCGCACCCACGTGGTGCGCCACCGTCGGCGCCACCGCTTGCAGGGTGCCGGTGAGCAGCATGATCACCGAGACATAAAAACTGCTGCCAATGGCCACGCCAGCCAAATCGGCCGTGCCGTAACGCCCCGCAATGATGGTGTCTGCAATCATCATGCCCATGGACAAGAGTTGCGCCACCAGGTTCGGCCAGGCCTGCTGCAACAGTTGGCGTGTGATCGAAGCGCTTGAATTTGTTGAGTAAGGCGTGGACATAAATGGACGTGGCCGTCAGCAAGCGCTAAGCGGTGGCGCGCGGGCTTACGCAAGAGCGGGGCTCAGTGTAGCAACGCCAGCGCCAGCGCCATGACCGATACCACCTTTGGAGCGAGCGATGTTCACCAAACAGATCCGTACCTGTTGAGCCTGAGAAAAGTCGACCAAGCGCGGGGCAGCCTAGATGGTCAATCGACCAATACGGTTTTGGTCGATTACCCCGGGCATGGTGCGTGCCTGAAGGGCACAGAAGGGCCAAGCCCAAGGCGACGGTCTGCACCCGTGCAGCAAGAGCTGGCTTGTGTTGCCCCGGCGTGTCACTGCGAGACAACGATTCATCGTGTATTTCGTCGCTTAGGGGCGACCACTTGAACTTCCCCCGCACAATATAGTGTGTACAAACCATACAAAGAGACACCATGAACCGTCAAAATAAAGAGGATTTGCGCAGTGCCCGTTGGTACGCTCCCGACGACTTTCGTTCATCCTCGCACCGGGCCAGAACCATGCAGATGGGCTACGGCCCAGAAGACTGGGCTGGCAAGCCGGTGATCGCCATCATCAACACCTGGAGCGACATCAACAGCTGCCACGCCCACTTTAAGCAACGCGTGGAAGATGTCAAACGTGGTGTGCTGCAAGCAGGCGGCTTCCCGCTGGAGCTGCCAGCTATTTCTCTGGCTGAGGTGTTTGTGAAGCCAACCACCATGATGTACCGCAACCTGCTGGCCATTGAGACCGAGGAGTTACTCAGATCACACCCTGTGGACGGCGCGGTGTTGATGGGCGGCTGTGACAAAACCACACCAGGGCTGTTGATGGGGGCCTTGAGCATGAACCTGCCCTGCATCTACTTGCCTGCTGGCCCCATGCTGCGAGGCAATTGGAAGGGAAAAACCTTGGGTTCGGGCTCAGACGCCTTCAAATACTGGGACGAGCGGCGCGCCGGTCGCCTCAGCGAGACCCAGTGGCTCGAAGTCGAAGGCGGCATTGCACGCAGCCACGGCACCTGCATGGTGATGGGTACCGCCGCCACCATGATGGGCATCACAGAAGCACTGGGCATGACGCTGCCAGGAGCTTCGAGCATTCCGGCGCCCGATGCCAACCACCCGCGCATGTCAGCGGCCTGCGGTCGGCGCATCGTGGACATGGTTTGGGAAGATTTAAAGCCCTCAGACATTTTGACGCGCCACAATTTCGAGAACGCCATCACCGTGGCCATGGCCGAGGGTTGCTCGACCAATGCCATCATCCATTTGGTGGCGATTTCGCGGCGTGCAGGCGCGCATTGTGCGGTCACGCTGGATGACTTTGACGCCTACTCGCGCAAGGTACCGGTGATTGCCAACATCCGACCCAGCGGTGACCAATACCTGATGGAGGATTTCTATTACGCCGGCGGCATGAAGGCCTTACTCAGCCGACTGCGTGAAGGCGATTTACTGCACCTGAACACGCAAACAGTGACTGGCAAGACACTGGGTGAGAACATTGCGGATGCCGAGGTCTACAACGACGATGTGATCCGACCACTGGACAAGCCGATTTACCACGAGGGCGCGCTGGCCGTGCTGCGCGGTAACCTGGCACCCAATGGCTGCGTCATCAAGCCCAGTGCATGCAGCCCCAAGTTTCAAAAACACACCGGGCCAGCCCTGGTGTTTGATGATTACCCGGCCCTGAAGGTGGCGCTTGATGACCCCGATCTGGATGTGACCGAAGACCATGTGCTGATCTTGCGCAACGTCGGACCCAAGGGTGGGCCCGGTATGCCCGAGTGGGGCATGGTTCCGATTCCAACCAAACTGGTCAAGCAGGGGGTACGCGACATGTTGCGCATTTCAGATGCCCGCATGAGTGGCACATCCTATGGTGCCTGCGTGCTGCACGTCTCACCAGAGGCTTATATTGGTGGCGTGCTGGCGCTGGTGCAAACCGGCGACCTGATCAGCGTTGACATTCCCAATCGGTCCATCCATCTGGATGTCTCTGACGCGATTTTGGCCGAGCGTCGTACCCTTTGGACAGCGCCCCCTCGACACTTTGAGCGTGGCTATGGTCACATGTTCACCCAGCACATCATGCAGGCCGACCAGGGCTGCGACTTTGACTATCTGGAAACCTCATTTGGCGCGCCTGTGGGTGAGCCGCCGATTTACTGAGTACACGTCGAGTGGCTGGTACAGGCCAGCCAGCAGGCTGCAGCGCATGGTCTGCCTGATGGGCAAGCACGCGGGTCGGCCCTAGTTGCCCTTTGTCTCAGGCTTGGCAGTCAACACTGGTTTATTGCCCTGCGCTTGCCACTTGTCGTAACACGCCGGGCCGCAGAAGTGCACAAAGTAGTCCACAGCCTCTGGGATGGTGGCTTCAGAAGTTGGCACCTGTTTGGAACAGATGTCGCAGCTGACGAGTTTTTCGTCGTCGATGTGATCGGATGGCTGGCTCATGGGCTTCTCCTTGGTTGATTGGCAGGCCTGGCGGGCCGCTGGACAAAACAGTGCTCAGAAACTCCAGCAATCAAGATCAGGCCGCAAAGTCCCCAAGCACAAGCACCACAAGATTGAAGAGATCACGCCCATCCTAAGCGCCCAGCCTCAAAAAGACTAATTTCCATCGTTCGCATACCGAACGGGCGATGTCGGTCGGCCCAGCAATGGCGCTGACAGGCCGCTAAGTCAATGAGGCCGGCGTGGCCACTGCACCGCAGGCCACCAAGGCCTCAATTTCAGACGGGCTGTAGCCAAACTCGAGGAGCAAGACCTCGGTATCTTGGCCCAGTGAGGGCGCTGCATGGTCGATGCGCGTAGGCGTCTCAGAAAAATGGATCGGGCAACCGATGGTTTGCATCGACCCAAGCTCGGGGTGGTCAATGTGCTGCACCATGCCACGCGCAAGGGTCTGTGGGTGGCTTAAAGCCTCACCAATCGTGTGCACAGGGCCTGCGGGAACACCCGCAGCATCAAAGGCCTGCAGCCAGTGTTCACTGTCGTGCTGGCTCAAAATCGCCTGCATCAGTTCCACCAGGGTTGCGCGGTGCGCCATGCGCGCGGTGTTGCTCTCAAAGCGTGGATCGCTCAACCAGTTGGGCTGGCCCAATACGCGGGCAATGCGCTCCCAGTTCGACTGGTTGGCCCCGCCGATGTTGATCCAACCATTGGAGGTTTGAAACGCTTGGTAAGGGGCACTGAGCAAATGTGCCGAACCGGTAGGACCGGGCGACTGGCCGGTGGCAAAGTAACTCGCGGCCTGCCAATAGGTTTGTTGCAGGGCTGCATCCATGAGCGACGTTTCCACCATCTGGCCCTGACCAGTTTTAAGCTTGTGGGCGTAGGCTGCACAAATGCCTGTCGCTGCCAAGATACCAGCGCAAATATCGGCCACAGAATTGCCCGTCTTCACGGGTGCACCACCCGGCTCACCCGTGATCGACATCAAACCAGCGAAACCCTGCGCAATCAAATCAAAACCGCCCTTATCGGCATAGGGTCCGGTGCGGCCATAGCCGGAGATAGCGCAGTAAATCAGGCCCGGGTTAACGGTTTTCAACACCTCGTAGCCCAAGCCCAATTTTTCAAGCGTACCCACGCGGTAGTTTTCGGTCAACACATCAGCGTCTTTCACCATGCGCAAGAGCACGGCTTTGCCCTCTGGGAGCTTCAAATTAATGGCCATGGCGCGCTTGTTGCGGTTCATCACCAGATAAGGCGCTGAGATGCCGTTGATACGGGGTTCGCGGTAGCCCCGCGAGTCGTCACCACCGGGCAATTTCTCGACTTTGATGACATCCGCACCCATGTCGGCCAGCAACAGGCCGCAGGTCGGTCCTGCCATGATTTGCGCCAACTCGAGCACCTTCATGCCCGCCAAAGGGCCTGTGTGCGGCGCGCGCTTGACGGCTTGCGTCATGGTGCTGCCGGCGCTGCGTTCAATGACCTTGCCATTGGGGTGGGCGCTTCTCAACAAAGGCGCGTACACCCTCGTGAAAGTCATCGCTGGTGTAGCAGCGCACCACCAAGTCGTCGCCATCAGGTAATTGGGCTGTCACCAGCCGCTGCAAGCCTGTCTTCATGGCGCTTTGTGTCACTGGCGCCAACGCGCTCAGGCGATCACACAAGGCCTGCGCCGTGGCATCGAGTGTTTCAGCTTCACAAACCGCCTCCAGGTAGCCACAAGCCAAGGCTTCATCGGCCAGCACAAACTGGGCCAACAAGAGCATGCGTTTGACCCGCTGGTGCCCGAATGCGCGCTCAAGACGCGCCAAGTTGGACATGGCCAGGCAGTTGCCCAAAGTCTTGGCAATGGGTACACCCATGCGGGTGTCAGTGCGGGCGATTCGAAAATCACACGCCGTGGCAATGGCCAGGCCGCCGCCAACAGCCCAGCCCTCGAGCACGGCTACCGTGGGCATGGGCAAACCTTCCAGCACCCCCATGACTTCGGTGATGCGTGCCTCATAGGCCAGCGCGTCTTCTGCGGTTTGAAAGGTTTTGAACTGCTCGATGTCGGTTCCTGCCACAAAGGCTTGCCCGCCGGCACCACGAAACTGAACCACTCGCACGCTGCGGTTAGCACTGAGCTCGCGGCAAATGGTGGCCAATTGCGCATACATGTTCCAGGTCATGGCGTTGCGCGCCTGCGGCCGGTCAAAGAGCACATGTGCCACCGTGCCTTCGATGCGGCAGAGCACCTGCCCGTTGTTTTCATCTGTCACGGCAGTTACCTGTAGAACAAATAAACCAGGCCCATGCCCACGACGGGCACATAGGTCACCAGACCCAGCACAACGAGCAACACGCCGATGTAGGCGATGTTGGTTCGGCTCACCTCCCAAACGCCTACCTTGGCGATCGAAGAAGCCACCATCAACACGCTGGCCACAGGCGGGGTTTGCTGGCCAATGGCCAAATTCAAGGTCACCACAATGCCAAAGTGCACCGGGTCAATGCCCACTGAATTAACCAATGGCATGACGATGGGGACCACCAAAATAATGGCCGCAGCAGAATGTAAGAAGATACCTAAAAACAGGAACAGCAGGTTGAGCAGCAACAAAACCATGTTGGGGTTTTTGGTGAAATCAGCCACGGCTGCAGCCATCTCTTGAGGCGCTCCACCCACGGTTAAATACGAGCCCAAAAGCGCACTGGTGGCCACCATCAACATCACCACTGCAGTTTGCACGCCACCTTCCATGATGGCCAACTTCAGGTGCTGCCAATCGAGTTCGCGGTACACCACCAAGCCGATGAACAAAGCCGCCACAACCGCCAGGGCGGCGCCTTCAGTGGCCGTAACAAAGCCACCAAAAATACCCCCCAAGATGATGACGGGCAACATCAGCGCCCAAGCAGCTTCTTTGGCTGTGGTGGCGACACGGCGCCATGAAAAACGGTCTTCGCGCGGCAGGTTGTAGCGCACGGCAAAGTAGTACGACATGGCCATCATGCCAAAGCCACCCAAAATGCCGGGCACGATACCCGCCACAAACAATTGCGTCACCGAGGTGCCCGCCATCACGGCGTACAAAATCATCGGAATCGACGGCGGGATGATCACAGCCAGTGATGCCGCCGACGAACAAATGGACGCCGCCAAGGCGCCGCTATAGCCTTTGCGCTGCATCTCAGGAATCAACACCGAACCCAGCGCGGCCACATCAGCCACAGCCGAGCCCGAAATTTCAGCAAAAAACATTGACACGCCAATGCTCACGTGCGCCAAACCACCGCGCACCCAGCCAAACAAGGCCGAGGCCAAATTGATCAGGCGCATGGAAATACCAGACGAGTTCATGATGGCACCCGCCAAAATGAACAAGGGAATGGCCAAAAGCGGGAAATTAGTGGCGCCGTTGAAAACCTCAATGGCCACGTTGGGCAGGCTTTCCACACCTTGCGTGAGCACCATGGCACCCGTGGCCACCAAACCCAGCGCCACGGCAATGGGCACGTTGATGAGCACCATCAGCAAGACCAAGCCAAACAAAACAAGCATGGTTAGCATCAGTGGACTCCTGCCATGGCGGGTTTACGCGCTAGAAGCAGCAACAAAAATCGCACTTCAACCACCAAAATCATCACCGCGGAAATCGGAATCACGGACTGCACCCAATTCATCGGGATGTTGGGCAAACTGGTCATCGTGTCGCTGGCCAGAATCGGCATGATGCGGATGCCAACCCAACCCAACAACGCAAAAAAACTGATCACCAGAAGTTGCGTGATCACCTGCAACACCCAGCGCACAGGTCCTTTGAGCATGTCAACAATTTCTGGACAACTGATGTGCCCACGTTTGTGAGACGCCAAGGCTGATCCATAAAACGTCAGCCAGGCCAAAATGATCGAGGCCACTTCATCGTACCAAACGAGAGAATGGCCCAACGCACGAAACACCACCCCGAGCATGACCTCGAGAAACATCACAATCATCAAGGTCATGACAAGCCCTTCCAAAAGCTTGCCATACAACCTGAACCAGGTTGGCTGAAAATCAACATCAGGGTGGGCGCTAGACATATCGGTTCAATCCGTTTGCAGGGCTATCAACGCAAAGACTGTGCTTTAGCGATCAACTCACCAGAGCCTGAGACCTCTTTGGCAAACTGCTCGTAAATGTCACTGCTGGCCTTCACAAAAGCAGCGCCGTCTGCCGTATTCACAGCCACGCCAGCCGCTTTGATTTTGCCCAGTAAGCTCACCTCGTCTGCGGCAGCTTCTTTGTAAACATAGGCTTGAGTCTCCTTGGCAGCCTCAGACAGCGCTTTTTGCACTTCGGGTGAGTAGCTTTTCCACTTCGTCGCGCCAGCGGTCAAATACGCTGGTGTGTAAACGTGTCCGGTGATGGATAAGTACTTTTGCACTTCATGCAGCTTGGCTGAGTAGATCTGGGTGTAGGGGTTTTCTTGCCCATCCATCACGCCGGTTTGCAAGGCGGTAAACAGTTCCGAGAAACCCATGGGTGAGGGATTGGCACCGTAAGCCTTGAACATGGCCACACGCCATTTGCTTTGCGGGGTGCGCAACTTGATGCCCTGCAAATCTTCAGGCTTGTTGATGGGGCGCTTGTTGTTGGTGATGTGACGGTAGCCGTTTTCCCAAATACCAATGATCTTCAAACCTTTTTTCTCAGCCGCTGGTGCCAGCACTGGCCAAACCACATCTTTTTCAATGCGCGACATGTGCGCACGGTCAGCCACCAGGTAAGGCATCTCGAAAATACCAAACAGGTCAACTTCCGAGCTCATCACTGAGGAGGGCAAGGCCAGGTCGATGGTGCCGAGCTTGAGTTTTTGAACCATGGGCTTGTCGCCACCGAGCTGGCTCGAACCGTACACAACCACCTTGGCTTTGCCGGCCAATTTGGCATTGGCAATGCGTGCAAATTCATCGCTGGATTTGGCAAACAAGGAACCGGGTTCACCCACGTGACCCAATTTGATTTCGGTTTGCGCCTGGGCTGTACCCAGTGCCATGAAGCCGAGCGCACCTGCCACCAGGGACGTGACGCCCAAGTGCTTCAAGCGGCGGGACCACTGTTGGGGGTTGAATGTACTGTTTTCCATGTTGTCTCCTTCTTTTTAAGTCAAGAAAATACCTGCTACTTGCCAGGCGAATCAGAAAATCAAAAGCGCATACCAGCTTGCTTAGAGGCCTCAGGGCTTGAGCGCAGGGATCGGGTTGGCGCTGAAATAGTCCATGGCTGCTTGCACACCAGAGGCCTGAAGTTTCACACCCGAAACTTTCAAACCCATTTCACAAGCAGCAATGGCAGCAATCAAGGTAAGGTCGTTGCAGTCACCCAAGTGACCAATGCGAAACATTCTGCCCTTGATCTTACCCAGGCCCGTACCGAGCGAGCAGTCAAAGCGTTCGTAAATGACCTTGCGAACCGCATCGGCGTCAACGCCATCGGGCATCATCACCCCAGTCAAGATGGGTGAGTAAACGGCCGCGTCGGCGCACTGAATACCCAAACCCCAGGCACGTACCGCGTCCTGCGCGCCCGCAGCCCAGCGCGTGTGGCGGGCGAACACGGCCGGCAGGCCTTGGCCGAGCAGCATGTCGCAGGCCTCGCTCAAGCCATACAGCAAATTGGTGTTGGGCGTGGTGGGCCAGTAGCCAGTGCGGTTCATCTCAATGATCTCGTCCCAGGCCCAAAAGGCTTTGGGCAACTTAGCGTGTTGGCTGGCTTCAATCGCCTTAGGCGACAAAGCGTTGAAGCTGATGCCAGGGGGCAGCATCAAACCCTTTTGCGAGCCACTGATCGAAACATCGACGCCCCATGCGTCATGCTGATAGTCTGCGCAACCCAAACCAGAGATGGTGTCCACCAGCAGCAGCGCGGGGTGCTTGGCGGCGTCCATGGCACGCCGTACCGCAGCAATGTCACTGGTCACGCCCGTCGATGTTTCATTGTGGACCACGCACACGGCTTTGATGGTGTGCGCGCTGTCTTGACGCAAGCGCGCTTCAATCAAGTCGGCCTGTACGCCATGGCGCCAGCTAAGCGGCACACCGTTGTCTTGGCCAGGCTGCGCAATCACCTCCGCTTGCAGGCCCAGACGCTTGGCCAATTTATTCCACAAAAAGGCAAAGTGCCCCGTCTCATACATCAGCACATGGTCGCCCGGGCTCAGGGTATTGACCAGCGCGGCTTCCCAGGCGCCCGTGCCCGAAGCCGGGTAAATCATGACCGGATGCTGCGTCTTGAAAATCTTGCGCATGTCAGCCAACACCTTCAAACCCAGCGCGGCAAACTCAGGACCGCGGTGGTCGATGGTGGGCAGACTCATGGCCCGCAGCACGCGGTCGGGAACAGGCGATGGGCCAGGAATTTGTAAAAAATGGCGGCCGGATGGGTGAAAGTCGAGTTGAGTCATGACGCTATTCTGCATGGGATTAAGTCTATTTTTTGCATGCAAACCATAAAAATGCAACAGGGTTTATCCTAGGTACCCGTGAAAATAATGCATACAAAATACGCCAATGACTGACGACAGCGCGCACGAACCCTTCCAAGAATCTGGTACATCACCCGAGCCCTTGGTGCAAAAAGTAGCGCACCAATTGCGTAGCATGCTGGTCGAAGGCGTGATTGCACCGGGCGCCAAGCTCAACGAGCGCGAGCTCGCTGCAGTGTGTGCAGTCTCGCGCACGCCCTTGCGTGAGGCCGTGCGCATGCTGGCCGCTGAAGGCTTGGTCGCCCTGCTACCCAACCGTGGCGCAGTGGCGCTGGCCTTGTCGCAAGCCGATGTGATCCATACCTTTGAAGTCATCGCTGGCCTGGAAGGTTTATCTGGCGAATTGGCAGCGCAACGCATTGGTGATGACGCCCTCAATGAGATCAAAGCCATGAACCTGGAGATGCATGCCGCTTTTTTGCGCAAAGACCTCTCTGCGTACTACCGGCTCAACGCCAGCATCCACTCCGCCATCAATGCAGCGGCGCAAAACCCGGTGTTGAGCGCCACCTATGAACGGGTCAACGCCCGCTTGCAGGCTTTGCGGTTTCGCTCCAACCAGGACGGGGGGAAATGGCAAAAAGCGTTAGCCGAACATGACGCCTTTGTGCGCGCACTTGAAAATCGCGATGCCGCTGGCCTGCGCACCTTGCTCACGCAACACCTGTACGCCAAACGCGATGTCGCATTGGAACAAATGCGCGCCAGCGCGGCTGAGATCGGTTTGCGCACCAAACCCGCTCGAAAAGCCAACGAGGCCCACGCGGCCTGAATACCGAAAATATCCGTCTTTTTTTGCCCTTCCATCATGAACGCTCCTCTCTCCAAAACCACCCTACAAGCACCCGATGCCAACGCCCTGTACGAGCAAACGGCAACGCGCAGCAACGAATTGGCTGGCTTGCTCGCCAAACGACTCCGGCAAGACACACAGGGCGAGGTCTTGTTCAGCGCAGCAGACCGCGGACGTTACGCAACCGACGCCTCGATTTACCAGGCCATGCCGGTGGGCGTGTTTGTGCCGCGCACAGCAACCGATGTGACATTGGCTCTGGACATTTGCCGCGACTTGAAAGTGCCATTGGTGCCCCGGGGAGGCGGCACCAGCCAGTGCGGTCAAACCGTGGGCGCCGGTTTGGTCATGGATTTCTCAAAATACATGCGCAACATCCTGGACCTCGACCCGCAAGCGGGCCGGGTCACCGTGGAGCCTGGCTTGGTGCTGGACCACCTCAACGCAGCGCTAAAACCTCATGGTCTGTGGTACCCCGTGGATGTCTCCACCAGCGCACAGGCTACCTTGGGTGGCATGGCCGGCAACAACTCATGTGGCAGCCGTTCTATCGCCTACGGCAACATGGTGCACAACGTTGAGGGCGCGCAGGCCTGGCTGGCTGATGGCAGCTTGCTTAACTTTGGACGCATGGACAGCCAACAAACCAGCCAGCGCGTGCAAGAGCTTGGCCATTGGGTTCAAGCGCTCAGTCAGGACTTAAGCGGCGAAATCAGCACCCATTGGCCCAAGGTACTGCGCCGCGTGGGTGGTTACAACCTGGACTTGTTCTCTGCGCAAAGCGAGCGTCCCTACACAACCGACGGCAGCGTCAACATGGCACACCTCTTGGTGGGCAGCGAAGGCACACTGGCACTCACCCGTTCACTTGACCTGCGCCTGAGCGCACTGCCGGCACACAAGGTTTTGGGTGTGGTCAATTTCCCAACCTTCTACAAGGCCATGGATGCGGCGCAGCACATTGTGAAATTGGGCACTGACGGCAGCTTGATGGCGGTGGAATTGGTGGACCGCACCATGATTGATCTGTCACTACAAAATCCCGCCTTTGCACCCACCATCCGCACCGCTTTGACCGGTGAGCCAGCGGCGATTTTGTTGGTTGAATTTGCTGGCGATGACAAGTCTGCCTTAATGGCCAAACTCAAGCAGTTGGAAGAACTGATGGGCGACCTGGGATTGCCCGATTCGGTGGTGCGCATGGGTGATGCCGGCGCGCGCAATCTGTGGGAGGTGCGCAAAGCCGGTTTGAACATCATGATGAGTCTGCGCGGCGATGGTAAACCCGTGAGCTTCATCGAAGACTGTGCTGTTCCCCTGGAACACCTGGCCGAGTACACCGACGCCTTGACCGAAGTGTTTGAGCGCCACGGCAGCCGCGGTACCTGGTACGCCCACGCCTCGGTTGGGACACTGCATGTTCGCCCGATTCTGGACATGCGACGTGACGGTGCGCCCAAGATGCGGGCCATTGCCGAAGAAGCCAGCGCCTTGGTGCGTCGCTTTAAAGGCGCTTACAGTGGCGAGCACGGTGACGGGCTGTGCCGTGGTGAATGGATCGAGTGGCAGTTCGGTCCGCACATCACGCAGGCATTTGCCCGCATCAAGACCCAACTGGACCCACAAGCCCTGCTGTGCCCCCAGCGCATGGTCAACCCACCCAAGATGGACGATACATCGCTGATGCGCTATGCGCCCAGCTACCGCGTCATACCCCTTCAACCAGCGCTGGACTGGCAGGCTTGGAATGTGCAAAATGACCCACGCACCGAGCAAATCAGCGCAGCCGGCAGTGGTGGCGACCCCGCGTTGGGTCTGGCCAAGGCGGTTGAGATGTGCAACAACAACGGCACCTGCCGGAAATTTGATGCTGGCACCATGTGCCCGAGCTACCGCATCACGCGCGATGAGCGCCACGTGACCCGCGGGCGCGCCAATACCTTGCGCCTGGCGCTCTCAGGCCAGCTCGATGCGACGTCAGGCGACTCCGGCTTGCTGCACCCCGAGGTGAAAGCGGCCATGGACCTGTGCGTCAGCTGCAAGGGCTGTAAACGCGACTGCCCCACCGGCGTGGACATGGCGCGGCTCAAAGTTGAGGTGCTGCATGCGCACCAACAAGCCCATGGCCTGACGCTACGCCAACGCCTGATCAGCCGCTTGCCCGACTATGCGCGCTGGGCCAGCAAACTCGCGCCCCTGCTCAACGCTCGCAACCACGTGCCGCTGCTGGCGCGCCTGGGCGAGCGCACCATCGGCCTGTCTGCCAAGCGCAGCCTGCCAGCTTGGCGGCGCAAGCATTTTTTCAACCGCACACCCAGCAATGCGAGCAGGCAAGAGGTGCTTGCCGCCAAGCGCGGTGTGGTGCTGTTTGTGGACACCTTCAACGGATTTTTTGAATCCGAAGTCGCCGACGCCGCCCTGCACCTGCTGAGCCAAGCGGGCTACACCGTGCATGTCGCAGCGCGCGACAATGCCGCCAGCGGCCATTTGTGCTGCGGACGAACCTACTTGGCCAGCGGAGAAGTAGAGCGCGCCAAGGCCAAAGCCAGTGAACTGGTCGCACACCTGGCACCATTTGCTCAAGCAGGCCTGGCCATCGTCGGCTTGGAGCCCTCTTGCCTGTTGACCCTGCGCGACGAAGCCCTGGTAATGGGCTTGGGAGAAGCAGCCGAGCAAGTGGCGGCCCGCGCCATGCTATTGGAGGAATTTTTAGCGGTTGAAGCCCGCGCTGGCAAGCTCGAAACCTTGCGCCAACGCCTCAAGCCAGAGAGTAGAACCTTGTTGGTTCACGCGCATTGCCACCAGAAAGCGTTTGGTGCAGTCACCCCCATCACCGAGGTTCTGCAACTGATACCGCAGGCAAAGGTGGTGCACATTGAGTCGAGTTGTTGCGGCATGGCCGGCAGTTTTGGTTACGAAGCGGAGCACCATTCAGCCTCGATGCAAATGGCCGAGCTCAGCTTGCTACCAACGGTGCGCCAACACCCGCAGGCCATCGTGGTGGCTGACGGAACGAGTTGCCGTCACCAAATCAAAGATGGCACACAGCGCCAAGCCCTGCACGTGGCCTTGGTGCTGGCGAACCTGTTAGCCTAAAGTTAAGGGCGAGCTGGGCGCGCTCAGAGTTGAACCTCAACCGCACCCAGACCATCAAACACCACCTGCACCGCATCACCAGCTTGAGCACGGTAGATGCCATTCCAAGAACCCGTGGTGATCACGGTGCCGGCTGGCAGCACGCGGTGCTGGCCAATGATGTGCTTGGCAAACACACGCAATCCCCAGTCGGGACTGCCCAGCGGGTGTGAGCCTTTGCGGCGCACCACGGTTTCGCCGTTGACCAAAATTTGGCAATCTTGATTCGACCAATCATGCGCGCGCCAGGGCTGCCAGTCACCCAAGACCAAGGCACCGTGCGATTGCAGGTCTGCCAGTTTGAGCCACGCCGGCGTGTCATAGCCCATGTCCCAGTGGTTGCTGATGATCTCAATGGCCACGGTCATGTCGGCAATCCAGCCTTGGGCATCTGCCTGACTTGCCGTGCTCAGCATCTCAAAACTCACGTCGCAGCCCAGCCGAATGGCCACTTCGGCCTCGACGCCATGCAAATGCAGGGGCCAGTCTTTCAGGTTGGCCGGGCTGTGGCGCACGCCATCTGGGGGCAAGCCAGCGTGTGTAATGATGGCATCTCGAGCCAGGCCACCAGATTTCCAGTAGCGCGCCACCGGCGCACTGTGCCAACCCAGTTGTGCGGCCACCAGTGACTGCACAGCGTAGGCGTCCTCGGCACTGTTGAGTGCCTGCAAATAGGGTTCAACCGGCACCGCCTGCCCGTCATGACGGGCTTGCAACAAGGCTTGGGCAACTTGGACAACTTCAGCGTTCATAGGGTTTCCTCTTTTATCATTTGGAACAAAGTCATGCTGGTGTACAGCCCAGCCATGCGCCAATTATCGGCTCAGGACTGCGGCTTGGTGCGCGTGTGCTTGAACAACATGACACAAGCATGCGCACACCGGCATGCGACTCATACCAATGCCACAAATCTGGCAGCTTTTTTCAAACAATCAGCCAGCATATAGCGAAAGCCCCTGGACGCCCTGGCGATCGGAAAAATTCATTCTTTTCCTGCTGATTGATGTCATACTGGGCTTAGAAAAAGAGCACCGAAAAAAGGATTAGTCATGACACAGTGGTTATCGGGCTTGAATTTCACCTTCATCGACGCCGCCGAAAAATCTATTCCTGCCTACACGCAACATTACGACGTGAGCATGGTGGCAGTTTCCGTGTTGATCGCCGTGTTCGCATCTTTTTGTGCTTTTGAAATAGCCAGCCGCCGATCACGCCATTGGACCTTCTTGAGCGCGCTGATGCTGGGCCTGGGAACCTGGTCTATGCACTTCATGGGCATGCTGGCACTGCGTCTGGATTGCGGGATGACCTACAACCCTTGGATCACTGCGCTGTCAAGCCTGCCTGGCGTAGGTGCTGCGGCCTTGGCGATGCACATCGTAGGCGGCCAGCATATCAGCGATCGAAAGCTGGCTTTTTCCGGGGCGATCATGGGCTCGGGCATTGGCTTGATGCACTACAGCGGCATGGCTGCAATGGGCTTGGACGGGATCGTGCGTTATGACTTTGGGCTCTTCCTGCTGTCCCTGGTCTGCGCCGTTATAGCGGCCGTCGCGGCCTTGAAAATCAACCGCTGGCTGCTCATGGACTCAAGCCGCAAGCCTTATTTGGCCTCGCTGGCAGGCGGCAGCGTCATGGGTTTGGCGATCTCGAGCATGCACTATGTCGCCATGGAAGCTGCCCAGTTCATTCCACCACAAGGCGGGCCCCTCACGCAGTACAACAGCCCTAGCGGCTTGGCCTGGATGGTTGGTCTGGCCACCGTACTGGTTTTGAGCTCAGGCTTTGCCTACCTGTACATCAACAGCAAGGTCTCGAGCGCGAGGACGCGCATGAGGTCAATCAAAAACTTGATGCAACAGGGTTTCGTCATTACCGATGCAACGGGCCTGATCCTGGAGTCCAACCCCGCGATGCTGGCCATGCTTCAAGTGCGGCAAGAAGAGGTGCTGGGGAAGAACCTGTCCCAATGGGTGAATGGCGAAGTCAAAACCGGTGGCCATTGGCAAAGCGAGGTGGAGTTACAACGCAGCGATGGCACATTCTTGCCTTGCGAGGTTCAGGGCGACACGTTCTGGGATGCTGATTCACGCCAGATGGC
>CAWUSQ010000055.1:0-12212 GCA_963925275.1 uncultured Rhodoferax sp.
CAACCCAGACTAGCCAGTCTCTCACAAGCAGGTCTGTGCAGGCTCGCCGTAGCTGGCAGAGCTGATCTTTTTTTCTAAAAATTCCTTTTTGTTAGCGATGGCGGCTGCTACTGATATTGGCACAGGTGTCTCCCCCTCCCCCCCTATCTGGCTGGCCTGAAAAATGGCGGAAAATACCCTCAAAGAGCGCAACCTCTACGGGACAAGCCACGGAACATTTTTGCAGCTCTACGGGACAAAACGCCACAACCTGTTTAAAATGTAGTTGATTTAATTGAACTTTTAATGTGCTTTAGTCGGCATTGGTTCCTGTCGGAGGCACCAATTTATAAGCGACTATCAACTTAAATCAACGGTGATTGATCCGACGGCATGTCTTATTTGGGCGGCTTTGAGGCCGCTCTACCGCGTAAAGCGCCAAGGCACTGGCATCACGATCATTGTGGACGGCAAAGAGTTCAACAATGGCGAGCCATGGGTCCAACGCGAAGTTCAAAAAAATTGTTGAATCGATCACCGATTAACCGCAAGGTGCACCTACAGATGCAAAGAAGCTGGATCTGCCAGAGACACTATGCGCTGTGGCGCATCGATAATCACCAGGCGCTGCTATTGGCGCTCAGACAGATTTGACTTGACATGAACATCACCCAAGACACCGCTGTGACACTGTCTTACAAGGTCGCCGACCAGCAAGGCAAGGCCTTGGACGCTGGCGATTTATCGTATTTGCACGGTGGCTACGACAACATCTTTCCAAAAATTGAGGCCTTACTCGAAGGCCAGGCTGTGGGCTTTACCACCACGGTTGACTTGACCGCAGCCGATGCTTTTGGCGAGCGCGACGAGTCCTTGGTTCGCAGCATCCCGAAAAGTGAATTTCCACCTGGCGTGAAGGTCGGCGGTCAGTTGCAAGGGGTGGGCGAAGACGGCCAAGCCCGAGTCTTCAATGTCATCAAGATCAAGGGCCCTGTGGTGATGCTTGATGGCAACCACGCTTTGGCAGGTCAAGCGGTTCGTTTCAGCTGCAAAATCACCGCAGTGCGTGCCGCCAGTGCCGAAGAGATCACCCACAAACACGTGCACGGTGAGCATGGCCATCACCATTGATACACTTTGACACCATGCACCAAGCATCCGGGCTTAAACACAACATATCCAGACGACGCACCCTGCTTACCTTGGCAGGCTTGCCGGTGCTCAGCGCTTTAGGGGCCTTGGGCGCCTGCTCGACGGCCGCGCCAAAGGGCGTACAGGTGGTCAGACCGTTTGATGCCCAACGCTACACCGGTCTTTGGTATGAAATAGCCCGGCTCGACCACTCTTTTGAGCGGGGACTGAGCAAGGTGAGCGCGCAATACAAGTTGCAAAGCGATGGCAGCATTCAAGTGATCAATCGGGGCTTTAATGCGTCTAAGAAAAAATGGCGCGAAGCCCAAGGCGTAGCCAAATTCACGGGCGCAAGCGATGTGGGATCGCTCAAAGTGTCATTCTTCGGGCCGTTTTACGGGGGCTACCACGTGGTGGCGCTGGACAGCGTCGCTTACCAATGGTCCATGGTGATTGGCCCCGACACCGACTTCTTGTGGATCTTGTGCCGCGATCGTCAACTGCCCAGCGGCGTCCAAGCGCAACTGCTGACGCAGGCGCGTCAACTGGGCGTCAACACCGACGCTTTGATCTGGGTTGACCAAAGCCTCTGAGTAGTTGCTTGACTCACGTAGCGCGGCGCTGCAAGATCTCAAAAGCTGGCAAGGTTTTGCCTTCGAGTATTTCCAGAAATGCCCCGCCACCGGTGGAGATGTAGCCCACGTCTTTTTCAATGCCGTATTTGGCAATGGCGGCCAGCGTGTCGCCGCCGCCAGCAATAGAGAATGCACTGGACTGGGCAATGGCATGGGCAATGGCTTTGGTTCCACCTTCAAAGGCAGAAAATTCAAACACCCCCACCGGCCCGTTCCAGACAATGGTGCCGGCTGCCATGAGCTGCGCGGTCAACTTGGCTGCCGTTTCTGGCCCAATGTCTAAGATCAAGTCATCATCGGCCACCTCATGTGCCAGTTTCACGGTTGCTGGCGCGTCAGCAGCGAATGCCTTGGCCGTGACCACGTCGGTCGGGATAGGCACTTCAGCACCACGAGCCTTCATGGCCGCAATCACCGCTTTGGCTTCATCCACCAAGCTCGCTTCAGCGAGGCTTTTACCGATGGGCAAACCTGCGGCCAGCATGAAGGTATTGGCAATGCCGCCGCCCACAATGAGTTGATCCACATTCTTGGCCAAGGCTTGCAAAATACTCAGCTTGGTCGACACCTTGGAGCCCGCTACGATGGCAACCAGGGGTCGCTTAGGGTTGGCCAGCGCCTGGTTGATCGCATCAATTTCGGCCGCCAGCAAGGGGCCTGCGCAGGCAATCGGCGCGTACTGTGCAATACCGTAAGTGGTGGCCTCAGCGCGGTGTGCGGTGCCAAACGCATCGTGCACAAACACATCGCACAGGCTGGCAATTTGACGGGCCAACGCTTCGTTGTTCTTTTTCTCACCCACATTGACGCGGCAGTTTTCCAGCATGACCAATTCACCAGGCTGCACAACCACACCATCGACCCAGTTGCTGTGCACCGGCACCTCGCGCCCAAGCAACTCGCCCAGGCGCTTGGCCACGGGCGCCAGCGAGTCAGCAGGTGTCAACGTACCTTCGGTGGGGCGCCCCAGGTGGCTGGTCACCATGACGGCAGCGCCGGCGTCCAAAGCCATTTGAATACACGGCACACTGGCACGGATACGGGTGTCTTCGGTGATATTGCCTGCGCCGTCTTGCGGTACGTTCAGATCGGCACGGATGAACACGCGTTTGCCCTTGACAAGACCATTGGAAATCACATCGGCAAAACGCAAAACCTTCATAACTGCTCCAAAAACAAAAAGATGAACCCGGGGGGAATGCGCTGAATTTTAAAGTGCCGCCCCGGGCACGCCTAAGGCCGACGCTGTTTCACTTTAAAGTGCCAACAACTCAGCACATGTGGTGATGACACGGTCAGCATCACAGGCCTCAATCGGCTCACCCATGTTGTAACCATACGGCAAGACCCATACCGTTATGCCAGCGTTACGGGCGCTAGCCACATCGATGCTGGAGTCACCCACAAACAAGGCACGCTCAGGCAGGACAGCGAACTTTGCCATGCAAGCCTGAATGCCGGCAGGGTTGGGTTTTTTTCTGGGCAAAGTGTCGCCGCTGATGACCAAGTCCACACAGGCGTGCAGACCGTGTGCCTGCATCACCACCTCGGTGTAACGCGACTCTTTATTGGTCACCACTGCCAGCTTCACACCCTGGGCACGCAGCCCCTCGAGTGCGTCCTTCACCCCCGGATAGAGCCGGCTGTTGGTACCGCAACGGGCGTTGTAATGCTGGTTGTAGCTGATAACCTTGTCGGGCAAGGTCTGGCTGGCACGCACCGCATCAACCGTGGACCCCGTGCTGAACGCTACCGCCTGAACCAAAAGGGACAATGTGCCGTGACCAATCCAGTCGTTCACTTGCTGCTGGGTCACCAGTGGCAGCGCAAACGCACCCAAGGTGTCGTTCACCGCGTCCATGATCTCTGGCGCGGTTTCCACCAAGGTGCCGTCCAAATCGAACATCACCAGGTCAAAAGCGCTCATCTAATGCCTCAGACTGGGCGCGCTGCTTGGCGCAAGGCCTGCATCACCTGACGGTAGCCTCCATCGGCATCAGGCGAACCGAACACCGCGCTGCCAGCGACACAGGTGTCAGCGCCGGCTTGCACAATTTGAGCGATGTTGTCGACCTTCACGCCGCCATCCACCTCAAGCCAAATGGGCTGGCCACCGGCGGCCATGTGCGCATCAATCTTCTGACGCACGGCGCGCAGTTTGGACAGGGTACTGGCTATGAATTTTTGACCGCCAAAGCCAGGATTCACGCTCATCAACAAAATCATGTCCAGCTTGTCCATCACATGGTCCAAGCAATCGATGGGCGTGGCAGGGTTGAGTACCAGTCCCGCCTTGCAGCCCAGCTCACGAATCATGGACAGGCTGCGGTCGACATGCTTGCTAGCCTCTGGGTGAAAGGTGATGAAGTTAGCGCCAGCTTTTGCAAACAGGGGAATGATGGCGTCCACCGGCTCGACCATCAGGTGCACGTCGATAGGTATGCTGACGTGCGGACGAATCGCTTCACATACCAAGGGGCCGATGGTTAAGTTGGGTACGTAGTGGTTGTCCATCACATCAAAGTGCACCAGGTCGCACCCCGCGGCCTCAATGGCGCGCACCTCTTCACCCAGGCGGGAAAAGTCGGCGGACAAGATCGATGGCGCCAGACGCAGCACAGGTTTTGAGCTCATAGCGGTTGCTTTCTAAAACGGTGAGGAAACGTTAGCGTAATGCAATTAAAGCGCAAATCTTGAGGCGCAAGGCTTGAATCTTCGCGCAAGCCTTTCAACGCTCTGATAGATGCGCTCAAATGGGGCTTCCACGAGGAGATGCACCACTCGAGCGGAATGCCATGATCACACACGCAAGGCATCGTGCAGTTGCACAAAAGCTTGGGTGACACGGTGCTTAGGGTCCAAATGAATCAAGGGCAAGGCCTGTTCGTGGGACTCGCGTACCCGCACCGTTGAAGGAATATAAGGCGCTAAGACTGGAAGACCCTCAGCGATCAAGTCCGCCACCATGCGTTGTGGCAAATTAGCCCGCGCTTGAAACTGGTTGACCACAATGCCGTCGATTTTTAAATCAGGGTTATGGTCCGCACGGATTTCCTGCACGTTCTCCAACAAAGCATACAGAGCTTGGCGTGAGAAACTATCGCAATCAAAGGGAATCAAACAACCGCTGGCACCAATCAGTGCCGAGCGTGTGAAGAAGTTCAAGGCGGGCGGTGTGTCAATGTAAATGCGCTCATACGTTTCGGCCAGCTGCCTCAAAGCTTCGCGTAATTTATAAATTTTTTGGCGCGACTCCAGCTTCACTTGCAACTCATTGAGTTGAGGGCTTGAGGGCATCAGGTCAAGCCCGTCAAACGGTGTGGTGATCACGAACGCAGTTGGGGGCAGCGGCTTGAAGCTGTAACTCAATGCCTGCTCAAAAAAATCAGCCACGCTAGGCTGATCATCTGCGAGCAAATCGCCCATCAAGTAGCGACTGGAGTTACCTTGAGAATCCAGATCAAGCAACAGGGTACGCAGTCCCTGACTGGCACTGATGGCGGCCAAATTGCATGCGATGGTTGACTTTCCCACCCCACCTTTTTGATTGAACACGACACAGGGCATGCAAAAACCTCACAAAAAAACACAAACTCGGTAACGAATACCCCTATTGTCGTTTGGTTTGCCCGGTGCACTAAATCGGCATTGGCTCAAGCGACACGCTTTGACCCGGCGCTTCGCCTACAGCCAGCTCGCCAACTGCGCCACATCTTCTGGAAACAACTGGCCTTTTTCGGCCTGTAGCACCTGGCTGTCGCGGCCAAGCACCAGTGTGATGGGCAGACCGCGTGGCTTGGGTAGGGTTTTTTGAATCTCTGGACTTACCCAGGCCGAAGGGAAGGTGTAGCCACGTTTTTTCAAATAGGCTTGGGCATCAGCCGGTTTTTTGTCTACCGAGAGTGCCAGCATCTGGAGTCCCCGAGCACGCTGGTTTTGCCACAGTGCTTGCATCTCAGGGCTTTGCTGGGCACAAAATGGGCAGGTGCTGGCCCACCAGTACAGCACCGTGATGCGCCCTGCCGTCTGGCCTGCTTGGAACACAGAGCCGTCCAGCAAAGTCATAGCGGGCACTTGGATACGCGCACCCTCAGCAGGCAGTGGCGGCGCTTTGGCCTCCAACAGGGCCACATCTGCGCTTTGGGCCCAAGCGCTATCAAAGCCAAGGCCACAAGCCAAGGCGCCCAAGGCAGACAAGCTGCCCAGCCATTGCCTACGTTGGTTCTGCATGATGCCCTCTGTTTGTTTTACGCAGCGTAGCCTCGGTTAGGCAAGGCGCCGATGAGTTTGGGCGCGTTGAGTTTGCGCGCCGTGACCTTGCCCCCGCGCGCTGCCAGCCAGGTTTCAACCACTTCCCACATCATTTTGTTGCCCTGTGTCCTGGCCGCTTCGGCTACCGGCGCCCAGCTGGCTACTTTGTATTTTTTATCGGCATCAATCAATTTGCCATTCAAGCGCAGGTCGTTGATGCGTTTGCCCATGCCCTCAAGCGGGCTACAGCTGTACTGCAAGCCGCCCACACGCACCATGTCACCACCTTGCTGGTAATACGGGTCTGGGTTGAACAGGTTGTCACACACGTCTTCCAGCACGGTTTTGATGGTTGCGCCGGTCATCTCGGACACGGTGGCGTAGGAGTAGGTAGTGGCCGTCATGTCCATGACCCATTCGCGCGTGATCGCCTGGCCTGGTAGCAAACTGGTGCCCCAACGAAAGCCTGGCGAGAAAGCAATGTCTGCGCCCTGAACTTCCCGCAAAGCATCAACCAAAAGCTGGTCACCGGTGCCGATAAAGTTGCCACGGCGGTACAGCGTACCCTCGGTCACGGCCAGCTTCTCAGATAATTTGGCCTCATACGGTGCGCGGATTTTGTTGATCAGCGCATCCATTTCGGGGTCAGCCGGCAGCATGTTGGAAAACACGGGCAGCAGTTTGTAGCGGAAGTCCGCCACTTTACCGTCTTTGACATCAAAGTCGAGCACGCCGAGAAACTTGGAGTTGGAGCCGGCATTGGTCACGATGGTCTTGCCAGACTTGTTGCCCACGAGGCTGGCCACGGGCATGCCGTCATGCGTATGACCGCCCATGATGGCGTCGATACCTGTCACGCGGCTGGCCATTTTCAAGTCCACGTCCATGCCGTTGTGGCTGAGGACAACGACCACCTTGGCACCTTTGCCACGGGCTTCGTTGACCATTTTTTGCATGTTCTCGTCCTGAATGCCAAAGGCCCAGTCCGCCACCATGTAGCGCGGGTTGGCAATCGGGGTGTACGGAAATGCTTGGCCGATGATGGCGCACTGGACACCATTGATCTCGCGGATCACATAGGGTTTGAACACAGGGTCGCCAAAGTCGTTGGTTTTGATGTTTTGCGCCACAAAGTCAACCTTGCCGGCAAAGTCTTTCTCAACAATTTCTTTCACGCGGTCCATGCCCAGCGTGAACTCCCAATGGCCCGTCATCACGTCCACACCCAGCAGTTTGCAAGCGTCCACCATGTCTTGGCCGTTGGTCCACAACGAGGTGCCAGAGCCTTGCCATGTGTCACCACCATCAAGCAACAAAGCGCCTGGCCGGCTGGCCTTCATGCGCTTGACCAAGGTTGCCAAGTGGGCAAAACCACCGACCTTGCCATAGCGCTTGGCAGCTTGCTCAAAGTCCAGGTAGGTCAGCGCATAGGCTTCGGCGGTACCTGGACGAACATTAGCGGTTTTGAGCAAATGCTCGCCCACCAAGTGAGGTAACTGGCCCTTCATGGTGCCAAAACCCAAATTGATGCTGGGTTCACGGAAATAAATGGGCTTGAGCTGGGCGTGGCAGTCGGTCATGTGCAAAAACGACACATTGCCAAACTTTGGGATGTCATACAAACCGTTCGTTGCCGAGGCCACATCGGATTGGGCATACGCACCCATGCCCATGCCAGCCATCGTGCCCGCACCCAAGACCT
The DNA here is from genome assembly GCA_963925275.1 of uncultured Rhodoferax sp. Taxonomy (GTDB): domain Bacteria; phylum Pseudomonadota; class Gammaproteobacteria; order Burkholderiales; family Burkholderiaceae_C; genus Rhodoferax. Next base: position 7,699 of record CAWUSQ010000055.1, read on the forward strand.
GCATGAATTCGCGTTTCGTGAGGTTCATAAATCTGCAATCACTTATATATGAGTTTCAAAAAAACCCGGCCGAAACCGGGTGGTGCACCTGTTACTTGTTAACAGGCGATTTGGGGTCAAGCAACAAAGCCACAATGTCTTTGACTTGCGCCTCGGTCAAGATACCCGAGTGACCTGCACGCGGCATCAAGGAACAAGCGTTGTAGGCTTTGGCGTTCCAAATTTTGCCCCAGGTGTACTGAACAATGGCGGCAGACTCAGGCGCGTACAAATCTTTCACGCCACGAATCTTGCCATAGTTGTACAGACTTGGACCAATGGTGCCGTGCGAGATTTCCTCTTCGGAGATCTTATGGCAGTTGTAGCAGTTGCCGCCGTTCACGCCATCAGCCTTGTCTTTCCAGCTCAGACCTTTACCGCTCTGAGCGATTTTTTCACCGCGTTTGAAGTCGCCAATGTAGTAACCACCTGCTGGCCATTTGATGGCAGCAAAGTTAGCCTCTTCGATGGCTTTCGCGGTTTTTTCATCCAGCGGCTTGCCAGCCGTGTCGGCCTCGCTACAGGCTCGGTTGGTTTCGTCTGGCTTGGTGGCACGGTCTAATGTGGCAATGCCTTTGCTGGTAAATGAGGACTTGATGACGGCGTCCGTCATGGTCTTCACCTCGGCAGCGCTTGGGGCCATCGCACAACCGGCGACAGACAGGGCTACAGCCAGGGCACTCAGCGTCCATTTGGTATTTGATTTCATGTCCATCTCCTGGTTAGCGCTTAAGGGCTGGGGCAATGGATTTCGCACCGGCGGCATTCACACCCAGGTACACGCCCAGGGCAATCGTGGCATCACTGCCAAAACCAGGGAATGGAAAGCGCTGCTGACGGTAGCAGTCATTCAAACGCTGTTGCATGCCCCACATCTGACCATTACCAACACGGTAGGCAGGCCATGCAGCAAAGCCGATACCGTCACCAGGGTTCTTGGTCAAATTAGGCAAATCTTGCAGACGGATGCGTTGGTCGTCAGAGCCATGGCAAGACGCACAGGCGAAGTCGTGTGGACCACCGCGCTGGAAAAACAAACGCTTACCCACCTCGTAAAAAGCTTTTTCCTGACTGTGCGCTTGCGGCAACTTGAAAGTCTCGCCGCGAGATTCAGAAGCAATCCAGGTTGCCAAAGCGGTCACATTTTTTTGCTCGCCTTTTCCGAAGGCGGTTTTTGCAATCGCTTTTTCGTCCAAGCCCTGCAAACTGCTCATGCAGGTCAACAGGCGCGACTCAAGGTCTTGCACCCGACTGGTGTCTGCAAAGTAGCGCGGAAGTTGCACGAATGCACCTTTGACAACGCCGGCGCCCAGACCTAGATCGCAGGCCTCAAGAGAGGCCTTCTTCGGGCCTCGCTTTTGGCGCCACAGGTCTGCACCTTTGGCTTCGAACAACTCGGCAGGGTTACCGTCGGCTAGCAAAGCGCGGTACTCCTCAATGGCGGAAATGGCCGCTGATTTTTGCGCCATCGCTGGTGGCAGCATGCAAACGGCCAACGCAGAGGCGATGAATATTGCTTTCATGTCCTGATGTCTCCTTAAATTTCGCCGCTCTGATGGCAGCCTTGTGAATCATAAAGCAAGAGGATAACAGTTCACCCTCTTGTAAATTGAAAAATCAATTTACGAAACCGTAGCTTCGTCGGTGCGGGTATCACCCTTGGTGTCTTTCCAGGTGATGGCCACTTTGTCTCCCGCCTTGGCATTTTTGATCGTGAACTGGGTAAACGGGTTCTTAGAAACTGCAGGTCCCCAGTCTGAAGTCATCACGACTTTACCATTCAAGGATGCGCTGACTTCCGTGATGTGCATGGCCGGGATAGCTGCGCCTGATGAATCCTTGCGCTGACCGGATTCCATCTCGTGGCTCATCAAAACACGAACAGTGGCTTTGTTGCCGTTTGCTTGGGCGCGAATGCGCATTGGATCTGCCATTTTGAATCTCCTGATGTCAAATAAATTAAGTGAATGAAAGGGGTGCCGTCAAGCGATTAACCGCCGCAGCCGCCCAAGGTGACCTTGACTTCTTTTTTCGCAAAGAATGCTTTGCCGTCATTGGTGATGACCACTGCGTAGACGTCAGAAGACTGACCCATTTTGGCGCGTACCGCAAAACTGGCCTCAACCATGTCTGTCACATTGAACTGGGCGACCAAAGCAGCCGGATTCTTCTCAACCAAAACCAAAATATGCTTAGCATTGGCCAAGCTTGTGGATGCGGTCAATGGCACGACAGCACCGTTTTCAGCAATGTCTGGGCCACCAATGGTGACGTCTTTGCTCTCAACCGGGGCGCTGGCGCCCAAGGCCTTGCACACGTCGGCGACAGACTTGGCTTTGAAAGCGTCTTTGTTATAGGCAAACGCATATTGGGGAAAAAGGCCGGTGCTAGCCAACAGGCCAGCCACAACGGCGCTTTGTTTCAGAGTCTCGCGACGGTTTTGCATGGATATCTCCTAGGTTGAATACGAACTGGAATGGATCAAACGAATCATTATGATGGCTATTTTGCACCATCCGAAAGCCAAGTCGCGATGGTCTTCGCGTCGGCTTCGCTCAAGGCCTGCGGCGGCATCGGGATAGGCCCCCAAACACCGGAACCACCGTTCTTGATTTTGCCAGCAAGGTAGTCAGCCTTACCGGGGTATTTCTTGGCCACATCGCTCAATGCTGGGCCAACAATTTTATTACTCATTCCATGACAGACCAAGCAGCCATTATTTTTCATCAGGCCAGTTGCGATCTTGCCAGCTGACTCAGGCGCAGCTTTCTTGGGGGCTGCGACTGGTGCGGCCGGCTTTTCACCCACGCTCAACTCAGGTTTACTGGTGTCGGCGCCGTGTTGGGCACCCACCAAGCGATTTTGCTCAGCCAAGTTGCCATGGGCATTGCGTGCGTAGGCTGGCAGGTAAGACGCCAGCTTGGGCTCAGGCGCACAGTTCTTCATGCAGTCCTTGTTGGCCGTATCGGGCTTGTTAGCACCCTTGAACTCATTGCCAGGCCACAAAGCATGGTCGGTTGTCATGCCGTTGCGGTTGGGCATTTTGGCCTGCACGTCGCGAATGGTTTTTTCATCCAGCGTGAAGTTCTCAGGAACAATGCCGGCGATGTTGAGCATGAAGGCCAGAACGGCATAAACCTCATCGGTTTTCATCGTTTTAGGGGCATTCCATGGCATGGCACGGTTGATGAAGTCCCAGACAGTCGAGATGGTGGCGACTTTCATGAAGGTGGTGCGCGCCGGATAGCCGTTCGTCGCCAGATTAAGCACATGGCCGGTTTTCATATCATCCGGTTTCACGCCACCAATCAAGGGGTTGAACACTTCGCCCGATTCACCGAAGAAGCCATGGCAGGATGCGCACTGCCCTTCCCAAATGTCTTGCCCTTTTGCCACGGTACCCGAGCCAGCCGGCAAACCTTTGAAGTCTGCTCGCACGTCGATGTCCCAGGCCGCCACTTCTTTGTCAGTGGCTGTACGACCTACACCGGGGTATTGCGCGGCGGCCTGGGCTAGGCTCAAACCAGCAAGCACCAGCAACGCGGCTGCGTAGAGCGACTTACGAAATTTGAACATTTTTCACCTCGCCGTTTTCTTGAACCAGCCATGATTGAATGGCGTTGTTGTGGTAGATCGAACGCGTCCCACGCACCGCACGCAATTGTTGGTAGGTAGGTTGTACGAATCCCGTTTCATCCATAGCCCGACTCTGGATGATGGCGGGCTTACCGTCCCAGACCCAATTCAGGTTAAAACGGGTCAGCGCCTTGGACAGCACAGGTGACTCCAAACGCGCTGTGCGCCAGTTGCGCCCGCCATCCACCGAAACATCCACCTTCTTGATCTTGCCTTTTCCCGACCACGCTAGCCCGGTGATGTTGTAAAAACCTTTGTCGAGCAGCACCTGGCCGCCAGAGGGGGTGGTCACCACGCTCTTGCACTCTTGCAGTCCAGAATACTGACGGTGTTGGCCATTTGGCTGCAAGTCAATGTAGTGAATGGCTTCATCTTTGGTGGCGTAAGGCATGTCGCCCAACTCGATACGGCGCAGGTACTTGACCCAGCTCACACCCTGGACGCCAGGCACAATCAAACGCAGGGGATAGCCCTGCTCTGGGCGCAACATTTCACCATTTTGGCCGTAGGCCACAAACACCTCACCAGATTTGATCAGGCTCATCGGGATGGTTCGGGTCATTGATGAGCCGTCAGCCCCTTCAGCCAGCACAAACTTGCCGTTTTTCAGATCAGCGCCAGCCATTTCCAGTAAGGTGATCAAGGGCACACCCGTGAATTCGCTGCATGACAACATGCCGTGGGTGTACTGCACCGTGGGCACCGCCACATTGCCCCAGTCCACTGCGGTATTGGCACCGCACTCGATGAAGTGGAAGCGCGAAACCGAGGGCAAGCGCATGATCTCGTCCAAAGTGAACACCTTGGCTTGACCAACCATGCCATTGATCATCAAACGG
>CAWUSQ010000056.1:0-21006 GCA_963925275.1 uncultured Rhodoferax sp.
AGCCCCATACTACTTTTGACTTAAGAAAAAGCACCTAAAGTATCCTCTAAGTGCTTGAATCTATTGGGTATTAATTGGTGGGCGGTGGAGGTTTCGAACCTCCGACCCCAGCAGTGTGAATGCTGTGCTCTACCCCTGAGCTAACCGCCCTGTTCCCTATAAAAGGTGCGAAATTATGACACACAATTGCGCATTCTATGAGCGAATCGCGAGCGTATTTGTCTTCAAACATGACCCCACACCATGATGACATCTCTCGCGTCGGTGACCAAATCCACTCTGGCGCCAACAGGCAACAAGACTTTGGTCTGCACGTGCCCATAAGGTAAGTTGGTCAAGATCGGCGTCTTCACCTGACTACGTAACCAGTCGAGCACCGTGGCAAGTTTGAAGCCCTTGTCATGCGCCACCAGTTTGTAGTCGGTAAACTGCCCAAAAACAATCGCTTTTTGGCGAGCCAACACACCAGCATGCAGCAGTTGCGTCAACATCCGCTCAATACGGTAAGGGTGCTCCCCTGTGTCCTCTAAGAACAAAACGCCCCCTTTAACTTCCGGGAAAAAAGGCGTCCCCAGTAGCGTGGTGAGCATGGTGAGATTACCTCCCCACAAAGTGGCATTGTGGATACGCAGTTCAGGTTGGCTTGGTGTTGGCGTCTTGACGCCCGACACGGGAATTCGACTTTGGCGCCAGCCTGTACCCTCTGCCTGCCCACTGAGCAGATCTTCAAAACAGGCTTGCATGATCTCATCGGGCTCAGTTAGCGCAACAGAATCATGCGGGCTTTGGACACCAAACCCTTCACACAATGCCGGACCCGCCCAGGTTATGGCGCCCGTCTTAGCCTGCAGGGCGCACTGCAGTACCGTGAAATCACTGATACCAACAAACAGCAAACCGCCGTCGATCGCACGCGCCACTTTTTTGTAGTCAACCCCTGGCAAGATGCGGGTCAGGCCATAGCCGCCACGGGTGATCAGGGCCACATCTGCGCCACTGGAAGCAGCCCGGTGGATGCTGGCGAGTCGCGTGGCATCATCACCGGCGAAGCGCTGATGGCTGCTCAAAGCGTCAGTGTCGACCTCAACCTCATGGCCCATTTTTTTCAGACGTGCCACGCCACGCCGAAAAGCTGGTTTGTCACGCACTGCGCCAGATGGCGAGTAAATATAAATGTGTTTAGACATGTCAAACCCGTTTAAAAAGTCACTTTTGATTCAGCCAAATGGCGGCTCAACAATTTCTTGAACGCGCGTGGTCCGGCACTGTGCCCTCGGTCAGGAAATGGCGCCGCTTGTGCAAGCGAATCCATCTCTGGCATGGGCCATGATTCAACCCTGAGCACATGACCGTTGGATGCCGCAAGTCTGCGCGCTAGTAGCATCATGTCTGGATGCGTGAGCAAGCTGACCTGCTCAAGACCAAGGTGCTCGATCAGCGCGTGCAAGATGGCAACGTGCCAGGTCAAGGTGTGCTGGGCTTCGCGCTTGGGCTTGTCGCTGCGGCCAAAACCAATCAAATCGGGGCAAATCACACGGTGACCGCGCAGCGTGCCCGCTAGCAGATCAGTTTGCCATGCCAAGCTCCAGTCCAGCGGACCATGCAGGCATAAAACCGTTGCCTTACTTTTGCTATCAGACGCATCAAAGCACAAGCCATGCATGCGTAGTCCGTCTAAACCGGAAAACTCATGCCAGTACTGCGAAGCAAAAGGATCGCTTGGCCAAGTGGCAAAGCGCGCATCAGGGGTGCGCAGTGCATCTTGACGCAATGCCAGCCCCTCTTTACTGCGCACAAGCACATGCTGCTGGCGACGTTGTTTGAAGAAACTTTGCAGCGCCTCACGGCACTCATTGGCCAACAGGCCATGCTCAACTCGGGTGTGATGGTTCAGTGCTGGCATGGCAAACAAGTCAAGCACTGAACCTGCTGCGCCCGTTTTAGGCTCGGGCATGGCGTAGACGACACGTTTCAAACGCGCTTGCATCAGAGCCCCCGCACACATGGCACAGGGCTCCAGCGTGACAAACAACTCACATTGCTCAAGCCGGTAATTTCCCAAGCGCTCAGCGGCCATGCGCAATGCCCTGATCTCAGCATGCGCCGTGGGGTCATTGGAGGTCACTGGCGCATTACCGGCCGCAGCAATGATGACGCCTTCATGCACAACTACCGCACCCACGGGCACCTCGCCTGCGGCGGCGGCTGCTTTGGCCTGCTCTAGGGCTGCGCCCATGAAGAGCAAATCACTGGTCAGTTCGCTATTTGGATTTGGAGTCATCAAGGACATCTGAACTGACCATGCCCAGACGCTGCATCCACAGTGCCAATGCCCGTTCATCGGCGGTGCCTTGGGCATAGGTGCTGTGCATGGCGACATGCGACTCTGGGCGGTGTTGGTTGAGTTTGAACTTGCAGTCCAGGCGCGTGAGCATGAGCTCGAAAGCAACAATGCCAGACAGCATTTTTTGTTGGTAGTCATCACCTAAAGATCGCCACTGTGCCGCGTAGGCCGGCTCATGCTCAGCAATCAAGGCTTTCAGCAGCCGGTCTTTACCAGTTGCATCTTCGATCAGGGTGGCGGTGACGGCACAATGAACGGTTAAATACGACCAGGTCGGCACGCGCGTCAGGTCCGGGTAGACCCCTGGGCTCATGTAGGCGTGCGGCCCCATGAAAGTCACCAAGGCGTTGGGGCGCGCTTGCAAATAGCGCCAGTGGGGGTTGGGCTTGGCACAATGGCCAAGTAGCTTCACTTCGGCGCCATTGCGCTGCACCAGTATGGGCAGCGGCGTGACAAATGGGGAACCATGGTCGTCAAGTGAAATCAGTTGCGCGAGCGGATGCTCGCGCATCAAGGTGATGGACAAGTCCAGCTCAGAACTGTCAAATTGTGGCGGTATGTGCAAGGACTTCATAGGCTGGCATGGTAGCAAATTCAAAGCTTTCTCTGACTATGTGACTTGGCAGTCATACCGAGCATTTCACGCAGGATTGGCCCATGGCCATAAGCTGCTGGCTATACTGAATCAGACATCCAACTCGTCACAACAACATGTTCACCTTGAACAATCGTTTGCCACAGGCCAGTATCGATTTCCCCAAATCGTGGATTGAGGAATTTCGTCAAGAGCTCAACAGCGCTAATCTGGCACGCATCCAAATCGTGACCACAGCGCTTTTGCTCATTGAGATTTTGTTGCTGTTGGTCGACACCTACCGTACCCGTTGGTTTGAAACCGGCTTTGATGCCTTGGCTACGTGGCGCATCGTTGCCCTGCTGTTTCTCCTAAGCTACCGATTCACACCAACGCACTGGCTGCCTGAGCGCGTGCGCCTGCAGATTTTTTTAGTGCTTGGCATGCTGCTGAGCACCAGCGTGAGCACCATTTTGGCCAATTCGGTTGGCGACATCTCGACATTTACCATTGGCGTGTTAGGCCTGGCTGCTGCCAGCCCCATGCCGGGTCGCTTTAATTCGACGCTTTTTACCACATCGGGTGTCGGGTTGCTGGCCTGGCTTTATTACTTGGTACCGGGCTTCAACCTTTTCTGGGCCAGCAACATTTTGGCGACTTGCGTCATCGGCATAGCCATTGATCAGTTCATTTTCAAAAGTGCGCTGCTTGAGTTTTCCCAACGAAAAAATATAGATCTGCAGCGACAGCGCTTGGATGAACTGCTCTGTCAGGTGTTTCCAAAGTCTGTGGCCTTGGCACTGAAAACAGGACAGCGCTCTGTTGCCCTGCACGGCGAAGTCACCATTCTGTTTGCGGATGTGGTGGGCTTTACCCGACTTTCTAAACAGCTTTTGCCCTCTCAGCTGGTGCAGGTCTTGGAAGACTTGTTCGGTATTTTTGATCGTTTAGCCAAACAACACGGCGTAGAAAAAGTCAAAACCATTGGCGACGCTTACATGGCGATAGCTGGCGCCCCAGAAACCATTGATCACCCGGTGCAGCGCATGGCCAACTTTTCTTTGGACATTGTTCAGGCCTGTCGGGACTACGCACAAAGCTCGGGGATGCAACTTGCGGTAAGGGTGGGCATCCATACCGGGCCGGTCGTAGCAGGCGTGATTGGCTCCTCACGCCTGGGCTATGACCTCTGGGGCGATTCGGTCAATACCGCCCAGCGTATGCAAACCAGCAGCGAACCCAACGCGATTTGCGTGAGCGAACCGGTGTTTTTCAAATTGCGGGGCGCATTCACGCTGGACAGCCGGCAGGTGGTCGACCTCAAAGGTTCTGGCCCAACCAGGACTTACGTGTTGCGAGCGCGCCGTCAAGAAACGCAAGAAGCCTCAACAGAGATGCGCCCGGACTGAGCTGCGTCAGCCTGAGAAGTGGACGACTACCCACCCGCTTAGGCAGAAGCTCTGAGCGGCTGCTCAGAGCGTTTTTTTAATGCCCACAAAGCCAAGCAAAGCCGATTGACCACTGTGACCTTTTCCCTCTTGAACCAGGGCCTCATAAACGCGCAAGTCCAGCACATCGAAGTTACGAAAGGACGCTCTCATCAAGGCTTCGGTGTAAAGGTTTTCCAGCACACCAGGGCCCCCAGTGTTGAACTTGAGCTGGTCGGCGTGGTAGCCCTGAATCAACAACACACCACCGGGTTTGAGGGCATCTGACATTTTTTGAAACAGCAGCGCACGCTCTTGTGCGTCTGCGAACTGGAAAAAAATACCCACCACGTTGTCGTAGGCCGCATCGCGCCATTCAAAATCAGTCCAGTCCGTACACGACAGGCCAACGGATACCCCACGGGCGTGGGCCAAACGCTGGGCTTTCTCAATGGCCAAGGGCGAGAAATCAAACGCCTCGACCGCCTGTCCTTGCTGCGCCAGCCAAACACTGTTGCGCCCTTCCCCGTCAGCAACACAGAGCGTTCTGCCTTGCTTTAAATGATGCCGCTGCTCACGCAAATAGGCATTGGGCTCTTCACCGAACAAATAGCCTTCAGCCGAAAAACGACTGTTCCAGCGAGCCAAAGGATTTTCAAAACTCATGGCGATTTGATTTTGGTTTTAGAAAAATGAGATTTGCACTTTGCAAGCTATTCCCACTCAATGGTCGCTGGCGGTTTACTGGACACGTCATACGTGACGCGGTTGATGCCACGCACCTCGTTAATGATGCGGCTTGACACCTTTTTCAGCAGTGCATAGGGTAGTTCAGCCCAATCCGCGGTCATGAAGTCACTGGTTTGCACCGCGCGCAAAGCCACCACATAGTCATAGGTGCGGCCATCGCCCATCACACCAACGCTTTTTACAGGCAGAAACACGGTGAATGCCTGAGAGGTGAGGTCGTACCAGGTTTTGCCGGTCGCGTCATCTTTGAAGCCACGCAGTTCTTCGATGAAGATGGCATCGGCCTGCCGTAACAAATCAGCGTACTCTTTTTTAACCTCACCCAAAATGCGCACGCCCAAGCCTGGACCAGGGAATGGATGGCGATACACCATGTGATGCGGCAAGCCAAGCGCCACACCCAGTTCGCGCACCTCGTCTTTGAACAGCTCACGCAAGGGCTCAAGCAGCTTCAAGCCCAGTTGCTCTGGCAAGCCCCCGACGTTGTGGTGGCTTTTGATGACCACCGCTTTTTTGTTCTTGGCCCCGCCGGACTCGATAACGTCTGGGTAAATGGTGCCTTGGGCCAACCACTGGGCACCAACGTGACCTTGGTCGCCCGCTTTCAGGCGCAATGCCTGCGCTTTGAACACCTCAACAAATTCACGGCCAATGATTTTTCTCTTGGCCTCTGGCTCAGCTACACCTGCCAAATGGCCTAAGAATTGATCAGCCGCATCCACACGAATCACCTTGGCGTGCAGTTTGCCAACAAACATCTCCATGACCAGGTCGCCTTCGTTCAAACGCAAGAGCCCGTGATCAACGAACACACAAGTCAACTGGTCGCCGATGGCGCGATGAATCAGGGCAGCTGCAACCGAAGAGTCAACGCCTCCGGACAAGCCCAAAATCACCTCCTCATTACCAACTTGCTCACGGATCTGAGCCACCGCTTCGGCAATATAGTCCCCCATGATCCAATCGGCACGGGCACCACAAATTTCCAAGACGAAACGCTCCAAGATAGCGGCACCGCGCTTGGTGTGCGTCACTTCGGGGTGAAATTGCAGGCCATAAAAGCGCCGCGCTTCATCCGCCATGCCAGCAATGGGGCAGCTGTCCGTACTGGCCATCAGCTTAAAGCCTGGGGGCAGTTCGGTCACCTTGTCGCCGTGACTCATCCACACCTGCAACATGCCATGGCCCATGGGCGTGGCGTAGTCCTGAATACCATTTAATAATGCGGTGTGGCCGTGGGCCCGAACATCGGCATGACCAAATTCACGCTGGTGGCCACTGGTGACCACACCGCCGAGCTGGTGCGCCATCGCCTGCATACCATAGCAAATGCCCAACACCGGAACGCCCAACTCAAGTGCCAGCTGGGGAACTTTGTCCGTAGACTCTTCGTACACACTGGCATGGCTTCCTGACAAAATGATGCCGCGTAAATTGCCATCGTGCGCATAGTCGCGCAGCCAGTCTTCACTCACATCACAGGGGTGGACCTCGCAAAAGACATGCGCCTCACGAATGCGACGCGCGATCAGCTGCGTGACCTGAGAACCAAAGTCCAGGATCAGAATTTTTTGATGCATCAATCTGCCCTGTAATTGGGTGCTTCTTTGGTGATCTGCACGTCGTGAACGTGACTTTCGCGGATGCCAGCTGTGGTAATTTCCACAAACTCAGCCTGGCTTTGGAGGTCCCCGATAGTGGCGCAGCCACAGTAACCCATCGCAGCCCTGATACCACCCGACATTTGATAAATGATGGAAACCATCGAGCCTTTGTAGGGCACACGGCCTTCAATACCTTCTGGCACAAGTTTGTCGGCATTGGGGTTACCCGTACTGGACTCCTGGAAGTAACGGTCGGCACTGCCTTGCTGCATGGCGCCAATACTGCCCATGCCACGGTAACTTTTGTAGCTTCGGCCTTGAAACAGTATCACCTCCCCAGGAGCCTCTTCAGTACCAGCAAACATACTGCCCATCATGACCGAGCTCGCGCCAGCGGCCAAGGCCTTTGCAATGTCACCGCTGTAGCGAATGCCGCCATCAGCGATCAGGGGTACGCCCGTGCCTTTGAGTGCGGTCGACACACTGTCAATGGCCATGATTTGTGGCACGCCTACACCAGCCACAATGCGCGTGGTGCAAATAGACCCGGGACCAATGCCCACCTTAACGGCGTCGGCACCAGCCTCAACCAATGCCAGGGCCGCAGCACCGGTAGCAATATTGCCCCCAATCACCTGAATCTGTGGAAAATTTTGTTTGACCCAGCGCACACGCTCAATCACACCTCGGCTGTGGCCATGAGCGGTATCCACCACGATGGCATCCACACCAGCGCGGGCCAGCAACTCAACCCGCTCCTCCGTACCCTCTCCCACGCCAACGGCAGCACCTACACGCAACTTACCTTGCGAATCACGAGCCGCATTAGGAAAACTGGTTTGCTTGGTGATGTCTTTCACCGTGATCAAGCCCTTGAGTTCAAAGGCGTCATTAACCACCAACAAGCGCTCAATCTTGTACTGGTTAAGCAGCACCTTGGCCTCAGCCAGGGTTGTGCCATCAGCTACCGTGACCAACTTCTCGCGCGGCGTCATGATGTTACTGACTGCCAGATCCAGCCGGCCCTCAAAGCGCAAGTCCCGGCCAGTGACAAGGCCCACTACTTTGCCAGCGTCCATCACGGGAAAGCCCGAAACGCCCAGCTGCTCAGACAAGGCCATCACCTGGCGCACTGTGTGTTGCGGCGTGATCACCACCGGGTCTCGCAGCACGCCAGACTCATAGCGCTTGACCTTGGCCACTTGGGCCGCCTGCTCTTGGGCCGTCATGTTCTTGTGGACAATACCAATGCCACCCTCTTGCGCAATCGCAATGGCCAACCGCGATTCGGTAACCGTATCCATGGCGGCCGATGCCAAAGGCAGGTTAAGCGCAATATTGCGGGTGAACTGTGTTGCCAAAGAAGTATCTTTGGGCAACACCTGGGAATAGGCGGGAACTAGAAGAACGTCATCAAATGTGAGCGCTTTGCCGATCAGGCGCATGGTGAAAGCTCCAAAAGAGACGATTGTATCTGCGCCCACTGTGATCAATCAGCGCGCATAGCCTGCACCCAACTCACCGCAGACAACGCAATCCAACCACCCTCCTGGCCAGGCCCTGAACTTCCGCCATGCGGCAAACCATAGAACATTGCGATGGTTGGCACATTCATTGGCCCTGGCATACACTCAAGCCCATGAAAAGCCGCCTGATGCCCCTTCTGTTTATTCTGCTCGCCATGCCTACATTGGCCATGGCGCAATGGCAATGGCTAGACCAAGAGGGGCGCCCTGTCTTTAGCGACATGCCTCCACCTTCAGGGGTAAGTAACAAGCAGATTGTGAAACGCCCCGCTGCAAGCACAGACACCGCCGCCGCTGTGCCGCCGGCAAGCAGTGCTTCGGAACTGCCCTTGCTACCCAAGGCCAACACTGACGATCAAGCATTGAAGGCCAAAATTGCCGAGAGCAAACAAGCTGAGGCGCAAAAACAGCAGGCTGAAGAAGCGCGCCTTGCATCGATCAAGGCCGAGAACTGCCGGCGCGCCCGCGGCGCGCTGAGTTCGCTCAGCAGCGGGACTCGGATGCGAACCACCAACGCGCAGGGCGAATCAGTCTTTATGGACGACGACGCACGCGAGGCAGAGGCTCGGCACCTTCGAAATGTGATGCAATCAGACTGTCAGTAAATCGCGTGCGCAACCGCGCTCAATAGCCGGCTTTGGCGTTGACGCGGCGTTGACGGAACAGGCCTGCACTGCGAGCACCTTGTTTGATAAATCGCTCGCGTCGCGCTACTTTGGGGTCGACACGCAAGTCACGGTAGATCTCCACACGATCACGATCATGTACAAGATGATTCAATTCGACTTTGCGTCCCCAAATGCCAACATGGCGTTGCAGCTCAAAACCAGCGGGCAAGTGATGCAGCACACCACTTTGTGCCAGTGCCTCGCCAACTGTACACGGCGCCTCAACTTGGAGCTCAATGTGCACGATTTGCCGCGCAGAAGGACCAAAGATGATGCTCAGTCGCAGCACAGCGCACTCAGTCGCCATAGACTTGCTTGGCACGTTGTACGAACGCATCCACCATGGTGCCGGCAATCTTGTCAAAGACGGGGCCAATCAATGCGCCCAAGGCGCCCTCAAAACCGTAACTCAGTGTCAACTCGACCTTGCAGGCCCGCTGATCGCCCAGTGACAGAAAGTTCCACTCACCTTCGAGTTTTGAAAAAGGACCACTAACAAGATTCATGTGCACCTGTTGGCCAGCAAGATGGCGATTGCGGGTGGTGAAGCTTTGGTGTATGCCGCTAAAGGCGATGCCGATTTCTGCGAGCATGCCCTCACTGCTTTCTTCAATGACCGTGGTTCGATCACACCAGGGTAAAAACTGCGGGTAGGCAGCCACATCGGTCACCAAATGGAACATTTCTGCTGGGCTGTACCAAATTAAAACGGACTTGTGAACGGTTTTCATAGAATCGGTGTCTGCGGGGAATTGTAGTCAAGCCTTTCTCACCCTCATTTCTCAATTCAAACGCGTCATGGTCAATAAAAAACAGTCCCCAAACACCCGTATTGCCGACAACAAAAAAGCCGCGTTCAACTATTTTTTTGAAGAGCGTTTTGAGGCGGGCATTGTGCTTGAAGGCTGGGAAGTCAAATCACTGCGCGAAGGCAAGGTGCAATTGACCGATGGCTACGTGGTCATTCGTGGCGGTGAGCTGTTCATTATTGGCTTGCAGATACAGCCCTTGGGAACAGCATCAAGTCACATCAGTCCTGACAAGCAACGCACGAAAAAGTTGCTGTTGCACAAAGCAGAGATCCAGCGCCTGATCGGTAAGGTAGAACAAAAAGGCTATACGCTGGTTCCAGTGAACTTGCACTGGAAGAACGGCAAAGTTAAATGCGAAGTGGCACTGGCCAAGGGCAAGGCCGAACACGACAAACGTGACACCATCAAAGACCGTGAAGGCAAACGGGAAGTCGAACGCGCCATGAAAACGCGTCAACGTTAACCAGCAGCCTGGCAACCGCCTCAGCCAGCCCAGCGAACAGTCTTGATAAGCCCTCAGTACCGCTCGCGCCAAGCCAGCATCTCGTTGACCAGCAAAGCGCCGATCACCAGCGCCCCCCCAAGCAGTACCTCCAAGCCAGGGGCCTCATTGGCGCCAACCCAGACCAATAAAATACCAAAAACCACCTCCAGCAAGCTCAGCAATGCGACTTCGGGCGCTTTCAGGGCTTGGGTACACAGCACAGCCAATGCCGACGGAATGGCCAGTTGCACCAAGCCTAATCCAGCCAACAAGCCCAGGTCGAACGGCGAAGCTTGAAAAGGCATGGCCAAAGGAAAGGTCAAAAGGGCAGACAAACCGGCACCAACCAAAACAGCGGGCACCATGTCAATGTTTTGGCCCTTGCTGTGGGCGTACTGGGTGAGCGTCCAGTTAGCAGCGCCCGATATCGGAATGCACAAAGCCACCAAGGTGCCCATCACACTCACCCCATCGGCTAACTGGCTGCCATACATGTAGGCAATTCCAAGGCCTGCGACCACAATCGCCACCCAGGTTCTACGCGGCAAACGGTAACCAAGTAATGAACGTGCTGCCAAGGCTGTCAACAGCGGTGCCAAGGCCATGGTAACCAGCACATTCGCCACGCTACCGAGCATCAATGCCAGCATGAAAAATGTGAACATACCCGACCAACACAGGCCGGCAGCCCACAAAGCCGGTCCAGCTTGGCGCATGCGCCGAAACACATCGCGCCCTTGACTGATGGGCAAGATCAGCAGCAGGCTCAAAAATGTGAACCAACTGCGCCAGAAAGTGACCTCAAACTTTTGAGCATGTTCAAGATGGCGGGTAACCACACCCGCCAAAGCCCATAAAAAGGTCACCAAAATCATCAACAGCACAGCGCGCTGGTGCGTGAGCTTCATATAGCGCTTGGTCTCTGGTTAACCATCTCAGGTCAAGCCTGCGGGTACGAGCACAAGCCCATTCCCGCACCCCTGACCAGATGCATCAAGCGCCGTCGCGGCCGGCTTTTTTACGCTCGTGCTCTTTCAAATAGCGCTTACGCAGACGCACAGATTTGGGCGTGATTTCAACCAGCTCGTCATCTTCAATGAACTCAACACCGTACTCCAGTGTGAGCTCGATCGGTGGCGTAATTTTGATGGCGTCTTCTTTGCCGCTGACGCGGAAGTTGGTGAGCTGCTTGGTACGTGTGGCATTGACAACCAGGTCATTGTCACGGTTGTGGATGCCGACAATCATGCCTTCATAGACAGGATCATTGGGACGCACAAACATGCGACCACGATCATCGAGCTTACCGAGAGCGTAGGTAAAGATTTCGCCGTCATCCATGGAAATCAAAACACCGTTTTTCCGGCTACCGATATCCCCTTTATGGGGCTCGTAACTGTCAAAGATATTGGCAATCAACCCACTGCCTCTGGTCAGATTTAAAAACTCATTTGAAAAACCGATCAGGCCTCGCGCTGGAATACGGTATTCAAGGCGCACACGACCACGACCATCGGACTCCATGTTTACCAGATCACCCTTGCGTTCGCCCATGGCCTGCATCACGCCACCTTGGTGCTGTTCTTCAACATCAACCGTGACCATTTCAATAGGCTCATGGCGCACGCCCTTGACATCGCGAAACACCACGCGCGGCTTGGAAACAGCTAACTCGAAGCCTTCGCGGCGCATGTTTTCCAGCAAAATTGTCAGGTGCAGTTCACCACGACCGGCCACTTCAAAAATACCTTCTTCGTCGGTTTCCTTCACGCGCAGCGCCACGTTGTGCTGCAATTCTTTTTGTAACCGGTCCCACAACTGGCGACTGGTCACAAATTTGCCTTCACGACCGGCCAAGGGGCTGGTATTGACGCAAAAGTTCATCACCAGGGTCGGCTCATCCACGCGCAGCATGGGAAGCGGCATAGGTTGAACCGGATCCGTTACGGTGACACCAATACCGATGTCAGAAATACCATTGATCAGCACAATCTCGCCGGGCCCAGCTGATGTGGTTTGGATGCGGTCCAAACCATGAAAAGTCAACACCTGGTTGACACGGCCTTTAACGGTGGTGCCGTCCGGCCCCTCCATAACCACCACGTCCATCATTGGTTTGATGGTGCCTTGGCTGATTCGGCCCACCCCAATGCGCCCCACAAACGTGGAGAAGTCCAAGGCAGAAATTTGCAGCTGCAAGGGTGCGTCAGGATCACCTTTTTGCGCTGGGACATGTTTCAAAATCGTGTTGAAAAGCGCCGACATGTCGGGGCCCCACTGTTCGCCCTGCCCGCCCTCTTCAAGTGACGACCAGCCGTTGATACCCGAGGCGTAGACCACCGGAAAGTCCAATTGCTCGTCAGTTGCACCCAATTTGTCAAACAGATCAAAGGCTGCGTTGATCACTTTGTCAGGGTTGGAGCCGGGCTTGTCCACCTTGTTCACCACGACAATGGGTTTCAGGCCAAGCGCCAAAGCTTTTTTAGTCACAAAACGAGTTTGTGGCATCGGGCCTTCCTGCGCGTCAATCAGCAATACGACGCCGTCCACCATGGACAATGCTCGCTCCACTTCACCACCAAAGTCAGCGTGGCCGGGTGTGTCAACGATATTGATGTGGGTACCTAGCCAACTCACGGCACAATTCTTGGCCAGGATGGTGATGCCACGTTCTTTTTCAATGGCATTGTTGTCCATCACGGTGTCCACGATTTTTTCGTGGTCCGCAAACGTACCGGACTGGCGCAACAACTGGTCGACCATCGTGGTCTTCCCGTGGTCAACGTGAGCGATGATCGCAATGTTGCGAATTTGTTTGGTTGAGGTCATGGTTTACTTTCTTAACAAACTGAAATAACGGTGTTGTCAGCCATCGCGCCGGCGCCCGGCGTGGGTTGAGCGATTTGCTGGATTTCATCTGGGTTTAGCAGGCGCTGTGGAATCAGCTCACCAGCACGCACATGGGCGCTGCCAAGCAAGGCCCCATCTGGGCCGTAGACCGCCACGCGATCTGCATCTGGCCAAGCGCCACGACGACGCAACCCGCTTAGAAAACGCCCTGCATCGGCCGAATCAAGGGTGATCACCAGATGGTCGCTCACCAGAGATGACACCGGCAACAAGCGGGACTCTCGCTCATGCTCTGTCATGGCTTGCAAAGCGGCCAAGGTAATGCATTGCGACTGTGTGAAGCCGCCCGTGGCGGTGCGCCGTAGAAAAGAAAGGTGGGCACCGCACCCCAGCGCCTCACCAATGTCTTCGCCCAATGTCCTGATGTAGGTGCCTTTGCTACACGCTACCGTAATACGCACCACGGGACGCTGCTGCTCATCCTGTTCAAGGGCCAGGCCCAGGTGACGAATATGCACCTGACGGGCATCGCGCTGCACTTCAATGCCTGCGCGTGCATAGGCATACAAGGCCTTGCCATCCTTTTTGAGCGCACTGTGCATGGGTGGCACTTGGCTGATAAGTCCGGTGAATTGGGGTGCAACACGCTGCAAATCGGCAGCAGTAACCGCGACTGTGCGTGTGGCGATCACCTCGCCTTCGGCATCGGCCGTTGTCGTTTTGATGCCCAGTTGAAGCACGGCCTCATAGGTCTTATCGGCATCGAGCTGTAATTGGCTGAATTTGGTGGCTGCACCAAAACACAGAGGCAACACACCACTGGCCAATGGATCCAGCGTGCCGGTGTGACCCGCTTTCTCGGCTCGCAACAACCATTTAACCTTTTGCAGTACGTCGTTGCTCGACCAATTCAAGGGCTTGTCCAGCAACAGCACCCCATGCACGGGGCGCCTTGCAACCCGTGCACGCGGCGCTTTGTTCATGGTCAGTCGTCCTTGGCCCGTGAGGCAACGGCACGCGCAATGAGTGCATTCATATCGGCGGCACGCTCTGGCGTTTGGTCGTAGACAAAATGCAAGGTCGGCACAGTGTGGATATGCAAACGCTTGAACAGACCTGCACGCAAAAATCCAGCCGCCTGGTTCAAACCCTCACCACAGGCTTTAACGTCGCCTGAGAGCAAACTAAAAAACACTTTGGCGTGGGCGTAATCAGGCGTCACCTCAACGCCTTGGATCGTGATCAGACCCACCCGCGGATCTTTGAGCTCGCGCGCTATCAGCTCGGTCAAATCCCGCTGAATTTGATCCGCGACTTTGAACGCACGATTGGGGGTTGAAGACTTTTTACGCACAAGAAATGTTTCTACTGTTTACAGCGTACGGGCCACTTCACGGATCTCAAAGAACTCAAGCACATCACCATCTTGGATGTCGTTGTAATTCTTGATGTTCAATCCGCAATCGAAACCTTCTCTGACTTCCTTAACGTCGTCCTTGAAACGCTTGAGGGACTCGAGTTCGCCGGTATAAACGACCGTGTTCTGGCGCAGCAAGCGCAAGCGCGCTGTGCGGCGAACCACCCCCGAGGTAACCATACAGCCGGCAATCGAGCCAATCTTGGAGACCTTGAAGATCTGACGAATCTCCGCCGTACCAATGACTTCCTCTTTTTTGTCCGGGGTCAACATGCCAGACATGGCCAGCTTCAATTCATCGACGGCGTCATAAATGATGTCGTAGTAGCGAATATCCACGCCTGCTGACTCAGCCAACTTGCGGGCACCAGCGTCAGCACGTGTATTGAACCCAATGATGACGGCTTTAGCAGCAATGGCCAGATTGACGTCCGACTCGCTGATACCACCAACACCAGAGTACACCAACTGCACCTTGATCTCATCGTTTGAAAGCTTCACCAGTGACTGGCCCAACGCCTCTTGAGAGCCTTGAACGTCCGCTTTGATGATGATCGGAACCATTGTGATTTCACCCGAGGTCATGTCTGTGAACATGTTCTCAAGCTTGGCTGCTTGCTGCTTGGCCAACTTGGTATGGCGGAACTTGCCTGCGCGGTAGGTGGCAATCTCCCGGGCACGGCGTTCATCACTGAGAACCATGAACTCGTCACCTGCCTGGGGAACTTCAGTTAAACCTTGAATTTCAACCGGAATCGACGGACCCGCTGACTTGATGGTTTTGCCATCTTCATCCAACATGGCCCGCACACGCCCATAAGTTTGGCCTGCCAGCACCACATCACCAGCGCGCAAGGTGCCAGACTGAATCAGCACCGTGGCAACCGGACCGCGGCCCTTGTCAAGTTTGGCCTCAATCACCAAACCTTTGGCCATGGCGTCCACTGGCGCTTTAAGTTCCAAAACTTCAGCCTGCAACAGCACTTGCTCGAGCAAGCTGTCAATACCTTCGCCCGTTTTTGCAGACACGTGCACGAATGGTGAACTGCCACCAAATTCTTCCGGAATCACCTCTTCGATGACCAGTTCACCCTTTACCCGATCGGGGTTGGCGCCGGGTTTGTCGATCTTGTTGATAGCCACTACGATCGGGACATTAGCCGCTTTAGCGTGCTTGATCGCTTCTTTGGTCTGCGGCATGACGCCATCGTCAGCAGCAACCACCAAGATCACGATATCGGTGGCTTGGGAGCCCCGTGCTCGCATAGCAGTGAATGCCTCGTGGCCGGGGGTATCAAGGAATGACACCATACCGCGGGGCGTCTCAACATGGTAGGCGCCAATGTGCTGGGTGATGCCACCGGCTTCGCCAGAGGCAACCCGTGAACGACGGATGAAGTCCAACAAAGAAGTTTTGCCATGGTCAACGTGGCCCATGATGGTCACCACGGGGGCACGCGGCAAGGCTTCAGCGTCTTGCTGTTTGACCTCGTCATCGGTGAAAGCCTCTGGGTCATCCAGTGCTGCCACAACCGCTTTGTGGCCCATATCCTCGACCAAAATCATGGCCGTATCCTGATCAAGCGGCTGATTGATGGTGACCATCTGGCCCAGCTTCATCAATTGCTTAATGACTTCAGAGGCCTTGACCGCCATTTTGTGCGCCAATTCGGCCACGGTGATGGTCTCAGGGACGTGTACCTCAATCACACGCACTTCAACTGGTGAAGATGCCATGTGCTGGCTATCACGATCTCTGTCATTACTGCCACGGCGCCCTTTGGGGCCTGTGCGCCAATTGTTCGAACGACCAGCACCTGCGCCTGAATCGCCACGGGTAGGAATACCTTTTTTCTTAGCGGGGTCGCCTGCCCAGCTGCTAGACAGTTTGGCAGACTTCACTTCCTTACCAGCGCCGGGCGCTGCCGGTGAGGTTGTGGTTGCTGGCTTGGCAGTGACCGCAGGCTTGCGCAAGGTCCCCTTGATACCGGCCTTTGCTGGCTCAGCGGGTTTGACCTCTTCGACCTTTTTGGGCGGCAACTTTTTACCTGGCTCAGACATCATTTTGCGGATGGCTGCAGCCTCGGCCTCGGCCTTTTTCCGGCGTTCAGACAAATCAAGTGCCCGCGCCTTTTCGTCTTCAATCTTGGCATTACGGGCTTGGTTGGCAGCCACAGCCGCATCTTCAACTTTTTGGTTCTTGGCTGCCACAGCCTCGGCCTCAACCGTCGCCGCAGGGGCAGGCACGGCCGGCGCACTGTCTGGCGCCTCCGATGCCTGCTTCTCTTGCTTGGCGGCATCAGTGGCCTTCTGTGTCGCGACCCTGGCAGCTTCTGCCTCAGCCTGCGCAACTTGGGCAGCTTGGGCAGCCGCTTCTTGCTCCTCGCGTTCGCGGCGGCGTTGCTGCAACTCTTCTTCCTGACGACGGATCAGCTCAGACTGTCGCACGGCTTCCTCTTCTCGTCGCGCCAATTCAGCGTGATCAATCTGTGAAGAAGTTTCCGCTGTGCCCTCGGCACCAACGCCGTCCTGCGATTCATCGCGTCGAATGAATGTGCGCTTTTTACGAACTTCAACTTGAATGGTGCGCGCACGACCTGTGGCATCGGCCTGCTTGATTTCGGTAGTCGATTTTTTGACCAGCGTGATCTTTTTGCGCTCTGCCGTTGCCGTGCCATGGCTGGACTGCAAATAGTTCAATAGGCTGTGCTTGTCGTCATCACTCAGCGTATCGTGCGGCGCTGATTTATCGACACCGGCGGCCTTGAGCTGCTCGAGCAGAGCATCACTCGATTTCTTCAACTCATTGGCAAATTCGGCAACGGTCGTACTGGACATTTTTTGGTAACCTTTTTGGGTGGCACATCGCGCCTTGGGGGCTTGATGTGCCTGAAATTCAATATGTATACATGATCAAGACTCTTGAGCAGCGGCGTCGTCAGTGAACCAATGCGCACGTGCTTTCATGATCATCTCAGTGGCCTCTGCAACCGGCTGGCCCGTAATCTCACAAAGCTCATCAGTTGCCAAGTCAGCCAAGTCATCCAGCGTGTGCACGTCCGCTTCAGCCAATTGTGCCAATAGCTGCGGGGTCATGCCTTCCAAATCGCGCAATGGCGGCGCAGAGTCTTCAACCGCCTCCTCTGTTGCAATTTCAATGGTCAACAAAGCGTCTTTGGCACGCGCCCGCAACTCATTGACTGTGTCTTCATCAAAGCTTTCGATCTCAAGCATCTCTTCCAGCGGCACATAGGCCACTTGCTCAAGACTGACAAAGCCTTCCGCAATTAAGAGATCGGCGATTTCTTCATCTACATCGAGCTTTTCCATGAACAGATGCCGACTTGAATCAACTTCGTTGGCTTGCTTTTGGGCCGACTCAGCTGCATCCAAAATATTGATTTTCCAACCCGTTAACTCAGAAGCCAAACGCACGTTCTGTCCACCGCGACCGATGGCGATCGCCAAATTTTCTTCATCAACGACCACATCCATGGCATGACGTTCTTCATCAACCACAATGCTCGAGACATTGGCTGGGGCCAGGGCACCAATCACAAATTGCGCTGGGTCTTCGCTCCACAGCACAATGTCGACGCGCTCGCCTGCCAATTCGTTGGTCACCGCATTAACACGGGTACCGCGCACACCAACGCACGTGCCAATGGGGTCGACGCGCTTGTCATGCGACAACACAGCGATCTTGGCGCGTGAACCCGAATCACGGGCGCATGACTTGATTTCCAACAAACCCTGCTCGATCTCAGGCACCTCATTGCGAAACAGCTCCACCATGAATTCAGGCGAAGAGCGCGACAACACGATCGGCGCACCACGAAGCGTGAGGTCCACCTCCATGATCATGGCGCGGACCCGGTCACCGGTACGGAAATTTTCTTTCGGAATCATTTCCCCGCGGCGCAGACGCCCCTCAACACGGCCAGACTCGACGATCAAATCACCCTTGTCCATGCGCTTGACCGTGCCTACAAACACTTTGTCACCACGGCTCATGAAGTCGTTGAGCAACATCTCACGCTCAGCATCCCGGATTTTCTGCAAGATCACCTGTTTTGCAGCCATCGCACCAATGCGGCCAAACGGCACGGACTCCACAGTCTCTTCAATGTGCTCATCGACTTCGATGTCCGCAATTTGCTCGCGTGCTTCAAACAACAAGATTTCTTGATCAGGCAACTGTAGTCCAGCCTCATCGGGCACCACATGCCAGCGCCTGAAGGTTTCGTAGGCGCCAGTATCGGGATTCATCGACACCCGAATATCGACGTCACCTGGGTAAAGCTTCTTGGTCGCCTGCGCCAATGCAGCCTCAACCGCACCAAAAACAACATCACGCTCAACGTTTTTTTCACGTGAGATGGCGTCTACCAACATCAACATTTCGCGATTCATGCCACGACTCTCCTGTATACGTTCAAAATCTGTTAAACCTGCTCAGTGCCAGCGCCACCTTTAGCGCTGCGCCCTTTGAAATCCACAATAGGCGCCAAACGTGCGTCCTTTAACTCACTCAACTCAAAACCTAAGACCTGCAGCGCTGGCGGCACTCTCTTTTTGCTCACCCGCTGCCCAGGCTTGACCTCGGGCTCATCTCGCCAAACGATCTGCCACAGCACAGCGTGTTCCAGCGCCCCACCCTCGGCCGGCGCTTGACGCTCCAGCACGCCCCTGAATTTCTTGCGCAAGGGGCTGACCTGCCCTGCTGCAACCGCTCCCAGAGGCACTTTGAGCGTGATATCAATTACAGCGCCTACAAAACGATTGAAGTCTTGCTCACCACGCAAAGGGCGATCAATGCCTGGCGATGACACCTCGAGCCGCCGGTATTCGATTGCGTCGACTTCCAATGCAAACTGCAACTGCCGTGTGACTTTTTCACAATCCTCAACCGTGACGAACTGATCAATCACCGATTGCTCAGAACCCCCTTCAACCGGCGCTTGCCAGGGAAGGTCAATCGTGACGCGCAAGAGCCCACCGGCAGAGCGATCAATCTCCACCAGGTCGTAGCCCAATCCGGCCACAGTTTGCTCAACAATTTCTTTCAGCGCCACACGGTCCTTACACAAACAACCAAAAAGAGTCGCCCAAAAAAAACGGGCGGAAGTACTCGCCCGTTTGGTCGTGAAGGCACGCATTCTACCCGAAAAAGTTCAATGATTGCACGATAAGCCCTTATCAATAAACGATTTATGGTGCAACATGGCGTTCAAGTTACCCCCCTGCCCCAGCACAAACCTTGGCGCCAAACGCAGCACTTAGCGCATGCGACAATTCGCCGATTGCGGCCAGCCTATCGTCTAGGCTCCTGTGGGGCAACTGGCCATTGACGTTGGAGTCAGTGATAAGCAACAGATTTATCTTTTAAGAGGTTCACATGGGTTTTCTAGCAGGCAAGAGGTTTCTCATCACAGGCGTTCTCTCCAACCGCTCCATCGCCTACGGCATCGCAAGAGCATGTCACGCTCAGGGCGCAGAACTGGCCTTTAGCTATCAGGGGGAGCGTTTCAAAGAGCGGATCACCGAACTTGCTGCAGATTTCGGCTCCCAATTGGTGTTCGACTGCGATGTTGCCGAGGATGCCCAGATCGACAAATTGTTTGCTGATCTGGGTGCGCAGTGGCCAAAGTTTGATGGCTTTGTACACAGCATTGGCTACGCACCCAGGGAAGCCATCGCTGGCAATTTTCTTGATGGCCTGACACGCGAAAACTTTCGCATTGCACATGACATCAGCGCTTACAGCTTTCCTGCGATGGCCAAAGTTGCCCTGCCTTACCTCAACAGCTCAGCATCTTTGCTGACCTTGTCCTACCTGGGTGGCGTGCGTGTGGTTCCTAGCTACAACACCATGGGCTTGGCCAAAGCTTCTTTGGAATCTTCGGTACGCTATCTGGCCGACGCAGTTGGCCAGCGTGGCATCCGGGTCAACGGCGTGAGCGCTGGCGCCATCAAAACGCTGGCTGCCAGCGGCATCAAGGATTTTGGCAGATTGTTAGGCATTTCAGCTGCCGCCTCCCCACTGAAGCGCAATGTGACCATTGACGAAGTAGGCAACGTCGCGGCCTTTTTGCTCAGTGACTTGGCTTCAGGCGTAACGGGCCAGATCTCGTACGTGGACTGTGGCGTCAGCCAGACTGCTGTGGCCGTGGTCGAATCGCCAGCCGACTGATGCACAAGAGGTAGCCAAGTTTCAGCCCGTTGACAAGACGGCTGAGACAAGTCCCAAGGTGCTCAAGCCTTGACGCAATCGGCGTAATACCGCAGTTGACCTTGGTCATCAACCTCTTCGACCAGTCCGTGAATATCGGTTTCAAAGCCTGGGCACTGGGAGTTGAATTCCCTTGAAAATTTCAGGTAGTCAACAATTTTCTTATTGAACACCTCGCCCGGAATCAACAGTGGAATGCCCGGTGGGTAAGGCGTCACCAGGCCCACGGTGATGCGACCTTCGAGCTCGTCAATCTCAACCCGTTCGGTTTTGCGTAAGGCGATGTGCGCGTAAGCGTCACTGGGCTTCATGGCTGGC
>CAWUSQ010000057.1:0-18054 GCA_963925275.1 uncultured Rhodoferax sp.
GAAAACTTGGCAACAGAATCGAGTTATTTAGACTGGTGGCTGGGGTCTTGTGGTCTCTCAGGTGGCGCCTCAGGGGGACCCTGGATTCAGCCTTTGATCGAAGGCGCTGGCCCCATCATTTCGGTGAACTCTTGGGGGTATACCAACCAGCCCGGCATGGCTGGGCCCAAGCTCTCTGGTAACACCGCATCCTGCCTGTTTGCACAAGCCAAGACTCAATCGCTTACTTTGGCCGACAAACTTGATGGAGAGCAAGGCTTCGTGGGAACAACTTGCCCATGATCTAATTGATTGAACCCAGCATCTCGGCCGAAGGCGCAATCCTTCGGCCATTTTTTCGCCTGTACCATTTGCACTGACTTGTTTATAAGGACACCCCAATGAGCACCCATTACCGTGTCGATGGTTCAGTGGCTGTGATGACGCTGGACAACCCGCCTGTCAACGGCATGGGGCACGCCACGCGCGTGGCCATGCTGGCTGCGCTAGAGCAGGCGCTGGCCGACCCCGCTGTGCGCGCCGTGGTGCTCGCTGGTGCCGGCAAGGTCTTCTCTGGGGGGGCTGATATCCGCGAGTTTGGTGGTGCCAAGGCTTACCTTGAACCCAATTTACGCAGCGTGATTGCCGCGTTTGAGTCCAGCAGCAAACCGCTTGTAGCGGCACTTCACCGCGTGTGCTTGGGCGGTGGTCTGGAGTTGGCCATGGGTTGCCACTACCGCATTGCCGCACCTGGCTGCCTGCTTGGCCTGCCTGAGGTGAAACTGGGCTTGCTGCCAGGCGCGGGTGGCACGCAGCGCTTGCCCCGCGTCTTGGGCGTGGAGTCGGCGCTTGAGCTGATCACCAGTGGTGAGCCGCTGGTCAGCGACCAGTTGATCAAGGTGGCCGGGCAAGGACTGATTGACCGCATGGCCTGGTCGGAGGACAGTTTGCTGGCCGAGGCGACCCAAATGGCGCTGGACATGGCCGATGTGCGACCCTTGCCAAAGGTGCGTGATTTGCCCTGTGATCATCCCCAGGGTGAGGTCTATTTCGATTTCGTGCGCAACACCTTAAAGGCCAAGGCCACGCATTACCCCGCGCCGCTGCAATGCGTGGCGGCTGTCGAAGCCGCCACGCGACTGCCATTTGAAGAAGGCATGGCGCTGGAGCGCGAGCGCTTTGTCCAACTGATGGCCTCCCCCGAGAGCCGGTCTTTGCGACACCTGTTTATGGCCGAGCGCGAGGCCGCCAAAATAGCAGGGGTGCCCGCTGGCACCGTTTTGCGTGCGGTGAACAAAGTGGCCATCGTGGGCGCGGGCACCATGGGCGGCGGCATTGCCATGAATTTCCTCAACGCCGGCATACCCGTGAAGCTGCTCGACACCAGCGACGAGGCCCTAGAGCGCGGTGTGTCTGTCATGCGCAAAAACTACCAGTCCCAGGTCAGTCGGGGCAAACTCAGCGCCGAAGTCTTGCTTCAACGCATGGCTTTGTTGAGCACCACGCTGGACCATCAGGCACTGGCTGACGCAGACTTGGTGATCGAGGCGGTGTTTGAAGACATGGACGTGAAACAGCAGGTTTTCGGCCTGCTCGATGCCACCATGAAGCCGGGTGCCATCTTGGCCAGCAACACCTCAACCTTGGACTTGAACCGCATGGCAGGCTTTACCCAGCGCCCAGGTGATGTGGTTGGTTTGCATTTCTTCAGCCCTGCCAATGTGATGCGTTTGCTTGAAGTGGTGCGGGCCAGTCACACCAAGGCCGATGTCTTGGCCACTGTCATGGCTTTGGGTAAACGCATCAAAAAGATACCCGTGGTCTCTGGTGTTTGCGACGGTTTCATTGGCAACCGCATGCTTGAGCAGTACGTGCGCCAAGCTGGGTTTTTGCTTGAAGAGGGGTGCACGCCTGAGCAGGTAGACCGTGCCATCGAGCATTTTGGTTTTGCCATGGGACCGTTTCGCATGGGTGATTTGGCCGGCAATGACATCGGCTGGGCGATTCGCAAACGCCGCTATGTTGAAAAACCGGACATCCGTTACAGCCGTATCGCTGACTTGCTGTGTGAAAAAGGCCGCTTTGGTCAAAAAACAGGGGCGGGCTGGTACGACTACCAGCCGGGCCAGCGCGAGCCCATTCCTAATGCCGACGTGCTGCAGATGATCGAAGACCATCGGCGAAAACAAGGCGTGAAGCCTAGGCACATCAGCGATGACGAAATTGTGCAGCGCTTGGTGTTTGCGCTGGTGAATGAAGGCGCGCGCATTTTGGAAGAGGGCATTGCAAGTCGCGCCAGTGACATCGATGTGGTGTACGTGATGGGCTATGGTTTTGCGGCCTGGCGCGGCGGCCCGATGCACTACGCCAATGTGTTCGGTCTTGACAAGGTGGTTCAGGCCATGGCTGGTTTTGCCAAAAACCCGCTGGATGACGCTGTGTTTTGGCAAGCGGCACCGCTGCTGGCGCGCTTGTCGGCGCAGGGCAAGCCCTTTGCCTGAGCGCCGGGCTTGCTCAGGTCAGTGCATCTGAAACGGCTTGACCTGGGCTTAAAACCGGTAAATTGCACCAACGCCAAACGCGGTGGCAGCACCATTGTTTAAGCCTAGGCGCTTGACATCTGGGTACAGGTCAGGCGCGTTGACGCTGAAAAAATTTCCAATTGCTTTGGAATCGCGGCTTGCCGGATTGCTGTTGTTCACGTGGTTGACTTGAACATAGAAGGTGGTTGCTTTGTTGAAGGCGTAGCGCGCTTGGATGTTCAAATTCGATGAGTCCATGCTGTTGGCCGTGTAACTGGCGCCTGCGACCAAATCCGCACGCAGGGCGTAGCTGAAACCCATTTGGTAGGCGTTGATGGTCGCTGCGGGCTGGCCGTTCAAAGGCGTATCAGCGGGTGCGTAGCTGTTGCGCAAAAGACTGGCGCCTAACTTGAGTCGTCCAGCCGTGTAGCGCACTGCCATGATGTAGCTGGATTTTTCATAGGCATTGCGGAGGTTGGGTGACAGGCCAGGCCCATCTCCTGCGTCACGCTGCTGAGCAGCCAGAGAAAACCCATACGTGGGTGTCTGGTAGTCAGCAACAGCCATCACAATGGGTCCATTTTTCGTCGTCACGCCTGTGCCATAAGCGGTATCCGAACCGGCTGCACCATATTGAAAGCGTGCGCTGAACCCGTCCATATTGGGGCTGGTGTAGGTGAGCGAATCGGGTGTGTAAAACTCGGTTATGTTGGCAGAAACAATGGTTGCCAGGTTCACACTTAAGCCACCAAGCGGCACAGTTTGCAGCGCATTGATCAAATTGGGTGCGTAGCCCAGGTCGACACGCCCCCAAGTTTGGTGACCAAGGCTGACGTAGGCAGCCCGATTGAAAACACGGTAAAGCGTGGTTGAGCTTTGGGTGAGCGGTGCGGAGACCGCTTTTTCCAGCAAACTGCCAAGCACATAGCCATTGGCCAGAGGCAGGCTCAGGCGCAAGCCAAAATGCGACGGCGCGATGGCATCAAAACTGCTGCCTGTCAGGCTTTTACCGGTGCCAGCGTCGGTGTTGCTTACGTGTTGAGCCGAGTAATCAATCAGGCCGTAGAGCGCTGCAGCTTTGGTCGCCGCATCCACGGCTTTGGGTGGCTGATCTTGGGCAATGGCTGTTGCGCTTAAAAGCATCAATAGGCTGCTAAGAAAAAGTTTCATGGTGAGTTCTCATCAGTCGGGCCTTAGACCTCTTTGCTGGGCTCTGCACCCGGGGCAGTCGAAAGCTTATTCTAAGGTTTTGAAAACCACACGCTGCGCTGCAAGCCCTGCAAGGCTGTGGTGTGAGACCATCACTTTGTTCAAGCGCTGTTTTAGCGGCGAGAATCATCTGTCATGACACGCACGATTCAACAATTATTTGATCTGCGCGGTAAAACCGCATTGATCACAGGCGGCTCGCGCGGGCTGGGCCTGCAAGTGGCGCACGCGCTGGGTGAAGCTGGTGCGCGCTTGATGCTGTGCGCGCGCAAGGCCAGTGCGCTCGAAGCGGCTTGCGCTGAACTACAGGGCAGCGGACTCGATGCCCGTTGGATCGCAGCCGACTGCGCG
This sequence comes from uncultured Rhodoferax sp., assembly GCA_963925275.1. Classification (GTDB taxonomy): domain Bacteria; phylum Pseudomonadota; class Gammaproteobacteria; order Burkholderiales; family Burkholderiaceae_C; genus Rhodoferax. The sequence continues at coordinate 4,062 of CAWUSQ010000057.1, forward strand.
TCTGAAGACGATATCAAGCGTGTGGTGAGCGATACCCTGGAGCGCATGGGGGAGATTGATATTTTGGTGAACAACGCGGGCGCCACTTGGGGTGCCAAGGCAGAAGATCACCCAGTTGGTGCATGGGACAAGGTCATGAACCTCAATGTGAGGGGCTATTTTTTGATGTCTCAGCAAGTGGCGCGCCAGAGCATGATTGCGCGACGCAGCGGACGCATCATCAACATGGCATCCATCGCTGGCTTGAGCGGTAATCCTGCGGGCATGAATACCCTGGCCTACAACACTTCCAAAGGTGCGGTGATCAATTTCACCCGTGCCTTGGCATCGGAATGGGGTGCCTACAACATCACGGTGAACGCGATATGCCCCGGTTTTTTCCCCAGCAAAATGACGGCTGCTACTTTGCAGGCCTTGGGGGAAGAGCGGCTTGCAGGCTTGGCGCCTTTGCAGCGCCTAGGCGATGACGAAGATCTTAAGGGTCTGAGTGTGCTGCTGGCCAGTGAGGCGGGTAAGCACATCAGTGGTCAGTGGATGGCGGTAGATGGTGGCCTGAGCGCCCGAGTCGGTGGCTAATTTTAAAAGCGTGAAGGAATGATGTGATGAATTTTCCAGTAACTGTGCCTTTTGTGGAGCACCTGGGTATGGTTTTGAAAGCGGTGGACGCCGAGCATTGTGAACTGGGTCTGAATCCTTTGCCAGAGCATCTGAACTCGCATGGTGTGACCCATGGAGGCGTGTTGATGACCCTGTTGGATGTGGCCATGGCCACGGCCGCACGTGCTGGTCGATCTGATGTGGGTGTGGTCACCATTGAGATGAAGACCTCGTTCATGCAGCCGGCCAGAGGTCTGTTGAACGTCCGCGGGCAAGTCAAGCTTCGTACCACCAACATGGCGTTCACCGAAGCCACAGTCTTTGACAGTCATAACCGCGCCTGCGCGCACGCCACGGGTACGTTTAAATTTGTGCACACCAGTGCACGCCAATCGGTCTCAGCGAACGCCAAGTCGTCAATCATCACTGATTGATCACTGCCGCTCATTTTTGTACAAGCGAGAAATTGTCATGCCCTTGAACCATTACATCGTGCTCGATCAACGCCCTGAGGGGGCGGCTTCGGCTTCAAATTTCAAAATGCTGAGCGCACCAACGCCGCAGCTGAAAGCCTCGCAGGTGTTGGTCAGACACCAGTTTCTAAGCTTGGATCCTTACATGCGCGGGCGCATGAATGAGACTAAAAGTTACGCCGCTGCGCAGGCCCTTGGCGAGGTGATGATCGGCGGCACGGTGGGCGAGGTGCTTGAATCCCTACACCCCAAGTTTGAGCCGGGTGATACGGTGGTCGGTATGGGCGGCTGGCAGCAATACAGTGTGGTCAATGCCGACGATACGGGTGCGTTACGTAAGGTGGACACGCGTCAGATTCCCGTTAGCACCTACTTGGGTGCACTCGGTATGCCGGGTGTGACCGCGTGGCACGGTCTGGTGCGCATCATCGAACCCAAAGTCGGTGAGACATTGGTGGTCAGTGCGGCATCGGGTGCAGTGGGTAGCGCGTTTGGCGCGTTGGCAAAGGCGCGCGGCTGCCGCGTGGTGGGCATAGCCGGCGGAGCAGAAAAATGTCGCTATGTGGTGCAGGAACTGGGTTTTGACGCATGCGTAGATTACAAGGCCCATGCGGGCAGTGCAATGCTGTCTCAGGCACTGAAAGAAGCGTGCCCCAAAGGCGTTGACGGGTATTTTGAAAACGTTGGGGGTCCAGTGCTCGACGCGGTCATGCCGCGTATGAACACGTTTGGGCGCATCGCCGTATGCGGCATGATCGCCGGCTACGATGGCGCACCAGTGTCCATGAGCTACCCGGCCTTGATTCTGGTTAACCGCCTGAAAATACAGGGCTTTATCGTCAGCGACCACATGCAAGACTGGCCGCTGGCTTTGCAGGAGCTCGGCGCACTTGTCGTTAGTGGCAAATTGCGCCCCCGTGAATCAGTGGCGCAGGGGCTGGCCAGCGCACCCGAGGCTTTTTTGGGGCTGCTCAAAGGGCATAATTTTGGTAAGCAATTGGTTCGGCTTTGATGGTCTGAGCCAGGCCTCTGTGGATTGAGCGCCGCCGTCTTGAAAATTTGTGACTGCAAACGGGAGTTAGCCATGTCGTTTCACCTTTGGTCTTTTGGGCATCACAGTGCTGTTGGCGCCGACACAATGAACTGGCGTTTGATGGCCTTTGAGGATTTGCGCGTGAGCGAGTTGTATGAAATTTTGCGCGTGCGAACCGAGGTTTTCGTGCTTGAGCAGCAATGCCTGTTTCAAGATATGGACGGCGATGATCGTCAAGCCATGCACGTGTTGGGGGTGCGCCACGGCGAGCTGCAGGCCTATGCCCGTTGTTTTGCCCCTGGTGTCAAGTTTGCCGAAGCGTCTATCGGGCGGGTGCTTACGCGGGCCAACGTACGGGGTACGGGTTTGGGCCATGAACTGATGGAGCAGGCGATCACGGCGGTCAGTCAGGTATGGGGGCCACAGCCGATCCGCATTGGTGCGCAAAAGCGCTTGGCTTCTTACTATGCTGAACACGGTTTCAAAGACGCTGGAAAGCCGTACCTGGAAGATGGCATCGAGCATGTGGAGATGTTGCTGCCCGACAGCCATGAATGGAACCAGCGCGATAAACAAGGTGTGCATGCCGATGGCATCTGAAACCAGCGTGTCAGCGATGGTCTTGAGTAGATTCAAAAAAATTCAGGTGGAGCACCATGGATAACTGGCGCGGACGCACCGCTGTATTGACTGGCGCAGGCTCAGGCTTCGGCTTGGAAATGGCCCGCTTGGCTGCTAGACACGGTATGAAGTTGGTGTTGGTCGACGTCCAGGTGCCCGCGCTCAATGCCTGCGCGGATGAAATGCGGGCCTTGGGCGCGCAGGTGCTGGTTGTGCCCACCGATGTGGCCAGCGCCACGCAGGTGCAAGACATGGCTCAAGCGGCCTTTGCTGCATTTGGCGCGCCCCATCTGGTTTTCAATAATGCGGGTGTGGCCAGCGGCGGTTTGGTATGGGAAACCTCGGTGCAGGAGTGGGACTGGGTACTGGGTGTGAACCTGATGGGTGTGGTGCACGGTGTGCATGCCTTCACCCCGATGATGCTGCAAGCCGCCCAGCAAGACCCGGATTACCGAGGGTTCATCGTTAACACTGCCAGCATGGCTGGACTGCTGACAGCGCCAAACATGGGTGTCTACAACGTCAGCAAGCACGCGGTGGTTGCCTTGAGTGAAACGCTGTACCACGACTTGGCTTTGGTGACCACGCAAATCCACGCTTCGGTGTTGTGTCCGTATTTTGTGCCAACCGGCATCAGTCAAAGTCAGCGCAACCGGCCTGACCAACATTCAAGTGGCTTGGCGCAGCCCACTGCCAGCCAACGGGTGAGCCAGGTTATGAGCGACAAAGCCGTGCGCTCGGGCAAGCTCACTGCGGCTGAGGTGGCGCAGAAGGTGTTTGATGCGATGGCTGCGCGGCGTTTTTACATCTACAGCCATGCGCAGGCTCTGGCGGGCGTGCAGCAGCGGTTTGAGGACCTGATGCAAGCGCGTAACCCCACGGACCCCTATGCGGCTAAGCCGCATCTTGGCCAGGCCTTGCGCAGCGCGATCAAGCCGGTGACTGAGTGACGCCAGGGGCGTTAGGGCCGGCCAGACCGGTACTGTCAAAGCCCTGTGGCAAACTCCTTAGCTGATTCACCAACAGGTCGTGGCAAGCGGCTTCAGCCCCCAGCTTATGTACACCATCATCGCGCGCATCGCTCAGGAAATACAGGTTCAGGAAAAACAGGTCAGCGCGGCGGTCGAGTTGCTCGATGGCGGAGCCACTGTGCCTTTCATCGCGCGTTACCGCAAGGAGGCCACTGGTGGGCTCGACGACGTGCAGTTGCGGGCGCTGGCCGAGCGGCTGAGTTACCTGCGTGAGTTGGACGAGCGGCGCAGTGTGGTGCTCAAGGCCATTGAAGAGCAGGGCAAGTTGACGCCAACGCTGCAAGCGGCAGTGATGGCTGTCGTGACCAAACAAGCACTGGAGGACTTGTACTTGCCCTACAAACTCAAGCGACGCACCAAGGGGCAGATGGCGCGAGAAGCCGGTCTCGAGCCCCTGGCCGACGCTGTGTGGCAGGACCCGTGTCTCGATCCGGCTCAGGCCGCACAAGCCTATGTGCAAGCCTCACCCATGCCCCTTGATGGCGAACCGCCAGGCCCCGATTTTTCGACGGTGGGTGCCGTGCTCGATGGTGTGCGTGACCTGCTGGCCGAACGCTGGGCTGAGCATGCTGCGGTGCTGCAAGACCTGCGCGAGTGGCTGTGGACTCAAGGCTTGTTCCAAAGCAGGCTGCGCGCTGGGCAAGATGAAAACCAGCCCGATGTGGCGCGTTTCAGGGATTATTTTGACTACCAGGAGCCCATCAACACGGTTCCTTCGCACCGCGCTTTGGCGGTGTTTCGAGGGCGCGGCATCGACATTCTGGATGTGAAACTGGTTGCGCCTGAGTCCACTGTGATGGCAAGCCCTTCAAGCAGTGCGGTGTCGCTGGCCGAAGCCCGGCTGGCGCTGCGCTTGGGTTGGCAGCACCAAGGGCGCGCGGCCGATGATTTTTTGCGCCGCTGTGTGGCATGGACCTGGCGTGTCAAACTGTGCTTGTCCACTGAACGCGAGCTGTTTGCCCGCTTGCGTGAGGCGGCTGAAAAAGTGGCAATCACCATTTTTGGCGACAACGTTCGGGACCTGTTGTTGGCTGCTCCCGCTGGGCCTAGGGTGGTCATGGGGCTTGATCCTGGCATTCGCACCGGCGTGAAGGTGGCGGTGGTGGATGCCACTGGCAAGTTGGTGGACACGGCCACCGTGTTCCCGCACGAACCCCGACGCGACTGGGACGGCGCGGTGCATACGCTGGTGGGTTTGTGCGCCCGCCACGGTGTCAGCCTGATCGCGATTGGCAACGGCACGGCCAGCCGCGAAACCGACCGCTTGGCCGCCGATGTGATCAAAGCGCTTGGCGAGCGCGCGCAACAGCCTATGGACAAAGTAGTGGTCAGTGAGGCAGGCGCATCGGTCTATTCGGCCAGCGCCTTTGCCAGTCAAGAAATGCCAGATGTCGACGTGAGCCTGCGCGGTGCCGCCAGTATTGCCCGGCGCCTGCAAGACCCTTTGGCCGAACTGGTCAAGATCGACCCTAAGAGCATTGGTGTGGGGCAATACCAGCACGATGTCAATCAAAGCGCGTTGGCCAAGACTTTGGATGCGGTGGTAGAGGATTGTGTGAACGCGGTGGGCGTTGACCTCAACACGGCCAGCGTGCCGCTGCTCAGTCGCGTCTCGGGCATGAGCAGCACGGTGGCGGGTGCTTTGGTGCGTTGGCGTGAAACCCATGGTGCGTTTGCCACGCGCCAGCAGCTGCTGCAGGTCAGTGGTTTGGGCGCCAAGACGTTTCAGCAGTGTGCGGGGTTTTTACGCATCCGCGGCGGCGATAACCCCTTGGATATGACAGGTGTACACCCGGAGACTTATCCTGTGGTGGAGCGCTTGCTGACGCACACGCGCGTGCCGGTTATGGCCCTGATGGGCCGCTCTGAGCTTCTGCGTGGCCTCAAGCCCGAGCAGTTTTCCGATGCGCAGTGGGGGGTGGTCACGGTGAGCGATATTTTGAGTGAGTTGGAAAAGCCTGGCCGCGACCCGCGTCCTGATTTCAAGGTTGCGCGTCTGGCCGACGGGGTGGAAACTATCGGCGACTTGAAGGTGGGTATGGTGTTGGAAGGAACCGTCAGTAATGTGGCCGCTTTTGGTGCCTTTGTGGACCTGGGCGTGCACCAAGATGGCTTGGTTCATGTGAGCCAATTGAGTAACTCGTTTGTCACCGACCCACACGCTGTGGTGCGCACCGGCGACATTGTCAAGGTCCAGGTGCTTGAGTTGGATGTCCCGCGCAAACGCATCAGCCTGAGCATGCGCATCGGTGCGACTACTGCGAACCCGAACAGTGGGCGCACACGGCCTGCATCGGTGGGCGGGCGCACAGCAGACAAGGCGCGTGCAGGTGCTGCGGCACCTGCGGCACAATCGACTGCTATGTTCAGTGCGTTTGCTAAACTCAAAACGCTGTCCGATTGAGCCCTATGGAACTGTCACAACTGCTCTCTACACCGTTTGAGCCGCCCAGCCTGCCCAAGGCTGAAGTCTTGCTGATGGCGGAACTCGATGACCCTGCGCCGGATTTGCGGCGCATCGATCAACTCTTCGGTATCGACCCCGCGCTGACCCTGCGTCTACTCCAACTTGCAAATGTGCGCGGCTTCAAGCTGTCGGGCAGGATTCACAGTGTCAGCGAAGCGCTGGCCCTTGTCAGTTTGAAGCGCCTGCGTGTATTGGTCAGCGAGCATGCAGTGCTTGGTGCGCGGTTCGGCCCTGTGCCAGGCTTGGCGATGCCGCAGTTTTGGCAGTACAGCGTGGACTGTGCCAAAGTAGCCCGATCACTGGCCGCTTTTTTGCGGCTGAACCAGCAGGCCGCCTATACCTGTGGTTTGTTGCATGGCCTGGGCTTACTTCTGATGCGAAAGAACATGCCCCAGGCATTGGTGCTGGACGTTCAGTTGCCAAACATGGGTTTGCAGCGAGCCCGTTTGGAGCATCAAGTCTTGGGATTTTGTTTCACCCAGGTGAGCGCCGGGCTGGCTCGCCATGCTTTGTTGCCCCAGGTGATGGTTGACGCGCTGGAGCATCAGCACGCGCCTTTTGACAATGATGCGTACGAGCCACTTGCGGGTGTGTTGAATCTGGCCGTATGGCGGGCACGTGCCAAGCAGGCCCTGCTCAGCAACAATCACCTGACCGTGACGTTTCCCTCAGCCGTGGCCGAGGTGCTCGGCCTGGACATCGACATGGTGTTGCAGCAAGACCCGATCGATTGGTCTGGCCAAACCACGGTCCCTTCCACACTTTAAACAGCCATGAAAGCGCTGGCGATTTACGCTGGTCCCAAAGCCCGTGAAAAGCTGGCACGCGAGGGCTTGAGCAGCGCCGATATACGCACCGTGGCAGGTGCCGCAGGTGGGCCTAAAGGGCTTATTCTGGGGCCTTTGGATCGGTTTTTATTTGGTCACTGGCTGCCACAGTCCGACCAGGCAGTCGACCTGGTTGGTGCCTCGATTGGTGCGTGTCGCATGGCCACAGCCTGCATGAAGGAACCAGTTCGTGAATTTGAACGCTTTGAACGCGATTACATCGCGCAGCATTACCCCTTAGAGGCCGGTGAGCGCCGCCCGCCGGCCAAGCGCGTCAGCGCTCTGTTTGAGCAAAGTCTGAACGCGTGGTACGCAGACCAACTGCAAGCACTTGTGCACCATCCCAAGTACCGCTTGCACGTGTTGACCTCTCGTGGACGTGGTCCGCTGGCGCGTGAGCGGGGTTGGCGTACGGTGGCTGGCTTCGCGCAGGCTTTTCTGAACAACCTAGGATCTCGCCAGGCCTTGGCGCGCACCATGGAACGGGTGGTTTTTTCCAGTCCCTTGGGTCAAAGCATGGCAGCCTTGCCATTCGATCCCGACGATTTCCGAACCACGCAGGCGGCACTCACCGAGCGCAATGTTTTGGCTGTACTCCAGGCGAGCTGTTCGATACCGTTTTTTCTTGAGGCCGTACACGACATTGTGGGTGCACCCGCTGGCGCCTACTGGGACGGTGGCCTGGTGGATTACCACCTGCACCTCAATTACAAGGGATTGGTGCTTTATCCACATTTTCAAAAACAGGTGATTCCTGGCTGGCTGGACAAGTACTTGCGTGGGCGCCATGTGGCCACTGCCTTCTTGGATGGGGTGGTCTTGCTTGCACCCAAGCCGGCATGGGTGGCGCGCTTGCCCAACGGGAAATTACCTGATCGGCGGGACTTCAGCCACTACACCCGTGATCCAGCGCAGCGCCAGCTTGTATGGCGTCGCGCGGTGGCCGCCAGCCAAGAGCTGGCCGACGAGTGGGCGGCTTGGCTTGAGCGCCCTGACATGCGACAGGTTGAGCCACTGAACTAAACGGGTGATCCATGGAAGAACAAAGTGTCGTCAAACCGTGGAGCGGCGCTACCTTGGCTGCGATCTTTCTTGGTTTGATACTGGGTTGCGCCTTGCAATTGCAACAAGCTGCTTTGTGGGGTGTGGCCGTGTATTTATCGGTGTTGCTGCTGGCACTCCTGGGGGCTGGGTGGCGGGGTTTGCATGCAGGGGTTAGTCAAGGTGCAGGCGGCGTGGTGGTGCTGTGTGCGGCCATGGTGTGTTTGAGCTTTTCGGTGACGGGTTTGCGGGCCAGTGCGCAAGCCAGCAGCGCCTTGGCGCTTGAGCTGGAAGGTCAGGATGTTGTCATCAAGGGGGTGGTGACCGACATGCCCCAATACCGTGAAAACAGCGTGCGTTTTCACTTCAAAGTGGAGTCTGCCAGTCTGGCCGGTCAGTCTGTTCGATTGCCCAATTTATTGGCTCTGAGCTGGTACCAGTTTCAACTGGGATCGAGCTGGGGTAAGGAAGGGCAGTCCGACGCGGTTGATGTGGGACCCGCGTCACAGCCCTTGGCTGCCCTGTTGCAGCAGTCTCCCGTGTACGCGGGTGAGCGCTGGCAATGGACGGCGCGCTTGAAGGCACCACACGGCGCAATCAATCCCTTTGGATTTGACAGCGAGCTGCGCCTTTGGGAGCAGGGCGTTCAGGCTGTTGGCTATGTGCGCACCGGAGCCAAAGATCCGGTGCCGCAGCGGCTGGCACAGACCTGGGCCCATCCGGTGCAGTGGGCACGTCAGCAGCTGCGTGAACGCATTGCACAACAGGGACTCGATCCACGTGGAGCCGGCGTGGTTGCAGCGCTGGTATTGGGCGATCAGGCAGCGATTGAGCGAGAAGATTGGCAGATTTTCAAAGCCACGGGGGTCGCCCACTTAATGAGCATATCGGGCTTACACATCACAATGTTTGCCTGGCTCGCGGTGCGTCTGGTGGGCATGCTTTGGCGACGTTCATCAAGTCTGTGCCTGCGTTGGCCGGCGCCGCATGCCGCCCTTGTGGGCGGGGTCTTGCTGGCACTTGTGTACGCTATTTTCAGCGGTTGGGGCATTCCCGCTCAACGCACGGTGTTGATGTTGAGCGTTGTTTCAGGGCTGCGTTTAGCGGGCTTGCGCTGGCCATGGCCGCAAGTCTGGTTGCTGGTTTGTTCGGTGGTGGTGGTGATCGACCCCTGGGCACTGTTGCAAGCAGGTTTCTGGCTGAGCTTTGTCGCTGTGGGGGTGTTGTTTGCCAACGCACCAGAGCAACACAGAGCGCAGTCCCATGGCCTGTGGATTCGGCTACGCGCCATGGTGCAGGAGCAGGCATTGATCACATTGGCGTTGGCGCCTTTGTCGCTGCTGTTGTTTGGCCAATTTTCATTGGTCGGCCTGCTGGCTAATTTGCTGGCTATTCCCTGGGTAACGCTGGTGGTCACGCCCTTGGCCATGTTGGGCAGTCTGGTCCCTGGGCTATGGCATGTGGCGGTGTTGGCTATCGGTGCGCTGGTCAATGGCTTGGAGGTTTTAGCAGCCTGGCCCTGGGCGGTCGTGGTGGTGGCCAAGGCCCACTGGTCGCTTGGTTTGTTGGCCGTCTTGGGTGGCTTATGTCTGGCCTTGCGCTTGCCCTGGTCTTTGCGCTTGCTGGGTGTGCCGCTGCTGCTTCCCGTGCTGTTTTGGCAGCCATCGCAGCCACCACCAGGTGAATTTGAATTGCTGGCAGCCGACATTGGGCAGGGTAATGCGGTTTTGGTGCGCACCCAGAACCATGCTTTGCTGTATGACGCAGGCCCGAGTTTTGGCCCCGATAGCGATGCCGGACAAAGCATTTTGCTGCCCCTGATGCGGGCGTTGTCAGTGCAACTCGACCGTGTGGTTCTCAGCCACCGAGACAGTGACCATACCGGCGGTGCCGCGGCTGTCCTATCAATACATACTCAAGCCGATGTGTTGAGTTCGATGGAGGAGGGGCACATGCTGCAAAAACTGCGGCCTGCAAAGCGTTGTGTGGCAGGCCAGCACTGGCAATGGGACGGCGTGGACTTTGATGTACTGCATCCGCAGGCGGATGATTATGAGGGTCGGAATAAGCCCAATGCCATGAGTTGTGTGTTGCGTGTGGGGAATGCCCGTGGGAGTGCGCTTCTGGTGGGTGACATCGAAAAAAAGCAGGAAGAGCGCCTGCTCACATTGGCCCCCCAGGCTTTGCGGTCTGTGGTGTTGTTAGTGCCTCATCACGGCAGCAAAACCTCGAGCAGTGAGGCCTTTTTGGACGTGGTTCAGCCTCGCACTGCGCTGGTTCAATCCGGCTATCGAAACCGCTATGGTCACCCTGCAAATTCGGTCACTGAGCGCTATCAAAACCGTGGTATCGTGGTCTTGCAAACGCCCCAGTGCGGGGCTGTTACATGGCAGTCTTGGCGAGCGACGACAGCGCGTTGTGAACGACTAGAAAGTCCGCGATATTGGCGACATCTGCCATAAATTTGTTAACTAAATCCAGACCAGAATCATGTCTTGTGGGCTGGATTTTTCAGGACATTTTCTAAGGGAAGAAGAGGATGCATAAATTTGATGAGATGTACACCCAGTTGCCCTACGAGTTCTTCACGCATGGCGCCCAGATCCGTGACCACTACAAGATATACGATGAGTGGTTAGCGCAACAACCCAGTGACACCATGGCCAAACGCCGCGAAAAGGCGGAAATGATCTTTCGGCGTGTTGGCATCACGTTTGCGGTGTACGGCGACAAAGATGAGCAGGGTTCGGGTACGGAGCGACTGATCCCGTTTGACCTGATTCCTCGCATCATTCCAGCCACGGAGTGGCGTCAAATGGAACGCGGGTTGACGCAACGGGTCACCGCACTCAACCGATTTTTGCATGACGTCTACCATGACCAAGAAATCATCAAGGCGGGCATCATCGGGCGTGATCAAATTGTTCAAAATGCCCAGTTCCGTGAGGAAATGATAGGCGTTGATTTGCCCAATAACTTGTATTCTCAAATCGCGGGTATTGACATGGTGCGTGCTGCCAACGCCAAAGGCGAGGGCGAGTACTACGTGTTGGAAGATAACTTGCGCGTACCAAGTGGCGTGAGTTACATGCTGGAAAACCGCAAGATGATGATGCGTTTGTTTCCCATTTTGTTTGGTGCACACAAAGTGGCACCGGTGGCGCATTACCCCGATTTGTTACTGGAAACGTTGCGCGAAAGCACCCCCGCTACGACCGCAGAGCCCACGGTAGTGGTTCTCACGCCAGGTATGCACAACAGCGCCTATTTTGAGCATGCATTCCTGGCTCAGCAGATGGGCGTGGAGCTGGTCGAGGGCAAAGACTTGTTCGTCAAGGACAATTTTTGCTACATGTACACCACGCGCGGTCCTCAGCGTGTGGATGTGATTTACCGACGCGTCGATGATGATTTTCTAGACCCTAAAGCCTTCCGGTCTGACTCAACTTTGGGTTGCGCCGGCCTGATGGAGGTGTACCGCGCTGGTCACATCAACATTTGTAACGGGATCGGTACCGGGGTGGCGGACGACAAGTCGATCTATCCCTATGTGCCAAAGATGATCGAGTTCTATCTGGGCGAAAAGCCCATTCTCAATAACGTGCCAACCTACATGTGCCGAGACAAGGATGATTTGTCCTATGTTCTGGCCAATATGCACGAATTGGTTGTCAAAGAGGTGCATGGCGCTGGCGGCTATGGCATGTTGGTCGGTCCGGCGTCCACCAAGGCCGAGCTGCAAGCCTTCAAAAAAGCGGTGGAGGCCAACCCTGGCGGTTACATCGCCCAGCCTACGTTAAGCCTGTCAACCTGTCCGACCTTTGTTGAGAGTGGCATCGCGCCGCGGCACATTGATCTCAGGCCTTATGTGCTCAGTGGCAAAGAGGTCCAGATGGTGCCCGGCGGTCTGACCCGGGTGGCGTTGAAAGAGGGCTCTTTGGTGGTTAATTCTTCGCAAGGTGGTGGAACCAAAGACACGTGGGTACTTGAGAACGATGTGGCCAAGGTCGACATTGCTGCGGCAATTAAGCAGTCCCAAAAGCTCAATGGCTGAGTCAGCTCAGTCGCCATTCGCCGTTACGCACAGACAGATTTTTGAGGGGAAAATCCCATGCTTTCAAGAACCGCCGATCACCTTTATTGGTTGAACCGCTACACCGAGCGTGCTGAAAACACAGCGCGCATGCTGGATGTAAATTACCAAACATCGTTGTTGCCACAATCTGAGGCCATGGCGCAAGCCGGTTGGAACGGCATGCTCAGCATCAGCGAGCTGCTTCCAACCTACCAGGCGCAGTATGGGGCTATCACCGCGCAAAATGTCATGGCCTTCATGGTCACTGATGCGTCCAATCCTTCCTCCATCATGGCTTGCCTGAGCGCTGCAAGGGAAAACGCACGGGCGGTGCGCGGCACATTGACCACCGAGGTGTGGGAGACACTGAATCAGACTTGGCTGGAGGTCCGGCGCATGATTTCTGACGGCGATTTTGTAGGTGACCCCTCTAATTTTTTCGAGTGGGTTAAATACCGCTCGCACTTGTCTAGAGGCGTCACCGTAGGCACCATGCTGATGGACGAGGCGTTCCACTTCATGCGCATGGGTACATTTTTGGAGCGTGCTGACAACACGGCGCGCTTGATGGATGTGAAGTTTCATTCGGTGTCCCATGACTTTTACGGCACTGCTGCCAACCGTGACCAAGAATATGACTTCTACCACTGGAGTGCGATTTTGCGCAGTGTCAGTGGTTTTGAGGTGTATCGAAAGGTCTACCGTGATGTGATCAAGCCCGAGCGCGTGGCCGAGTTGTTGATACTGCGCGCAGACATGCCGCGTTCTTTGCACGCCAGCCTCAACGAAGTAGTGAGTAACCTGGATCTGTTGGCCAATGAGCAAAGCGGTGAGACGCGGCGCGTCGCTGGCAAACTGCGCGCTGACTTGCAGTTCGGTCGCATCGATGAAATTCTTGCCACAGGTTTACACGCTTACTTGTCGCAGTTTCTGGACCGCGTCAACGATTTGGGTGTGCGCATCAGCCGTGACTTTTTGCTGCCTACATCCGTCTAAGTCAAGCTCATCGCTGAATCAACTCACCAGTTGAGACCACGTCCAGCCAGCTGAAGGCTCAGAAAATCAATCAGCGCGCGGACCTTGGCTGAGACATGTTTGCGAGTCGGGTAGACGGCATAAATCCCTAGTTCAAGGGATCGGTAGTCCGGCATCAATTCGACCAAGGTGCCTTCGGCTAAGTCTTTGCCCACTATGAAACTCGGTTGCAAGATCAGCCCCTGATTGGCCAATGCCGCGGCACGGCAGGTGTCACCGTTGTTGGTGTGGATCGTCGGTATGGTGTGAACGCTGACCTCGCCTTCGGGGCCGGTGAAGCGCCATTCGTCTTTGGTCGACCAGTAGCTGTACGAGATCACGGCGTGTTCGGCCACTTCAGCGGGATGCGTCGGCGTGCCGTGTCGCTTCAAGTAGGCGGGCGATGCACACAAAACCATTCGCGTTTTTGCCAGTAACTTGCTGACGAGGGTGGAATTCTCTAGCTTGGCGATGCGGATGGCGATGTCGTAGCCCTCCTCCAGCAAGTCAACCACGCGGTCTGAGAGGGTGATGTCCAGTTTGACTTTTGGGTTCTCCGCCATGAAGACAGCCCGAAATCAGTGCCCATTAACTGATGTGAAAATGCCCGAAAGGCCATGTCTGTTGAAATTGCCTCCAATTTGAAAATGAGTGAAAATTTCGATTTAACGGGAGGATTCGGCTGTACGGCTGTGCTGTACGCGCGGGTTCTCGGTTTCTGACTCAAGCAGCTCAAAAAAGTTAGGTATCGCACATGAATATGCCGTTTGTAAGAGAACAAGGTGTTGGTCCAGGCGTTGTTTGCTTTCATTCC
>CAWUSQ010000058.1:0-28336 GCA_963925275.1 uncultured Rhodoferax sp.
GCCTTTGATGCTTGTCGACTAAAGAGCAACAGTTTTTTTGAAATCCAGTGGTTTATGCGGCCGCAGATGTGCTTCAATCCAGCGCGTTGAAGGGTTTTCCCTGATGGTTGCGGCTTTTAAACCGTTTATCATAAAGGTACACTGTTTCGCATAAAGGAACGTGTTTTGTGTGGTGTGTGGCCATCAGTTAGCGGCGCTTGGTTGATCTGGCGCTGTGGTCGTTACAAAGGAAATTAGGCATGTATGAGACAGCCAACGCGGCGTTGATTGACGACTTGGTCAGCGCCAACCATATTTTGGTTACCGAGCAGGTGTTTGATGGCTTTGGCCATGTGAGCGTGCGCCACAGCCAGCGAGCCGACAGGTTTTTGATTTCCAAGAGTTTGGCGCCCAGCATGGTCAGCGCCCAAGACATTGTGGAATGCGACTTGGAGGGCCAGGTGATCGATGCGCAAGGGCGCAAGTCTTACCTGGAACGCTTCATCCACAGCGCTATCTTTAAAGCCCGTCCCGACGTGATGGCTGTGATTCATAGCCATTCGCCTGCGGTGATTCCGTTTGGTGTGACGGGTGCGCGCCTGCGGCCTATTTGCCACATGAGTGGTTTTTTGGGCAGCAAAACACCAGTTCATGACATCCGAGATGCGATTGGTGAGTCCAGCGACATGCTGATTCGAAACCAAGCCTTGGGAGAGTCCTTGGCGCAAACACTGGGCGGCAACGCGGTAGCCTTGATGCGCGGTCATGGCAGTGTGACGGTGGGCGGCTCCTTGCAGCAAGCCGTGTTCAGGGCGATCTATACCGAAGCGAATGCCCGCTTGCAGTTCCAGGCCATGCAAATGGGCGCGGTTAATTTCATGACCGATGATGAGGCGTTCAATTCTGCCGAGGTGAACGACCAGCAGATCGAGCGACCTTGGCAGTTATGGAAACAAAAAGCCCAACAGGCTCAACGTTTATTGAAAGCGAATACGTGATGAAAAAACTGTTACTCACACTTTGTCTTTCGTCAGCTTGGTTGGCGGCTGCGGCGCAAACGTCTGACTTTCCAAGTAAGCCAGTAACCTTTTTGGTGCCTTATTCAACAGGTACCGGTGCTGACCTGATGGCGCGTTTGCTGGGCCCTCGATTGGCGGCCATGTGGAAGGTGCCGGTCATCACGGAAAACAAAGTCGGCGCCAGTGGCGCCATTGGCACAGAAGCGGCTTCGAAAGCGGCGCCCAACGGGCAGACGTTTTTCATCACGGCCACAGCGCACGGAACAGTACCCGCCATGCGGCCCAAACTGCCTTTTAATCCGCATGCGTTTGTGCCCGTGGTGTTGTTGGGAACCAGTGCCTTGACCTTGGACGTGTCGGGCAAGTCCTCGATGCAAACCTTCCAAGATTTTGTGTCTGCCGTCAAAAAGTCACCCGGTGAAGTGACCTACTCGTCACCGGGTACCGGGTCACCCCAGCACCTGGCCATGGAGTTGTTGTCGCAGGAAGCAGGTATCAAGCTGCTGCACGTGCCCTACAAAGGCACGGCTGGGGCGCTGACCGATTTGATGGGTGGTCACGTGCAAGCCAGTGTGGTGGCCTTGCAAACAGCTGCATCTCACGTTCAGGGTGGTGCGATGCGGATGTTGGCGGTGATGAGTGCTGAGCGTTCACCAGCCTTCCCCAATGTGCCGACGATGCGGGAATTGGGCCTGCCCGGTGTGGTGGTGAACACTTGGTACGGGGTGCTGGCACCAGCCGGAACGCCTGCTGACATGGTTCGCCGAGTCAACGCTGACATCAACACCTTGCTGCAAACCAAAGAGGTACAGGATGCCATGGCGCGTCAAGGTTTGACCGTTGCGGGGGGCGATCCGCAACGCATGGGTGCTTTGGCAGAAAGTGAATTGGCGCGCTGGGCGCGGGTTGTCAAAGCGGCTGGTCTGCAATCTAGTAAATAATTTTTAAAGCGTACACCATCATGTCTTTGTTGAAGCTCTCCATTGCCACCACCGACTATGACCACTTTCGTGACTTGCGCATGGGGTTTGTGCCAGCCGAAGGCATTGATCTGAATTGGTTAAACCTGGGGCACCACGAGTGTTTTGCGCGCTTCACCGCTAACCGTGAATTTGACATTGCAGAGTTGTCATTTGCCAAGTTTTCGACTCAGGTGACCCGGCCTGACAGCGACATCATTGGTTTGCCTGTGGTGTGCTCGCGCTTGTTTCGGTTCAGCTCGTTTTACGTGAACAAGAACAGCGGCATTCGCTCGGTGAAGGACCTGATTGGTAAAAAAGTGGGATCCCCCGAGTGGGCCCATTCGGCTGCTGTTTACATGCGCGGCTGGCTGCACAACGAGATGGGTGTGGCCTTGAAGGATGTGCATTGGTACCAAGCAGGTGCCAACGCGTCAGGGCGCGAAGAAAAGGTGGAGATCACTTTGCCAGAGGGCGTCAAACTCACCCGCGTGGCTGACAAGTCTTTGAGTCAGATGCTGGCCAGCGGCGAGATCGATTGCGCCATCATCGCGCGGCCACCCACTTGTTTTCTGGAAGGGCACCCCGATGTCGTGCGGTTGTTTCCCGATTACCTGGACATGGAAGAGGACTATTACAAGCGCACCAAGGTCTGGCCCATCATGCACATCATTGCCATGAAAAAAAGCGTACTCGAAGACAACCCCTGGGTGGCGCGCAATCTGTACAACGGTTTCTTGGAGTCCAAACGCCGCAGTATTGAGCGTTTGATGGACCCGGCAGTCTCGCGTTACCCCTTGCCGTGGCTGGCCACCTATGCGCGCAAGATGCGCGACATGTTCGATGGCGACACCTTCCCGTTTGGCATTGAAGAAAACCGTGCGACTTGGGAGCAAATGGCGCTCTACACTTACCAACAGGGTATTGCTCACCGTCAATTTACCCCCGAAGAGATTTTTCCCTCTGGCATGATGACCAAGGTGGTGATATGAGCACACAAGCTTTGAAACAAGATTTGGTCGATTGCATCCGCATGCTTGAGCACGCAGGCATCATTGATTACAACGGACACGCCAGCATTCGGCTTGAAGATGGTCGCATGTTGATCAATGCGGGCTCATGCCAGCGCAGCCAGCTGACGGTTGACGACATTTGCACCATCGACATGCAGGGGCAGGTGGTGGACGGTGGCGCTTCCAAGCCGCCGTTGGAATTTCACTTGCACGCCGGCGTTTACCGTGCGCGCTCCGATGTCAAAGCGGTGGTGCATGCCCACCCTCGCTGGTCTACCTACCTCACCATGGTGGGACAGTCTTATTTGCCGGTTTTTGCGCAAGGCTCATTGCTGTACCCGATGCCGGTGTTGGATTCGCCCAATTCCATCAACAACACGGTGATGGCCGATCGCTTGGCGCTCACCTTGGCTGATCGCTCAGCGGCCTTGATGAAGTCACACGGCGCGGTGACGGTGGGTAAAAGCATTCAAGAAGCGTTTGTGTTGGCCAACTACATGGAAGAAAACGCCCACCGGCAGTACATGGCCATGCAGATTGGCACGCCCTACAGTTTTACCGACGCGGAAATGGCCCTCTGCCGAGAAAAGCTTTGGAACGACACCTTGTTCCAAAGGGCTTGGGATCACTTCAAAGCTAAGCTGCGTTGATACTGTTTTCCAGTAGTGTGCGCAAAGCGGGTGTGACCGCCGGCTCCAAGCCAAACCAGGCCTTCCAGGCCAAGGGCCCTTGATGCAAGAGCATGCCCAAACCGTTGACTGTTTGGTGCCCTCTGGCCCGAGCTGCCGCCAGCAAGGGCGTCTCTAAAGGGATGTAAACAATGTCGGCCACGATGGCCGATTGGGGTAAATGGTCTAAAGCCAAATCAAGCGGTGTTTGGCCAACCATGCCCTGACTGGTGGTGTTGACGACCAGGGCTGCATCGCTGAGCAAAGTATTGCGCAGCTCCCAAGGGTGGGCTACAAGTGGTGCACCAAAGTCAGCGGCGAGCTGCTGGGCCCGCTCAAAATGGCGGTTGACCAATTTGATGTTGGTGACACCGGCTTGCATCAGGCTGTAGCAAATAGCCCTTGAGCCGCCCCCAGCGCCCACCACAACCGCGGGGCCGTGTGAGGCCCGCCAATCGGGGCAGGCTTCGTTCAAGTTGCGCATGAACCCGGCAGCATCGTTGTTGCTGCCCACCAGTTTGCCGTTGCCTTGCACCGTCACGCAGCTGATGGCGCCAATTTTTTTAGCCGCCTCATCCACTTCGTCGACGATCAGCATGGCTGCTTGCTTGTGTGGAATGGTGAGGTTGACACCGGAAAACCCCAGCGGTTTGAGTGCTCTGAGGGCCTGCTCCAGGCCATCTGGTTGGATGGCCAGGGGCAGGTAGGCGCCTTGCTTATTGTTTTCTTTCAGCCACTGGCCGTGCATCATGGGCGAGCGCGAGTGCATCACGGGCCACCCCATCACGCCTGCCAAAAGAAAGGTGTCTGTATGTGTCATCGCGAGTCGTCTCCCCAATGCGGCTTGATGCGCCTTGACTGAACGTTAAATTTTGAATGCTTCCAGAGACTCTGGTGCGAACAACTCTTCCACCGACAAGCGGCGAGCAGACAAGCCCTGCTCATGGTGGTAGCGCGTGAAGGTTTCCAGCGTCTGGCGATTTTTATCGAGCCCGTAGGACCACCAATCGGGGCCGAATTCACGGCGGGCATCTTCCACATGGGCTGTCAGCCACGGCAGCATGGCCTTCAAGGCAGCCGTTTCGTACAGGTCTTCGTAGGTGCGTTTTTGGGCTTCAATGAACGCTTTGGTCAGGGACTGCGCAATCCAGCGGTTGGCCTCGTACACCTCACGGCGGATGACCACGGTGTGCATGATCGGGAAGATGCCGGTTTCACGGTAGTAGGCGCGCTCTACATCCACGTAATTTTCAAACAGACGCTTGACTTTGCCGTCGCCCTTGAGAAAGCTCGAGGGCATGCGTGCGGTGTACAGGGCGTCCAAGTCGCCGTCGTGCAGCATTTGTGACAAGGTTTGGTTGGGCCCAATGGGGTTGACCTGAATGTTGGGCGGCAGCTGCAGTTTCATCTTTTCGATGCGACCAGTTTCCTCTTCGCCACCAAACAAATAAGGCTGTGCATCGATTGGCACACCATAGTGGTCGGCCAAAATGCCACGGATCCAGACCGGTGCTGTCATTTGGTATTCGGGGCTGGCAATGCGTTTGCCAATCAAATCTTTGGGCTCGTGAATGCCGCTGTTGGCATTCACGTAAATGCACGAGTGCCTGAAAAACCGGGAGGGAAAAATTGGCAGAGCGATGAAGGGACGATCGGGTTTTGAGAGCGTGACGCAATAAGATGACAAAGACATTTCAGCGATGTCAAATTCGCGGAACCGGGCCATGCGGAAAAAAGTCTCCTCCACTGGCAAATTCAGGTAGTTCAGATCAATGCCGTCAGCTTGTACGGTGCCGTCCATAAGCGCCCGTGTGCGGTCATAGTTCCAGCAGGCAAAGCTTAATTTCATGCGGCTCATCGGGTCACCTTGGGTCTAACGGTCTAACAGCCAAATGGTTGTCATCGACAGCTTTGGTTAAAAAAAAGCCGTTGTACACATTCGGTCAACGGCTCTGCATCAGATCAGTGGTGCCCGGGGCCGGAATCGAACCGGCACGGATTTCTCCGGGGGATTTTGAGTCCCCTGCGTCTACCAATTTCACCACCCGGGCACAGGGGAGAAGGCCGCTATTGTTGCACAAATTTGGCTGCCAAAGACCGGTTGGCGTGCAATTGACCAGTGATTTTTTTTGTGGGCCTGTTTGGATGCTTGGGTCGTTTTGTGGACTGTTGTTCCTGCAAGGGCCAGGGTGTGCTGCGGGGCTGAAATTGATATAAAACTATGGCACAGTGTGGTCTATGAAATATTTAACTGTTGAAGATTTGGTTGGCAAAACGCCGCTGGTGCGCTTGCAGCGTTTGCATGCCTCTGAAAACCTGGCGCGTGGAAATGTTTTGTTGGGCAAGCTTGAGGGC
This sequence comes from uncultured Rhodoferax sp., assembly GCA_963925275.1. Taxonomy (GTDB): domain Bacteria; phylum Pseudomonadota; class Gammaproteobacteria; order Burkholderiales; family Burkholderiaceae_C; genus Rhodoferax. The sequence goes on from CAWUSQ010000058.1 coordinate 5,994, forward strand.
AACAACCCTGCTGGTTCAGTGAAAGACCGCGCGGCGGTGTCCATGATCAGCCGCGCGCAGGAGCGCGGTGAGATCAAGCCGGGCGACACCCTGATTGAGGCGACCTCTGGCAACACGGGCATTGCCTTGGCCATGGCCGCGGCTATCAAGGGTTATCACATGATTCTGATCATGCCCGAAGACCTGTCAATTGAGCGGGCCCAAACCATGAAGGCTTTTGGCGCACAGTTGATACTTACCCCTAAAAGCGGTGGCATTGAATACTCGCGCGACTTAGCCGATCAGATGCAAAGTGAGGGCAAGGGCAGGGTGCTTGACCAGTTCGCCAATGCGGATAACCCGCGCAGCCACTATGAGGCCACCGGGCCAGAGATCTGGCATGACACGCAAGGCCAAGTTACCCACTTTGTCAGCGCCATGGGCACCACCGGCACCATCACGGGTGTGTCCAAGTACCTTAAGCAGATGAATCCGGCGATCCGGATCATTGGTGCACAGCCTCAGGAGGGGTCGCGCATTCCTGGTATTCGCAAGTGGCCTGAGGCCTATATGCCGAAAATCTATGATCCTACCCACGTCGATGAATTGGTCTACGTCAGTCAAGAAGACGCAGAGGAAACCTGTCGGCAGTTGGCGCGTGAAGAAGGTATTTTTGCCGGTATTTCAGCGGCGGGTGCGTGCTGGGTGGCCCAGCAAATTGCCCAACGCGTCAACAATGCCACCATTGTGTTTGTTGTTTGTGACCGCGGTGACCGTTACCTGTCCACCGGTGTATTCCCAGCCTGAACTTTTTTCACGAGACACCCATGCAGATCGACAAAGAAATTGACACCCGCGGTTTGAACTGCCCCTTGCCCATTTTGAAAGCCAAGAAAGCCTTGAGCGACATGCTCAGCGGGCAGGTTCTCAAAGTGGTGTCAACCGACGCGGGCTCGCTGCGTGACTTCCAAGCCTTTTGCAAGCAAACGCATAACGAATTGCTTGAGCAAGCCACCATCGGCGCTGATTACGTTCACGTTTTGCGCCGTCGCTAAGAAAACGGGTTTCTGGGCCAGAGCAGTGCTTGCCAGCTCAGTGCAGCCCCTGGCACACGGCCAGGTGGTGCGCGCTTGTGGCTGTCTACCTGGGCCGCGCCTTATCGCCAAGGCCGCTGCGGTTAGCCCAAGCGCGTTAACTGGTCTTGCAGCTTGAGCACGGTGGCCTCAAAGTCGCTCAGGCGTTTGCGTTCTTGTTCAATCACCGCCGCGGGCGCTCTGGCAACGAAGGACTCGTTACTCAGTTTGCCATGGGCTTTGCTGACCTCGGTTTGCAGGCGCAACAATTCTTTGCCTAAGCGTGCTTTTTCCGCTTGGACGTCGATTTCCATGAACAGACAGATGCGTGCTTCCCCCACGACAGCCACAGGTGCTGCTTGCGCGGCGCTGGCCCAGGCCGCTTCATCCGTGAAGACGCGCACCTCGTTTAATTTTGCCAAGGCCTGCAGTACGGGTGCTGCTGCGTTCAAGAAGTCAGCTTCTGCAGGGCTGCTGCTCAGCACAAACAGCGGCAGGCGTGTGGCCGGTGAAACAGCCATCTCGCCACGCAGGTTGCGGCAGGCGTCCACCAAGTGCTTCAGGCGGTCCATGGACGCGATGGCAGCGGGGTCAATGCGCTCGGGCTGGCTCACGGGGTAGGCAGCTACGGCCACGGCCTCGCCCGTGCGACCCGCCACGGGTGCCACGGTTTGCCAAAGTGCTTCGGTGACAAACGGAATGATGGGGTGCGCCAAACGCAAAATGGTCTCTAAGGTACGAATCAGTGTGCGGCGTGTCGCGCGTTGCTGCGCAGGTGTGCCGCGCTGGATTTGCACCTTGGCGATTTCCAGGTACCAGTCACAGAATTCGTTCCAGACAAAGTCATAAATCGAACCGGCCACGTTGTCCAGTCGGTACTCTTCAAAACCCTGGGACACGGTGGCTTCCACCTGCTGCAGCAGGGAGACGATCCAGCGGTCCGCAGCACTGAATTCCAGATAAGCCGACGTGTCGCCGCCAAGCGCGCATTCAGCCGCCGTGTGTTCCTTCAGGCCACAGTCCTGGCCCTCACAGTTCATCAACACAAAGCGGCTGGCGTTCCACAGCTTGTTGCAGAAATTGCGGTAGCCCTCACAGCGTTTGGCATCAAAGTTGATGCTGCGCCCTAGCGACGCCATGGACGCGAACGTGAAGCGCAAAGCATCTGCACCGAAAGCTGGGATACCGTTTGGGAATTCCTTTTCGGTGTTCTTACATACCTGAGGCGCCGTCTCAGGCTTGCGCAAGCCCTCAGCGCGTTTGACCAGTAACTCGGGCAAAGCAATGCCGTCGATCAGGTCGACAGGGTCGAGCACATTGCCTTCGGATTTGCTCATTTTGTGGCCCTGTGCGTCACGCACCAAGCCGTGGATGTACACCTGCTTGAACGGCACTTGGCCAGTGAAATGGGTGGTCATCATGATCATTCTGGCGACCCAGAAGAAGATGATGTCGTAACCGGTGACAAGCACCGAAGAGGGCAGGTACAGCTGGTAGTCATTCAGCGAGGCAGCTTGGGTACCGGTGCCAGGTGCAGGTGTGGCGTTTTCAGGCCAAGCCATGGTTGAAAATGGCACCAAGGCAGAGGAATACCAGGTGTCTAAAACGTCTTCGTCTCGGGTGAGTTGTTTGCCTGGTGCCTGGGCTTGCGCGTCGGCCTCGTTGCGTGCCACATAGACCTGACCGTCCTCGTCGTACCAGGCGGGGATTTGATGGCCCCACCACAGCTGGCGGCTGATGCACCAGTCTTGGATGTTGTTCATCCACTGGTTGTAGGTGTTGACCCAGTTCTCGGGCACAAACTTGACCCGACCAGACTGCACGGCATCAATGGCTTTTTGCGCGATGGATTGACCGCCTGGGTCTGCCTCGCCCACTTTGCTCATGGCCACAAACCATTGGTCGGTCAGCATCGGCTCAATCACCTGGCCTGTGCGGGCGCAGCGGGGCACCATGAGTTTGTGTTTTTTCACTTCCACCAGCAGTTCGAGTGCCTGCAAGTCGGCAACAATGGCCTTGCGGGCCACAAAGCGGTCCAGCCCTCTGTAGGCCTGCGGTGCAGCATGGCTGATCTTGGCGTCCAGCGTCAGCACACAAATCAGCTCGAGTTTGTGGCGCTGCCCAACGGCATAGTCGTTTTGGTCATGTGCTGGTGTGACCTTGACCACCCCGGTGCCAAACGCGCGGTCCACGTAGTCGTCGGTAATGATGGGAATGCTTCGGCCGCACAGCGGCAATTGAACCTGTTTGCCAATCAGGTGGACGTAGCGTTCATCTTCAGGGTGCACCATGACAGCCACGTCACCCAGCATGGTCTCTGGACGCGTGGTCGCCACCGTCAGGCCAGCTAACTCTCCGATGGGCCCGTCTTTAAACGGGTACAGGATATGCCAAAGTGAGCCATCTTCTTCCTCACTTTCGACTTCCAGGTCACTGACCGCGCTCATGAGCACCGGGTCCCAGTTGACCAAGCGCTTGCCGCGGTAGATCAAGCCTTGCTCGTACAGGCGAACAAAGGTCTCGGTGACGGTTTTCGACAGCTTGTCGTCCATGGTGAAGTACTCGCGGCTCCAATCGACCGTGTCACCCATTCGGCGCATTTGGTTGGTGATGGTGTTGCCGCTTTTTTCCTTCCACTCCCAAACCTTGGCGACGAAGTTCTTGCGCCCCAGGTCATGCCGGCTCAGGCCTTGGCCCTGCAACTGTCGCTCCACCACGATTTGGGTGGCAATGCCTGCGTGGTCGGTGCCCGGAATCCATGCGGTGTTAAAGCCCTTCATGCGGTGGTAACGCGTGAGGCTGTCCATGATGGTTTGGTTGAAGGCATGTCCCATGTGCAAGGTGCCGGTCACGTTGGGTGGCGGTAATTGGATGCAAAAGTTCTTGCCCTCCATGGCGGCTTGTGCGTTGGGCTTGCCGGAGCCGTGCGCACCGGCCTCGCCGTAGCCACGGCGTTCCCATTCCGGGCCCCAATAAGCTTCCAGTGCGGCGGGTTCAAACGATTTGGACAGGCTCTCAAGTCCGGGTTGATTCAAAGCTTCGGTCATGGTGTGTTTCGGTGTGATGCCTGCAGCGCCAGTTGGCACTGCGAGTCAATAGGCTGCTGGCAAGGTGTTGCGTACAGTCACTGGACGGTTCGACTAAGCGCAGATTTTATTCGGAGAGAGATGCGCTTGTGTCTTTAAACGCAGCGCGTGACAAATCAGGCTGTAATGGGTTTTAAAGGCTGTCTCAAGCACTGGGTGAGATTCAAGACTTTATTTATCAAGTTGGCAATTCTCATAGTTTTTGACGATTTTCGGCATTGACAAGCTTAATCACGTGACCCTCGCTCAGACGTTAAGATGAAGCTCGTGTTGGCTAGCTTGGTGTCAAGACCAGCGCGTTCATTTCAACTTTTTCTAGGAGATTCCCATGGCAGCACTCAAAGGCTCCAAGACGGAAGACAACCTGAAAGCCGCCTTCGCAGGCGAGTCTCAGGCTAACCGTCGTTACCTGTATTTCGCGAACAAGGCTGACGTTGAGGGCCAACCAGACGTGGCTGCATTGTTCCGCTCGACCGCTGAAGGTGAAACCGGCCACGCGCACGGTCACCTCGAGTGGCTCGAGACCTGTGGCGACCCCGCCACCGGCATGCCTTTCGGCAGCACCCGCGACAACCTGGCTTCTGCTGTGGCTGGCGAAACCCACGAGTACACCGACATGTACCCTGGGATGGCCAAGACCGCCCGTGATGAAGGTCATGACGAGGTCGCCGATTGGTTTGAGACCTTGGCCAAGGCCGAGCGTTCACACGCCAACCGTTATGCCAAGGCATTGGTTGAATTAGTGGACTAAAGCGTGCTACGTGATGCGCCAGCGGCGCATCACGGTTTTTCAAAAGCATCTCTGATTCCGGGGTATTTTTTAAAAACCAACAAATATAGGAGCCTTTGCATGGCAACAGAAGGTAACCTGCTAGCACCGACACGGCACCCCATCGACTGGAAAAACCCCGACTACTACGATGAGGCGGCGACCTTTCACGAACTTGAGCGCATCTTTGACATCTGCCACGGATGCCGGCGCTGCGTCAGCTTGTGTGGCTCGTTCCCGACCTTGTTTGATCTGGTGGATGAAAGCAGCACCATGGAGGTCGACGGTGTCAACAAAAAAGACTACTGGAAAGTTGTCGACCAGTGTTACCTGTGTGATCTGTGCTACCTAACCAAATGTCCCTACGTGCCGCCCCACCAGTTCAATCTGGATTTTCCGCACACCATGTTGCGCGCCAAGGCGATCAAGTTTAAAAAAGGCGAAGTCGGCGCTGCAGAGAAGTTTTTGGCATCTACCGATGTGCACGGACAACTCGCGGGCATCCCTGTGGTGGTGCAGGCTGTCAATGCGGTCAACAAGACCAAGGCGGCGCGTGCTTTGATGGAGGAAGTCGCCGGCGTGGATCAAAACGCCTGGCTGCCCTCACTGGCTAAACGTAAGTTTCGTTCGGCTGCACCCGCTGCCAAGGCGCATGATGTGGTCGATGGCGCAAAGACGCCCGGCAAAGTGGCTATTTTTTCGACCTGCTACATCAATTACAACGAGCCTGGCATTGGGCTCGATCTGCTGAAAATTTTGGATCACAACTGCGTGCCCTATGTGCTGGTCGAGAAAGAGAAATGCTGCGGTATGCCCAAGCTGGAACTCGGTGACTTGCAATCGGTTAACGCCAGCAAAGAGGCCAATATCCCTGTGCTTGCGCGCTATGCCCGCGAGGGCTACGCCATCTTGGCCGCAGTGCCAAGTTGCGCTCTCATGTTCAAGCAAGAAATTCCTTTGATGTACCCCAAGGATGCCGACGTGCAATTGGTTAAAGGCGCCATGTGGGATCCTTTTGAGTACCTGATGCAACGCAAGCGTGACGGTTTGCTGAAAGTTGATTTTCAGGAACCACTGGGTAACGTCAGCTACCAAATTCCTTGTCATGGCCGGGTGCAAAACATTGGTAAAAAAACCGAAGAAATGCTCAAGATGGTGCCGGGCACTACGGTGGACACCTTTGAGCGTTGTTCTGGCCACGCCGGCACCTTTGGCGTCAAAAAGGCTCACCACCAGCAGGCCATGAAGATAGGAAAGCCTTTGTTCAAGGCCATGTCGACCATGAAAAGTGGTGACAAGCCCGATTACATCAGCTCAGACTGTCCCTTGGGCGGACACCACATTGCCCAAGGCTTTGAGGTCAACAATCTGGGTGAACCCGAGTTGCAACACCCCTTGAGTCTGATTGCCAAGGCCTATGGCCTGAAATAGATTTTTTTAAATTTGAAGGAAACTGTCCATGCAAACAACTGGCCTAATTACCCCAGAAAGCCTCATGACTCTGGAGACGTACAGCAAATGGCGCAAGATCAACAAAGCTGCTGTGATGGCCGAGCGCAAGCTGCGCAGCGTGCATCTGGGGGAGCATATGACCTTGCAGTTTGAGTCGGAGTCGACCGTTCGCTACCAGATTCAAGAAATGTTGCGCATCGAAAAAGTCTTTGAAGAAGAGGGTATTGTTCAAGAGATCGAAGCCTACGAGCCATTGGTTCCCAACGGTCAGAATTGGAAGGCCACGGTGCTTTTGGAGTACCCCGATGTGAACGAGCGCAAACGTGAACTCGCGCGCTTGATCGGCGTGGAAGACCGCCTGTTTGTGGAAGTTGAAGGCATGAGCCGCGTCTACGCCATTTGCGACGAAGACCTGGACCGTGAAAATGAGGAAAAAACGTCTGCGGTGCACTTTGCCCGTTTCCAGCTGAGTGCCGCCCTTTGCGCCGCTGTCAAAGCGGGTGCATCGGTGAAGCTGGGCTGTGACCATACCAATTACCCTGCCCACATGACCATTGCGGACGATACCCTGGCCTCGTTGGCCGGTGACCTGCACTGACCTTGGCACTGCGAGATCAATGATTTTTGTGCTGTCACCAGCCAAGTCGCTGGACTATGACCCACCCGCAACAGAGGTGCCGCACACCCCTGCTTTGTTCACTGCGCAGTCCGCAGAACTGATTGGGGTCTTAAAAGAAAAATCGCCGCTGCAAATTGCCACGCTCATGGACCTGAGCGACGCCTTAAGCGGTTTGAATGTGGCGCGTTACCAAGCTTGGAGGCCTCGCGCCACGCAGCGTAATGCCAAGCAGGCGGTGTTGGCCTTCAATGGCGATGTCTATGACGGACTAGACGCTAAAAGCCTGGACGTCTCAACCCTCAACTGGCTGCAAGCGCATCTGTGCATTTTGAGTGGTCTGTACGGCGTTTTGCGTCCGCTTGACCTGATGCAAGCCTACCGGCTGGAGATGGGTACCGCATTAGTGACCCCCCGCGGCAAGAATCTTTACCAGTTTTGGGGTGTCGAATTGTCCAAGTACCTAGACGAACGCCAGTGCGACGAAGCGGCTCCGGTCTTGGTGAACCTGGCCTCTCAAGAGTATTTCAAAGCTGTCGATAAGCGGGCGCTCAAGACCCGGGTGGTGGACTGTGTATTTCAAGACTTCAAGAGCGGTCAATTCAAGATCATCAGTTTTTTTGCCAAGCGGGCCCGCGGCCTGATGATGCGCTATGCCGCCGTGAACCGGTGCACGTCGCCTGAGCAGCTGCAAGCTTTCGATCTGGATGGTTACGCCTTTGCCCCCGATCAATCAAGCCCTGAGCGCTTGGTTTTCAGACGCGCGCTGCCAGCCTGATCAGCGTCAGCGCTTGTCAGGTGGTGCCCTTTTGACCCCGGCTGAACGCTTTTTGGCGGACGGGGCTACCTTAAAATTCGCCCCATATGAACACGCCTGAACAATCCCTGCTGGGGCGAACGGCCCAGTATGCTGACCAGTACGATGCCTCGTTGCTGTTTCCCATCGACCGTACACCGCAGCGCGCCGACATTGGCATCACCGAGCGCTTGCCTTTTATGGGTGCCGACCTGTGGACCGCCTACGAGCTGAGCTGGCTCAACCCAAAAGGCAAGCCGCAAGTGGCTTTGGCACACATCCATGTGCCGTGCGAGTCAACACATTTGGTCGAGAGCAAGTCGCTCAAGTTGTACCTCGGTAGTTTCAGCAACAGCCAGTTTGCTGACACCGCTGCTGTGCGCCAGTGCATCATGGCTGATTTGAGCGAGGCAGTGTGGCGCGGTGGGGTAATCGGCACCAGTGTGGGTGTGACACTGGTAGCCGCAGCTGATTTTGCGAAACAACGCGTCCAAGAGCTTGAAGGCCTCAACCTCGACCGGCTGGACCTGGAGTGCCATGTGTACACACCTGCACCGGAGTTGCTGCTGTCCGCCACCGATGAAGCACCCGTGAGCGAGGTCCTCACCAGCCAGTTGCTGCGCAGCAATTGTCCCGTGACGGGTCAGCCTGACTGGGGCACGGTGCAAATAAGCTATTTTGGTCCTCAGATCGACCAGGCTGGTTTGCTGCGCTACATCGTGAGCTTTCGCCAACACACCGGCTTTCATGAGCACTGCGTGGAGCGCATGTTCATGGACATTCAAGCCCGCTGCAAGCCGCATCAGCTCGCGGTGTACGCGCGCTACACGCGCAGAGGTGGCCTCGATATCAACCCCTACCGCAGCAGTGCCGCTAAAAGCCTGCCGAGCAACGTGCGCAACGCGCGTCAGTAAGCACGCATGCGCTCGATGCCGCAGCCAATCCTGAGGCATTGAAGTGTTTCTCATAAACCAGTTAAAACAGTTGGGGCTCAGCGTCGTGCGTGTTCGCGTCCTGCAAACTTGTCATACCCGCGATCAAAGCCGCATGGTCGGCTTGGCTGCGAAGCGCTGAAACACGCACGCCCAGCAATCTCAAGCGCCGCTGTAAGGGCACGCGTTTAAGACACATGCCAGCGTGGTGGCGAATGTCGGCGGCATCGGCGGTGGCCTGCGACACCGTGGCATCGCGTGTGACCACTTTGAAGTCATCAAAGCGTAACTTGATACCAATCGACTGACCCACGTAACCCTTGCGCTGTAAGTCGCTGGCAAGCTGTTGGCACAGCCGAGTGAAAATGGCGCCCAATTCGGCGCGGTCGTGCACGGCGTGCAGGTCACGCTCGAACGTGGTCTCTCTGCTGATTGACACCGGTTCACTGTGCAAGACCAAAGGGCGCTCGTCCAGTCCCCGTGCAGCATCAAACATCCAGGCGCCCGTCTTTTGACCAAAGTGGTCAATCAGCCAGTCCAACTCACAGCCAGCGAGTTCGCCAAGGGTTGTGATGCCCAGTTGTTGAAGCTTGGCGTCCGTTTTGGGGCCGATGCCATTGATCTTGCTGCAGGCCAGCGGCCAAATTTTGGTGGCCAGATCAGTTTCAAACAACACGGCGATGCCGTTGGGTTTGTTGAACTCGCTGGCTATTTTTGCCAGCAGTTTGTTGGGTGCAATGCCTAGCGAACAGGTCAGGCCGGTCCCTTGAAAAATGGTTTTTTGTATCAAACGCGCCAGGACGCGGCCGCCTTCACGCTGGCCACCCGGCACTTGGGTGAAGTCAATATAGACCTCGTCAATGCCGCGGTCTTCCATGACCGGGGCAATGTCCGTGATGATGTGTTTGAAGGCCTTGGCGTAGTGCCGGTATTGGGCAAAGTCCACGGGCAACAAAATGGCTTGGGGGCAGAGTTTGGCGGCTTTCATCAGGCCCATGGCTGAGCCCACGCCGAACTGTCGTGCTGCATAGGTCGCTGTGGTGATGACGCCGCGTCCCGTGTAGCCTGCCAGGGTGGGGAAGTCTGCCACCGCGATTTTGTGCAAAGGCCGCTCATCTGTGGCCTGCGGCATGGTGGCTTGGCCTCGAGTTGCGCCGCCAATCACCACCGCCAGGCCTTTGAGCTGCGGATAACGCAGCAGCTCTACCGATGCGTAAAACGCATCCATGTCCAGGTGGGCAATACGGCGAATCATGGCGCAGAGTTTAAGGTGAGCCACGTGGCCTGAAGCCGCCATGGCGGCAACGCCTTGTCTACAAGCACCTCAGTGCTTGATCATCGCTGTACAAGCAATGCCCTCAGCTTGGGCTTCGATCAGCTTATGGGCTAGCGCACGGTGATCTCAACGCGACGGTTCATCGGTTCAGGTACACCATCTTTGGTGGGAACCAGCAGTTTTCCTTCACCTTGTGATTCGACTGAAACCTCCACATTGTCCAAGCCTTGCGCTCGAATCTTCTCAGCCACCGAATTGGCCCGTTTTAAGCCCAGGTCTTTATTGAAGGCCTCCGTGCCAACGGTATCGGTATGACCGATGACCGATACATCCGGGACCTGACGTTTTTTCAGTGCACCCATGACTTTGGGCAAGTCGGCGGTGGCTTCTTGGGTCATGCGCGTGCTACCTGATTCAAAATACACGCGGTATTGCTCAGGCAAGGGTGGAAGGTGGTCAATGGCCGCTTTGAAGTCTGTTTGAATCTGTGCCTGACTTGGTTTGTAGCTTGCACCCGAGCCGTCAAGCAGCGCTGCATCCTGCGCTTTGCTCAATGAGGTCACCCCCTTGGCGGTCTTCAAATCGATCTGTCCGACACTGCCATCTGGGCTTGGCGTCAGCACAACATAGGATGCGGGTGGCGGGGCGCTGAGCGGGGCTTTGGCAATCGGTGGGGGAACCGATTTGTCAACGATCATCTCCTCGGGCGGGGTAGGTGGGCAAATGTCTTGAGAGGTCAAGGCATCGCGCTCTTGACCAGCCTCTTGCGCGTTGGGTTGGTCTTTGCGCGTCACACCTAAGGTGCTGACCAACTGACCAGAGCTGGCCAAGGTACGCGCCTGCGCTGAGACTTGTTTATAGCGCGCACTGATATAAGCCTGATTGGCTGCAAAAAACTCGTTTTGGGTGTCAAGCAAGTCGAGCAGCGTGCGTTGGCCAATATCAAACTGGTTGCGATAGGCTTCGCGTGCCTTTTCTGTTGACAGTCGGTGCTGGTCCAAGTAGCCAAGTTGTTCGGTCAGGCTGTTAACGTCATGGTAGGCAATACTGAGGGTTTGGCGCGCGTCGCGACATGCTTTTTCTTGAAGGTCCATGGCCTGGTCTTTGAGGGCTGTGGCTTGACGCTCGCGCGCCTTGTCTGAGCCGCCTCGGTACAGGTTGTAGTTCAGCACCAGCTGCGCGCCCTCAGTGTGGCTGTTACCTTGGTAGCCACCGACATTGTCACCACGGTTTGCATAGGCACGAAAGTCAATGCGTGGTTGAAAGGCGCTTTGACGGGTCTCAATCTCAACTGCACTGGCGCGGGCATTCTCAACCGCAGCGTTGAGTGCCGGATTGCTGGGCAGGCCAAAGATCAAGGCGTCCAGTATGGAAGCCGGCATCTTGCCGAGCTTGAACGGATCGGGCAGGGCGCGCATGGACTTGTTGGGGGCCTCTCCCAGCACATTGAGGTAGCGGGCGCTGGCGTCATTGAGTTTGGTCAGCTCGTTGAGCAGGCTTGATTCTGCAAGGGCTAAACGGCCGTTTGCTTGCTCGCTGTCGGCACCTCTGCCCACACCCGCTTTGAAGCGCTCCTCAACCTGCATCGCCGTTTGCTTGTGAATCACATAATTGTCTTTAGCGCCTTCAACCAGCTCCCGGGCGGCAACCACATCCGCATACGCTTGAACCGCGGCCAAGACCACGTTTTCAGAGGCATCAAGCAGTTCGTAGTAGCGGGTTAGTTGGCCGTGGCCTAGACGTTTGACCTCGCTGGCGGTGAAGCCGCCATCAAACAGCATTTGGTTCAAGCTGATTTGGGTGGTGTTGAAGTTGTAGGTTCCAAAGTTGCCACCAGCCGTCGCCGGCGTGACTTTTCGCTCGCGCCCAATGCTGGCATCCAGGTCAATTTGTGGCTTGAAGCCGCCGCGTGCGACAGCGCGCTCATCACCAGCAGCTAAAAAGGCATGCCACCGCGCTTGTACTTCAGGATTGGATTCAACGGCCTTGCGGGCTGCTTGCACCAAAGGTTGGGGTAGCGATTGCGCTTGTGCACCAAGGCTCAGACCAAGTGCCACGGCCAGCAAAGAGTACTTCATTTTTTTTGAATTGTTCATGATGTGCAATGTTCGGCTCTTCGAGCCCCTGATCAAGTTAAATACAGATTTCATTTTGCTTTATCGGCTACTGAAAGGGCCACCGTGTCGCTGAGTAGCGCTTCGTCAACCCCCTGCAACTTGCCTAGTGCAGTTGAATCCATCTGCCATACGGACTTGGGTCCGGTTTTCTCACATCGCAGCCGGTGGCGCAACCTTGGCAAAAAACTGGGTACCGCGAACGCCAATGGTCCCGCCGGGTGTCTTCACTGAGACCGCATTGGGCTGAATTTTAGCGATCAACCCTGACACGTAATTCAATGTACCTTTGCTGAAGTTGGTGCTGAGTTTGAGTTTGCCCTGCTCAGGTGCATAAAGGTACTCATCGACAGTCATTTGAGTGTCTGGTCCAAACGACATGCGCGTCGTGTCCTTGAATGTCACGCCCATGCTGGCTCCTTTGGCAGTTTTGAGCATGCTGCCCAAATAGACAGGGGTGCCTGGCTTGGCTTTGATCTCTTGACCAGCGGTCGATACCCAGGCATCCCCTGTGAGGGTTTTAACGTGGCCGATGACCTCGCTAGCTGCGTGGCTTAGTCCACTCAACCCAGCTGCCAGACATACGGCAATAGAAATTAAAAGTCTCACATGCTTTGTCATTTAGGTCTCCCTTAACCAAAGGCGGTATGCGCCATCCTTGATGAATATTTTACGCTTGTAGCATAGCGCTTTTTTGAGTACATGTCTTGATGTCAGGCAAAGTCTTCTCTGCATCGTTGAGATTTCCCAATCCTGGGCTTTGGTCTTGTATAGCGCACCAGGTGATAAAAATCGGATCGGGCAATTGTCCTTTGCACGATTAAACTTACCTTGCATATTTTTTGGCGCGCACATGGTGAGTGCCATGTCAAATAACTGCTTGATATGTCGCGCTCGACACATCAACCAATTGCTATACATGTGAAGGATTAATTTTTGGAGCAACTGTTGCTGCATCTCGTGGGTGATTACCTTACCCAAACTGATTGGATGGCACGTGAAAAAACCAGGCGCTGGTGGCCAGCGGTGGTGCATGTCACCGTCTATACCTTGCCTTTTTTGTTCTTGACTACCTCGGTCAAAGCACTGGTATTTATTTGGCTCACCCATTTGCTTATTGACCACCTTGCTTTGGCGCGGTATCTGATATTCGCCAAAAATTGGCTGACTCAGCCGTCTTTGAGCTGGAAAGATTGTTCGCCTACGGGTTACCCGAACCATGTTCCCGTGTACCTGTCGGCTTGGCTTTTCATCATCACAGATAACACCTTGCATTTGCTGTGCAATTACTTCGCGTTGGCTTGGTTATAAGTTTCTAATGGTCTGCCTGATGGCCTGACAGGGACGGCTATTTAGATTCCATCACGATCAGATCACTGGTTTCGCCGTTTTGAAGTCGTGTATGGTGGAGTTGGACCAAGGGGTCATCTGGCCAATCGTTGATCAAAGCGGCAAACAGTTCCTGCGCTTGCGGTGAAGATTCGGCCATGGCGCTGTAGGCTTGGGCATAGCGCGTGGCCTCAGCCCGCTCGAAGCTTTCTTCGATGAGGGGTTCAAAAACGGCCAAAGCGTTTTTCTTGCCCTTGAGCACCAATCGGCCGATGGGGCGCATAGGCATGATCACGTCGCCATCAATCATGGCTTCTGAAATGCACATGCGTGTACCCAAATGTTTGTTGACGGCCTCTAGGCGAGCAGACGTGTTGACCGCATCTCCCAATGCGCGGTAGTCAAACATGTTGGAGCCGCCAAAATTTCCCACGATGACTTCGCCACTGTGCACGCCGATGCGCGTTTTCCCGAAAGGAACGCCTTTGGCAAGCTGTTGCTTTGAGTATTCGTTAGCGAATACGTCAAGTTCCAAGGCACAACGAAGCGCGCGCTCGCGATGGTCGGGTTGCGTGACGGGTGCTGAAAAAACCACGGCAAGTGCATCACCAACGATGCGGTCAAGTGTGCCGTCATGGGCAAAAATGATTTCAATCATCTTGTCCAAATAGTCGTTGAGCAGGGCGACGGCTTCGCCGGGGTCGCGGCTCTCCATCAATCCGGTGAAGCTTTCCAAATCAGTGAATATGAAACTACAGGTTTTGCGCACGCCGCCTAAGCTCAATTCTTCATGGTTGTCGATCAAATGCGCCACCCGGTTGGGCGAGACGTAGCGCGAGAATGCGTTTTTGATCCAGGCTTGCTCGCGCTCGCTGGAAAAGTGGTGCCATAGGCTGCTGATAATGAAGGTGGCGGCCAAGGCAATGAATGGAGTAGCAGCGTCGAGCAATATCCCGTGATCAATAAAGGCCCACCAGCTGCCGCCCAGAATTCCCCCGCTCAAGGTAAGCCATACAGCGGCTGCGCCCAGGGCGGAGATGCGCAAGGTCAACAAGCCAAGCAGCAAGCCGCCCAGCATGATGGTGATGGCTTCAAGCCCGCGCGCCCAACTCGGACGCACCAAGAAATGGCCGGTCAGGGCTTGTTCGAGTGCCTGAGCGTGGGCTTCGACCCCGGGAAACAGGCCGAAGGGGTTGAAGCGCAAGTCCATCAAACCTTGGGCTGAGCTGCCAATCAGGATGATGTGGCCGCTCAAAAGGTTTTGCGGCACTTGACCTGTCAAAACCTTCCAAGCTGGGACCGTGCGTTGCGGTGTTGATAAGCTGTAGTGAACCCACATTTCCCCTTTACCGTTGGTGGGAATGTTGATGCTGCCGATGCGCACCTCGGCCAAGCCGATGGATTTCCCCGCGCTTTTTAAGATCACGTTGCGCGCTCCGAGGGCAACTCTGAGAGACTCCCCCGACAGCGTGCCAACGGCTTGTTTCCCAATTTGCAAGACCAAAGGCACTCGGCGTACCACGCCGTCGGCATCCGGCACGAAAGTGATTGCGCCATTGCCGCTGGCCATCTGCTCAAGCACTGGCAAAGAATTGATCGAACGGGAATAGGTTTGAAGCCAGTTTGGTTGGGGTTCTCCGGCGTAAATAAAGCGGCCTTTCTGAACAGGCAATTGCGGTGGGGCGGCATTCTCAGGGGTGGTCTTACTTTGGTCGAGCGCAAAGCCCAGCACCGATGCTGTGCGGCCTATGCTGGCAGAAAACACTTGGTCATGGTCTGGTAATGCAAGCAGTTGATCGCGCACGGAGCCACTCAGTGCCCAGAGGTCGACCGCAGCCTTTGGCGAGGTGCGGTCAGGCTCTGGAAAAAGGACATCAAAACCGACCACTGCAACGCCTGCAGCGCCCAGTTTGTCCAGCAACTCTGCGACTTTGGTTCGGGGCCATGGCCATTGCCCCAGTCGTGACAAACTCTCCTCATCAATGTCGACAATCCGAACAGGTGCTTCAACATAGTCACGTGGGTGCCAACGTTGGTATTGGTCGAATAAACCGTTGCGCAGAGTTTGCTGTGGTTTTGCGTCAAACACCAGCAAACCCAGGCCAAGAATGACTGGCAACAGGGGCAGTAGGTAAGCCCATTGAAATTTAATTGACTTCATGGCGGACTTTCTTTGTTCTGCACCGTACGAGCTTTCACGCATCGGTGGCCGCATGGTGACAAGCGAGTCGAGTTCAGCTGCAGTTTACGGGATTAGCAGTGTGCCGCACGCGGGCACCTGGCCTCCCAGCACCAGCGTACTTGTTGACAGTGTGAAAATGCGACTGCTGCCAAGCTTGGTTGTTGCATGCTGACACGTCGTCATCATGTGCCGACATGGCGCGCATGGGGCTTGCGCGCCATGGCTAAGCGGGTTCAAGCACGCTAGCTCATCGCTTGGACTAAGGTATGGTGGGCGTGCATTCACATGTTGAGGAAAATTTCATGAAATCCAAACCATGGTTGCTTGTGCTGCTACTGGCTTTGTTGGTGCTGGCCTACCAGATGTTTGATGTGGGGCGTTGGCTTAGCCTGGGTTATCTACAGGAAAGCAAGGCGGGTTTTGCCGCATGGTACGCGCAACATCCATTTGGGGTGCTGGCTGCTTTTTTCGCTTTGTACGTGGCAAGCACCTCCTTGTCGTTGCCGGGTGCCACCGTGCTGACACTGGCTGCGGGTGCTTTGTTCGGCTTGGGCGTTGGCACGTTGCTGGTGTCTGTTGCTTCAACCATTGGCGCCACCGTCGCCATGCTGGTGTCGCGCTATTTGCTGCAAGACCTGGTGATGCGGCGCTTCGGTGCGCGTCTGGGGGGTATCAATCGCGGCCTGGTCCAAGATGGTGGTTTTTACCTGTTAAGCCTGCGCCTGATGCCCATGGTTCCTTTCTTTGTACTTAATCTGCTCATGGGCTTGACGACAGTGCGGATTCGAACATTTTTCTGGGTCAGTCAGGTGGGCATGCTGCCTGCAACACTGGTGTATGTGAATGCTGGTACCCAGTTGGCACGCATTGAGTCATTGTCGGATGTGGTCTCAGTCAGCCTGCTGGCATCGTTGACGGCCTTGGCTTTATTGCCCTGGGTCGTCAAGTGGCTTGTGACACGTTGGCAGCAGCAACGCATCTTGGCGCCTTGGGCGGCGCACAAACCCAAGCGTTTTGACCGTAATTTGATTGTGATCGGTGCAGGGGCTGCTGGTTTGGTGAGCACCTACATCGCCACCGCGGTCAAAGCCAAAGTGACATTGGTTGAGGCGCACAAAATGGGCGGTGACTGTCTGAACTACGGTTGCGTTCCCAGCAAAACGTTGATCAAAAGCGCCAAGCTGGCCGCGCAGATGCGCCGCGCCCCAACCTTTGGCTTCCAAGCGATCGAGCCCACCTTTAATTTCAAAGCGGTGATGGCACGGGTGCGCTCGGTGGTGTCATCTGTGGCACCGCATGACAGCGCGGCGCGCTACAGTGACCTGGGCGCTGAAGTCTTGGAGGGCCATGCACGCATCATCAACCCTTGGACCGTCGAGGTGCGTCTGCATACCGGTGAAGTTCGGCGCTTGAGTACCCGCAGCATTATTTTGGCCACCGGCGCTGCTCCCACTGTGCCAGACCTGCCGGGACTGAGTGCGGTTGGTTACCTGACCAGCGACACCGTTTGGGATACCTTTGCCGATCTGGACGCACCGCCCGAACGTTTGCTGATCCTGGGGGGTGGGCCGATTGGTTGCGAGTTGGCCCAAGCTTTTGCCCGCTTGGGTTCGAAAGTGACGCTGGTGCAACGGGCGCAGCGTGTGATACCGCGCGAGGACGAGGAGGTGTCGGCTTTTGTACGAGACGCGCTTATGCAAGATGGTGTCACGGTGTTGACTGCTTGCAACGCGGTGCGCTGCGAGTTGCACGCTGGCGAAAAAGTGGCTGTGCTCCTGCAGCACGATCGAGAAAGCCGCCTGAGCTTTGACTACTTGCTGTGCGCGGTGGGGCGACAGGCGCGCTTGAGTGGTTTTGGCCTGGAGGAACTCGGTGTTCCTGCGCAAGGTACGGTGCAGACCAACGCATACCTGCAAACCTTGTTGCCCACCATCTATGCGGCCGGTGATGTGGCCGGACCGATGCAATTTACCCATGTGGCCGCGCACCAGGCTTGGTATGCCAGCGTCAATGCCTTGTTTGGTGGCGTCAAACGTTTCAAGCTGGACATGCGGGTGATTCCACGTGCCATCTTTGTTGATCCCGAAGTGGCGCGTGTTGGGCTTAACGAGCGCGAGGCCAGAGCGCAAGACATAGCCTATGAACTAACCCGCTATGACCTGGATGATTTGGACCGCGCCATGACCGACGGCGTGGCACATGGATTTGTGAAAGTGCTGACGGTCCCGGGAAAAGACCGTATTCTGGGTGTCACCATTGTGGGTGAACACGCCGCTGACCTGCTGACAGAGTTTGTTTTGGCCATGCGCTATGGTCTGGGGCTGAACAAAATTTTGGGCACGGTTCACACCTATCCCACCATGTCTGAAGCCAACAAGTACGCGGCGGGCGTCTGGCGACGAGCCCATGCGCCACAGCGTATCCTGGCGGGCCTGGAGCGTTACCACGCTTGGCGGCGCGGATAGGCTCGCGCCAGGCTGTGTACGCCGGCTCAATGCCCGCAAGCGCTAGAACTTGATGTGGCGGGCGACCATGGACGCAGGAGGGCCTCTCCATTAGGCGCGTCAAGCAAGAGTGGCGGCGCCCAGATCCTGTCGCCACATGTTGGTGCAAGTGCAGTGGTGCGGCACCGAGGTGCCAGCCAACAGTCGCAAGCATCTGTTTGCGCTGTCAAAATGCCCGTCATGACCGATCCGCTGCCAGATTTGATTCAAGCGCTGTGTAAGCCTGGCGCTTACGCGCATCCGGTAGATACCGTGCGTGTGGTTCAAACCCATATTTCCTGGGTGTTGTTGGCTGGGGAGTTTGCCTACAAAATTAAAAAACCGGTGTGCTTGACTTTTTTGGACTTCAGTACTTTGGCCTTGCGACATCGCTGTTGTTTGGCTGAGCTGGAGCTCAATAGCCGCTTTGCGCCAGACATCTATTTGGGTGTGGTGGGCATTGGGTCGGGACAGGCAGGCTGGGTGATGGACAGCCACTGCGAACCGATCGAATATGCGGTCAAAATGCGACGCTTCGATGAGGCCTGCAGGCTTGACCATGTATGCCAAAGGGACGCTCTGACGCCTGAACATTTGTCTGATTTAGCTCTCTCTTTGAGTGCCCTGTATGCCCGCGCGCCACTTGCAGACCCGGCATCTGGCTTTGGTGGTCTGGCCGATATCACCCGTCAGGCGCTTGACAACTTTGGGGATGCGATGCGCTTGTTGCGAGAGCCTGCTTGGCAAGACCGGTTGCAGCGCGTGCGTGAATGGACCCTGGCCGAACTGCAAGTGCGCGCGCCGGTGATCGCTGAGCGCCAACGCAGCGGGCATGTGCGCGAGTGCCATGGTGATTTGCACATGGCCAATATGGTCCTGATCAATGGCCAAGTACAAGTGTTCGACTGTATTGAGTTCGCTGAGGATTTGCGCTGGATTGATATCGCCAGTGACGTGGCGTTTCTTTACGTGGATTTGCTTGCCGGCGAGCGTTCTGGCTTGGCCAATTGGTGGCTCAGTGAAGTGCTGTGCGCTAGTGATGACCATGCTGCCATGGCGCTGTTACCTTTTTATACGGTGTACCGTGCCATGGTGCGGCTGAAGGTGGCCTGCATTCAGAGCACACAAACAGGTGTAATTCAGCCTCAGGTCGCGACTTATCTGAGTTTGGCCGAGCGCTTGATGACGCCAGCGCCAGCGCAGTTACTCATCACCCACGGTTTGTCTGGCAGTGGAAAAACCGTGGCGTCGGGCGCGTGGCTGCTGCAGTCCGCCCAAGGCATGCGCGTGCGCTTACGTGCTGATATTGAGCGCAAACGCTTGTTTGGTTTGGACGCGTTGGCCAACAGCCAATCTGCGCCTGGACAGGGTATTTACAGTGCCCAGGCGAGCCAGAAAACCTACGCACATTTGCGCGCACTGGCCAGCGCTGCAATCCACGCTGGCTGCTCGGTGGTGGTCGATGCCAGCTTTCTCAGACGCGCTGACCGCGATGCTTTTGCGGACCTTGCGGCCTGCACAGGTGCCCATTTCCAGATTCTGCCCGCTGAGGCCAGGATTTCAGAGTTGAGGGCGCGGATTCGTGCACGCTTGGCCTCAGGTCATGATGCCTCAGAGGCCAATTTGACCGTACTTGAGCAGCAATTGAAAGCCATCGAACCCTTGACCAGACAGGAGCGGGCAAAGGTGTTCAGACCGGCATAGGTTCAGCAGGTTTATTTTTGAAGACCAATGCGCCACGACCTGTCAGTCGGTGGGATACTGCGCGGCCGCTGTAGTGCACTGCCTGTTAGCGCGCATTCAATTTGCCTGGAAGATAGTGATGAAAATCAATGTGCGCTTGACGCTCCAATATGGTTTAACTATTTTTTTGAGTGCGTTTTTGCTGTTCCAGGTTCAGCCGTTGATTGGGAAAATGATCCTGCCTTGGTTTGGTGGATCGGCTGCCGTGTGGACCACCTGCATGCTGTTTTTTCAAATGGTTTTGCTCTTGGGGTACATGTACTCCCATTGGGTGGTTCGGTATTTGCGACCGTCTAAGCAAAGTCTGGTGCACGGCGGCTTGTTGTTGTTGAGTTTGGCGCTGATTCCCATCAGCCCGAGCCTGGACTGGAAGCCCTTGGGCGATGAAAATCCGACATTGCGCATACTTGGGCTGTTGACGGTGTCGATTGGCCTGCCGTATTTCGTGCTGTCGACCACGGGTCCGTTGTTGCAGGCTTGGTTCGCGCGCGAGCGATCGGGTCTGGTGCCTTACCGTTTGTTCGCGCTGTCCAATTTTGGATCAATGCTGGCTTTATTGGCCTATCCTGTGGTCGTTGAACCAGTGTTGCCGATTGCATGGCAGTCCTATACCTGGTCGGGTCTTTACGCCTGTTTTGTGCTGGCCTGTTGCTTGTTGGCCTGGCGAGGGCGTCATGGTCAGGCCTTGTCGATTCCGGTGCATGCTGTGGCACAAGCGCCCACTTGGCGAGATCGCTTGTTGTGGGTGGCGCTGGCGGCCTGCCCATCGATTCTGATGGTGGCAGACACCAGTTTCTTAACCACCAATATCGCTCCAATGCCGATGATCTGGGTGGCCCCACTGGCCTTGTACCTGTTGTCTTTTATTCTGAGTTTTGAGCGTGCAGGCTGGTACCGTCGCGTGGTTTTTCTGCCGCTGTTTGTGGTCTCACTGTGTGCATTGGCTTACCTGCCCACGATGGGTATTGATGAGCTGCCGATCGCTTTGTCCATGGGCATCAATTTGTCGGCCTTTTTTGTAGTCTGCATGGTTTGTCATGGCGAGTTGGCCAGACAGCAACCCCATCCGGCTTACTTGACCGCTTATTTTTTAATGCTGGCTGTGGGTGGCGTTCTGGGCGGATTTTTTGTTGGCGTGGTTGCACCTTACTGGTTTAATAACAACTACGAGTTATCCATTGCGATGGTTCTCTCCGGTATCGTGGCAGCCTTGGCCGTGTTGCCCAGCGCCACGTTCCCTACGCCTGGTCGGCGGCGTCTGGTCATAGCTGCAAGCCTGCTGTTTTTGCTTGGCTTGTCGTGGTTGCGCATCGACGACCATCTGCAGGAAACCGATGGCGCTGAGGTAACGGTGCGCAATTTTTACGGCACCTTGCAGGTCTATGAGAACACGTCGCGTGAACGGCGCAGTATGCTGCACGGTCAGATTGTCCACGGGCAACAAAGCACCAATCCGGCCAAACTGGACTGGGCCACCACCTACTACAGTCCCCAAGGCGGTGCTGGACGGGTCATGCAGATCAAAGCGGCGGCCCCCAATCCCATGCGGGTGGGTGTTGTCGGTTTGGGCATTGGCACCTTGGCCACCTACGCACGAACGGGCGACGTGTTTCGATT
The DNA here is from genome assembly GCA_963925275.1 of uncultured Rhodoferax sp. Classification (GTDB taxonomy): domain Bacteria; phylum Pseudomonadota; class Gammaproteobacteria; order Burkholderiales; family Burkholderiaceae_C; genus Rhodoferax. Next base: position 27,441 of record CAWUSQ010000058.1, read on the forward strand.
TTATGAAATTGATCCCTTGGTCATCAAGTTGGCAAAGGAAAACTTCAGCTACCTGGCACGCAGCAAAGCCCGTATTGACATGGTGTTGGGTGATGCCCGTTTGAAGCTTGAACGTGAACCCAATCAGAACTACGACGTGTTGGTAATCGATGCGTTCTCTGGCGATTCGGTGCCCATTCACTTGCTCACCTTCGAAGCCTTTGAACAATATGCCAGACACCTCAAACCCGATGGTGTGCTGGCCGTGCACATCACCAACCGATTTCTGGACCTGCGCCCCGTTCTTGCTTCGGCCGCGCAACACTTGACCATGGACATGCGCTTGGTTGATGGTGCGAACGACGGGGCTAAGTTGATCAATCACAGCCGCTGGGCCCTCTTGAGTCGTCAGCCTGCCTTCTTTGATCACACTGAGCTGTCCGACGCTTCGCGCTTTCAAGCCGATGTGAAGTTTCGTCCCTGGAAGGATGACTACAGCAGCATTTTGTCGGTGTTGTATTAAGTGCTGTGAGCGGGCTGCGGTGGGCAGGTGTTGGGGTCAAGCGATGGGCAGCGCCGGGACTTGGGTTCTTGATGAGCGCCGCCGCTTCGGTGTCTGAAGGTGGCGCCACCAAGGCTGCTCTGGGTGGGTGTGCGCTCAGCGCTTAACTGATAGCGCACGGCTTGGTACGGACAAGATGTCCTCCAATCGAGCCAGTGCCTCAACAGGGTGTCAACCCCCAGGCTGATTATTTGGCCAACAGGGCGTTGGCTGCGTTCAGGTCGTCGGCTTTGAGGCTGCCGCTGGCTTGTCTCAGTTTCAAACCACCCAAGAGCACGTCGTAACGAGCCTTGGCCAGTTTGTTTTTGGTGTCATACAGGGCTGTTTGTGCATTGAGTACATCGATGTTGATGCG
>CAWUSQ010000059.1:0-21911 GCA_963925275.1 uncultured Rhodoferax sp.
CGGCGGTTTTTGCTGCGCCCTTCTGGGGTGGCGTTGTCGGCCACGGGCTCGGTCTCACCACGGCCCTCAGTTTTGATCAGGGTGTCGTTCAAGCCCACCTCAACCAAAAAGGCTTTCACCGACTTGGCGCGGGCCAAAGACAGGCCCATGTTGTAGGCGTCGGTGCCCACAGCGTCGGTGTGTCCAACCGCCACCAGCAATTCTTTAACCTGGCCGCTGTCTTTCACTTTTTGGGCAAATTCGGTCAGGCTGTTTTTGGCCTCTGGCTTGAGATCGAACTTGTCAAAATTAAAGAAGGCATCAGCTGAAAAAGTGACTTTCTTAGGCGCTGATTTGGCAGCTGGCGGTGGCGGCGGCGTTGGCTTCATGCGATTCAAGGGCGGTGCGTCGGCCATCAACTTTTCTTTGTCCACCGTGGTTTTGATGGCCGCGTCATCCACGGTGCAAATACCGGTCAAGTCACGTACGCGCAACTGGCCAACGTCTTGCTCGGTGGGCAGCCCCTCACGCTCAACAGCCATGGCTTTCCTCAAGCCACCGACGCCAGCCATGGTGCGGCCTTTGGCATTGACCAAGTCGTAGCGGGCATTGACGTAAGCGCGGCTGGCCTCAAAGTATTCGTTCTGAGTATCGAGTAAGTCCAGCAAGGTGCGCTGGCCCAAGTCAAACTGCTGGCGGTAGGCCTCGCGGGCTTTTTCTGTGGACAGGCGGTGTTGGTCCAGGTAGTCCAGCTGCTCGGTGAGCTTCAAGGTGTCGTTGTAGCTGATCATCACCGCTTGGCGTATGTCGCGGCAGGCTTTTTCACGCAGGTCCAAGCCCTGGTTCACCAGCTGCGCGGCTTGTTGCAGGCGGGCATCATCAGAGCCACCACGGTACAGGTTCATATTGAACACCACCTGCGCAGAGGTGGTTTGGTAGTCCCCCACAACGCCACTCAGGTTGCTGTCCATTTGGTGGCGCAGTCGAAAATCAACCGTGGGGCGCTTGGCGGCCCTAAGCGACTCAACCCGCTCACTCAAAGCGTCCACGTTTTCAATGGCGGCGTTCATGGCAGGGTTGTGCAAGTAGGCAGCTTCCAGCGCCTGCTTCAGACTGGTGGGCATGCCAGAGAGCTTCAAACTCTCAGGAATATCACGCATGCGTGCCTGTGGCGCCTGGCCAACAATGCGCAGGTAGCGTGCCGTCACGTCATGCAAGTTGGAGGTTTCGGTCAACAGATTGGACTCGGCCAGCGCCAATCGGCCCACGGCCTGCTCAGCATCAACCTGGCGGCTCACGCCCGCCTTGGTGCGCTCTTCAATCTGGCGGCTGGTTTGCTTGTGCAGCACATAGTTTTCCTTGGCCATAGCGACCAGCTCGCGGTAGCGCAACACATCAGCATAGGCGCGGGTGGCCTCCAGCGTCATGTCTTCGACAATGTCGAGTAGCTCGTAATAGCGCGTTAATTTGGCATAGCTGACACGTTTGGCCTCGCTGGCCGTGTAGCCGCCGTCATAAAGCATTTGCGTCAGCGTGATGGACGCGGTGTTGCTGTTGTAGCCGCCTAAGGGGCTTGTTGGCGAAGAGATGTTGCGCTCGTACCCAATTGCCGCTTGCGCATCGACGACCGGCTTGTAGCCGCCCAAAACCGCATCGCGCTCCGCATCGGCGGCCAAAAAAGCGCGCCAGCGCGCCTGCACCTCGGGGTTGGACTCGACGGCTTTGCGTGCGACTTGACGCAAATCATCTGGAATGGCTTGGGCACTGACAAGGGATGACACTGCAACCATGAGTGCGGCCAAAGCCAACTTATTCAATTTATAGTTTATGGACTTCATTTATTCCTCACCTGTCTTCCAATACTTACTTACTATCTGGCAATATAAATAGAGCAATCTAGTAAATTAGCGAATTAGCGAATTAGCGAATTAGCGAATTCACGCTGGCATTATGCGGTATGGGTATCATGTGCGCGACTGAAGGCCAAAAATTTTTTGTGATTTGTACACAGACTTTTGAGCCAGATCTAAATATTGAGACATCATGCGTGCTGAAAGCCATTCAATTCAACCATGTTTTTCAAACTTAACTTAAAGCCCAAGCAGGCCTCGCGCTCGCGGCTGAGGTACGCACGCCTAGGCGTCGGGCTTGCTGCGTTGGTGGTCATCGTTGCGTTTGCGGCGATGGATATCAAGTCAATACTCAGCCTGGCAGAGCAACGCTATGGCGCGCGCGGGACCCAGGTGATGACCCAGTGGTCGGAGCTGCGCAACAGCACAAAGGGCATGTCAGAGCAAGAGCTCTTGTCAACGGTGAATGACTTCATGAACCGGCGCATCGCATTTCAGGACGACATCAAGGTCTGGGGGGTGCCCGATTACTGGGCCACGCCACTTGAGAGCCTGGGCCGCGGCGCGGGCGACTGTGAGGACTATTCCATCGCCAAATATGTCACGCTGGTGCAATTGGGTATTCCCAACAACAAGCTGCGCCTGATTTACGTACGCGCACGCATGGGCTCTAGCGCATCTGCCCCGACGCAGGCGCACATGGTGTTAGGCTATTTCGAAAGCCCAGACGAAGAGCCTGTTATTCTGGACAACCTGATCAGTTCCATACGCCCCGCAGCGCGTCGCAAAGATTTAACGCCCGTCTTCAGCTTTAACAGTGGCGGCCTTTGGGCCGGTGCTGGCACTGAAGCCAAGGGTGACCCCACCGCCCGCCTGTCTTTGTGGCGCGGCGTACTCGAACGCATGGCCCAAGATGGCTTCAGCCTGAGCTCTGAAGTTGTGGCAGCAAAATAGCAAACAGGAGCACACCATGTCCCTTATCAAACAACTCTGGATTGCCATTGCGGTGGTCATGACACTGGCCTTTGGCATGAGCCTGGTCGTCAGTGTTTACTCTGCCCGCCACTACTTGCAGCAGCAGTTGCAGCTGAAAAACATCGACAACGCCACGTCTTTGGCGCTGTCCTTGTCGCAAATGGAAAAAGACCCCGTGAGCGTTGAGCTGCAAGTTTCCGCACAATTTGATGCAGGCCATTACCGTTACATCAAAGTGGTGTCGCCAAAAGGTGAGACGCTGGTTGAAAAAGTCTACAAAGGCCCCGAAGCCGACGTGCCACGTTGGTTTATTTCGATGTTCCCCATTCAGACCCAGCCAGGGCGTGCACAGGTGCAAAACGGCTGGAAACAATATGGCACGTTGACACTGGCCAGTCATGACTCCTACGCTTACCAATCCTTATGGACCGGCACCGAAGAGTTGTTGATGTGGTTTTTGCTGGGCAGCTTGGTTACGGGCGTTCTGGGAACCTGGGCCGTGAAGTTCATCACCCGACCATTGAGCGACGTTGTGGTGCAGGCCCAAGGCATTGCTGAGCGACGCTTCATGACCATTGTGGAGCCCAAAACGCCTGAGCTGCGCAGTGTGGTGCGGGCCATGAACGACATGGTATTGCGGCTTAAAACCATGTTCAGCGAAGAGGCTTCCCGTCTTGATACGCTGCGCAAAAAAGTCAACCGCGATGCTGTCACTGGCTTGTCCAGCCGCGAGTATTTCCTGTCGCACTTGCGCGAGGTTTTACTGGGCGACCAGTTTGGAACATCTGGCAGCCTGGTCATGGTGCGCTTGAGCGACTTGGCACGGATAAACGCCACACTGGGTGGCAAACGCACCGATGAGTTGCTGCAAACTCTTGGAGCGACTTTGTACGCCAGTGGTGATGGGCGCATTGGCCAACGTGCCGGTCGTCTGAAGGGGCCGGAATTCGGCGTCATCTGTCCGACTTTTGCAGTCCCTCAGGACGCCGCCCTGGACATCCACACACGGCTAACTGAGAACTGGCTGCCCACGTGGGCTACTGAAATTCCTGAACTGTTCCATGTGGCAGCTGTGCCGTACACACGGGACCAGCCTATTGGCCAATTACTTAGCCAGGCCGATGAGGGTTTGGCGCGCGCGCAAGGCTTGGGACCGAACAGCTTTTATGCAGGCAAAGCCGGCCAGGCCAGCGTGTCCATGCCAGCTGAGCAGTGGCGCACCCTGTTGACGCAAGCCGTCGCTGACGGGCGCTTCCAACTGGCTTTCTACCCCGTGCTTGCTGGAGATGGCGTCCATACCTTGCACAAAGAAAGTGTCATCCGACTGCAAACCGATGCACAAGGCGGCTTGATGGCCGCTGGCGACTTCATGCCCATGGCCGCACAGTTGAACCTGACCGCCCCCATTGACCTGAGCGTGGTGCGGCTGGCCATCGCGCACTTGTCGGGCAATAGCGACAACGTGGCGGTCAACCTCTCAGCCGAGACGCTGAGTGACTATGGCTTCCGAAACGATTTGACTCAACTGCTCAAAACCCAGCCCGATGCCTGCAAGCGGCTGCTGTTTGAAGTGCCCGAGTACGGCGTGTTCAGGCAGTTTGACGCCTTCCGTGAATTGGCCAGCACCCTCAAGGGTTTGGGCTGTCGTGTGGGTATCGAGTACTTTGGACAACGCTTTGCCGAAAGCGACAAGCTCACTGGCCTGGGACTCGATTACATCAAGGTTCACCCCACTTATGTGCGTGGCATCGAGCAAAACACGGGCAACCAAGAGTTCCTCAAAGGCTTGTGCAACATGGCGCACGCCATTGGCATTGAGGTCATCGCGCTGGGCGTGGAGTCCGAGGCCGACCTGCCGTTGTTGGCCACACTGGGCTTTGACGGCGCCACGGGACCGGGCATCGGCAAAAAGGCCTGAGGGCCGTGGCCAGCCCACTGACGCCGCGGCCCTCAGGCCTTTGGCGTCACTGAGCTGTGCTGCCGGCTTGATCGCGCGTGGCAAGGGCCATGCGCGTTACCAAAGAGTGGCGCGCCCTATCGCTCAAGGGCCAGTCGCTTGGCGGCTTGTCTCACCAATCTGCTCACATGGTTTGTTGCAAGGGGGGCGGCCGCGCAAACCGGGCCAGTCGCTCAGATCACGGTGTCGTAATGCACCGTGAGCGGCGCGTGATCCGAAAACCGCACGTCTTTGTACACCGACACACTCTGCGCGGTTTGGGCTAAGGCAGCGGTGGCGATTTGGTAGTCCAAGCGCCAGCCCACGTTCTTGGCGTAGGCTTGACCACGGTTGCTCCACCAGGTGTAGGCTTCGTCAGTGGCATCAGGGTGTAAAGACCGGTACACATCCACCAAAGTGCCGTCAGCCAACAAGTCACTCATCCAAGCGCGCTCTTCTGGCAAAAAGCCTGAATTTTTTTTGTTGCCCTTCCAGTTTTTCAAATCAATTTCCTGGTGGGCAATGTTGACATCACCACATAAGACCCATTCACGCTGTGCTTTCAAGCCCTGCAGGTGCGGGCGCATCCGATCCAAAAATCGGTACTTCACCTGCTGGCGTTCTTCGCCCGAAGAGCCGCTTGGAAAATAACAACTGATGATGGAGAGCTTGCGCGATGGCGTGTCAAAGCGCAATTCCAGGTAGCGTCCCTCTGCATCGATGTCAGACGCACCCAGGCCGACAATGACCTCGCTGGGTTCATGTCGTGTGTAGACGCCCACACCGGAATAACCTTTTTTTTCAGCGAATTGGAAATAGCCCTGCAATCCAGCGAGCAGCTCGAACTTACCCGCTATATCATCGGCTTGAGCCTTGACCTCTTGAACGCAAATACAATCGGGCCGGGTATGCTCCAGCCAGGCCTCCAAGCCTTTGCTGGTAGCAGAGCGAATACCATTGAGGTTGAGGCTGGTTAGGGTATACAAGGGATCTCCCAATGACGAATCGTGAAGCGGCACCGACATCTTCAGCATCAAACGATGCTTCATTGGCCTTGGCCTTTGTTGAATTTGCGGTGGATTGTGGCGTGCTGCGGTTTGGCGAATTCCAGACCAAGGCCGGTCGCATGAGCCCTTACTTTTTCAATGCTGGGCTTTTTGACGACGGCGCCAAACTCAGTCGCTTGGCGCAATTTTACGCACAGCGTATTGTGGCCAGCGGCATCGAGTTTGATATGCTCTTTGGCCCCGCTTACAAAGGTATTGCCCTGGGCGCTGCTGTCAGCATTGAGCTCGCTCGCCTTGGGCGTAACGTGCCGTTTGCCTACAACCGCAAAGAAGTTAAAAGCCATGGAGAAGGTGGCAATCTGGTCGGTGCCCCGCTCAAAGGCCGCGTGCTGATCGTCGATGACGTGATGTCAGCAGGCACAGCAGTGCGCGAGTCGATCGCCTTGATTGAAGGTGCGGGCGCCACCCCCCAGGCGGTGGCCATCGCCCTAGACCGCCAAGAAAAAGCCACCGAAAATGGCCGCGATGTGAACCACAGTGCGGTGCAGTACGTGCGCAGCACCTTGGGCATGCAGGTTTGTGCCATTGCCCGCCTGGATGATTTAATGACCTATTTGACGGACCACCAGGTAACTGGCTTGGCCGATGCCCATGATCAGGTGCAGGCCTATCGCTTGCGCTACGGAGTAGACGACGCATGATGCAACGGCCGGCTCAATGGCAACACCCCAAGACATCTGTGCTGCAGATCATTGGGGGCTTGGCTCTGGGTCTGCTGATCGCACAAAGCGCATGGGCGCAAAGTGCACCCGTTGCAGGTATTTACAGCTGCACAGATGCCAGCGGACGCAAGCTGACGGCTGACCGCCCGGTTCCAGAGTGCAGTGACAGAGAGCAGCGCTTGCTCAACCCGAGCGGCACACTGAAGGGCAAAATTGGCCCGCAATTGTCCGACCAGGACCGTATGGCGCTTGAAGCCAAGCGCCGTGCTGCTGAAAAAGAACGTGAAAAACAAGAGGACGTCAAACGCCGGGATAAAACGCTGCTGGCACGCTACCCCAATGAGGCTGTGCACGCGCGTGGACGCGCCGATGCGCTAAGGGATACCCAAGAGATCAAACGGGTGGTCAGTGTCAAGCTTGACGAACTGCTGCTGGAACGAAAGACCATTGCACAGGAGCTGGAGTTTTACGTCCATACCCCAGAAAGAACCCCGCCAACGCTGACCCAGCGCAGCAAAGCGGTCGAGCAAGGCATTGATGTGCAGCGCAAACTGATCGCAGAGCAAGACCGCCAACTCAAGCGCATCAATGCCAACTATGACGAAGAGCTCAGCCGCTTGCAGCCCATGTGGACGCCTGTAAACACCACGGGCACGCCCTGACATCACCTAGAGGCCCTGACGCAGCCTCAGCGCCTGCCGAGCACGGGTTGCGCAACGCGCCCTACCCCACCACACCAAGCAGCTCAGGAACCGAGCTTTTGCAACAGCATCGCATTGACCTGTTGTGGGTTGGCTTTGCCTTGGCTGCCTTTCATGATCTGACCGACCAGCGCGTTGAGGGCTTTGCTGTTGCCTGATCGAAACTCTTGTACATTTTTCGGATTGGCGGACAAAACAGCGTCCACAATGGCCTCCAAGGCGCCGCTGTCACTCATTTGCTTGAGGCCTTTGGCGGCAATGACCTCGTCCACGGAGGCGCCTGGCTCCGACCACAACAGCTCAAAGACCTGCTTGGCCGCATTGTTGGAGATGGTTGCGTCGTGAATGCGTGTCACCAACTGCGCCAGGGTCTCGGCCTTGACCGGGCAGTGTGCAATGCTTTGGTCTGAAGCGTTGAGCCGACGTGAGATTTCACCCATGATCCAGTTGCCGACCAATTTGGCCTGGCCGCAGGCGCGGGTCGCCTGCTCGAAGTAAGCCGCGACCTCACGGCTTTGCGTCAAGGCCGTGGCGTCGTAATGCGACAGGCCATGGTCTTTAACAAAGCGCTCAGCCATCACGCGCGGCAGCTCGGTCATGCTGGCGCGCACGCGCTCGACCCATTCGGGCTCGACCATCAGCGGTGGCAGGTCGGGGTCGGGGAAGTAGCGGTAGTCCGCGGCGTCTTCCTTGCTGCGCATGGCACGGGTCTCACCGGTGTCGGGGTTATAGAGCACGGTGGCCTGCTCAATCGCACGGCCGTCCTCGATCTCTTCAATTTGCCAACGCACCTCATAGTCAATGGCCTGCTGCATGAACCTGAAGCTGTTGAGGTTTTTGATCTCTCGGCGGGTACCTAAGGGGCCACCCGGTTTACGAACCGATACATTGGCGTCGCAGCGAAAACTGCCCTCTTGCATGTTGCCATCACAGATGCCGATCCAGGTCACAATTTTGTGCAGCTCCTTGGCGTAAGCCACGGCCTCGGCACTTGAGCGCATATCGGGCTCGGTGACGATCTCCAACAACGGTGTGCCAGCACGGTTCAAATCGATGCCACTTTGACCAACAAAGTTTTCATGCAAGGATTTCCCAGCGTCTTCTTCCAGGTGGGCGCGCACCAGGCGCACCGACTGTTTCTCGTCCCCGAGGTAAAACTCAACGGTGCCGCCCTGCACCACAGGGATCTCAAACTGGCTGATCTGATAACCCTTGGGTAAGTCGGGGTAGAAGTAGTTTTTTCGGGCGAAGATGCTGCGCGGCGCAATGTGGGCGCCTACGGCCAAACCGAATTCAATGGCGCGCTCCACCGCCCCCTTGTTCATCACTGGCAAGGTGCCAGGCAGCGCCAGGTCAAGGGCACAGGCTTGGGTGTTGGCCTGTGCACCAAAAGCAGTCGAGGCGCGGCTGAATATCTTGGACTGGGTGGAGAGTTGGGCATGGGTCTCAAACCCAATCACCACCTCGTAGCCTTGCACCAGCAGGGTTGCAGGCTTGCTTGCAGCTTGCTTGTCTTTCACGGCGTTGCTCATTTAAATTCCTTGAGGGCGTGCGTTGTGCCAGTCAGTGGCTTGCTGGAAGCGGTGCGCCACGTTCAACAAGCGCGACTCACTCAGATGCGGCCCAATGAGTTGCAGGCCAACAGGCATGTCGCCAGCCCCAAAACCCACGGGCACGCTCATACCTGGCAAGCCAGCCAATGAGGCTGGTAATGTGAAGATGTCGGCCAAATAATCGGCCAGTGGATCGTTGCCGTGGCCACCCAGCGCCCAAGCCACCGTGGGCGCGACCGGACCGGCGATCACATCGCATTGTTGAAACGCTTGCTGAAAGTCGTCGGCAATCATGCGCCGGATTTTTTGCGCCTGCAGGTAGTAGGCGTCGTAGTAGCCGTGCGACAACACGTAGGTGCCAATCATGATGCGGCGCTTGACCTCGTCACCAAAACCTTCTGCGCGGGTACGGGTGTACATGTCTGCCAGGTCGGTGTACTGTTTGGCACGGTGACCAAACTTCACACCATCAAACCGACTCAGGTTGCTGGAGGCTTCGGCCGGTGCAATGATGTAATAGACCGGAATCGACAACTCGGTGCGCGGCAGGGAAATCGGCACCAAGGTGGCGCCTAAGTCTTGGTACACCTTGAGTGCAGCATCTACTGCGCCGCGCACGTCCTCAGACAAGCCTTGTCCAAAGAATTCGCCGGGCACGCCCACGCGCAACCCTTGCAGGCTGTCGTTGAGCTTGAGCGAGAAGTCTTCTTGCGCGACGTCCAAAGAGGTTGAGTCACGGTCAGGGTCGGGGCCACACATGGCGCTCAACAGCAAAGCGCAATCTTCGGCGCTGCGCGCCATCGGCCCCGCTTGGTCCAGGCTGGAGGCAAACGCCACCATGCCGTAGCGCGACGCGCGCCCGTAAGTGGGCTTGATACCCGTGATGCCACAAAACGAAGCCGGCTGGCGAATCGAGCCCCCGGTGTCGGTACCCGTTGCAGCGGGGGTCAGGCGCGCGGCCACTGCCGCCGCACTGCCGCCTGAGGAGCCGCCTGGCGTGCGGCTGCGATCCCAGGGGTTATGGACTTTTTTGTAGGCCGAGTTTTCATTGCCCGAGCCCATGGCGAACTCATCACAATTGAGCTTACCCAAGGTCACCGCGCCAGCCTGAGCCATGCGGCTGACCACCGTGGCATCAAAGGGCGAACGGTAGCCTTGCAACATGCGCGAACCTGCCGTGGTGACAAAGTCTTTTGTCACAAAGATGTCTTTATGCGCAACCGGAACGCCTTCCAAGGCGCTGGTCGAACCTGCAGCCAAACGGACGTCAGCCGCGCGAGCCTGGCTCAGGGTTGCTTCCTCAGACAGGTCCAAAAAAGCCCCCAAGTCATCCTGAGCGCGAACTCTGGTTAAAAAATGCTGGGCGGTTTCAAGTGCGGAAACCTCTTTGCGGCGCAGGCTGTCACGCAATTGGCATAGCGTGAGGTCATGTAAATCAGTAGCGGGGTTGGTCATGGCAAGCCTTGTTTTTATTCGATCACGCGTGGCACCAGAAACAAGCCTTCTTCAACGGCCGGGGCGCTGCGTTGGTTGGCTTCGCGCTGGTTGGATTCGCTCACCACGTCATCACGCAGGCGCAAGCCGACCTCGCCCATCACGTCCACCGGATGGGCCAGTGGCACCACACCACTGGTATCCACGGCGCGCATTTTTTCGACAATGCTGAAAAAATCATTGAGCTGGCCGCGCAGGCGCTCGCTTTCGTCGGGCTGCAAGCCCAGCCTGGCCAAACGGGCCAGGCGGTCAAGGTCGGCGGGGAGTAAAGACATGGTGGATCTCAATCGAAAAAACAGGTTCAGTCAGGGCCATGGCTAGCCTTTGGCACGCCTCAAGCCCAGTCGATGGGGTATTATCTCGCCTTAAAGCTGCTGGCCAAATTTCCAGGGTCATGCACCGACAAATCACAGTTTTTTACATGTTAGGGGTCATTTGCGTCAACGCGCGCTCGGACCCAAAGAGGACTTACCTATGTTTGGACCATTTCGCCAGTACCTGTCGACCGATCTGGCCATCGACTTGGGAACTGCCAACACCCTGATCTACGTGCGCGGTAAAGGCGTCATTCTGGACGAGCCGTCCGTGGTGGCTATCCGGCACGAAGGCGGGCCCCAAGGCAAAAAAACCATCCAGGCTGTCGGCAAGGAAGCCAAAGCCATGCTGGGCAAGGTTCCAGGCAACATCGAAGCCATCCGACCTATGAAAGATGGCGTGATTGCCGACTTCACGGTCACAGAGCAAATGCTCAAACAGTTCATCAAAATGGTGCACCCACGCAGCATTTTTCGACCCAGCCCGCGCATCATCATTTGCGTGCCTTGCGGCTCCACGCAGGTTGAACGTCGTGCGATCCGGGAGTCTGCTTTAGGCGCTGGCGCCAGCGATGTGTACCTGATTGAAGAGCCCATGGCGGCAGCTATTGGTGCGGGCCTGCCAGTGTCCGAAGCATCGGGCTCCATGGTGGTGGACATTGGCGGGGGTACCACCGAAGTGGGGGTCATCTCTTTGGGTGGCATGGTTTACAAGGGCAGCGTGCGTGTCGGCGGCGACCGTTTTGACGATGCCATCATCAACTACATCCGCCGAAATTACGGCATGCTGATCGGCGAGCCCACCGCAGAGGCCATCAAAAAGAACATCGGCTCGGCTTTTCCTGGCAGTGAAGTGCGCGAAATGGAAGTGCGTGGGCGCAACTTGGCTGAAGGCGTGCCACGCAGCTTCACCATCTCGAGCAATGAGATCCTTGAGGCCTTGACCGACCCGATTAACAACATCGTCTCAGCGGTGAAAAATGCGCTGGAGCAGACCCCCCCCGAGTTGGGCGCAGACATTGCCGACCGCGGCATGATGTTGACCGGTGGCGGCGCGCTGCTGCGCGATCTGGACCGTTTGCTGGCCGAAGAAACCGGCCTGCCGGTACTGGTAGCCGAAGACCCTCTGACCTGCGTGGTGCGCGGTTGCGGCATGGCCCTGGAGCAGATGGACCGGCTCGGCTCCATTTTCACCAACGAATAAGCAGGCGACGCAGCGATGCCATTGGGTACGCTGGACAGCTCCCCACCTGCGTTTTTCAGGCAAGGTCCGTCTGCGTTTTCCAAATTGGTTTTCTTCAGCGCGCTGGCCGTGCTGCTCATGGTATCGGACAGTCGTTTTGCGCTGGTCCAACCCCTGCGCGCAGGCCTGGCCACCTTGCTGTACCCCCTTCAGTGGGCACTGATGCGCCCGCTGGAATGGGCCAAATCCAACGGTGCCTACCTTGAGTCCTTGAACACCTCGCAGGCGCGTGAGGCTGTGGCCAAGTACCGGCTGGGTTTGCAGTCTCAACGCGCCCAGCAAGTCGAGCAGCTGCTTTTGGAAAACAGCCGACTTCGGGCCTTGCTGGAACTGCGCGAACGCATCAAAAGCCCAGCCTTGGCCGCTCAGGTTTTGTACGACGCGGCCGACCCCTACAGTCGCAAGCTCATCATCGACAAAGGCCTGCTGCAAGCGGTACAGGCAGGCGCCCCCGTTTTAGATGAGTTTGGTGTGCTCGGACAGGTCACGCGCGCCTACCCCATGAGCAGTGAAGTCACCCTCATCAGTGACCGCAACCAGGCCATCCCTGTGCTCAATGCGCGCAGCGGTGTTCGGGCCTTGGCTTTTGGCAATACCAGTACCTCCAGCGACGCACTGACTTTGCGCTACATGAACGCCAACGTCGACATGCAAGTCGGTGATTTGCTGACCACCAGTGGCATTGACGGCGTGTATCCGCCAGGCTTGTCTGTGGCCCGCGTAAGCACTGTTGGCGGGGGCGTCGACACCGCTTTTGCCAGCATCAGCGCTACGCCAATCGCACAGGTCAGCGGCAGCTTGCATGTGCTGGTTCTCCAACCCGTGTCCTCGCTGCAGTCGCCACCGCCCGCAAGCAAGCCGGCGGACACCAGCACCGGCACCAGCGACGCCAAGGGCGTGCAAAAAAAGCTGCTTAAAAAGGACCAACAGCCATGATCATGCCGCGGGGCCAACAGCTGCTTTTGCCGGCCAATCCCTTTTTTATATGGGGTAGCCTGCTGTTCGCACTGTCACTCAACATGATCGCAAACATGGGTTTTTGGGGCCGTGCAGCATGGCAGCCTGACATCGTGGCACTGGTGCTGGTGTTTTGGACGGTTCACCAGCCAACACGCGTGGGGGTGGGCACCGCTTTTATCTTCGGGCTGCTGTTCGATGTGCACCAAGGCGCACTGCTTGGGCAAAATGCCTTGGCATACACCGTCCTGAGCTACTTGGCCATTGGCATACACCGTCGCTTGCTGTGGTTCAGTGTGCCCTCGCAGGCAGCGCAGATCCTGCCCTTGTTTGCTGGCGCCCACGCCCTGAGTTGGCTCATCCGCTGGGCCAGCGAAGGCGCCACGCCTGGCTGGTGGGCCTTGCTGGCACCACTTTTGGAGTCTGCCCTGTGGCCGGTCATCAGCGTTGCGCTGTTGCTGCCGCAGCGCCAAGCACCAAACCCTGACGCCAACAGGCCTTTGTAGCGCGGGGCAGGCGCATGACGATCTTTCGCAACGTACAGGCTGAGTTGTCGCGGTTCAGGCTACGCATTTTCGTGGCCGCTCTGGTCATGATTGCTGGCTTTGCGCTCTTGGGTATGCGGCTTTATTACCTGCAGGTGGTGCGCCATGACGACCTGTTTGCTCAAGCCGAAAATAACCGAACAGCGGTGGTGCCGGTGGCGCCCAACCGCGGTCTGATCATTGACCGCAATGGCTTGGTGCTGGCCTCCAATTACGCAGCCTACACGCTCGAAGTCGCGTCCTCCAAAGTTGACAAACTGGATGCCAGCTTGGATGCCTTGGCTGGCATCGTGGAGATCACACCGCGCGATCTCAGGCGTTTTAAAAAATTGCGAGAGGAGTCCAAAAACTTCAGCTCCGTGCCCTTGCGTAACCGGCTCAGCGATGCTGAGGTTGCCCGGTTTGCGGCCAACCGTTACCGCTTTGCCGGCTTGGACGTCAAAGCGCGCCTGTTTCGCAACTACCCTTACGGCGCGTCTGCCAGCCATGTGCTTGGCTACATCGGGCGCATCAACGCAGCAGAGAAAGAACACCTCAATGAGTCTGATGAAAGTGCCAATTACCGCGGCACCGACCACATCGGAAAATTGGGTATTGAGCAAAGTTTCGAATCCAGGCTGCATGGCACGACGGGCTTTGAATTCATCGAAACCTCTGCTGGCGGCCACGCGGTGCGCCGCCTGTCAAGCCTAGCGGCCACACCCGGTGATACGGTCAAACTGTCGCTGGACATCAAGCTACAAAAGTTGATCGAGGACCTTTACGGTGAGCGCCGCGGCGCACTCGTCGCGCTGGACCCCAACAATGGCGAGGTGCTGGCTTTTGTCAGCAAGCCAACTTTTGACATCAACCTGTTTATCGATGGCATCGATCAAGAGAGCTGGCAAGCACTGAACGAATCGGCTGACAAGCCCATGCTCAACAGGGCCATGCGCGGCACCTACCCGCCGGGGTCGACCTACAAGCCGTTCATGGCCTTGGCCGCGCTCAAGACGGGTAAGCGCGCGGCATCGACCACCATCAACGACCAGGGCTTTTTCATGCTGGGCGAGCACCGCTTTGGCAGCCCCGAGAACGAGCGTGGCGGCATCATGGACATGCACCGTGCCATCGTTGAGTCCAGCAACGTCTACTTCTACACACTGGCCAATGAAATGGGCGTGGAGACGATTCACGATTTCATGGCCCCACTGGGGTTCGGGCAGATCACCGGCATCGACCTCAAAGGCGAGCTCAGCGGCGTCTTGCCAAACCAGGACTGGAAGCGCCGCTACTACAAACGCGCAGATCAGCAAAGATGGTATGCCGGCGAAACCATCTCTCTTGGCATTGGCCAGGGCTACAACAGCTTCACCATGCTGCAACTCGCGCAGGCCACGGCCACTGTGGCCAACGGCGGCGTCAAGCACCAGCCGCACTTGGCTGTATCCATACAAGACCCGGTCACGCGCACCACCGAGCCATTGTCTTTGGATGCACCCATTGACCTCGGATTCAAACCCGATCACATCAAAGTCATACGCAAGGCCATGGTTGACGTGGCGCGCATCGGAACCTCTGCAAGTGCGTTCGTTGGTGCCGGCTACGTGAGCGCCGGAAAAACCGGTACCGCACAGGCGGTATCGCTTGGCAAAAACGAAAAGTACAGTGTCATAAAGGCCGACGAGCGAAAGCGTGACCATGCCCTGTACATCGCCTTTGCGCCGGCCGATCACCCGACCATTGCACTGGCGGCCATCGTGGAAAACGCAGGGTTTGGATCGGCATCAGCGGCGCCCATTGCGCGTCGCGTGTTTGACTACTGGCTGCTAGGCTTGTACCCCAACGACGCCGATATGCAAGCGATGCGCGCGGGCACCGCCGCAGCGCCCCTTGGCCAGCCCTTGGTCGCTGCAGACTTGACCTGGGCTCAGGGCGGCGGCCCCCAAACGGCGCCCATAGCGCCTGTACCCGCGACTTCAGAGACCACTGCAGCAGCAGCAAATCAGGCCAGCACAAAACCTTCGACCACGCCAAAGGCCGCCGGCCAACGCCCTTAAGCCTGGCGCACGAAGGCGTCGAAACCGGTTTTCAAGATCAAGGCAAACACCACCAGCAGAAACACAGCGCGCACAAATCCAGCGCCGTGGCGCATGGCCATGCGGGTACCCAAGAAACTGCCCAGCACGTTGGTCACCGCCATGACCACCACAAAGTGCCACCAGACGTGGCCTTTAAAGATGAAAAGCAACAGGGCCGCCCCATTGCTCGCAAGGTTGATCACCTTTGCTGAGGCCGTGGCGCTTAAAAAGTCATAGCCCAACAAACGAACCATCAAGAACACCAAGAAACTGCCAGTTCCCGGGCCAAAAAAACCGTCGTACCACCCCATCATGGCAGCGATGCCACAGACCAACAGTTGCTCGTGACGGCCCTTAAAGCGCGGCATGTGGTGACGCCCCAAGTCTTTCTTGGCCAGGGTATACACCAGCACCAAGACAAGGACGAAGGGCAAAATTTGGCGCAGAAAGTCGGGTGATATCACCGTCACCAACCAAGCACCAGACATGGAGGCAGCAAACGCGACGGCCGCGGCCGGCCCCAATGTGGCCCACCGCAGCGCCACGCGTTGGCTGTAGCGCCACGTGGCAAAACCCGTTCCCCAAAAAGACGCCCCTTTGTTGCTACCCAACAAAGTCGCAGGGTGCGCAGTGGGAAAGGTGGCAAACAGTGCCGGGACCAAGACCAAACCGCCCCCGCCAACCACCGAGTCGATGAAGCCTGCAAACAGCGAAGCGAGGGTGACGACAAGCATATCCACGGGCGCATTGTCTCACCGCCCCTGCCCGCAAAAAGAGGCCGCGCTTGGGGTCTTGGCAAAGGGGCAAGCTGCTTGGCGCGCTGGCTCACACCGGCGCGTTGCGCGTGCGTCAGGCGTAAAAAAAGCACCGAGATTACGCGGTGCTTTTTTGTCTTTTTATTTGACCTCTATGGGCCTGTCTCCTGGGTCTTTCCAGATAGTGCAGCGCTTGAAGCCTGCAGATAGCATGACTTTAAAGGAAAAACAGGCTCTGCGTTGTCGGTGTTTACCCTTTGGGGTTTACCCTTGTCAGCAAGCGGCCGACGAGCTGCACGGGCAGGTGCAAGCAGGGCTTAACGACAACCGATACCAAGCATGTTGCCAGGTCTGAGTCTGCGTTTTTTTGCCCACAGCCCAATGCCGACGGACCAAGGTAAAGCGACCAAGACCTGGGGGCCAGCCTGGCTCACAAACCAGCGGCCTTGATCGCATCCTGAACAATCCAGCTGGCAGCTTTCTCGGCCATCATCAGCGTGGGTGAGTTGGTGTTGCCGCTGGTGATCACGGGCATGGCACCGGCGTCCACCACACGCAAGCCTCTGATCAAGCCGCCAGGGCCACGCACCCGCATGCGCGCATCCAATACCGCCATGGGATCTTCCTCGCGCCCCATCTTGGTCGTTCCCACCGGGTGAAAAATCGTGGTGGCAATGTCGCCGGCTAGGCGGGCAAGTTCATCGTCGGTTTGGAACTGAACACCAGGCTTGAACTCCTCTGGTCTGTAGGCTGCCAATGCCGGCTGCGCCACGATACGCCGTGTAAGCCGCAAGGAGTCTGCAGCGACCTGACGGTCAGCGTCCGTGCTCAGGTAATTGGGCGCAATTGCTGGCGCGTCTTGGAAGTCGGCTGAGCGAATCTGCACCAAGCCGCGGCTAGTGGGGTTGAGGTTGCACACACTGGCAGTGAAAGCCGGAAAAGGGTGCAAGGGTTCTCCAAACGCATCCAGGCTTAAGGGCTGCACGTGGTATTGGATATTGGGGTAAGGCTTGGAGGGGTCGCTTCGCGTAAATGCACCGAGCTGGCTGGGCGCCATGCTCATCGGCCCGCTTCGCTTGAGCGCGTATTCCAAGCCGATCTTGGCTTTACCCCAGAGCGAATGGGCCATGGTGTTGAGTGTTTTAACCCCCTGCACCTTGAACACCGTACGGATTTGCAAGTGGTCCTGCAAATTGGCACCGACACCCGGCGCGTCGTGCTGCACGGCAATGCCATGGCTGTGCAACAACCCAGCCGGGCCGATGCCCGAGAGTTGCAACAATTGTGGCGAGCCAATGGCTCCGGCGCTCAGAATCACCTCACCCGCAGCAGCAACATCAACCAGAACGCCACCCTTTAAAACCCTGACACCGGTACAAAGCAAATGACCATCGGGCTGTTTGTCGATCAGCAAGCGCGCCACCTGTGCACCGGTCCACAGCGTGAAGTTGGCACGCGCAGCGCAGGTCGGACGTAAAAATGCGCGCGCAGCGTTCCAGCGCCAGCCGCGGTGCTGGTTCACTTCAAAATAGCCCACGCCTTCATTGCTGCCGCGGTTGAAGTCATCTGTGGCAGCAATGCCGGCTTGCTGCGCGGCCTGCGAAAACGCATCTAGCACATCCCAGCGCAGGCGCTGCTTTTGCACCCGCCACTCGCCACCCGTGCCGTGAAAGTCCATCAGCTGCTGCCGCGCGGCTGCATCAAGTGGCGCGGCATCTGAGGCAAGCTTGTAATGGTTCTCGTGCAGTTTGAAGTCTGGCAAGCTGTTGGACCATTTCCACTGCTCATCGCCCAGAAGCTGCGCCCAAGCGTCATAGTCACGCGCCTGCCCGCGCATGTAAATCATGCCGTTGATGCTGCTGCAGCCGCCCAAAACCTTGCCCCGTGGGTAACGCAGTCTGCGACCGTTCAAGCCGGCATCGGGTTCGGTCTGGTACAGCCAGTCGGTGCGTGGGTTGCCAATGCAATACAGGTACCCCACAGGAATGTGAATCCAGTGGTAGTTGTCAGAACCACCCGCCTCGATCAACAGCACGCGCTTGCTGGCGTCAGCGCTCAGGCGGTTGGCCAGCAGGCAACCCGCCGTTCCGGCACCAATGATGATGTAGTCATACTGGTTTTGCGATGATGCAGACATGAACAGGGCTTTCAAACAAAGGGGCTAAGACACCGAACACACAGGTCTGCGCATTTTGCCGCATGGCTTCATGCTAGCGCGTGCACAAGCATGGATTGACGGGGCGGCTTGATGCCGTAAGATCTACCCATGCTAAGTCTGCGCAACGTATCTTTACCCACTTCTGCACGTGTAACTTTACTTTTAGCACTCTTGCTTGCCTTGGGAACGGTTGCGCATCTTGTTTTTTCCTTGAATCAAGCCGTAGAGCAGTCCAATCTCAACGTTCAAGCTTCTTTGAGGGCTTTTGTAGAGGACCACGCCCCACGACTGGCTGAGCTAGAGCGTTCAGGCCAAACTGACGCAATACCTGCGGCGTTGAAACAGGCGCTCGGCGCTCACCCCACAGTGGCCCGGGCAAGCTGGGGCAAGGCCAATGCAACACCACGTGATGCGCGCGCATACCCGGTTGAGGCGCAGGCACCTCAGTGGTTGATTCAGCGCTTGCATCAAGAAGCCATCAGCAACGCGCGCCCCACCCCGACCAGCGCGCAGTTGCGTGTTTGGCCAAACACCAACGCCCAGGCCAACCAAGTGTGGTTGACATGGGTGTCCCAACTGTGGCTTAACGCCGCCATTTTGGTCTGTTGGGTGCTTGGGCTGGCTTGGCTGTTAGGGCGTCACCTTGGTGGTTTGAGTGCACTCAACAAGGAAGTCACGCAGGTACTGTCCAAACCGGACTACCGCGTTTCCATTCAAGGCGCCCCTGATGTGCGGTACCTGGCCTCAGCTTTCAATGTCATGGCAGAGAACATTCAAAAAATTCGTACCGCGGCCAAAGCCAAAATAGAGAAAAATACCTGGGCGGCCAACCATGACGAGCTGACCGAACTGCCCAATCGCAGTTTGCTTTTAGACCGGCTCACCCATGCCTTGTACCGTTGCGAGCGCCAAAAAGAAACCATCGCTTTGTGTCACATTGACCTGGACCAATTCAAAGCCATTAACGACCGCCATGGGCCCAGCATCGGTGACCAGGTGCTGAGCAGCGTCGCGCAACGCGTCCTGGCGAAAATGCGTGATGGTGACAGCTTCGCGCGCATCGGCGGTAACGAGTTTGCCTTGCTGCTCACAAGCCTCAAACAAGCCAGCGACGCACAGATGGTCATTGAGCGTGTCATGGATTTATTGCGCCAGCCGCTTGAGCTGCAGAGCGTGGAGGTGACCATTTCGCTGAGTGCCGGCGTGTCCATTCAAGAGCCCGTAGACCGAAGCTCTGGCGAGGTGACACTCGACGCCGACCAGATGATGCGACAGGCCAATCACATGATGTACCAGGCCAAACAAGCCGGACGCAATCAGATAAAAGTTTGGCAAGCCGACCACATCAGCGTGAGTTCAATCGAGCGGCAATGGGCTGACCGCCTCACCGCTGCGGTGAGCAACGGTGAGCTGGTTTTGCATTACCAACCCAAGGTCGATCTGCACCGCGGTACGCTGGTAGGTCTTGAAGCTCTGGTGCGCTGGCAACACCCCTCTCAGGGTTTGTTGATGCCTGGCGCATTTTTGCCCCATGTGGAAAATACCGATGCCATTGTCCTGGTTGGGCAATGGGCGCTTCGGGAGGTCCTTCGACAAATGACGGCCTGGCGCCAGCAAGGCATTGGTTGGCCTGTGAGCGTCAACATCGCGGCCAAACAATTCATCAAACCCGGCTTCATTGAAGAAGTCGCGCATGCACTGGAAAGCTTCCCCGACGTTGCGCCAGACTGGCTCACGCTGGAGATTTTAGAAACCAGCTCTCTGGAAGACATGAGCCAGGTACGTGGCACCGTCGAGACCGCACAAGCCATGGGCGTGCACTGCTCACTGGACGATTTCGGTACCGGGTACTCCAGCCTGAGTTACCTCAAGCAGTTACCCGTGCATGAAATTAAAATTGACCAAAGCTTTGTACGCGGCATGCTCAGCGACAACGGTGACCTGGCCCTGGTTGAGGGCATCATCACCTTGGGCAAAGTGTTCTCACGCAAATTGGTGGCAGAGGGTGTGGAGACGCTGGAACACGGTGTCTTGCTCTACCGCCTGGGCTGCCATGTGATGCAGGGCTGGGCCATCGCCAAAGCGATGCCCGCTGATCAGGTTCCGACATGGCAGAAAAACTACCAACCTCCCGAAATGTGGAGCCAATGGTCTAAGACTAAATGGAATCTGAACCATTTTCCGGTGCTCGTGGCTGGCCACGACATCGACCTTTGGTTGAAGCAACTGACGCGGGTACTGGAGGGCGACCCCACCAAATTGAGCGCCGATGGCGGGGAAAACTACACCCGCAGCCGTTTGGGTGCTTGGTACCAAGGCCTGGGCAAGCAACGCTTCGGACAAATCAGCGGGGTGCAGGAAGTCGATCAGTTACATCAGCGCATGCATGAACGCGCAGCGCAATTGCTGCAGAGTTTTGAACAAGGCGACACCGAGGACGCCACCGCCATCTTGGATGAACTGCGAGGCCAAGTGCTTGAACTGATGATGGGCGTTGCCTTGCTTCAAAGTTTGGTGATCGATCACCTCGAAGATGCCGACACCGCCTACTGACCTCGCGCCCAACGCAATGGCCGGCGCGCCGACCATAAGCACTCAGGTCCTGAAGCGCCTGCGCGTGAGCGCCAAAGCCAACCAAAAGCCGCCGAGCGCATAGCCGGCCAAGATCAGCACCGGTGAGAGCCAATGCACTGGCCACTGGTCCAAAAACATCGGCCTAACCAAAGCCACGGCATTGGTCAGCGGCAGCCACTGCGCCAAGGCCCACACAAAATCAGGCAGCTGGTCGAGTGGGAAAAATACGCCGCTCAAAAACATCATGGGCGTTAGAAACAAGGTGAAGTAATAGGTGAAGAAGTCGTAGCCTTGGGCCAGCGCGTTGAAGATCAGCGCTATGCAACTGAAGGTGATGCCCACTGCCAGCAAAATAGGCCAGGCCAGCAGCAGTTTGGGGCTGTGGCTGATACCCAAGGCCAGCATCACGCACAAAATTGCGCTCACCGTGAACAAGGACTTGAACGCCGCCCAAAGCATTTCTGCCAGAACGATGTCGTCCAAGTTAACCGGTGCGTTCATGATGCCGTCCCACGTTTTTTGCACGTGCATGCGCGAAAACGCCGAATAAAGGGCCTCAAAGCTGGCTGCGTTCATGGCACTCATGCAGATCGAGCCACTTGCCAAAAACAAAATGTAGGGCACCTTTTGACCGGCCACACTCACCTGCCCCACCAAGGCACCCATGCCATAACCAAACGCCACCAGCCACATCAAGGGTTCAGCGATGTTGCCGATCAAGCTGGGGATGGCCAATTTTTTCCAGACCAGCAGGTTGCGTAAAAACACGGGCCACCACCGCATGGACAACTCAGGGGCGCGCCAAACGGATGCCGCCATTTCAACGCCTGTGGTTTTTGTGTGGTCCATGTCCATGCTAAAAAAACCTTTCAACTGCTGTTGTTTGATCACAGCTGCCAGCGGGCAAGCGTGCGCGGTAACGCCCTTGCGTGAACTTGGTGTGGCTCAGAAACATGTGGATCAACAAACTCATGCGTCCGCACGGATTTGCCGGCCCGTGAGCTTTAAAAACAAATCTTCAAGGTTGGCCGGGCGATGCAAGGTGCGCAGGTGCGGGTAGGCCGCAAGCGCGTCCATCAAGGGCTTGG
>CAWUSQ010000060.1:0-50416 GCA_963925275.1 uncultured Rhodoferax sp.
GGTCCATGGGCTTACTTACAATGCGCCAACCTCAGGAGCAGACCCGATGAGCATCAAAAGCGACAAGTGGATTCGTCACATGGCCCAAACCCAGGGCATGATCGAGCCGTTTGAGCCCGGCCAGGTGCGCGTGCGCGACGGCCACAAAATCATCAGCTATGGCACCAGCAGCTATGGCTACGACATCCGCTGTGCGCCAGAATTCAAGGTGTTCACCAACATCCACAGCACGGTGGTTGACCCCAAAAACTTTGACGAAAAAAGCTTTGTCGATTTTCATGATGACGTGTGCATCATTCCGCCCAATAGCTTTGCCTTGGCGCGCACGCTTGAGTACTTCCGTATCCCGCGCAATGTGTTGACCATATGCCTGGGCAAAAGTACGTACGCGCGCTGCGGCATCATCGTCAACGTGACACCGTTTGAGCCCGAGTGGGAAGGCTTTGTCACCCTCGAATTCAGCAACACCACCCCACTGCCAGCCAAAATTTACGCCGGCGAAGGCTGTGCGCAGGTGCTGTTTTTTGAGAGCGACAAAGACGACGTGTGCGAAACCAGCTACAAAGACCGCGGCGGCAAATACCAAGGCCAAGTGGGCGTGACGCTGCCCAAAGCCTGAGCGCTTCACCGGCCAGGTCTGATGGCGGCGATCACCGCGCCCATGGGGTCAAGCCAGGCCCTTGCTGGGCATTTTGACCCTAATGAGGGATAATGGCCCTGATTCCTGCCTTTTGGAACCGCATTAGCTACCATCTTGATAGCGTATAGATACACCTTTGAATGACCGAAATAAGCTCTGACACTCCGACCGTTTTGAACGCTGATACCCCTGTGATGGCCTTTGCCCAGCTGCAATTGGCCGCCCCCTTGGCCCGCGCTGTGGCCGAGATGGGTTACGAGACGATGACCCCCATCCAGGCGCAGGCTATTCCTGTGGTGTTGCAAGGGCGCGACGTGATGGGTGCGGCCCAAACAGGCACCGGTAAAACCGCTGCGTTTGCCTTGCCGCTGCTGCAGCGCATGCTGCGCCATGAAAACGCCTCTACCTCGCCTGCGCGTCATCCCGTGCGTGCACTGGTGCTTTTGCCCACGCGCGAGCTGGCTGACCAAGTGGCCGAGCAGGTCGCGCTGTATGGCAAGTACACCGAGCTGCGCAGCACGGTGGTGTTTGGCGGCATGGACATGAAGCCGCAGACCGCTGAGCTGAAAAAAGGTGTTGAGGTCTTGGTGGCCACGCCTGGGCGCTTGCTAGACCACATTGAGGCCAAAAACTGTGTGCTCAACCAGGTTGAGTACGTGGTGCTCGATGAGGCCGACCGCATGCTCGATATTGGTTTTTTGCCAGACCTGCAGCGTATTTTGAGCTACCTGCCCAAGCAGCGCATCACACTTTTGTTCTCGGCCACGTTCTCGCCAGAAATCAAGCGCTTGGCCAACAGTTATTTGCAGGATCCAGTCACCATTGAAGTCGCCCGCTCTAATGCCACGGCGTCGACCGTTGAGCAGCATTTCTATAGCGTTGGTGATGAGGACAAGCGCCATGCGCTGCACCAAATTTTGCGCCAACGCGCCCTCAAGCAAGCCTTTGTGTTTGTTAACAGCAAGCTGGGATGTGCCCGCTTGGCACGTTCGCTGGAGAACGAAGGCCTGAAGACAACTGCGCTGCACGGTGACAAGAGCCAGGACGAGCGCCTGAAAGCCTTGGAATCGTTCAAAAAAGGCGAGGTTGATTTGCTGGTGTGCACCGACGTGGCCGCGCGTGGTCTGGACATCAAAGACGTGCCAGCGGTGTTCAACTTTGACATCCCGTTCAACGCCGAAGACTATGTGCACCGCATTGGTCGCACGGGCCGTGCTGGCGCAGAAGGCTTGGCGGTTAATTTTGTTTCTAAGAGCGATGTGCGCCTGGTGGCAGACATTGAGAAACTCATCGGTCGCAAGATTGAGCTCGAGCCCATCGAGTTTGAAGAGAACCAACCCGACATTCGCCGCCAAGGGCATTTCAACGATGGCAGGCGCTTGTACCAAGGTGATGCGCGAGCAGAGCGTGCACCTGATGCAGCACGCAGCCAACGCCCACGCGCGCCTGTCAAGCCGGTGGATCCGTTCTTTGACAAGCCCTACGAGCCAGCTTTGCCCGACGAGGCCAAACCCGCATGGGAAGCGGCAGCCGCACGCCCTGGCGCGCGTTCAATTTCGAGCAATATCAAGTCCAAGCGCAACGTCGCCGCGCTGTTCACAGCGAGCTAAAAGGTGCTTGGTAGGCCAGCCTAGCCGGGCGCTTGCGCCTGCGGGCAAGGCACTTGCAGCAGTTCGTGCTCGCCCCCGGCACCGGTGTCGAAATGCAGCGCGCTCAAACAGCCACCCCACACACAGCCAGTGTCCAGCGCATGCACGTTTTGGCGCTGTAGCGGGCCCAGCGTAGACCAATGTCCAAAAGCTATCGGCGTTTGGGCGCTTTGGCGGTCGGGCACATCAAACCAGGGCATGAAGCCCGCCGGTGCGCCCGCAGCACTTTCTTTAGTGTCAAACTCCATCAGCCCGCTGGCGCTGCAAAAGCGCAGCCTGGTCAGCGCGTTGACAATGACTCGCAGGCGCGCCCAACCCTGTAGACCATCTTCCCAGGCCTCAGGGCTATTGCCGTACATGTGATTGAAGAAATCCATGTGGTGGGGGCCGCGCAAGACCACTTCAACCTCGCTGGCCAAGGACATGGTCTGCTCAACGCTCCAACTAGGCAAGACACCGGCATGCACCATGAGGCAAGAGCCGTTCGCGCTGGTCTGCAGCAGTGCCATGTTGCGGTGGCGTAACCATTCGAGCATGGCGGCGCTGTCGGGTGCGTGCAAAACGTCTTGCACGGTATCGCTGCGGCCCAAACCCCGCACATTTGCAGCCAAGGCCAACAGGTGCAGGTCGTGGTTGCCCAACAAGCAGTGTGCCGAGTCGCCGTAGCGCATGAGTCGACGCAGTACGCCCGCAGAGTCCGGCCCGCGGTTGACCATGTCACCCAATAACACCAGTGTGTCACGGCTAGGTGAGAAAGCAATGTGCTCGAGCAGGCGCCCTAAAGCCTCGTTGCAACCCTGTACATCGCCAATCAAGTAAAGTGCCATGGTCTTGATTGTCGTTTGGTGTGCATGGAACTTTTGCTGATCATCTTTTTAACCTTGCTTAATGGCGTATTTGCCATGACCGAATTGGCGCTAGCGGCCAGCCGCAAGTCGCGCTTGAACACGATGGCTGGTGCCGGCGACGGGGGGGCTAAGGCTGCGCTGTCTTTGCTCAACAACCCCAACCAATTTCTCTCCACAGTGCAAATTGGCATCACCTCCATCGGGGTGCTCAACGGCATTGTGGGTGAGGCGGCTTTCAGTGAGGGCTTGGCAGGCTGGCTGCGTTTGTGGGGCATGCCCCAAGGGGCTGCTGCGCTCACGGCAACCGCTTTGGTGGTGACGATCATCACCATCACCACCATCATCTTTGGTGAGCTGGTGCCCAAACGCATTGGCCAGCTCCACCCTGAAGCGGTGTCGCGTTGGACGTCGCGCCCCATGCTGTGGCTGGCGCGCTTAAGTGGCCCGCTGGTGCACCTGCTGGCCGGCGCCACGGCTGGCGTGTTGCGACTGTTGCGCATTGACGTGAACGCCACGCGCGCCATGACAGAAGAGGAGATCACGGCCAGTCTGGAGGAGGGCGTTGACTCGGGCGTGATCGAAGAGCAAGAACATCAGATGGTGCAAAACGTGTTTGAGTTGGACGACCGGCCATTAACTTCGCTGATGGTTTCCAGGTCAGAGCTTGACTGGTTGGACGCGGGCTTGACCGTGACGCAGGCCTTGGACAGCATTGGGCAGGCGGGGGCGAGCAAAGCGCATTCCTGGTATCCGGTATGCCGTGGCTCTTTGGACGATGTGGTCGGTCAAATCAGCGTTGCGCACCTGCTCGGTCTGGGTAGTCAGGCCAGCGGTACTTTGGCAGAGTTTGTCACGCCAGCGACCTTTGTTCCCGAGACACTCACCGGGATGGAGTTGTTGGAAAATTTCCGTGCCAAGCTTGGACGCCTGGTGTTGGTTGTGGATGAATACGGTGTGGTTCAGGGCATGTTAACGCCCTATGATTTACTGGAAGCCATCACGGGTGAGTTACACCCTGGTGTGGAGTCGCACGCATGGGCCACCATCTCGAGCGATGGTGCCTGGCTACTCGAAGGCCTGATGCCCATCAATGAGCTCAAAGCCCGGCTCGACATTGACGACCTGCCCAATGAGGCGCGTGGGCGCTACAACACGGTGGCCGGTTTGCTGATGGCGGTCAGCGGTGAGCTGCCCATGGTGGGCGAGAGCGTGGACGTGTCTGGCTGGCGCTTTGAGGTCTTGGCCTTGGAAGGCAAGCGGGTTAACAAGGTGCGTGCCCGGCGTGCCGTGGCGGCGCTTTAACCTTTGTTGTCTTCAGCTTGTTTTAAGAGGTGAGCGGGCAGCCGCTATGAGCCGGCTCTCTTCAGCGCGTCAAGCGCGGCCACTGACGCGGTAGGCCAGCAGACCAAGCCACTCATGCAGCGCGGTGCGCCAAATCGACAGCGAATTTTTCATGCTGTACTGTGTCCATGGCACATTGGGCGCCGTGCGAAAGTCTGTTGGGTAGGCTGTCACGTTCCAGCCTGTTTTTTGGAAGGTGGCCATGGCGCGCGGCATGTGCCAAGCCGATGTCAGCAGCAGCCAGCGCTGCGTCGGGTCCACCTCAGGCAAGGCCTTGCTGAACACAGCATTTTCATAGGTGTTACGCGATGCCGACTCATAGCGCACCTGTTTTCCGGTAATGCCTTGACTGCTAAAGAATAGCTGCGCACGCTGTGACTCGGACAGGCCTGACGCCAATAATTCACCTTCACCACCGGTAAAGACCAGCTCGAGTTTGGGCTGACTGCGCAGCAAGGTCGCAACGTTGGTCATGCGCTCAGCCGCGCTATTGAGCATGTACTGCCCGGGCAGTGTCCACAGGTAAGACGACTCCAAGGCGCCACCAAGAATCACAACGCCGGTGTACTGACGCAGATCAGCATCCGGCAGCACCGGGGCAAAGCGGGTCTCCAGTGGTCTGAGGACCGCGTTGGACAGCGGCGTCCACCCCAGCAGCAGTAAGATGAGCAGGCTGCTCGTAAGCAGGCCTTTACACAGTCGAGGCCGGCGATTGACGCTGAGCAGACCCGCTGCGACCAACAGGGCAACCCAGGCCAGAGGCTCAGTCAGGAAGGCGAGGATTTTGGAGGCGATGAACATGGTACTGATAAGCGCTGCAAGACTTTCACGCCTGCTTGGCTTGGCGCCAATTTTTGTTTGACTGAACCGAAGACATTGCTTTCAAAGTGGTGGGCCTTACACAGGGTTGTTTACGCGGTGGGCCAAATGCGCCAGGGCCTCTTGGACCTGGTCAACCAGCACCAAACACAGGTCGCCGGCCTGCAAGCGCGCCAGCGCTTTGTCGATGGCCAAGAACTCGCCATGCACCTCTTCAACGTGGTCGGTTCTGGGCGCGCCCTGCAAGCCCTCACGCAACAACTGCAGCACCTCGCCATCAGAGCGGCCACGCTGGCAGGCGTCTTGAAACAAGATCACCTCGTCAAAGGCCATGCCCAATATCTGTGTTTGCTCACGGATGTCTTCATCACGCCGGTCGCCCGCACCACTGATCACCACCGAGCGCCGTTTGGCGGGCATGGCCTCAACCGCTTGCACCAGTGCACGCATGGCGTCAGGGTTGTGGCCGTAATCGGCGATCACGGTGGCGCCTTTGTAGTCCATCACGTTGAAGCGCCCGGGTGCATTGTCTGCATCATTGCGAAAGCTTGCCAGACCTTGGCGCACCGCGCTCCAATCAAGCCCCACGCCCCAGGCGGCCCCCACACTGGCCATCGCGTTCTCGACCTGAAAGCCAATCGTTCCTGAGCGGGTCAAAGGGATGTCATCAAGCGCAATCGCCATGTGCCAATCACCGTGGGCCGCAATGAGCTGGCCATCTTGTACAAAAACGCAGCGCATGCCTTGCAGGCGGTGGGTTGCCAGTACCGGGTGTGTCTGATCTGCTGCAAAGTAAATCACAGCCCCTGGGCACATGGATGCCATGTTGACCACTTGGGGGTCACTGGCGTTGAGTACCGCATAGCCTTGGCTGGACACGTTTTGCACCACCACCCGCTTGAGCACGGCCAGGTCTTCGACGGTGGAAATGTAGTTCAGCCCAAGGTGGTCGCCTGCGCCAATATTGGTCACCACCGCCACTTGGCAGCAGTCAAACCCCAGGCCTTCACGCAAGATGCCCCCGCGTGCCGTTTCAAACACGGCAGCGTCCACGTCAGGGTGCATCAGCACGTTACGGGCACTTTTGGGGCCTGAGCAGTCGCCGGAGTCAATTTGACGGCCATTGACGTGCACGCCGTCGGTGTTGGTCATGCCAACCCGGTACCCCGCTGTGCTAAACAGGTGGGCGATCAGGCGCGTGACGGTGGTTTTGCCATTGGTTCCGGTGACAGCCACCAAGGGGATTCGTGCCTGTTGCCCATCGGGATACAGGTGGCTGATGATGGCCTCTCCGACGGCACGCCCTTTGCCAAACGATGGCGACAGATGCATGCGCAAACCTGGCGCAGCATTGACTTCCACGACCCCGCCATGTTGCTCTTCCAGGGGCCGGTTGACGCTTTCGCAGACCATGTCCACACCGCAAATATCCAGACCAATCATGCGCGCAGCTGTGATTGCGCGAGCCGCCACTGTGGGGTGGACATCGTCGGTCACATCGGTGGCCGTGCCGCCAGTGGATAAGTTGGCGTTGTTGCGCAACACCACGCGCCGACCTTTGTCCGGAATGCTGTCAGGTGTCAGGCCCTGAATTTCAAGCCGGGCGACCGCTATCTCGTCAAACCGTATCTTGGTCAGCGAGGTGGCATGCCCATCGCCACGTAGCGGGTCAGCGTTGACCTGGTCAACCAGCTCGCGCACCGTGTGGATGCCATCGCCATTGACCTGCGGTGGGTCACGTCGGGCCGCAGCAACCAGTCTGTTGCCCACCACCAGCAGGCGGTGATCATTGCCTGGTAGGTATTTTTCAACCATCGCGGTGCCGATCTCTTCGGCCGCCTTGTAGGCAATGGCCATGTGATCACGCGAAACGATGTTCACGGTGACGCCCTTGCCTTGGTTGCCGTCCTGGGGTTTGACCACCACGGGCAGCCCGATGTCTTGGGCCGCGACCCACGCCTCCTCAAGGCTGTGTACAGGCCGGCCATGGGGTACCGGCACACCCGAGGCCGCCAGCAATTTTTTACACAGGTCTTTATCCTGCGCGATCGCTTCTGAGACCGCGCTGGTGGAGTCCACCTCGGCGGCCCAGATTCGGCGCTGTCGGCTGCCCCAACCAAACTGCACCAAGCTGCCTTTGGTCAACCTTCGGTAGGGGATGTCCCGTGCCAAGCCCGCTTGCACAATGGCACCAGTTGACGGCCCAAGGCGAATGTCTTCATTGAGTTCGCGCAGCTGCGCCAAGCTCTGGTCGATGTCAAAGCCTATGGCGCCATTCAGGGCTTCTTCGAGCAGGCGGGTAGCGTCTGAGAAGGCTTTGCGGCCCACGTCTTCTTCGCTGTATTCCACGACCATTTGAAAGATGCCAGCGTCCACGGTGGGAGCGGTTCGGCTGAAACTCACCGGGCAGCCCGCTTGGGCCTGTAGCGCCAGTGTGGCGGTTTCGAGCACATGGGCCAGTGACAAGGTCCCACTGAATTGACGAAAGGCGCCCATGGTTGGAAACAAGGCGCGTAAGCGCGCCTCGAAACCAGGTAGGGTGCTCAAATCACACTCTGGGGGTTCGCAGGCAACGATGGCCTCAATGGTGGTATTTTTAGACCACAGGTTGGGGCCGCGAAGGGCGCGGATGCGTGAAATGTCCATGCTGTTGAATCGTGTCTTGGCTGTGAAGTGAAAGACTTGTCAGGTCAGGGTCGCGCTAGGGTCGAAGCTGTCCAATCCGACCGATAAGGCGCTGGGGCTGATGCCGTAGGCCCATGCTGTGACCAGTGCGGCCATAACGGCTTCAGCCATGTCGGTGTTGGCCTCGAGCGCGCGGGCTTCTAGCCAGGCGTACAGGTCCACACCACCAGGTTCTTGCGCGGCAGATAGGAGTGTGACCTGTCTGTGGCGCAACAAAGCCGCCCGCCCACCACTGGCGACATGCTGGGTCAACGCCAAAGGTGTTTCACGCGTTGTTCCAGAGGGTTCGTCACAGCAGGCGTACATCACCACGCTGCCGTCGCACAAATCGGCCATGTCGCTGATGCGGGAATCCATGGCGTTGAGCACTGCGACACCGTGCTCCAAAATCACATCAACCTGTGTGCGCATCACCTTGATCATGTCCGTGGAATCCGAAATGTCATGGTGCGCCAGCGCTTGCCAACCATCCAAGTCGGTCACCAGACCGATCTGGCAGCGGTCATAGGGCAGGCCATTGCTCAGGATCAAGCTGGCCTGGTTTTCGAACACGGCAGCTTGTGCATCGCGGTTGGTGAGCAGTTGCTGGCTCATGGCCCAAAACTGATTGGCGTTAGCGCCGCCAATGCGCAGCGCACCTAAAAACATGCCATTCTGGCAAGCCAGGGCCACGTTCTGTCCATTGATGTGAATCAGCCAAGCCACCAGCCGTGCAATCAAAGAGGTGTGGCGGCTACCGGCGATGCCGACCACTGGGATGCGTCCGAGGGGCTGCTCGTCGGTGCTGAAAAGGTGCCCCACGATCGCTTGGCCCACTGGCCTGGTCTGGCCTGCAGCCGGTTGCAGGTGCACCAGCAAGCCCGGACCTGCGTTGACTTCTACAACGGCGCCACCTTGTTCAAGCAAGGGACGCGCAATGTCTTTGCACACCACGTCCAGACCAGCAATGTCCAGGCCAATCACACGCGCAGCCAGCGTGGCGTGAAAGGCCACCTCGGGGTGCACTTCGTCAGTGCAGTCGATGGCCACATTGCCGTTGCGTTGAATCAGTACCCGCCGACCAGCCGCGACAACGGCGTCGCCAGATAAGCCCTGACGCTGCAAATCCAAGCGAATAACCTCGTCTTCGGAAAGCGTGAGAACATTGAGTGGATGTGCTTCGGTGCTGCCCCGTCGTGGGTCGCTGTTGATTTGCTCATCGACCAATTGGCTGACGGTGTGCTGACCGTCGCCCACGATCCAGGCGCTTTCACCGCGCGCGGCAGCCACCACCTTGCCGCCTACAACCAATAGGCGGTGTTCGTCGCCTGGAATGTGTTTTTCCACCAGCACCTCACTGCCATGACGGTCGGCGAATTCAAACGCAGCTCGGATGTCTTGTTCTTTGACTAGGTCCAGCGTGACGCCGCGGCCATGGTTGCCATCACTGGGCTTCACGGCGACGGGGCCGTCCATCTCCTGTGCTGCAGCCCAGGCTTCATCGGCGCTGGCCACCACCACACCCTCAGGCACTGGAATGCCGCAGGCTTTGAGCAGCATTTTGGTCAAGTCTTTGTCCCCAGCAATGCCTTCGGCAATTGCACAGGTGCGGTCGGTCTCCGCTGTCCAGATCCGGTGCTGACGCTCACCGTAGCCAAGTTGCACCAGGTTGCCGTCATTGAGTCGGATGTGCGGAATTTGCAGGTCGGTAGCGGCGGCCACAATGCAGGCGGTTGAGGGCCCAAGGTAGTTGCTTTCAATCGCTTCATGCACCTCTGCCACGGCGGTGCTCACCTCAAAAGTGTCACCATTGATCGCCGCCATCAGCAGCGCGTGAGCCTGGGCCAGCGCCACCCGCCCCACGGTTTCATCGCGTGCTCTGAAAACCATGCGGTAGACACCTGCTTGGGAGGTTGAGCGAGTTTGACCGAATCCAGTGGGCATGCCCGCAAGGTTGAGCAGCTCGATCACGCAGTGCTCTAGAACATGACCCGCCCAAGTTCCTTCACGCAAACGACCCGCAAACGCGCCCACATCACCCACGCCGCATTTGTGCTCGCCAATGCCAGGCAAAAGTGTCAGTAAACGGTCTACAAAGCCGGGCAGCAGGTTAGAGGGATAGGCTTCCAATTCGCCCAAGTCCAGCCAGACTTCCATGGCGGCGCGGTAAGTCCAAATATTGGGTCCTGCAAGGTAGGTGATGCGTTGCAGTGCGATGTCGCTTTTTCGGGCTGTCATGGCGTCTTGTTCGGGCTAGTCATGGTGTTGAGATGAACCGCGGCATGGGTGGGCCACGCGGTACGCCCATTATCCGGCAGACCCCATGGTCTGAGGTGCAGGTTTTGTCTTATCTCTGTGTTTGGCGCGTGAAGTGGTGGCACCTTCAGCGTAAGCCCCGATCACAGTTTGGCTAGGTTGGCAGACTCCAGCGCCATGCGTCGGTTTTGGAGTTGCCGGTAGCGCTCCAAGGCCGATGGATCGGTTTTGGCAGCCTCAATGGCCAAGGTCTCATCGACTTTGAGTTGGGCGATCTGCATGCGGTTGAGCAAGAGTCGCAACTCCGCCAGGGTTTCTTGGACGTCGATCTCATCACCGAGCACATAGTCGGTCATCAGTTGGCGGGCGTAGGTTTCGCTTGGGTGGTCCTTGAGCCCGAGTTGCAGGGCGGCCCATGGCTGGGTGCCGTGCTCATGCCATTGACGCTCCAGCCAAGCGAACAGAGGACCATGGGGTGCGTCAAGCTGGCACAGCAGGCGGTGATCTTCGCCGGACAAGGTTTCCAGCGTCGCCATGTTGTCGAGCAACAAGCGGGCGGCATGGTCGGCACGGTTGATGGGTAAACGCTGTCGGCGTGCGCCTGCGCTTCGCGCTGGGTCTGGCGCTGACTTGCCAGATCGGTTGCCTGTGCTGCCCGCGGCCGGGTTGCTGCGCTGCGCACCGGTTTGGCGGCCACGCGTTCTGCGCTGAGCTGGAAACCAGACATCGGTTAGTTCGTGACCAGACAACTGAACCAAGTCCGCGATCTCGCCGAGTAACTGCTGCTTGAGTGCACCCTGGGGCAAGGCTTCCCACAAAGGTTTGGCGTTGCTGGCGAAATGGGCACGCCCTTCGGCACTGGCCAATTCGCAGCCCTCGCGGGCCACGTCGATTAAAAATCGGCTCAGCGGCACTGCTTCAGCGATGAAGCGCGCGAAAGCTTCCTTGCCATGGGCTCGAATGAAACTGTCGGGGTCATGTTCACTGGGCAGGAATAAAAACTTGACGCTACGGACATCGGTGGCCATGGGCAGGGCAGCGTCGAGTGCTTTTCGCGCGGCGCGTTGGCCGGCGCTGTCGCCGTCAAAGCTGAAAACCACCGCATCGGTGAAGCGAAAGAGTTTCTGCACGTGTTCCGATGTGCAGGCCGTGCCCAAAGTGGCTACCGCGTTTGGAAAGCCCAATTGCGCCAGTGCAACCACGTCCATATAACCTTCTGTCACCAGCGCAAAGCCATGTTCTCTAAGCGCGTTGCGCGCCTCGAACAAGCCATAGAGCTCGCGGCCTTTGCTGAAGACAGGCGTCTCAGGCGAATTCAGGTATTTGGGCTTTTCATCGCCCAGCACGCGCCCGCCAAAGCCGATGCATTCGCCCTTGACGTTGCGGATAGGGAACATCACGCGGTCACGGAAGCGATCGTAGCGCTTAACGTCCTCGGGATCCTCCTCGTTAAGGATCACCAAGCCGCTCTCAATGAGCAGAGGGTCATCGTAATTGGGAAAGACGCTGGCCAGGTTGCGCCAACCTTCAGGTGCATAGCCCAAGCCGAACTGTTTGGCCACACGGCCGCTCACGCCACGGCCTTTGAGGTATTCAATGGTGCGCTGGGAAATCCGGAGCTGTTTTTGGTAGCCGGTACTGGCTTTCTCCAGGACATCATTGAGGGTGGACTCGCGCTGCTTTTGTTGCGCCGCGCGGGCACGCTCTTGGGGGCTGGTGTTGTCCTCGGGCACCTGCATGCCAAATTGCTGAGCCAGGTCTTCTACTGCCTCGACAAAGCCCATGCCGGCGTGCTCCATCAAAAAACCGATGGCGTTGCCGGTTTTGCCACATCCAAAGCAGTGGTAAAACTGTTTGGCTGGGCTCACTGAAAACGAGGGGGACTTCTCGCCGTGGAAGGGGCACAGGCCGACAAAATTTGCCCCGGTTTTTTTGAGTTGCACATGGCGACCAATGATTTCAACCACATCGGCGCGTGCAATCAACTCCTGGACAAAACTCTGTGGGATGGACATGGTGGCATTGTAGGAACAGGGTCGAGTTCATTTGCCCGGGGGTGGGCTTGTCTCAAAGTGCCACTTGGGTTGAGCCCGCTCAGCGAGGCGCGAGCCGAATGGCGCCATCGAGGCGGATCACCTCCCCATTAAGCATGTCATTTTCGAAAATATGCATCACCAGCTTGGCGTAATCCAGGGGTGTGCCCAGGCGCGACGGAAAAGGTACGCTGGCGGCCAACGCGTCTTGCACCTCTTGGGGCATGCCAAACAGCATGGGCGTGCCAAAGATGCCAGGCGCAATGGTCATGTTGCGGATGCCGTTGCGGGCCAGGTCCCGCGCAATGGGCAGCGTCATGCCCACAATGCCGCCTTTGGATGCGCTGTAAGCCGCCTGCCCGATTTGACCGTCGTAGGCTGCCACAGAAGCGGTTGAAATCAGCGCGCCGCGTTCGCCAGTGCTTTCTGGTTCGTTTTGGCTCATGGCCTGTGCGCACAGGCGAATCATGTTGAAGCTACCGACTAAATTAACGGTGATGCATTTGGTAAAGGTGGAGAGCGCATGCGGCCCATTTTTTCCGATGGTTTTTTCGGCTGGCGCGATGCCGGCGCAGTTCACCAAGCCCATTAACTTGCCCATGCGCACAGCCTTATCTATGGCGGCCTGCCCCTGCGTTTCTGAGCTCACGTCACATTGCATGAAATGCCCCTTGATCTCGGCGGCCACGGCTTGCCCTTTTTCAGCCTGCATGTCCAATATCAGGACTTGGCCACCAGCCTGAGCCAAGCTGCGAGCCGTGCCCTCACCAAGTCCTGACGCCCCTCCTGTGACGATAAATACTTTGCCAGCGATGTCCATGTTGCATTCCTTAGAGCTGTTGATGTTGATGCTGACTTCATTATGCGGGATGGCTTGCTGCGCGGATGCAAAGTAAAGTCCAAACCCCGGCAATTGGCACATATTGCGGCTATAATTCTTGCTCCCGAATACGCTTAGGCGCGTAGCTCAGCTGGTTAGAGCACCACCTTGACATGGTGGGGGTCGTTGGTTCGAGTCCAATCGCGCCTACCAAGCTTCTCTGAACCTGCCAGATTCAGATTTCAGAAGCTTGGCATGACATTCAT
Organism: uncultured Rhodoferax sp.; assembly: GCA_963925275.1. GTDB lineage: Bacteria > Pseudomonadota > Gammaproteobacteria > Burkholderiales > Burkholderiaceae_C > Rhodoferax. The sequence continues at coordinate 13,337 of CAWUSQ010000060.1, forward strand.
CCTACATCCCGCATTGGCGATTTGAGACTGCTTGTTGGTCTACTTGAGTCAATGGGTGTGCCCGTTGAGTCCGACTGCCTACAATGCGACCATTGAACCCGACCGCACAGGGCTTCTTGAACCCTTGAGGATGACGCATGAACCATGCAAGCGATACCAGCGCGGCTGCCCAAGCCCGCATTATAAAAAAATACCCGAATCGCCGCCTGTACGACACGCAGACGTCCAGTTACATCACCTTGTCGCAGGTTAAGGCGCTCGTCATGCAGCGCGAACCCTTTGAGGTGCGTGACGCGAAGAGCTCAGAGGACATCACCCGCAGTATTTTGTTGCAAATCATCTTGGAAGAAGAGGCCAGTGGTTCGCCCATGTTCACGGCACCGGTTCTGGAGAGTTTGATTCGCTTTTACGGCAACGCCATGCAAGGGATGTTGGGCGGTTATCTGGAAAAAAATATCCAGTCGCTGGTCGATGTTCAAACCCGCATTTCAGAACAGTCAAAGGCCTTTACGCCTGAGATGTGGCAACAATACATGTCGATGCAAGCGCCGGGCTTGCAAGCGCTGATGGGGGGCAGTTTGGAACAATCCCAAAGTCTGTTGTCTCAGATGCAAGAAAACATGCAAAAGCAGACGGGCCAGTTGCTCGATGCCTTTGGTATGAAAAGTAAACCCTAATTTTTTAAAAGTAACGATGACATGAGCACAGTGATGCCCCTCTCTGGGAATGCCCCTAAAGTTGGTTTTGTCAGCCTGGGCTGCGCCAAAGCGCTGACAGACTCCGAACTGATCTTGACTCAACTCAGCGCAGAGGGGTACCAGACTGCCAAGACGTTTCAGGGCGCAGATTTGGTGATTGTCAACACCTGTGGTTTCATCGATGATGCCGTGAAAGAGAGCCTGGACACCATTGGCGAGGCGTTGGCTGAAAACGGCAAAGTCATTGTGACGGGCTGCTTGGGCGCGAAAGCGGGTGAGGGCGGCGGCAATCTGGTGCGTCAAATGCACCCCAGCGTTTTGGCGGTGACCGGGCCTCAGGCCACGCAGGAAGTGATGGATGCGGTGCATGCGTACTTGCCCAAGCCGCATGACCCGTTTGTGGACTTGATTCCCAATGCGTTTGGTGTGGCCGGCGTGAAGCTCACGCCGCGCCACTATGCTTACATCAAGATCAGTGAGGGTTGTAACCACCGCTGCACGTTTTGCATCATTCCTTCCATGCGTGGGGACTTGGTGTCGCGCCCCATTGGCGATGTGCTCAAAGAAGCCAAAGCCTTGCTTGACGGCGGGGTCAAAGAGTTGCTGATCATCAGCCAAGACACTTCAGCCTATGGGGTGGATGTGAAATACCGCACCGGCTTTTGGAATGGTAAGCCGATTCGCACGCGCCTGTTTGAACTGGCACAGGCGCTGGGTGAGATGGCCAAGGACTACGGCGCTTGGGTGCGCATGCATTATGTGTACCCCTATCCCAGTGTGGATGCGATCTTGCCGCTTATGGCCAGTGGCCTGATCCTGCCTTATTTGGACGTGCCGTTTCAGCACAGTCACCCCGACGTTTTGAAGCGCATGAAGCGTCCAGCCAGTGGTGAGCGCAACCTTGAGCGCATCGAGCAGTGGCGTGCCGCATGCCCACAATTGGTGATTCGCAGCACCTTTATTGCCGGCTTTCCAGGTGAGACGGAGGCTGAGTTTGAGCACCTGCTTGATTTTGTGCGTGAAGCGCGCATCGACCGTGCTGGGTGTTTTGCCTACAGTCCGGTTGATGGCGCAGTGGCCAATGAACTCGGTGGCATGCTCGAGGCTGATGAGCGTGAAGCCCGCAGAGCGCGGTTCATGGATGTGGCCGAGGGCGTGTCAGCTGACAAACTGCGTGAGCGCGTTGGTGCAACCATGCAGGTCTTGGTGGACAAAGCGCCTAGTATGGGTAAAAAAGGTGGTGTAGGGCGCAGCTATGCCGACGCGCCAGAAGTCGATGGTGTGGTTCGACTGCTGCCCCCAGAAAAAATCAGCAAAACCATGAAAGTGGGCGAATTCACGCAAGCGCGCATTGTTGCCACTCAGGGCCATGACTTGGTAGCTCAACCATTTTGAGCCTGATGCGGGCTCAAAATTCCATAAAAAAAGCCACTTATATAAAGTGGCTTTTGCTTAAAAGTACCGATCAAAAATTTCTTGGTCGGATTTCATTTATATTGGTGCCCAGGAAGGGACTCGAACCCCCACGAAGTTACTCGCTAGTACCTGAAACTAGTGCGTCTACCAATTCCGCCACCTGGGCATTTCAGGAAAGAGACATTGTATCAAAAATATGAAACAAACCGGCCTTGCGCCAGACGAATTTGAAGGTGTTGTACAGGGCCATCGCGATGGGCATGGCTTTGTGATCCGCGACGATGCAGAGGCTGATATTTACCTCGGCCCTAATGAGATGCGGGCGGTCTTGCACAAAGACCGGGTCAAGGCGCGCATCGTGCGCAGCGACCGTAAAGGGCGTCCTGAAGGGCGCGTGCTTGAAATTGTTGAGCGCAGCAACCAGGTCATCATTGGCCGCTTGCTGCATGAAAGCGGTATTTGGATTGTTGCGCCAGAAGATAAACGCTATGGCCAGGATGTGATGATTCCCAAAGCGGCAACGGGCTCTGCGAAACCTGGTCAAGTGGTTGTGGTGGAGCTGACGGAGCCGCCGGCCTTGTTTGGTCAACCGGTGGGGCGGGTCAAAGAGATTTTGGGCGACATTGATGACCCTGGAATGGAAATCGAAATTGCAGTGCGCAAATACAGCGTACCGCATGCTTTCTCGGATGCCTGCTTGGGTTTGGCCAGAAGCTTGCCCGATAAGGTTCTGCCGCAGGATAAACAGCACCGGGTTGACTTGACCGATGTACCCTTGGTGACCATTGACGGCGAGGATGCTCGCGACTTCGATGACGCGGTTTATTGTGAGCCCACCACTATGGGCAAAGGACGCTCGGCGGTCAAGGGTTGGCGTCTGTTGGTGGCCATTGCAGACGTTAGCCACTATGTTGCGAACGGCTCGGCCATTGATGTCGACGCTTACGATCGCGCCACCAGTGTGTATTTTCCACGCCGCGTGATCCCGATGTTGCCCGAAAAACTCTCTAATGGGCTGTGTTCGCTCAACCCCGATGTGGAGCGTTTGTGCATGGTCTGCGACATGCTGGTGACGCAAGACGGCGATGTGAGTGCTTACCAGTTTTATCCTGCAGTGATGTTCAGTCACGCGCGCTTTACCTACAACGAAGTGGCCGCAATTTTGGCCAATACGCGTGGACCAGAAGCTGTACGTCGTAAAGACCGCATCACGGACCTGATCAATTTGCATGATGTTTACCGTTCTTTGCTGAAAGCGCGCGAGCGCCGCGGCGCGGTTGATTTCGAAACGGTTGAGACGCAAATCGTTTGTGACGAAGTTGGCCATATTGAAAAAATTATTCCCCGCACACGTAACGATGCGCACAAGTTGATTGAAGAAGCCATGTTGGCGGCCAATGTCTGCAGTGCTGACTTCATTGCGCAGAGCAAGCACGCGGGATTGTTTCGGGTCCATGAAGGGCCAACCCCAGAGAAAAAAGAGGTTTTGCGCAATTACCTCAAAGTCACTGGAGTGGGCTTGACCATCAGCGATGACCCCGCGCCCGCTGAGTTCCAGGCCATCGCCGCTGCCACCAAAGACCGCCCGGATGCAGCGCAAATACATTCGATGTTGTTGCGCTCCATGCAGCAGGCCATCTACACACCAATCAACAGCGGTCACTTTGGTTTGGCGTTTGATGCGTACACCCATTTCACCAGTCCGATACGCCGCTACCCCGACCTCTTGGTGCACCGGGTGATCAAAGCCATTCTGGCCAAATCCAAGTACCACCTGCCGGTGTTGCCAACCCCTGGCGAGGCGCACGCCAAGCTGGCTAAAAGACTTGAGAAAAATCTGGCATCTAAGGTAGCCCAGCCCGGTACCAAGCCGCGCAAACCCAGTGCTGACATGCAGGCCTGGCAGGCGGCCGGACTGCATTGCAGTGCCAATGAGCGCCGTGCGGATGAAGCCAGTCGCGATGTTGAGGCCTGGCTGAAGTGCAAATACATGCGTGACCATCTAGGCGAGGAGTTCTCTGGCGTGGTCAGCGCGGTCACCAGTTTTGGTATTTTTGTCACGCTTGATGCCATGTATGTGGAGGGTTTGGTTCACATCACAGAACTCGGTGGTGAGTATTACCGCTTTGATGAAATTCGTCAGGAGTTACGAGGTGAACGAACGGGCTTGCGTTATGCCTTGGGTTCGCGTGTGCAGGTGCAGGTCTCCAGGGTCGATTTGGATGGTCGACGCATTGACTTCAGGCTGATACCCGAACACGGTGCTGTTGTTGCAGTTGCCCGTGGCAAAGACGGGGCTGATGATCAGGTCAAACGCTCTGGTGCAGCCGAACACGCACCCAAAACGCGGGGCCGCAAAGCCAGAGAGGGTTCGCTTGCTGCGCCCAAGGCTAAGTCCAAGGGTGTCAGCGCGAGTGCAAAGAAAGCGCTGCGTGATAATCCCAAAGCACTTAAAAAACCACGACACGGCTCTTGAGAGCGGGTCAATTTGACGGATGAAAAAGGAATGTCTATGAGTACAAAGAACAAAGTCGCCATCGTTACCGGTGCGGGGTCAGGGATTGGTAAGGCGGCAGCCTTGGCCTTGTTGGCCGATGGCTGGCACGTTGTGTTGGCGGGGCGTCGCGAGCAGGCATTGCTGGCGGTTATCGCGCAATGCAGTGCGCCCGAGCGGGCGCTGGCAGTGCCGGCTGACGTGAGCAAAGAAGACGATGTAGTGGCGCTCTTTGATGCTGCCAAAGCCCAGTTTGGCCGTTTGGACTTGCTGTTCAACAACGCGGGTACGGGTGCGCCGGCCGTTCCCCTGGAAGACTTGACACTGGCCCAGTGGCAAGGGGTTGTGGATGTGAATCTAACGGGGATGTTCTTGTGCCTGCGCCAGGCCTTTAGGGTCATGAAAGTCCAGTCCCCTCGCGGTGGACGCATCATCAACAACGGCTCGATTTCTGCTACCACGCCGCGGCCCAACTCCATTGCTTACACCTCGACCAAACACGGTGTCAGTGGTTTGACTAAAACGGCATCGCTCGATGGGCGCAAGCACGACATTGCTGTGGGTCAAATTGACATTGGTAACGCGGCTACTGAGATGACCCAGCGTATGCAAACCGGCGTGCTGCAAGCCGACGGAGAAACCAAAATTGAGTCGGTGATGGATGTCAACATTGTGGGCCAGTCAATTGTCTACATGGCCAGCTTGCCCTTGGAGGCCAATGTCATGTTCCACACGGTGATGGCAAGCAAGATGCCTTTCGCAGGGCGGGGTTAAACAAAGCTCAAGGCTTGGGCCAGTCGCCCTGCTGTCAAGGTGGTTTTCTCGGGCCACGTATCTGCGAGCTGACCGTGCTGGTACACGCTGGCGCACGCAGCTTGAAAAGCCGGCAGACCTTGGGCCAAGCGGGCGCCGACCAAACCTGCGAGCACGTCGCCGGTACCCGCACTGGCCAGGCGGGCGTTGCCCGTTGGGCTGACCTGCGGGATTTGGCCTGGCGCTGCGATGATGCTGCCAGAACCTTTCAGAATCACGCAGCAGTCAAAGCGCTGACTGAGTTCCTGAGCGGCCGCTAGTCGGTCCTTTTGAACTTCGTTGGTGTTGCAGCCTAAAAGCCGTGCCGCCTCTAAGGGGTGGGGCGTCAGCACCGTGTCGGCGTGGCGTGCCTTGCGTGACAGCAAGGCGTTTTGCCAGTTGGCATTCAGGGCGATGGCGTTCAAAGCGTCGGCGTCGAGCACCAGCGCGGTGGGCAGCGCCAGTAAACGGTCCAGTTCTTGAGCGATAGCCTGACCACCGCCACAGCCACAAACAACCACCATGGATTGCAGTGACAGTGTGTCGGCTGCGCGGTACATCAGCTCGGGCTGGTTTGGGTCGATGTGCGCGCCAAGCGCATCGAGCAGACAGACATAGACCCGTCCTGCACCCGCATGCAAAGCGGCGATGCCTGCCAGGGTGGCCGCGCCTGCCATGCCAGGTGCCCCACCAATCACGGCCACGTCACCATAACTGCCTTTGTGACTGGCGTGACGGCGGCCTGGTTGTGGCGGGCTTGCCAGCAACTGGGCTGCGGGCGCCGCAGCTTGTTCATGGCCCAAAAGGGTCTCGAGCCAGATGGTGCCACAGGCGTCACGCCCTTGTCCTGTGAACAGACCAGGCTTGAGTGTCAGAAGACTTAAGGTGTGCTGAGCGTGCACATGCAGGCCCATGGCGGCGCCGCTTTGCGGGTTCAGGCCACTGGGCGTATCAATGGCCAAGGTGGGCGCTTGCAGGGCGTTGAGTTGCGAAATCTGTGTGGCGATGGCGCCCTGTATGGGGCGGTCCTGACTGCCCAATCCGAGCAAGGCGTCAATGCACAAGTCAATTTTTGTGGGTACCTCTTGGGCCTCATTGCACCAGCCAACGCCTGCGGCGCGTGCGCGTTGCAGGGCGAGCGCTGTGTCCGAGCTCATCTTGTTGGTGGACCCGGTCCATGTCACAAAGCAGTTTTTGCCCCAGGATTGCAACTGCGCTGCGGCTTCAAGGCCGTCGCCTGCATTGTCACCAGGGCCACAAGCAATCCAAATGGTTTGTGCATGCGGCGCGATGGCCTGCGCGAGCTTGGCCACCGCAAGTCCGGCTCGTGGCATCAAGGTGTTCGGCGCTAAGCGCGCAATCAAACGGGCTTCAAGTTCACGTGTTTGGCTGACGCTGTAAAGCGGGTAAGCAGGTCCAGCCAGGATGCGATGCATGGGCTACCACTCGAAGGTGTAACCTTCTTTGGCCAAAATGTATTGGGGGTCACCAGCTTGGTTCGGGTTGTCACGCAGGACTTGCGCGAATACTGCCTCGAGTTCGTCATCAGTGCGCGTTGGTTCATGGTGGGTACAAAACAGAACTTTGGCACCCGCTTGTTTGGCGTAGTCGATGCTGGACTGAAACGTACCGTGTCCCCAGCCACGTTTGGCCGGGTATTCCTCGCTGGTGAAGGAACAGTCTGCAATCAGCACATCGATGCCAGACATTGCACCCATCAGGTTACGCCTTAGGCGCTGCCCGTCTTCGGTGTGCTGGTCGAAGTTGGGGTGATCCGGGCTGAACAAAACATTGGGTGGTTCATGATCGCCTGTGAAAAAAACCGATTGCCCATCGGCTTCAATGCGGTAGCCGTAGGTGACCACAGGGTGACTCATCAAATGTGGCGTTACCTTGGCAGAGCCGACAAACACGCTTTGCTCAGGCTGCAGCGTGACGTAGTCAATGCGGCTCTTCATTTCCGACTCCAACACAGGGAAATAATTGTGTTGGAGTTGCACGTCCAAGATGTGCTCGATGCCTTTTGGGCTGCTGGGGTCTGGTGGCCCGTACAGACGAAGCGAGTTGCCCTCAATGAAATTGGGCACGAAAAAGGGTAAGCCTTGAATATGATCCCAATGAGAGTGGGTGATCAAAATGTTGCTGGTGACAGGGTGCGTTGCGGCCAAGGTGCGCGAAAGCGGGAACAGGCCCGTTCCTGCATCCAAAATCAATAGGTCGTTGTCATCGGTTCTGATCTCGATGCAAGTCGTGTTGCCCCCGTACCGCACGGTACTGGGGCCTGGAGAGGCGATGGAGCCGCGAACCCCCCAAAATGTCACTTTCATGTTGATTTGAGTCCTGATGCAACTTGAGCTTGAAAGCCGGCAGTTGCCGGTCATACTGGCGCATCATATACGCACGCAGCATGGCTTCCAAGGGGGCGTGCAGTGTGGCGAGCGCCAGGTCGGGCCTGACTTTCTGGACCTTGCCAATGCTATACTTGTTAGGCTTTGGAGTCAGCTAGCGTTACGTTGGCGGGCTCCCTTGTGAAATCGCAAACCAGTTTTACCAAGGTGTTGGGTTTTTGAACGCTGCATAAGGCGGCTACAAAGCGCAAGACGAACTGGATTTAAGACATAACCTTTGGAGTAATTAATGGCAGTAACCATGCGCGAAATGCTGGAAGCGGGTGTTCACTTTGGACACCAAACGCGCTTCTGGAACCCTAAGATGGCCCCGTTTATTTTTGGCCATCGCAACAAAATTCACATCATCAACCTGGAAAAATCGCTACCGATGTTCCAGGAGGCCGCCAAGTTTGTGCGCCAAGTATCTGCCAAGGGTGGCAATGTTCTGATGGTTGGCACCAAGCGCCAGGCCCGCGACACGATCGCTGAAGAAGCGCGCCGAGCCGGTGTTCCTTATGTTGACCAGCGCTGGCTCGGTGGGATGTTGACCAACTTCAAAACAGTCAAAACATCGATCAAGCGTTTGAAAGACATGAAAATCCAGCAAGAAGCTGGCATGGACAGCATGAGCAAGAAAGAGCAACTGATGTTCGCTCGTGAGCTCGCTAAGTTGGAAAAAGACATCGGTGGCATTCAGGATATGGCTGTTTTGCCGGATGCCATCTTCATCATCGATGTGGGCTACCACAAAATTGCGATTGCCGAGGCGCGTAAATTGGGCATCCCGCTGGTGGCTGTGGTCGATACCAACCACTCGCCAGAGGGTATTGACTACGTGATACCCGGTAACGATGACTCATCCAAAGCCGTGATCCTGTACGCCCGCGGCATTGCCGACGCCATCATAGATGGCCGTGCTAATGCCATGGATGATGTTGTCAAGGCTGTGGCAGGTGAGAGTGCTGACGAATTTGTGGAAGTGAATGAGGCTGCATCCTGATTGGATTGCGACCCCGCTAAAAAGGGGGGCGTGCGCGCCCCTTTTTTTTAGACTTTTTTGTTGAAATAACGAACTGAATACGGAGAATGAAATGGCTTTGATTACTGCAAGCATGGTGGCTGAACTGCGTGGCAAGACGGACGCCCCGATGATGGAGTGCAAACGTGCATTGACTGAAGCTGAGGGCGATATGGTTAAAGCCGAAGAGTTACTGCGTGTCAAACTCGGTAGCAAAGCCGGCAAAGCGTCCAGTCGCGTGACTGCTGAGGGGGTGGTTGTTTTTGCTTCGGAAGCTGGCGCTGGTGCCTTGCTTGAAGTCAATTGTGAAACTGACTTCGTCACGAAAAACGACAGTTTCTTGGCTATGACGCAGGCGGCCGCTGACCTGATTGCCAAACACAATCCGGTAGATCTTGCTGCTTTGGGCGCTTTGACCTACACCCAAGAAGGTTTCGGGCCGACCCTGGAAGATGTGCGCAAGGGCTTGATTGGAAAAATTGGCGAGAACATGAGTTTTCGTCGCTTCAAGCGGTTTGATGGCAGCGATAAGCTGGCGTCTTACCTGCACGGCACCCGCATTGGCGTGGTGGTGCAGTTTGAGGGCGATGAAGTCGCAGCCAAAGATGTTGCCATGCACGTTGCCGCGATGAAACCTGTTGCGTTGTCCAGCGCCGAGGTGCCCGCAGAGTTGGTCGAGCGCGAGCGTTCGGTTGCGACGGCCAAAGCGGCGGAGGATGCGGCTGCAGCCACAGCTGCAGGAAAACCTGTGCAGTCGGCGGAAATTGTTGCCAAGCGCGTCGATGGCGGTGTACAAAAATTTCTCAAAGAAGTGTCCCTGTTTAACCAAGCATTTGTTAAAAATGACAAGCAAACCGTTGAGCAAATGCTCAAGGCGGCCTCCACCACAGTGAAGGGTTTCACGCTCTATGTGGTGGGTGAGGGCATTGAGAAAAAGGTGGATGATTTTGCTGCTGAGGTGGCTGCCCAAGTGGCGGCTGCCAAGCAGTCCGCTTAAGCGCTACGCCCCCGCATCACGCGTTCTTATTTGTCCAGGAGTTCATCATGTCTACATCACAGCCGGCCTACAAGCGTATTTTGCTCAAGTTGTCCGGTGAGGCGCTGATGGGGGATGATCAATTCGGCATCAACCGAGACACCATGGCGCGCATGGTTCAGGAAATCGTCGAGGTCACCCGTCTCGGTGTGCAGGTCGCTGTCGTAATCGGTGGGGGTAATATTTTTCGGGGAGTCGCGGGCGGTGCCATTGGAATGGACCGTGCGACCGCTGATTACATGGGCATGCTGGCCACGGTGATGAACTCGCTGGCGCTGGGCGACACCATGGACAAGGCTGGCCTGACTGCACGCGTCATGTCAGCTATAGGCATTGAGCAGGTGGTCGAGCCCTATGTGCGGCCAAAAGCGCTTCAGTACCTGGAGGAGGGCAAAGTTGTGATCTTTGCCGCGGGTACAGGCAATCCATTTTTCACCACCGACACGGCAGCGGCGCTGCGCGGTGCAGAAATTGGTGCTGAGGTGGTTTTGAAAGCCACCAAGGTCGACGGTGTGTACACCGCCGACCCTAAAAAAGATCCGCAGGCGACACGTTACAGTCGCATCTCGTTTGATGAGGCGATGGCGCAAAATCTGGGCATCATGGATGCCACTGCATTTGCCCTGTGTCGGGATCAGAAGTTACCCATTAAGGTGTTCTCCATTTTCAAACATGGCGCGCTCAAACGCGTGGTCATGGGTGAGGATGAAGGCACCTTGGTGTACGCTTGAGCGTGTAAGGCAGGGTGCTGCCTTTCCTTTGAAGTGAAATCTGGAGTACGCGATGCCTATTGTTGAAGTTAAAGCAACGGCCCAAACCAAGATGGACCAGTCCATTGAGGCGTTCAAAAGCAACTTAACCAAAATACGCACGGGCCGAGCCAGCCCAGCGCTCCTGGACTCTGTTCAGGTGGATTACTACGGATCCTTGGTGCCGATCAGTCAAGTGGCCAACGTGTCCTTGCTGGATTCGCGCACGGTGAGTGTCCAGCCTTGGGAAAAAGGCATGGGCGCCAAGATCGAAAAAGCCATTCGCGACAGCGATCTTGGCCTTAACCCCTCATCCATGGGGGATTTAATTCGGGTGCCCATGCCCCTCATGTCCGAAGAGCGCCGCAAAGAACTGACCAAGCTGGTTCGTAATGAAGGCGAGAGCGCCAAGATTGCCGTGCGCAACCTCCGCCGCGATGCCAACGAGTCGATCAAAAAACTGGTGAAAGACAAGTTGGCCTCTGAGGATGAGCAAAAGCGTGCTGAAGCCGATATTCAAAAAGTGACGGACCGTCACATTGGGGCCATCGATCAACTCGTTGCAGCCAAAGAAACAGACATCATGGCGGTCTGATCTGATTGCGCTGGTGAATCACGTTCCTCATCACGTTGCCATCGTCATGGATGGCAATGGTCGTTGGGCCAAAAAGCGTTTATTGCCGCGCATCGCTGGCCATCATCAGGGCGTTGAGTCTCTCAAGCGCTGTGCCGATGCTTGCGAGCAACGGGGTATTCGCGTCCTGACTGTGTTTGCGTTCTCAACTGAGAACTGGAGACGACCCAGCGAGGAAGTCTCGGGTTTGATGGACTTGTTTGCCCTGGCTTTGTCGCGCGAGGTTAAGCAACTCAAGGCCAAAGGGGTGCGTCTGGTATTTGTCGGTGAGCGACAAGGCTTGTCACTCAAAGTGTTGAAAGGTCTGGAGGATGCCGAGCGTGAAACCGCAGACAACCAGAAGTTGATCATGAATGTCTGTTTCAACTATGGTGGCCGCTGGGATGTTGTCCAGGCCGCGGCCAAGTTGGCGGCCTCCAAACAAGTGATCACCGAGCAAGCTTTGAGTGCAGCCATGTCGCTGGCGCATGTTCCGGACCCTGATTTGGTGATCCGAACTGGGGGTGAGCAACGCATCAGTAATTTTTTACTGTGGCAGTCTGCTTATTCCGAATACGTTTTCACCGATACCTTGTGGCCTGATTTTGATGAAGCCGCGCTTGATGTTGCGATTGCGTCGTTTGCCCAGCGTGAACGGCGCTTTGGACTGACCTCTGGGCAGATTCAGCTGAATCCATCGGGGGCTTCAAAGCCCTGAAGGCCCAGCATGCTCAAGCAACGCATCATCACGGCACTGGTTCTTCTGCTCCTGCTGTTACCCGCGCTGGTTGCTAGCCAGCCAGTATTTTTTGACGCCTTGACACTTGTTTTTATTGCTGCTGGTGCTTGGGAGTGGGCTCGTCTGAACGGGTACACCGGGGCGACCCCGCTGTTGACCGGTTTGATGTGTTGTTTGATTTGTCTTGGCATGTGGGGCGCCAACTGGCCGGACATGCACTTGCCACAGTTGTGGTTGTTCACCGGTGCGGCTTGGGTGTTACTGAGTGCTTATGTGCTGAGCCGGGGTGTCGAGTCTTGGCAAACTTATGCGCGGCCTTTGCGTTGGTTGCTCGGTGTGGCTGGCCTGTGTCTGACCTGGCTGGCTGTGGCGCAGGCCAAGCGCGTCGGTGTTAATTTTCTGGTGTCCGTCTTGACCTTGGTCTGGATGGCTGACATTGCGGCTTATTTTGCTGGGCGCACCTGGGGCGGTCGATTGATCAGGCGCAAGTTGGCTGCATCCATCAGTCCTGGCAAAAGCTGGGAAGGCGTCATGGGCGGGATCGTGGGCGTGGTGGGCTTGTCGTTTGCATGGCGCTATGCCGATCAAGCCCTCGGCGCGACGGTGCCAAGCCTCTACACCCATCTTGAGGGCAGGGGTACCGGTGCGCTGTTACTCGCTTGCCTTTTTTTGACGGTCATGAGTGTGGTGGGCGATCTCATCGAATCACTGGTTAAGCGCAGCGCTGGCGTGAAAGACAGCAGCGCGTTGCTTCCCGGGCATGGCGGCGTGCTGGATCGGGTCGATGCCTTGTTGCCGACTGTGCCCCTGGTCATGATGTTGTACGCGCTGTGAAGAAGGCCCCGATGCACGACGCGGGTAAACAACGACAAAAGGTCGCGGTGCTGGGCTCAACTGGGTCAATTGGTGTCAGCACGCTGGAAGTGATCGCGGCGCACTTGGACCGGTTTGAGATCTTTGCCCTGACTGCATCCACCCGTGTTGAAGCCATGTTGGCGCAATGTGTGCAATTCAGGCCTGCATTTGCGGTGATGGCCAGCGCAGCGCACGGCAGGGTATTGGCTGATCAATGCCGCGCATTGGGTTTAAGTACCGTGGTGATGTGGGGTCCGCAGGCCTTGGATGAGGTGGCTTGCGATCCTCGGGTCGACATGGTCATGGCTGCCATCGTGGGAGCTGCTGGTCTGTCCTCGTGTTTGGCCGCTGCCAAGAGCGGCAAGCGCCTTCTATTGGCCAACAAAGAAGCGCTGGTGGTTGGAGGTGACTTCTTTTTGCAAGCAGTGCGCGCTGGGGGGGCAACCTTGCTACCCATCGACAGTGAGCATTCAGCTATTTTCCAGTCTTTGCCAGATGACCGAGCCAGTTGGGCTGCGCGCATCGATAAGTTGATTCTCACCGCATCGGGCGGGCCTTTTCGTACCCGCGACCCGGCTACTTTTTCAAGCATCACGCCAGCCCAAGCCTGTGCCCACCCTAATTGGGTGATGGGAAGAAAAATTTCGGTCGATTCCGCCACCATGATGAATAAAGCCCTTGAAGTCATAGAGGCGCATTACCTTTTTGGCGTTCAACCCGAACGAATAGAGGTGGTGATTCACCCGCAAAGCGTGATTCACTCGATGGTGCAGTACTGTGACCATTCAGTCATCGCGCAAATGGGTACGCCAGATATGAAAGTCCCTATTGCCTATGGTCTGTCATGGCCGGACCGTATTGCGTCGGGTGCTGCGGCGCTGGATTTCACAGCGATGTCAGACATGACGTTTGAAGCGATGAGTGCACATGGCCATCCTGAGCGATTCCCTGGTTTGCGACTGGCTTGGTATGCACTCAAGGCCGCACCTGGCACCACGGCCGTGCTCAATGCGGCCAATGAGGAAGCGGTCGCCGGCTTTTTACGGGGTCAAATTCGCTTTGACCAGATCCACGCGGTCAACATGGAAACTTTAGAGCATGTGAGTGCGTCCAGTCCTAGCTCGCTGGCTGACTTACTGGCGCTCGATGAGGTCACACGCGGGGCTGCCCAAGCGGCCATGAAAGGCATGGCGCCATGACAGCCACCTTAGGCGGTTTGGCATGATCACTTTGCCCGCATTTATTCTGGCGCTTGGTCTTTTGATTGTGGTGCATGAGTATGGTCACTACCGCGTGGCGCGCGCCTGCGGGGTGAAAGTACTTCGGTTTTCAGTGGGTTTTGGCAAACCCCTTTGGCGATGGCAGTCGGGTCCAGATGGCACGGAATTCGTTTTAGCCATGTTTCCATTGGGTGGTTTTGTCAAAATGCTCGACGAGCGGGAGATGGCGGTGTCTCCAGCAGACCGCCACCTGGCATTCAATACACAACCATTGGGCAAGCGCGCTGCCATTGTGTTAGCTGGGCCACTGGCCAATTTGGGCTTGGCTGTCTTGTTGTACGCCATCGTTAATTGGATGGGTGTTTTGCAAGCAGCGCCTATCTTGCCACACCCCAGTGCGAACAGCTTAGCCGCCCAGGCCGAGCTGTTCGGTGGGGAGCGGGTTGTGGCTGCGGCCTTGGAGGGCGAGGACCTGCAGTCTGTGAGGTCCTTCGAGGATTTTCGGTGGTTGCTCACGCGCGCAGCCGTGCAAGCGCAGGATCTCAATCTTCAGGTCGTCGGCGCGGGAAATGCTACAGAGCACTTGCGCACCATCGCTTTAAATGCATTTGATCCAGAGCAGGTGGATGCCAAGCTGCTGCAAACGATTGGCTTTGCCGGGCCGTTCACGCGAGCCGTCATTGGTCAGATCTTTGCGGGTGGCGCAGCGGCCTCGGCAGGCCTGAAGCAGGGTGATGAGGTTTTGGCCATCAACGGCTCGCCCGTGATGGATGGCCAACACCTGCGTCAGATCATTCGCAGTGCAGGCGATCGCGGACGTTCTGAGCCGCAGCGCTGGCGCGTCCAACGCAGCGGCCTTACGGTTGAGCTGAGTGTTACGCCCCGTCTCGAACAAGACCAGGGCGTGCTGGTTGGGCGCATTGCCGCTTATGTGGGCGCGCCGGTAGAGACCGTGCACGTGCAGTACGGGCTCTTGGAAGGTTTTTCCAGAGGCCTGGCGCAAACTTGGGATGTGGCTGCCCTGAGCTTGCGCATGATGGGCAAGATGCTGGTTGGCGAGGCCTCAGTGAAGAATCTCAGTGGCCCCTTGACCATTGCGGAGTACGCAGGGCGTGCCGCAGACCTTGGGCTGACGCATTACCTCACATTCTTGGCGCTGATCAGTGTGAGCCTAGGCGTATTGAATTTACTGCCGCTTCCTGTCTTGGATGGCGGACACCTGATGTATTATCTTTGGGAGGGCGCCACCGGCAAGGCCGTGACCGAGCGGTGGATGGCCCGGTGGCAACAAGTGGGCGTGACTATGTTGGTGGCATTGATGGCGATGGCCCTGTTTAATGATGTCAATCGATTATTGGGTCTCTAGTGGTGGCACTTGCATCGCGATAACTTCTAAAAAATTAAACATGTTCAATCATCGAATTCGACTCGGCGCAACTGTCTTCCTGTTTTCCATGATCGCGTGGGCACAAAGCGCTTGGGCAGTGAATCCTTTCACCGTTCGCGACATCCGCATTGAGGGGCTTGCGCGCGTGGAGGCGGGTACGGTCTTTGTCTCTTTGCCGGTACAGGTTGGTGACGAATACACCGACGACAAAGGTGCCTCAGCCATCCGCACCCTGTTTGGACTAGGCCTGTTCAAAGACGTTCGCATTGAGGTCAATGGGGATGTGCTTGTGATCGTGGTGCAAGAACGCCCAACCGTGGCCGAAGTGAACTTTGTCGGAACCAAAGAGTTTGATAAAGAGGTTTTGGTCAAGTCGCTGCGTGATATCGGTTTGGGAGATGGGCGACCCTTTGACCAAGCCCAACTCGACCGTGCAGAGCAAGAGCTCAAGCGCCAGTACATCAACCGCAGCCTGTATGCCATCAGAGTGGTAACTACGGTCACGCCCATAGAGCGCAACCGCGTCAATTTGACCTTCAATGTGAGCGAGGGTGAGCCCGCGAAAATAAGTGAAATCCGCATCGTCGGTAACAAGGCCTTTGATGAGTCCTCGTTGCGGGGCTTGTTTGATCTCGATACCGGTGGCTGGTTGAGCTGGTACACCAAATCTGACCGGTACACGCGCGCCAAACTCAATGCCGATATTGAAACCCTGCGCTCTTATTACCTGACGCGCGGTTATCTTGAGTTCAAGGTTGACTCGACTCAGGTTTCTATCCTGCCCAATAAAACAGACATTGGTATCACCATCAATGTGTCCGAAGGTGCACGCTATGTCGTCAGTAGTGTGCAGTTGGCAGGTGATTACCTGGGCAAAGACGACGAGTTTAAAGCCTTGGTCAGTGTGCAGCCGGGCCAATCGTACAACGTGGACGACGTGGCAAAAACCACCAAAGCGTTTAATGATTATTTTGGGAACTTCGGCTACGCGTTTGCCCGCGTGGAAGCACGTCCTGAAATTGACCGTGTCAACAACCGCGTTGCGCTGGTGTTGCAGGCTAATCCTTCGCGGCGTGCTTACGTGCGCCGCGTCAATGTAGCGGGCAATACCCGTACCCGTGACACTGTCGTGCGCAGGGAATTCAGGCAGTTTGAGTCCTCTTGGTATGACGGGGACAAAATCAGGCTGTCACGCGACCGTGTTGATCGTTTGGGCTTTTTTGGCGAAGTCACAATGCAAACCCAGGAAGTAGCTGGCGCGCCTGATCAGGTCGATCTGGTTGTGAATGTCGTAGAAAAGCCAACCGGCAGCTTGAGCTTGGGTGCGGGTTACTCCAGCGGTGACGGTCTGGGCTTCATGTTCGGTATTACCCAGCAAAATGCTTTTGGTTCGGGTAATTCTCTGGGTGTACAGGTGAATACCAGTAAGATCAACCGGGTGGTGGACATCAGCACCACAGACCCCTATTTCACGCAGGACGGTGTATCCAGAACAGTCTCCGCCTACCACCGTATTTCCAGCCCCTATCAAGACCCAGCCTATTACAAACTAATCACCACGGGTACCAGTTTGCGCTTTGGCGTGCCATTCACGGAGGTCGATACCGTGTTTTTCGGGGTCGGAGTGGAGTCCACCAAGATCAATGCTGGAACGGGGTTGCCCTCAACCTATCAAACCTATGTGGATGATTACGGCTCTTCGAGCACTGGCTTGCCCTTGACCACGGGGTGGGCACGGGACAACCGAGACAGTGCTTTGGCGCCAACACGCGGTAAGTTTCAGCGCGCTAGCGCCGAATGGTCGATTGCTGGCGATGCCCGCTATGTGAAAGCCACTTACCAGTACCAGCAATACCTGGCCTTGAGCAAGAAATACACCTTGGCTTTTAATGGGGACGTTGGGGCTGGCGCGAGCATTGGCGAGCGGGTTTTTCCTGTTTTCAAGAGTTTCTTTGGTGGTGGTTTAGGTTCTGTGCGCGGCTTCGAACAGGGTACGTTGGGGCCACGTGACGCGGCTGGCACTGTCCTGGGTGGGACCAAAAAGTTCAACGCCAATGTGGAATTGCAAGCACCGTTCCCTGGCGCTGGAAACGACCGTAGCCTGCGGATGTATGCCTTTGTTGATGTGGGCGTGGTGACTGGACCTGATTTGGGTTTGGCGTTAAATGCTGATGCAAACAGCCTGCGATCGTCAACCGGCATTGGTATCAGCTGGATCTCTCCGGTTGGACCTTTGCGGCTGGCCATTTCCAAGCCACTGCGAAAATTTGATGGCGATAAAATTCAAAATCTGCAATTTCAAATCGGAACGAGCTTTTAATGAACCATTTACTTCGACAAGTCTTCGCGGTGTCAATCGCCGCGTTTTGCTTGATGAGCGCTCAGGCACAAGAAAACCGTCTGGGGTTCGTCAGTACCGACCGCGTTTTGAAAGAGGCTGGTATTGCCAAGGTGGCGCAGACAAAGCTTGAGCAAGAATTCTCCAAGCGCGAAAAGGACCTGACTGATCTGGGGAACAAGCTCAAAGCCGATGGTGATGCCTTTGAAAGAGATGCAACCACCATGCCGGAGTCACAGCGGGTCGCCCGTCAGCGTCAGTTGCTGGATCAGGACCGGGACTTTCAAAGAAAGCGCCGGGAATTTCAGGAAGATTTGAATGCTCGAAAAAATGAAGAATTGCAACAAGTGATTTTGCGCGCCAATAAAGTCATCAAGGAGTTGGCTGTTACTGAAAAATACGATTTCATTTTTCAGGATGCGGTCTATGTCAACCCCAAACATGACATCACGGAAAAAGTCATCAAGGCCTTGAGCGGGCCAGCGGCAAAGTAGCCTGCCTGTCGTTTAGTGTGACGCTGCGTACAGGTGCAATTGTTGAGGTGTTGGGAGGTGTCCTGCACGGAGACCCGCAGCGCCTCATCGAAGGTTTGGCGTCATTGGACGAGGCCGGAACATCGCAGCTGAGCTTTTTGAGTCAAGACCGGTATGCTGCACAACTGAAAACATCGCAAGCGGGCTGCGTGATCGTTGGTCCAGCCTTTGCGGAGCAAGCGATGGCGCGCGGGGATTGCATTGTCACCGAGCAGCCCTATGTGTATTTTGCGCGTGTCACCCAGCTTTGGCGGCAGCACCTGCCGCACCCTCAACGCAACCGTATTCACCCCACAGCGGTCATCGATCCGCATGCGCACATTGATCCCACAGCGATCATTGGTGCGCTGTGTGTGGTCGAGCAAGGCGCAGTCATTGGGGCTGGTACTGAATTAAGGCCACGTGTCACGGTCGGTGCGAATTGCCTGATCGGTCAGCGCTGCATCTTGCACTCTGGCGTCGTCATCGGAGCCGACGGCTTTGGTTTCGCCCCAGACGCTGGCAGATGGGAAAAAATTGAACAGCTCGGTGCGGTGCGCATTGGCGATGATGTTGAAATTGGTGCCAACACATGTGTCGACCGCGGTGCATTGCACGACACTGTGATCGAGGATGGCGTGAAGCTGGATAACTTGGTACAAATTGGTCACAACGTCCACATTGGGAAACACACGGCCATGGCTGGCTGTGTCGGTGTGGCGGGTAGCGCGCGCATTGGTGCGCATTGCACGGTGGGTGGTGGCGCGGTGGTTTTGGGTCATCTCACCTTGGTTGATGGCGTGCACATTTCAGCCGCCAGTGTGGTGACCCGTTCGATCCACAAGCCAGGTCAATACACCGGCGTGTTTCCCTTGGACCACAACACAGCCTGGGAAAAAAATGCGGCTACTTTGAAGCAGTTGGCGCGTTTGCGTGAGCGCGTACGCCAGCTTGAAGCCGGTGCAGCGGTAGCCTGGGGCGCAGATGAGGCCTCAATAAACAAGGAATAAGTCATGATGGACATACACAGAATTCTCAAACAGTTGCCGCACCGTTACCCTTTTTTATTGGTGGATCGGGTGCTGCACATTGAAAAAGGTAAAACCATCACGGCCTTGAAAAATGTGACCATCAACGAGCCGTTTTTTCAAGGTCATTTTCCACATCGACCTGTGATGCCGGGTGTGTTGATGCTTGAAGCTTTAGCCCAAGCTGCTGCCTTGTTGGCCTTTGATGCCATGGACGCTGCCCCCACGGACGACATGGTGTACTACTTTGCTGGCATTGATGGCGCGCGCTTCAAGCGCCCAGTCGAGCCCGGTGACCAGTTGGTGATGGAGGTCGAATTGCTGCGCATGAAGGCGGGTATTTTTAAATTTAAAGCCCGCGCGAAGGTGGATGGCGATCTGGCCGTGGAAGCCGAGTTGACTTGCGCCATGCGAAAAATTGTCTGAGCGTCTGATCATGGCCAATGTTCACCCCACTGCGCTGGTCGATCCGGCCGCCGAGCTTCACGCCAGTGTCTTGGTCGGGCCGTATACCGTGATTGGCCCGCACGTCAAAATCGGCGCGGGAACCACAATAGGTCCGCATGTTGTGATCGAGGGGCACACCACGATCGGACGTGATAACCGCATCTTTCAATTCAGTTCGCTGGGCGCGATACCGCAAGATAAAAAATATTCGGGTGAGCCGTGTGAATTGGTCATTGGTGAGCGCAATACCATTCGTGAGTTTTGCACTTTCAACATTGGCTCGCCCGGCGATGTCGGGGTGACCAGGGTGGGCAATGACAACTGGTTGATGGCCTATGTGCATCTGGCCCACGATTGCCAGGTTGGCAACAACACGATCTTCGCAAACAACACCCAATTGGCCGGCCATGTACATGTGGGTGACTGGGCAATTCTTGGTGGCTTCACGGTGGCGCACCAGTTTGTACGCATTGGCGCGCACAGCATGACAGCCATGTGTGCCCTGCTGTTGGCAGACTTGCCGCCTTTTGTGATGTGCCAGGGGCAACCCGCCACGGCGCGCTCAATGAATTACGAGGGTTTGCGCCGCCGAGGTTTTTCGAGTGAGCGCATCACTGGTGTGAAGGCCATGCACAAGGCCTTGTACCGTGATGGCTTGACCCTGCAAGCTGCGGTCGAGCGCATCCTTGGCTTGGGGGTAGAGGTGCCCGAGACGCAGTCCGATGTGCAATTGATGCAGACCTTTTTGGCACAGGTCTCAGCGCAGCGTGGCATCGTCAGATAAGGCGCAGCGCCCGTCCTGCCTGCAAGCGGCCATGGTGGCTGGTGAGGCTTCTGGCGATTTATTGGCAGGCCTTTTGCTCGATGGCCTGCTTGCGCACTGGCCGGGTCTGCACAGCAGCGGTATTGGTGGTCCACAGATGCGCAAACGCGGCTTCACCGCATGGTGGGCGCATGACAAACTATCTGTTCATGGTTTTGGTTTAGATGTTTTGCTGCGCTACCGTGAAATTGTGGGTATACGAAAGCAGTTGAAGGCAAGGTTGCTCAAACACAGGCCAGATGTGTTCATTGGTGTTGATGCACCCGATTTCAATCTGGGCTTGGAATTTGACCTGAAGCGCCATGGCATCAAAACCATTCACTTCGTTTGTCCATCGGTTTGGGCCTGGCGTGCTGAACGGCTGGATGCGATCCGCCGCAGCGTTGACCATGTCTTGTGTCTGTTCCCTTTTGAGCCCGTTTTGTTGCGGCAGCACGGCATTGATGCCACCTATGTGGGGCACCCGCTGGCCAGTGTGATCCCCAAGCAAGTCGACCAAGCTGCGGCGCGCTTGCGCTTGGGCTTGGCCTTAGACCGGCCGGTAGTGGCAATTTTGCCCGGTAGCCGCCAGTCTGAGGTGAACTATTTGGCTCGGCGCTTTGTTCAGGCCGCTGCCTTGATTCACAAGAGCCATCCCGATGTGCAATTCATCGTGCCTGCAGTGCCGGCACTTAAAGAACGCATCCTGGACGAGGTCCGCCGGGCAGGGATGCTGCAGGTCATTCAGGTGGTCGAAGGTCAATCTCACGCGGTGTTGGCCGCCTGTGACGTGACCTTGATTGCCAGCGGCACCGCGACCCTGGAAGCCGCGTTGTTTAAGCGCCCCATGGTCATTGCTTACCGCATGAGTGCTTTATCTTGGACTTTGATGCGCACCAAGCGCTTGCAGCCCTGGGTTGGTTTGCCCAACATTCTGTGTCAGTCCTTTGTGGTGCCCGAATTGCTTCAGGATCAGGCGACTGCGCCGAGCTTGGCGCAAGCCGTGCTGTCGTGGTTGCAGTCGATCCAAGGTGATGATCAGCGTGTGCGGCAACTCGAACGGGTATTTGCAAACTTGCACGATGAGCTCACGCAAGACACGGGTCAATTGGCCGCACAAGCTGTTGCTCGGGTTTTGCAGGGTTGATGCCATGGGATCTAACGCACCCACCCGAGTGCCGCAGCAGTTCATCTTGGCGTGGGATGACGAGGGTTTGATGGCTGGTGTAGATGAAGCTGGCCGCGGGCCCTTGGCCGGCCCTGTGGTTGCGGCGGCGGTCATTCTGGACCCCCGTTGTCCGATCCTTGGTCTCAATGACTCTAAAGTGCTCTCGGCTTCAAAGCGAGAGCGGCTCTTTGATGAGATCCTGGCCAAAGCCTTGTGCAGTGCGGTGGCACATGCCAGCGTGGCGGAAATTGATGAGCTGAACATTTTGCAAGCCACCATGCTGGCGATGCGCCGCGCGGTGCTGGCGCTGCGCTTGCCCCCAAAGCTGGTCTTGGTCGATGGCAACAGGGTACCGGTCTTGCCCATGCGCTGTGAAGCAGTGGTCAGAGGCGATGCGCTCGTCGAGGCTATTTCGGCGGCGTCTATCTTGGCCAAGGTGACACGTGACCGCTGGTGCGCACAGTACGATGGGGTTTTTCCAAATTATGGCTTTGCACGCCACAAGGGCTATGGAACGGTTGAGCATCTGGCAGCCCTGCGCCAGCACGGCGCATGCCCCGAACATCGCCGAAGTTTTCGGCCAGTGGCCGAGGTGCTTGTAGCCAACCCGAGTCCGCAAACGCCATGAGTAACACCACGCAGATTCAATCCCGCGACAACGCGCTCTTGAAAGAGCTGCGCCGTTTGGTGCATGCCAACACAGAGTACCGCAAGCAAGGTCGTTTCTGGGTTGAGGGTGATCATCTGCTGCGTGCCGGTCTTGATCGCGGCATCCGACCCGTGATTGGTGTCTTCGCCCAGTCTTCTTGGGTCAATTTGGCGCCACTTTGGGGGCAGATTGCGTCGAAAACGGTGTTGGTGTCTGATGACTTGTATGACGATCTCAGCGCTTTGGAGTCCCCGGCACGCATGGGCTTTGTGTTTGAACTGCCCGCGCCGCAAGTTGTCCAGGCGCAGACAGCCACTGTGATTCTTGATCGGGTTCAGGATGCTGGCAATGTGGGTGCGATTCTGCGCAGCGCCTCGGCCTTTGGCTTTCGACAGGTGCTCGCGCTGACTGGTACGGCGGCCTTGTGGAGCCCCAAGGTTTTGCGCGCTGGCATGGGTGCGCACTGGGGTCTGCACCTGCATGAAGGACTTTCGGTTGAGGTGCTGTCAGAACTTGCGATGCCTTTGATGGTGACGAGTTCGCATCGGGGTGAATTTCTGCACCACATGCTGGAACAGCGACAGCTGCCCATGCCTTGTGCTTGGGCCCTGGGTCATGAGGGGCAGGGCGTTTGTCATGCGGTTGCTGACCTGGCCGGTTACCACGTTCGCATCGCCCAGCCCGGCGGCGAGGAGTCGTTGAATGTGGCCAGCGCTGCGGCCATTTGTCTGCATGCAAGTGCCACGGCTGCGGTGGTTTAAGTCTGCAAACGAAGCCTTTTTGAGCTGGCTTGGGGCGATCGGTTAGCCGGTCAGTGGCTATAATGAGGTGCTATTTTGAACCCGCTTACGCCTAGCGCCAAACAATACTTCTCGATTTGCAGTAGCCCAGGAGAATGCTCCTGAGGGCGCTTGGGCGTGACCGTAACTTTTTCGGAGAACCCAGTGCTTTTGTCTCTCAAGGCGTCCTTTCCAGTGGCCATTTTGGCTTTAGCAGACGGCACAGTCCATCTTGGCCAATCCATTGGCGCGGCCGGCAGCACCGTTGGAGAAGCTGTTTTCAACACCGCCATGACGGGTTATCAGGAAATTCTGACCGATCCGAGCTACTGCCAGCAGATCGTTACCTTGACCTACCCGCATATTGGAAACTATGGTGTGAATACTCAAGACGTTGAGGCCAACAAAGTGCACGCCGCCGGCTTGGTGATCAAAGACCTGTCCTTAATTGTCTCTAATTTTCGCGCCACCCAGACCCTCAGCCAATACCTGGTTGATCAGGGTACGGTGGCCATCGCGAACGTCGATACGCGCCAACTCACGCGTCACTTGCGTACCCATGGTGCGCAAAATGCATGCATCGTGGCCTTGCCTGAAGGTCAGCCTGCGTCGCCCCAAGCCATTGCTCAGGCCGTGGCGCTGGCCAAAGCCGCACCGCCTATGCAGGGCCTGGACTTGGCCAAAGTGGTGAGCTCGAGCGCTGCTTATGCGTGGACGCAGACTGAATGGGCTTTATCCCACCCAGCGCTGGGCGGCGCGCCAGGATACGGCGAAATGCAACAGCCGCGTTTTCACGTGGTGGCCTACGATTTTGGCGTAAAGAAAAATATTCTGCGCATGCTCAGCGCGCGCGCTTGTAAGGTCACTGTGGTGCCGGCACAAACCAGCGCGAAAGAGGTGCTGGCCCACCAGCCCGATGGCATATTTTTCAGCAATGGTCCCGGTGATCCGCAGCCTTGCACTTACGCCATAGCTGCCGCGGCTGAATTGATGGAGTCGGGTATTCCGAGCTTCGGCATCTGCCTGGGTCATCAGATCATGGCCTTGGCCAGTGGCGCAAAGACCTTCAAAATGAAATTTGGTCACCATGGTGCCAATCATCCGGTTAAAAATCTTGACGATGGTCGTGTCAGCATCACCAGCCAGAACCATGGTTTTGCAGTGGACGAAAAAACTTTGCCAGCCAATGTCCGCGCGACCCATGTCAGCCTGTTTGACGGTACCTTGCAGGGCCTGGAGCGCACTGATCGCCCAGCCTTCAGTTTTCAAGGCCACCCTGAGGCCTCGCCGGGTCCAAATGACATCGCCTACCTGTTTGACCGGTTTGTAAGCGCCATGGCGTCACGCGCACGCTGAGCCTTGGGGTTTGTATTTTTTTGATGCGTGACAGCCTTGTGCTGCACCTGTAACCTAGCTAAGTTCAAGACCATGCCAAAACGTAGTGATATAAAAAGTGTTCTCATCATTGGCGCCGGTCCGATCGTCATCGGGCAGGCGTGTGAGTTTGATTACTCGGGTGTGCAGGCCTGCAAGGCCTTGCGTGAAGAAGGTTACAAGGTCATTTTGATCAACAGTAATCCGGCAACCATCATGACCGACCCCGATACGGCCGATGTGACCTACATCGAGCCGATCAACTGGAAAACCGTCGAGAAAATCATTGCCAAAGAGCGCCCGGACGCTATCTTGCCAACCATGGGTGGTCAAACGGCGTTAAATTGTGCGCTTGATTTGTGGCACAACGGCGTGCTGGAGCGTTACATGGGGGCAGCAACGGGCAAGCCAGTTGAATTGATTGGCGCCACCCCTGAGGCCATTGACAAGGCGGAAGACCGTCTAAAGTTCAAAGATGCAATGACCAAAATCGGCTTGGGTTCAGCGCGATCGGGTATTGCCCACAACATGGCAGAGGCGTGGGATGTTCAAAAAACGCTTGGCTTTCCGACCGTGATACGGCCCAGTTTTACCTTGGGCGGCACTGGCGGGGGCATTGCTTACAACGCCGAAGAGTTTGAAGTGATCTGTCGGCGCGGACTGGAGGCTTCGCCTACGAAGGAATTGCTGATTGAGGAATCCTTGCTGGGCTGGAAAGAGTACGAGATGGAGGTTGTGCGCGACAAGGCGGACAATTGCATCATCGTCTGCTCAATCGAAAACCTCGACCCCATGGGTGTACACACGGGAGACTCGATCACGGTCGCGCCAGCCCAAACCTTGACAGATAAGGAATACCAAATTCTTCGCAATGCCTCGCTTGCGGTGTTGCGTGAAATTGGCGTAGATACAGGGGGCTCCAATGTGCAGTTCTCCATCAACCCCGAAGATGGGCGCATGGTTGTGATCGAGATGAACCCGCGCGTGAGCCGGTCCTCGGCGCTGGCATCCAAAGCAACCGGTTTCCCAATTGCCAAAGTGGCGGCCAAGTTGGCCATTGGTTACACACTGGATGAGTTGCGAAACGACATCACAGGGGGCGCCACACCGGCCAGCTTTGAACCCAGCATCGATTACGTGGTCACCAAAATTCCACGTTTCGCATTTGAAAAATTCCCGTCTGCTGACAGCCGTTTAACCACCCAAATGAAGAGTGTGGGCGAGGTCATGGCAATGGGTCGAACCTTTCAGGAATCGTTCCAGAAGGCCTTGCGTGGCCTGGAAGTCGGCGTCGACGGCATGAACGAAAAAACCCAAGATCGCCAGCTGCTTGAAAAAGAGTTGGGCGAGCCTGGGCCAGACCGTATTTGGTACGTGGGCGATGCGTTTGCAGCTGGCTGGAGTGTGGACGAAGTCTTCGCCCTGACCAAAATTGATCGTTGGTTCTTGGTTCAAATTGAACAAATTGTCAAAATTGAGCTTGAGATTGATGGTCTGTCGACGACAGGCGTGGGCACTGCGCTGGACGCTATGGATGCGACCACTTTGCGTGCGCTGAAACAAAAGGGTTTCTCAGACCGTCGTTTGGCCAAGTTGCTCAAGACCAGCGATGCCGCGGTGCGTGCCCGCCGCCATGCCCTTGGTGTGCGCCCCGTTTATAAACGGGTCGACACGTGTGCGGCCGAATTCGCTACCAACACAGCGTACATGTATTCAACCTACGAGGCAGAAGGCTCTGAGTGCGAATCGCAGCCGACCAACCGAAAAAAAATCATGGTGTTAGGTGGGGGGCCCAACCGCATCGGTCAGGGTATTGAGTTTGACTACTGCTGCGTGCATGCTGCTTTGGCTTTGCGTGACGACGGCTATGAGACCATCATGGTCAACTGCAATCCTGAAACGGTGTCAACCGATTACGACACCTCAGACCGCCTGTATTTTGAGCCCTTGACTTTGGAAGACGTGTTGGAAATCGTTGACAAAGAAAAGCCCGCTGGTGTGATTGTTCAGTACGGTGGTCAAACGCCGTTGAAGCTTGCTCTTGACCTTGAAGCCAATGGCGTGCCCATCATTGGTACCAGTCCTGACATGATTGATGCGGCTGAAGATCGTGAGCGTTTCCAAAGCTTGCTGCACACCTTGAAATTACGCCAACCACCGAATGCAACCGCACGCACAGAAGCCGATGCATTGGAAAAAGCCCAGACCTTAGGCTACCCCTTGGTTGTGCGTCCCAGCTACGTATTAGGCGGTCGTGCCATGGAAATCGTCCACGAGCAGCGTGATTTGGAGCGTTACATGCGCGAGGCGGTCAAGGTCTCTCATGATTCGCCCGTGCTGCTGGACCGTTTCCTGAACGACGCCATCGAGTGTGATGTGGACTGCGTGCGCGATGCCAGTGGAAAGTCCCTGATTGGTGGCGTGATGGAGCATATTGAGCAAGCCGGTGTGCACAGTGGCGACTCGGCCTGTTCGCTGCCGCCCGACAGCCTGTCAGCCGCTACAGTGGCAGAGATCAAACGCCAAACGGCGGCCATGGCCGACGCCTTGAATGTGGTGGGTTTGATGAACGTGCAGTTTGCGATTCAAAAGCTCGATGGCCAGGATGCCATTTTTGTGCTCGAGGTCAATCCGCGTGCCTCGCGCACCGTGCCTTTTGTGAGCAAAGCCACTGGCGTGCAGTTAGCTAAAATTGCTGCGCGCTGTATGGTGGGCCAGACCTTGGCTGAGCAAGGCATCGTGCGTGAAGTCACCCCGCCTTATTTCAGCGTCAAAGAAGCGGTATTCCCATTTGTGAAGTTCCCGGGTGTGGACACCATTTTGGGGCCAGAGATGAAGTCCACAGGGGAGGTCATGGGTGTAGGAAAAACCTTTGGTGAGGCTTTTGTTAAATCGCAAATGGGTGCGCAGTCCAAGTTGCCAAAGGCGCTGGATGCCGCTGGCGCCTCCAGTGGCAAAGTATTCTTGTCGGTCAAAGACAGTGACAAAGCCCGCGCCGTAGATGTTGCCCGCGCATTGGTGGCCATGAGCTTCCCATTGGTGGCTACCAAAGGAACTGCTGCCGCCATCAATGCGGCTGGCGTTGCCTGTGCAGTCGTTAACAAGGTGACCGAAGGTCGACCCAATATTGTTGACTTGATCAAGAATGGAGAGATCGCTTTGGTTGTTAACACCGTGGAAGAACGCCGCAATGCCATCGCTGACTCTGGCCATATACGCACGTCTGCGCTGGCTGCACAAGTCACAACCTTTACCACCATCTCGGGCGCCGAAGCGGCGGTTGAAGGTATGCGCTTCATGGATGATCTGGACGTGATTTCATTGCAGGAAATGCACGCCTTGGTGAACGCGGCTTAAACCACCTGTCGGGGTCTGCCGTTCTGCTTCTCAGGCCACGGCATAATCAGGTCATGCCGCCGGACGTCATCGTTCGGCGGTTTCAATTTGTGAACTAGTTTTTTTACGGAGTTGTCAGTGGCGACCCTTCCCATCACGAAACGCGGTGCAGAGATTCTGAAAGCCGAACTGCACAGGCTCAAAACGGTTGATCGCCCTGCGGTGATCAATGCGATTTCTGAAGCGCGCGCGCAAGGCGATCTGAGCGAAAACGCAGAGTACGAATCTGCCAAAGACAAGCAAGGCTTTGTTGAAGGTCGCATTCAAGACCTTGAAGGCAAGCTCTCTGCGGCTCAAATCATAGACCCCGCCACATTGGATGCCGACGGTCGAGTGGTGTTTGGTGCAACGGTTGAGCTTGAGGACGAGGAGTCAGGCGATCGGGTGACCTACCAAATCGTGGGCGAAGACGAGGCTGATATCAAACTTCGCCTGGTCAACATCAACAGTCCGATTGCGCGTGCCTTGATCGGCAAAGAGCAAGGCGATGTGGCCGTGGTGCAAGCGCCCGGTGGTGTGCGCCATTTTGAAGTGGTTGCCGTTCACTACCGCTAGATGAAAAACTTCATGTGGTCTTTGGGGCCATGGGTCGCAGCACTGTGGTGGGCCAGTTTGTGCGCCGTTGGTTTTTGGGTGGTGCCTTTGCTGTTTATGCGCATGCCTACCCCTTATATGGCTGGTCAAATGGCGGCTGTCTTGTTCACGGCGCAAACCTGGGTGGCAGTGGTCTGCAGTTTATTTTTGCTGGCGCTGGAACGCCGTGATGCACGCTCAAGCCGCACACTGTCTCAAACCTTTATCGGTCTGGGTATGTTGCTGGCCTTGTTGTCAGAGTTCGCGGTGGCACCGCATATTGTTGCCAGAGAAAACCTGCCGTTTTGGCATGCGCTGGGTACTTTGTTTTACGCCCTGCAGTGTTTAAGTGCAGGCGTGGTTTTATGGGGCTTTCTGAGGCGTGACGGCGCTGCCCGTTAGCGCCGTGTATGGCCTTCAGTTTTGGTTGCGCTTTTTGATGCTGATGGGCTTGCGCTTGGCGCGCTTGATTTGACCGCCTGAGCTTAGTCGCTGGTTGCCCAGCACCCGCAAGGTCTTGACTTCGGGTCGCTGGCCACCGCGTTTGCTGAATTTGAGCACTTTGACGTCTTTAGGCGCCGGCATGCGGTCTTCGTCTACGGCTTTGGCGCGATCAGGGCGCGGGCGCCAAAACACCAGTAATTTGCCAATGTGTTGGATCTGGCCGGCGTTGAGTTCATCAGCCAAGGTGTCGTAGATGACTTCGCGGGCTGCTCGGTCATCGCCGAGCACGCGCACCTTGATCAGGCCGTGTGCCTTCAGGGCGGCGTCAATTTCATTTTTGACGGCCTGAGTCAGTCCGTCACTGCCGATCATGACCACGGGGTCGAGATGGTGCGCCAAGGCGCGGTGCGCTTTGCGCTCTGCTGTCGTTAATTGAATGTGGGGCATGGCAGTATTATCTGCTGGATCGGAGCATATGAAATCAGCAACTAAAAGCAGTAAAGTGAATCGGGCGTGGCTCAATGACCATGTGAACGACACTTTTGTGAAACTTGCGCAAAAAGAGGGCTACCGCGCGCGTGCCGCTTACAAGTTGATGGAAATCGATGAGTCGCTGCGCTTGATCAGGCCCGGTCAGTTGATTGTCGATCTGGGCTCGGCCCCGGGTGCTTGGAGTCAGTATGTGCGGCGCAAGCTCGCACGCAAGACGGTCGCAAGTGATGGTGCTTCGGTAAGCGAGCTCAACGGGCGCATCATTGCACTGGACATGTTGCCCATGGAGCCAATTGAGGGTGTGGTTTTCATCCAAGGTGACCTACGCGACGATGCGGTCCTCAGCGCGTTGTCCGATCACATGAACGGTCAATTGGCCGACGTGGTGGTGTCTGACATGGCGCCCAACCTCTCAGGCATTGCTTCAGCTGATGCGGCGCGGGTGGAACTGCTCATTGAATTGGCGCTTGAGTTTTCCCAATCGCACCTCAAACAAGAAGGCGCACTGGTGGCCAAAGTGTTCCATGGTGCAGGCTATGACACGCTGTTTAAACGCTTCTCAGAAACCTTCAAGGCAGTCAAGCGCATCAAGCCCAAGGCCTCGCGCGACAAGTCGGCTGAAACGTTTCTGGTTGGACTTGGCCTAAAAGCGCCATGAATCCCTTTTAAATGCTGTGGCGAAATTGGCAAGCCGATGTGACCCGCTGGTAAGGAAAGTCTAGAATTGACACCAAGGAAAGCATCAACATGTTGTGTATTGACGGGAGTATTGTTTGAACAATCCATGGTTTTCAAAGGTCGCAGTCTGGCTGGTGATTGGGATGGTGCTTTTCACCGTCTTCAAGCAGTTTGATGCGCGACCAGGCGCAGGTACCAGTTACATTGGCTATTCAGACTTTCTCGATGAGGTGCATGCCAAGCGCATCAAAAGCGCCCTGATTCAAGAAGGCCCCAGCGGCACAGAGATCATTGCAGTGACCAGTGATGAGCGCAAGGTGCGCACCACGGCTACTTACCTTGATCGCGGTTTGGTGGGCGACCTGATTGACAACGACGTTAAGTTTGACGTTCGCCCAAGGGAAGAGGGTTCGCTGCTGATGACCCTGCTGGTGAGTTGGGGCCCTATGCTCTTGCTGATTGGCGTGTGGGTGTATTTCATGCGGCAAATGCAAGGTGGCGGCAAAGGTGGAGCGTTCAGCTTTGGCAAGAGCAAGGCGCGTTTGCTGGACGAGAACAGCAATGTGGTTACCTTCGCTGATGTGGCGGGCTGTGATGAGGCCAAAGAAGAAGTCAAAGAGGTGGTCGACTTCTTGAAAGACCCATCCAAATTTCAGAAGCTCGGCGGTCGTATTCCGCGCGGTTTGCTGCTAGTTGGCCCTCCTGGAACAGGTAAAACCCTGTTGGCAAAAAGTATTGCAGGCGAAGCCAAAGTACCGTTCTTCAGCATCTCAGGCTCAGATTTTGTGGAGATGTTCGTTGGTGTTGGCGCGTCGCGCGTTCGCGACATGTTTGACAACGCAAAGAAAAATGCACCGTGCATCATCTTCATCGATGAAATTGATGCCGTTGGTCGCCAGCGCGGCGCAGGCTTGGGCGGAGGCAACGATGAGCGCGAACAAACCTTGAACCAGATGCTGGTCGAAATGGACGGGTTCGAGACGAATGTCGGTGTGATTGTGGTTGCAGCTACCAACCGCCCTGACATCCTGGATTCTGCGTTGCTGCGCCCTGGTCGTTTTGACCGCCAAGTTTATGTCACGCTTCCCGATATCCGTGGTCGCGAGCAGATCTTGATGGTGCACATGCGCAAAATCCCCTTGAATCCGGATGTCAATGCCAGTGTGATTGCTCGTGGCACGCCGGGCATGAGCGGCGCAGACTTGGCTAACTTGTGCAATGAAGCCGCACTGATGGCTGCAAGGCGCAATGCCCGCACGGTGGAAATGCAAGATTTTGAGAAAGCCAAGGACAAAATCTTGATGGGTCCTGAGCGCAAGAGCATGGTCATGCCGGAGTCGGAGCGCCGCAACACGGCGTACCATGAAGCTGGCCACGCGATGATCGGCAAGCTCTTGCCCAAGTGCGACCCAGTGCATAAAGTGACCATCATTCCTCGCGGGCGCGCGCTGGGCGTGACCATGAGCTTGCCTGCGCAAGACCGCTACAGTTACGACAAAGAATACATGCTCAATCAAATTAGCATGTTGTTTGGTGGGCGTATTGCGGAAGAAGTGTTCATGAACCAGATGACAACGGGCGCCAGCAATGACTTTGAACGGGCCACCCAGATTGCCCGCGACATGGTGACGCGCTATGGCATGACGGCCGCGCTGGGGCCAATGGTTTATGCTGAAAACGAGGGTGAAGTGTTTTTGGGTCGATCAGTCACCAAAACCACCCACATGAGCGAAGAGACCATGCAAAAGGTCGACGCTGAAGTCCGTCGCATCATCGATGAGCAGTATGCCTTGGCGCGGCGCTTGATTGAAGAGCACAGCGAGCACATGCACGTCATGGCCAAGGCCTTGCTGGAGTGGGAAACCATTGATGCAGAGCAGCTGGATGATATTTTGGCGGGCAAGGAGCCGCGTCCGCCTAAAGATTGGACCCCGCGTACGCCGCCGGCTACGGGCTCTGACAACGGCAGTAGCGGTACACCGGCAGTCAAGCCTGACGCTTCGCCTACGGCAGCCTGAGCATGACGGAGTATAGAAAAGCGGGGTTCTGACCCCGCTTTTTTACGGTTTATCGTTCGCTCACACCCATGTCCACCTTGTCTTGGGAAACCAGTCGCTTCCGGATCGATCTGAGCCGTCCGCAGGTCATGGGCATCGTCAATCTCACGCCGGACTCGTTTTCCGATGGTGGCCAAAATGCCAGTGTTTGTGCGGCCTTAGCGCGCTGTGAGCGGCTGATCGGTCACGGCGCAGATTTGCTTGACCTTGGTGCAGAGTCCAGCCGGCCAGGTGCAACGCCGCTTGCTGAGTCCGATGAGCTGGCACGCTTGTTGCCAGTGCTCAAAGAGGCCGTGCACTTAGGCGTGCCGATCTCTGTTGACACTTACAAGCCTCGGGTGATGCAAGCGGTGCTGGACTTGGGCGCAGACATCATCAATGACATCTGGGCTTTGCGCTGGCGCGATGATGCAGGTGTCTCAGGTGTCCAGGTGGTGGCGCAACATCCTGCCTGTGGGATCTGCTTGATGCACATGCACGGTGAGCCCATGACCATGCAAACAGCCCCGATGCACGGCGACGTCTTAGCCCAAGTGCTTGCGTTTTTACGCGCGCGTGTCACAGTGCTGCAGGCTGCGGGTGTGGCCGCCGAGCGCATCGCTGTGGACCCCGGTATTGGCTTTGGCAAAACAAGGGCGCAAAATTTTGACTTACTGGCACGCCAGACAGCTCTGCGCCAGATTGGCTTACCTTTGCTGGTTGGTTGGTCGCGTAAATCATCACTGGCGCACATGACCCCGCAGTCAGCACCGCTTGCCGCCGGTGAACGTCTGGTGCCCAGCGTGACGGCCTGTGTGTTGGCGGTCCAGCGAGGTGCTCACGTGGTTCGGGTGCACGATGTATTGGAAACCGTACAAGCGCTCAAAGTCGTCGCGAGTGCCCGATAATCCAAGTCAAGGCCAAGCTCAGGTCACAGGGAACATAAAACATGACACGACAGTACTTTGGCACGGATGGTATTCGCGGCACCGTTGGTCAGTCACCCATCACGCCAGACTTTATTTTGCGTTTGGGCCATGCCGTGGGTCGTGTACTGCACCGCAGCCACAAGAACCCAGTGGTACTGATTGGCAAGGACACGCGGATCTCTGGCTACATGTTGGAAAGTGCCTTAGAGAGCGGCTTCAATTCGGCTGGCGTGGATGTGGTGCTGCTGGGCCCCCTGCCAACGCCTGCAGTGGCCTATTTGGCGCGTTCGCAGCGGGCTTCACTTGGCGTGGTGATCAGTGCCAGTCACAACGGCTTCGCAGACAATGGCATCAAATTTTTCAGTGCCCAAGGAACCAAGCTGCCTGACGCCTGGGAGCTTGAGGTCGAGGCGGCACTGGCTGAGGAGCCCAAGTGGATGGACTCTGCCAATCTAGGCAAGGCCAGGCGTTTGGATGACGCTGCAGGGCGCTACATTGAATTTTGTAAGAGCACGTTTCACAACAGCCTGAGCCTGCGCGGGCTACGTATCGTCGTCGACGGAGCCCATGGCGCGGCTTACCATATTGCGCCAAAAGTTTTTCATGAACTTGGCGCTGAGGTGATTGCCATTGGTTGTTCACCCGATGGTTTGAACATCAATCGCCAGGTTGGCGCTACCCACCCTCAGGCACTCATCAAGGCGGTGGCTGAACACAAAGCGGATTTGGGTGTGGCGTTGGACGGCGACGCCGATCGCCTCCAGCTGGTTGACGCCCAAGGCCGGTTGTTTAACGGCGATGAGTTGCTGTATTTGATGGTCAATGACCGCCTGGCGCAAGGTGAAGCTGTCCCCGGTGTGGTGGGTACTTTGATGACCAACATGGCTGTTGAAGTCGCCTTGAAAAACCGTGGTGTGGAATTTGTCAGAGCCAAAGTGGGAGACCGTTACGTATTGGAATTGCTTGAGCAGCGTGGATGGCTTTTGGGGGGAGAAGGCTCGGGCCATTTGCTGGCCTTGGACAAGCACTCCACCGGTGACGGTTTGATCTCTGCTTTGCAAATTTTGCAGGCCATGGTCCGCAGCCAGAAAAGCCTGGTTGATTTGCTGTCAGAAGTGAGCCTGTTTCCCCAGACCTTGATCAATGTGCGCATTCAGCCTGGGTTGAACTGGCAGGACAATGAAGCACTTCAAGCCGAAACCAATGCCGTGAGCACCTTGCTGGGTGACGCTGGCCGTGTTTTGATCCGCGCCAGTGGCACAGAGCCATTGTTGCGTGTCATGGTTGAAGCCCGTGATGCCGTCCAAGCGCAGGCGTGCGCCCAGCGCATTGCTGACACCATCAGCGCGTAGGGTGCACCATGGCGGCCGATGTGCGCGTGTTCGCGGCGGATTACGCCAACCCTGAACACATGCAGGCCGTACTCGAGCTTCTGGACCGCTACGCCAGGGACCCTATGGGTGGTGGCGAGCCGCTCTCAGACTATGCCAGACAGAACTTGCCTGCTGCGATGATGCGCCGTGAAAGCCTCTTCAGCGTTTTGGCATGGGATCGGGCTGTTGGCCCTGTTGGTTTGGTGAATTGTGTGGAGGGTTTTTCAACCTTCGCCTGTAAGCCTCTGGTCAATGTGCACGACGTGGTGGTGCTGGCATCGCACCGAGGTCAAGGGTTGGCCACGCACATGTTGCAGCTGGTGGCTCAAATTGGGCGCGGGCGCGGCGCGTGCAAGCTCACCCTGGAAGTTCTCAGCGGTAACACCTTCGCCATCAGTGCCTACAGACGTTTTGGATTTGAAAATTACCAACTCGATCCAAAGGTGGGTCAGGCCTTGTTCATGCAAAAGTGGTTGGATTGAGGTTTTGGTCGATTCAGTTGATTGATCCGTGCTGCCTGACGACGCTCTCATCATGGCAAACCAGCGGCAGGGGATTGGCACTGCTGTCAATCGTTGGAGGCCTCCCAAGTACACGCGCCATTGACTGCAGCAGTCCATGGCGCAGGCCGCCTTTTGCGTGGGTGAGTTGTTGAATGCCGAGCAGGTCCATCAAGGCGCGTAACAGGCTTAGCCCACCGGCAATCACGGGTTTTCGGTCATCCCGAAGGCCAGGTAGTACCAGGTGTTGCATTCGGCCAGCCAAGAGCAATTGCGTGTAGAGCCAGTCCAGTGCGTGTCGATCAATGTGCACGGCATCCCAGCCTGTTTTCTCCAGAACATCGGCTACAGCGTTGACAGTGCCCGCCGCGCCATAGGCGGTATGCCACTGCCGGTCGATAAAATTTTGCAGTGGTGCGCGCAGCACCTTTTTGGCAGCCTCTTCGGCTTGCATGAACGCTGATGCTGTGAAAACGCCATCGGCAAAGTGCTGCAGTGACCACGCCACGCTCCCGATGGGAAACGATTGCAGCCAGACGATTTGTTGGGATTGGCCGATGATGATCTCAGTGGAGCGCCCGCCAATGTCAATCACCAGTTGCCGCTCTGAGCTCGGGGGCAAGCCTGCAACCACGCCTTGGTAAATCAAGCGTGCTTCCATGTCACCCGAAATCACTTCGATGGGAAACCCCAGCTGGGCTTCACCGTGCGCCAGAAAAAGATCTCTGTTGAGGGCATCGCGCAGGGTTTGTGTGGCCACCGCACGGACTTCGTGCGCAGCAAAACCGACCAACTCACGCCCAAAGCGCGCCAAACAGTCCCAGCCGGTTTGCATGGCCTGTGGCGTTAGCATGCCCTTGTCATCAAGGCCGCCACCTAAACGCACGGTCTCCTTGAAATACGCAGTTCGCTTGAAACCAGTGTCTACCTGGCGCCCAATTTCGAGTCGAAAACTGTTGGATCCCAAGTCCACCACGGCTAAACGTTGCGAAGTTGTCATGATTGAAGGTCAATTACGCAGACCCCAGCATATCACTGCGTGGCAGCGGTGCAGGGTGACTAGGGCACACTCAGGTGGGGGCCAACCGCTGGGGCTGCGTGGGTCCAACAAAGAAATTTGGACAAATTGGCTTTGTGTCACAGACCTGTCACATAAGCGTCGTAAATTAGAGCCTGCAAGGAACAACTGCACTTATTTTTGATTGATAGCTTTAAAAGGAAATGACATGAAACGCAACGCAACACGAACTTTGGTAGCTCTTTCTGTAGTGACTGGTTTGGCCATGGTGGGCACTGCCCAAGCCCAGCAAGTTACCGGTGCAGGAGCGAGCTTTCCAGCACCTGTGTATGCCAAATGGGCTTCGGCGTACAACAAGGCCACCGGCGTACGGGTCAATTACCAATCCGTAGGTTCTGGTGCAGGTATCAAACAAATTGACTCCAAGACGGTAGATTTTGGCGCCTCCGACATGCCACTGACTGACGAAGTTTTAGCCAAAAAAGGTCAGTTTCAGTTTCCAACGGTGATCGGTGGCACCGTGCCTGTGATCAACATCAAAGGCATCGCACCAGGTCAAATGAAGCTCGATGGCAGCGTCTTGGCCGACATTTACCTGGGCAAGATCACCAAGTGGAATGATGCTGCCATCAAAGCACTGAACCCTGGTTTAAACCTGCCAGATGCGGACATCGCCCCCGTGCGCCGCGCAGATGGCTCTGGCACGACCTTCAATTTCACCAACTACCTCAGCCGCGTCAGTGAAGAGTGGAAAACAAAAGTGGGCCAAGGTACAGCCGTGAACTGGCCAGTGGGTGCGGGTGGCAAAGGCAACGAAGGCGTGGCAGCCTTTGTGAGCCGGTTGCCTAACTCGATTGGCTATGTGGAATATGCCTACGTCAAACAAAACAAAATGACTTACGCATTGCTTAAAAACAAAGAAGGCGTGTTCGTTGCACCGTCAGAAGAAAGCTTCAAAGCGGCCGCAGCAGGTGCAGACTGGAGCAAGTCGTTTTACCAACTGATTACGGACCAGCCTGGTAAAGACGCCTGGCCTATTTCCACCGCCACGTTTATCCTGATGCACTTGGAGCAGGACAAACCCGCTAATGCCACTGAAGTCTTCAAATTCTTCGACTGGGCTTATACCAAAGGGGA
>CAWUSQ010000061.1:0-7212 GCA_963925275.1 uncultured Rhodoferax sp.
GTGGATGCGGGTAACGGCTCTGGTGCGGCTGTTACACGGGTGGCTTCTGGCACTTACGACATGGGTTTTGCCGACCTGGCCGCTTTGATGGAGTTCCATGCCAACAACCCCGACGCACCCAACAAGCCGGTGGCGGTGATGATGGTGTACAACAACACGCCCGCCTCGGTCATGGCCTTGAAGAAGTCGGGTATCAAGACGCCGGCCGACCTGGCGGGTAAGAAGCTTGGTGCCCCCGTGTTTGATGCCGGCCGACGCGCCTTCCCCATCTTTCAAAAGGCCAATGACATTGGCAACGTGAATTGGACAGCCATGGATCCACCGCTGCGTGAAACCATGTTGGTGCGTGGTGATGTCGATGCGATCACGGGGTTCACCTTCACCTCTTTGCTCAACATCGAAGCGCGCGGCGTTAAGCCTGCAGACGTCGTGGTCATGCAATACCCAGACTTTGGCGTCAAGCTCTATGGCAATGCCGTGATCGCTAGCCCCAAAATGATTAAAGAGCATCCTGAGGCTGTGCGCGCCTTCTTGGCTGCATTTGCCAAAGGTGCTAAAGACGTGATCGCCGACCCAGCCAAGGCCATCGAGGCGGTGAAAGCACGTGACGGCATCATCAATGTCGGTCTGGAAACACGCCGTTTGAAATTGGCCATCGACACCGTGATCAACAGCCCATCAGCGCGCGAGGAAGGCTTTGGCCAAGTCAAAGGCCCAAGGCTGAGTCTGATGGCTTCGCAAGTGTCCGATGCGTTCAAAACCAAAACTCGGGTGAAAGCCGAAGACATCTGGGATGGCTCTTTCCTGCCCAGCGCCAGCCAGCTCAACATCCTGCCTAAACCCAAGATGTAAAACCGCAGTCCGCCGTACTTGTGCGGCGCGATTGGTTTGTTTCTTTACCTACGCAAGCCGCAACGGCTTGCGCAACAAACCTGTTCAATGTCTGATACCGCTTTTGTTGACTTTCAAGACGTCTGGCTTGCCTACAACGATGAGTTGTTAGCGCAAAATCATTTTGCGGTTGAAGACATCAATTTGCAGGTCCAGCGCGGTGAATTCATCGCCATCGTGGGTCCGTCTGGTTGCGGCAAGTCCACGTTCATGAAGCTGACCACGGGTTTGAAAAAACCCAGCCGTGGTCAGATCCTGGTGGACGGTGAATTGGTAAACGGGCCGTTGAAGATCAGTGGCATGGCGTTTCAGGCCTCATCTTTACTGCCGTGGCGCACCACCTTGGACAACGTGCTCTTGCCCTTGGAAATCGTGGAGCCTTACCGCTCAAACTTCAAGCAAAAAAAACTCGAGTACGCTGAGCGCGCGCGCGGCTTGTTGCACACCGTCGGTTTGGCTGGCTATGAAGACAAATTTCCTTGGCAGCTCTCCGGGGGCATGCAGCAGCGCGCGAGCATTTGCCGCGCACTCATCCATGAGCCCAAGATGCTGCTGCTCGATGAGCCCTTTGGCGCGCTCGATGCCTTCACGCGCGAGGAGCTTTGGTGTATCTTGCGTGACCTGTGGCAGGCGCAGAAATTCAATGTGATTCTGGTCACGCATGACCTGCGCGAATCTGTGTTTCTGGCCGATACCGTGTATGTGATGAGCAAGAGTCCCGGGCGCTTCGTGGTCAAGCGCAACATTGATTTGCCACGTCCGCGGGATCTTGAAATTACCTACACACCGCACTTCACGGACATCGTGCATGAACTGCGTGGCCATATTGGCGCCATGCGCAGCAATGACGCCAACCACAAACCGTAGGATGCCATGAACGACAAAACGCTTGAACGCTGGGCTCCTTGGGTGCTGTTGCTTGTGACACTTGTGCTGTGGGAAGCGGTGTGTCGAGGTTTTGAGGTCTCTGAATTCATCTTCCCCAGCCCCTGGCGCATCGCGACCCAAACGGTTGAATACGGCCCGGTGATTGCTGGCCACGCCTGGCGTACCTACTGGGTCACCATGGCCGGCTTTGGTATTGCGATCGTGGTGGGTGTGTTGCTGGGCTTTGTGGTTGGCAGTTCGCGCTTGGCTTATGCGGCCGTGTACCCACTGATGACGGCCTTTAATGCCTTGCCCAAAGCGGCTTTCGTGCCCATTTTGGTGGTCTGGTTTGGCATTGGGGTTGGTCCAGCCATCCTCACGGCGTTTCTGATCAGCTTTTTCCCGATCATGGTCAATATTGCGACCGGCTTGGCGACCCTGGAGCCTGAGCTCGAAGATGTGCTGCGCGTGCTCGGTGCCAAGCGCTGGGACGTGCTGATCAAGGTCGGTCTGCCGCGTTCCATGCCGTATTTTTTCGGCTCACTCAAGGTTGCCATCACGCTGGCCTTTGTGGGCACCACGGTGTCAGAAATGACTGCATCGAACGAAGGCATTGGCTACCTCTTGATCTCAGCCGGCTCAGCCATGCAAATGGGCTTGGCTTTCTCTGGCTTGGTGGTGGTCGGCGCCATGGCGATGGTCATGTATGAGCTGTTTAGCTACATTGAAAAGCACACGACGGGCTGGGCGCACCGCAGCTCACAAAATCAATAGGCGCCGCACGCCACACAGCGACCCGCGGCGGCACTTGGTTGGTGTCTTCAGTGGCCCCGGCGTTCAGGGCTTCACAAAGGACAGTGTCACCTCACCTAAGCGCACGCCAAACTTACGCATGGTGGCGCGGTTGAGCATCACGCGCTCGTCAATCAAATACATCCAGTCATCAAACTGAACCTCGTAAACAGCACCATCCACCGGTAGGCGCAAGGTGTAGGTCCAGTGGAAGGCGTTCCCAGCAAGCACCCCGCTGGCC
The DNA here is from genome assembly GCA_963925275.1 of uncultured Rhodoferax sp. Taxonomy (GTDB): domain Bacteria; phylum Pseudomonadota; class Gammaproteobacteria; order Burkholderiales; family Burkholderiaceae_C; genus Rhodoferax. The sequence continues at coordinate 2,792 of CAWUSQ010000061.1, forward strand.
TGTCCGACCACGTCGTCTGCTTGGCCGGTGTAGCTGCCATCTGAGCCGCGTGTCAGGCGCCAAACGCGGCGCTGGGTGCTGCCATCGGCGTAGGTGAAGTGTTCGTCCAATACGCCTTGGTCACCTTGCCAGCTGCAATCCATGGTGACGGTGAAGCGTTTGATGACCTGGCCGCTGCGATCCTGAAACATGCCATAGGCCGTCAAGCGACCGTTGAAATAATCGCGCAAGTCTAATGTGGGCTGCACGCCTTGGTAGGCCGCTATTTGCTGGCTGGCACAAGCGCTCAAGCCGAGGGCGATGACACCCGCCAGGGTGATGGCCATGGCCATGCGTTTCAAAACAGACAACATCACGAACTCCTCTTAGTTGCAACACCGAAAATCAATTTGTCAAGCCTGAGCCTGACCAGTTTTTAGCAGTACGCCAAAGCAGTACGGCGGCAAGGGCCTTGAGCACACAAGGCAAGGCCGCGTACACCCAGCTCAAGGCCAGCAGCCCCTCCACTGTCGTGCTGCCAGGAGCGTATCCCAACGCAGACAACAGAGGCAAACTCACACCAGCGGCGAGCGCCAGGTTCAGTTTGGTGGCTACATGCCACCAACCGAAATAGGCGCCCGCGTGTGTTGATTCATCGCCCTGCTTGGCCACCAACAAGGCCAAAAGCGCGCTGGGAATAGCCAGGTCGGCGCCCAAAGCCGCACCCGACAGGGCGCAGATGATGGCATAGGCGATCAGATCACCATGGCCCAACATCAAAACCCAGGCGAACACCCCAATCGACAAAAGCATGCCGCAGCCCCAGGCAAAAACCAGGCTGCTTGCTTTGACTAGGCGCAGCCAAACGGGCAAGGAGATGGCAGCACTGAGAAAGTAGACGCCTAAAAAAAGACCTTCAAATGCTTTGCCGCCAAGCCGGTCTTGGATGAAAAACAGCACCAGTGTTGCGGGCACCGCACTGGCAGAACCGTTGACCACAAATACTGCGATGAGTTGCCTGAAGGCCTGGCTTCGCCAAGGCCGCCAAATGGCGCTTGCCACGTTATGGGACCCCGTCGTTTGGGTCGGACGGGGCGCCTGGTGCCACTGCCACCAGGCCAAGCCTAGCGCCAGCATCAGAACGCTCACCCAGCCGCCCCAACCGATCAGACTGGGCAGCACAGAAGCGCTGACTACGCCAACGAGTCCTAAGCCTTCTCGCCAGGTGACGATGCGGGCACGCACCAGCGCGGCACCACCAAGTCGTGCCCCCCAACTTTGGTGTGCAATGGTCAGCAAGCTGAACGCCAGGTAAACCAGCACCAAGCCCAAAGCCAGCCAAAAACCCAGGTAGTTCTGAGCCCATGAAGGAGGCATCAACAGCCCCCACATACCCATGCCCAGCATGGCGCACGCCCAGCCCGAGAGCTGCAACACGGCCACAGGTGTGCGGGCAAACAAGACGTCGCACCAGCGACCCAACCAGGGGTCTATGAGCGCGTCAAGCAAGCGAACGCCTAGCAAAATAGCGCCCAAGGCGCTGAGCGAAAAACCATAGACCTGGCCATAAAGATGTGGCAAGTGGACATACAAAGGCAGGGCCACAAATGCCAGGGGCAGGCCCATGAGCCCATAGTGCCAGCCGTCGCGCGCAGAAAATTCAGTCGCGGGTACGCCGGCCATCAGCTGCCTTCAGCGCCGCGCAAGCCCAGCAATTGCGCACGCAAATCGGGCGCCGAGGTGGACACATGCAACCAGATGCCCATGAACTGCTTGGCAAAGTCGGCGTCTTTGAGCGTGCACACGGATTTGCCATTGTGGTCAAAGCGGATGCCTGCTGCAGGCTGGTAAAAGCCTTGCAAACGGTCACCTTCTTGCACATCAGGAAAACAGCGGCGCATGTCGTTCAGCCAAGCCAGTTCATGCACAGCATCAATGGCTTGCGAGCGGCGCATTTCTTCCAAAGAGCGTTCTGCAATCGCGGCACCTTTCAAGGCGCGGCGGTAGGTCAGGGTCAGCGTCAACGCGTGCTGATCCCATTGCAAGGCATCGATGCGCTGCTTGGCATCGAGCGCGACTTGGTAGACCTGAAAGCCAAAATAGCGAAATTCACCTTGGCCTAAACGAACGGTATTAACCGATGGTTCGCTCACTGGGTTGGCCATGGCGAGGTGTGTACTCAAGAGCACGAGGCCTGTGCCGCGTGCCAGTTGCTGCAAAACGGCGCTGCGAATGGCGGTGCAAATGGCGTGAGGTCTGAAGGGTGTCATCAGATGCATTCTAAAAAAGAAGGCCAGCTAAGGGTTTGTGTGCAGATTCAGACCTTCGCGGGACTCAGGTTTTACGGCGCATCACGGCGCGGTGTTTCAGCCCTGTGGTGCGCGTACGACGTTCACCAAAGCTTGCCCAAGCTGCAGCCGCGTGATGTTGTCGGCCATGGTTTGCTGGCGCCGATGCACCGTGCCTTGCGTCCAACCCGACATGTGCGGCGTCATCACAACGTTGCGCAGGCTGGCAAAGTCAAACCGTGACGGTTCGCCAGTGGCTTGCGTTGGTGACGGGTATTGGTACCAAGTGTCCAAAATTGCGCCAGCAATTTGTTGCTTTTGAAGCGCCTCAAACAAGGCTTGCTCCTGAACCACAGGACCTCGTCCCACGTTCACAATCAAAGCGTGTGCAGCCATGGCTTGCAGTGCACTGGCGTCAATCAGGCCGGTGGTCTGCGGCGTCAAGGGCAAGGTGACCACCAGCACATCGACGTGCGCCAACATCTGATGGAGTTCATTCAAGCTAAAGGCCTGGTCCACCAAAGCGTCATGCACTGGGCTGCGGTTGGCCGCCAAGACCCGCATGCCGAACGCTTTGCCACGCGCCGCAAGGGCTTGCGCAATGTGACCGTAGCCCACCAAGCCCAGTGTTTGGGCGCCAAGCTCTGTTCGAAGCGCATTCGGTTGACCGGCCCAAAAAGTCCATTTCTGCTGTCGCAGGTCGCGGTCAGCTTCATGCAGCGGCACGTGTCGTGCCAAAAGCGCAGCGAACACGTATTCGGCAATGGCATTTTCATGACCAAAGCAGTTACACAAGGCCGACTGCGCTGGCAGACAGCCCCAGTCGATGGCGTCCGTACCCGCCGCAGGTGCTTGAAACAGACGCGCATTTTTGGGTGATGGCATGTGAGCGTTGAGGGCAACGCCCACGACCACATCTGCAGATTCAAAGTGTGCGCGCTCCTCAGGCTGATCGAGTGCATCACTGACATCCACGATGAGGTGTGCGTTGTCAATGAACGTTTCGAAACCTTTGCGGAAATTGGCAGCGTTGGTGCCGTGAAAGACAATTTTGAGCGACATGGTAGGCGTAGGGTTAAATTTAAAGTTCACAAGCACGCACGCACGCAAGCCTTGCCAACAGGTGACTGACTTGGTTCAGAGCTTGCTGTGTCGGGTATGCAGGTCAGGTCGCTTGAAGACGCTAGGCTGGAGCTCAAGGCCCAAGCCGTATCCCTGCATGGGATAAACGTAGCCGCCCTCAATGCGGGGGACTTGGGTCACCAGTTCCTTGTACCAGCCGCTGTAAAAAGCCCGAACGGATTCTTGAATCAAGGTATTGGGCTGGCTGAAGGACATGTGCACTGCAGCAGCAAAACCGACAGGACCAATGCAATCGTGCGGTGCAAAAGGTCGATGGTAGGTTTCGGCCATGGCCGCTATTTTTCGGCCCTCTGTCAATCCACCCGTCCAGCACAGGTCAGCCATCACCACGTGCGCGGCATCCCTGTCGAGATAATCTTTATAGGCCCAGCGCGAGCCCAGGGTTTCGCTGGCGCAGACCCACACCGAGGTGTCGCGTGCGTATTCAGCCAAGGCCTGGGGCGAGTTCATGCGAATCGGGTCTTCGTACCAGCGGGGTTGGTAGGGCTCCAAGGCGCGGGCAATTTCCTTGGCTGCAGGCAGGGTCCACAAGGAATGGAACTCCACCATGATCTCCATCTGGTCGCCAACCGTTTTGCGAATTTTTTCGAAAGGCTCGATCGCACGCTTCATTTGCGCGGCCGTGATGAACAGGCCTTGGTTTTCAATGGCGGCGGGGTCAAAGGGCCAAATTTTCATGGCTCCAATGCCCTCGGAGAGCAAGCTTTCAGCCAAACCGTCGGCGCGGTTCATGAACGCATCAAGGTCTTCATACGGGCCTTGCGTAACACCTGCATTCCAGTTCGAAACAGGCTTGATGTTGTTAGAGCGAACGTATTTGTAGCCCGCACAGGTGTTGTAGATGCGAAGTTTTTCGCGGCACAAGCCTCCAAGCATCTGGTGAACAGGCTGCTGGCAGACTTTGCCGAATATGTCCCACAAGGCAATGTCGATGGCCGAGCAGGCGCGGTACTCGACCCCAGTGGACGACTGCGCCATGGGCAGGTTCACCATTTCACGGTTCAGTGCCTC
>CAWUSQ010000062.1:0-2530 GCA_963925275.1 uncultured Rhodoferax sp.
CCGGCCTTATTCCTCAGCCATGGACTGGTTTTCTGACCACGGCTTTGATACCTGGACCATGGACAACGAAGGTTATGGCCGCTCGGACAAACACCGCGAGATCAATTTTGATATCAGCAATGGCGCTGACGATCTGGTTGCGGGCAGTGACTACATCATGCAAAAAAGTGGCGCCAAGTCGCTGCTGATGTACGGCATTTCATCCGGCGCACTCAAGGCGGCGCTATTTACCGAGCGCCATCCCGAGCGCGTGGCCAAACTCGCACTGGACGCCTTTGTCTGGACCGGCGAGGGAAGTCACACCCTGGAGCAGCGCAAGAAAAAACTGCCGGAGTTTCTGGCCAAAAACCGCCGCCCGATTGACCGACCCTTTGTGCACAGTATTTTCCAGCGTGACCATCCCGATACCGTCGACCAGGTCACGGTTGAGGCCTTTGCTGATGCCATTCTCACTTTGGACGACTCGATGCCGACCGGCACCTACGTCGACATGTGCTCCAGGCTGCCATTGGTGGATCCGCTGAAAATTACCGTGTCATCCATCATTTTGCGGGGTGAGTATGACGGCATTGCCGGCATGGACGATCTGATTGACTTTTTCAAGCTACTGCCCAACACCAACAAGCAGTTCAGCGTCATGCGCGGCATCTCGCATGCCAGCTTTCAACAAAAGAACTACATGATGGTCTACCACCTGTTGCACAGCTTCTACGCCATGCCTGACCCCGTCTACCAGGGTTGATGCAGGCGCTTGCCTGTGATGCCAAGCTAAAGTAGATTGGCAAACGCACGGGAAGCCCAGTTATGTAGAGGGGCTCTCCCGGGTTTGCAGACTGCGTGAAGGCGATGCCGTCAAACTGGCCGGCGGCCAAAAAAATAGGCAAGGTGAACTAAGCGCTTGATTGGGTTCGGGCGCTTGGCACCGCTTGCGCATCGCCAGCAAGTCGCTGCACCTCACGGGTAACTGGACTTGATCAGTACGACGATGTCAGCGATGTAGCGATCAGCAACCCCAGCGGCGCTGCCGGTCCAGCCATAGCGTAGCTTGGCTGTGGGTCCGGTGCCGTAGTTTCGCGTGCCCTGTTTGATGGACCCGGCCAAGATGCCGTGGGCCGCATCATCGTAAAACCAAACATCAATCGGCTGGCCCTGTGCCTTGACGCGCTCCAGCCAGTCCATGGGTGTCTGAACCATGTCCTGTGGATTGGTCTTGAACGAACAGCGTTGGGCCACGCCAGGGGGCGCCAGAGCGTAGTGGGTGTTGAAGCTACAGGGGTCGGTGCGTTGGTACATCCAGTCGTCTTGCGCCGCGCCACCGTAATTGTCCTGACGCCCGTAGACCAGTTTCAGTGGCACTTTGATCTGATCAGGAAAGCCCAAGCCCGTGGGCGACGCACCCTCGGCGATCACCGCCTGCACATGCGCGGGCTCAACGACACCGGCCATGTTCACGGCAACACTGCCACCGTTGGACAGGCCATTGATGTAAATCCGGCTGGTGTCAATTTCGGCCACTTGTTTGGCCCATTGGTAGGCGCCAAACGTGGCTTTGAAGATCATGCGCTGACGAGACTCGTTGGTCACGCCGAGTACAAACAGCATCGTGCCTCGGTAGTTGAAGCCGTTCATGGCGTAGGCGTCGTACAGCAAGGTGGCCACGCCTTCGCTGTTCATGCGGCGCACCATTTCGTGCTCGGCGCCACCCGGCCCGCCGCCGCCATGCGCGATGATCATCAAAGGCGGCTTCTCGCCCAGGCGACTGGCGAAGAAGGAGGGCATCGACAGGCTGACTGAAGCGTGACAGGGGTCAAAGCGTGCCAATGGGCCGACGACCTTGTGGTAACCAGGTCTGATCGCCACCAGTTTGGCCACATCAGGCGGCGCTGGCACGCAGCTTGTCTGGGCCTGCGCCGAGCCCAAGTTTGCAAGTGCCAACAAACCCAAGTAAAAAAAGTTAGGGAGCGGCATGATTCAAGGCTTTAAAAGTTTCTGGATTTTGAGGTAATTTTCCAGCGTCAATTGCAAGTGTTGGCGCAAAGCGTCGGCGGCTTTAATTTGTTGGCCTTTTTCGAGCAAGTCTAAAATTCTCAGATGCTGCTTGCTTTGCGAGTGGTAACGCTTGCGGTCCACCATGGCGCGGTACGAGATAAGCCGGCGGATGCGATTCACCCGACGCAAGGTGTCGATGAAAAACGGATTGCCGCAAGCCCGCACCAGGGTTTCGTGGAAATGCACCCCCGACTCGTAAATCTGGTCAGCGCTGTCGGTTTCGATGCCGCCGGCCAGCAGATGTAACTCGGCTTGGCGGCAGCGTTGCAGGTCAGCGGTGTGTAAGTGGTAATGGGGCTCGAGCAAGGCGGCAGGCTCCAGTGCGATGCGCAAGCGGTAGGACTGCAACAGGCTTTCAGCAGTGTTGAGCATGGGGGCAAACTCCCAACCGTAGCCTGGCTTTTTGCTGATCCAGCCTTCGTGCACGATGCGTTGCAACAGCGCTTTGAGTTGGGCGTGGCTGAGCCCATAGCGCTCGCGC
>CAWUSQ010000063.1:0-9342 GCA_963925275.1 uncultured Rhodoferax sp.
ACAGCATGAGCGTTGAAGCCTTCACTTCGATTGGGCAAGATACCGAAAGTCAGGTTTTGGCCCGTGCCGTGAAATGGCACAGTGAACATCGTGTTTTACTGGATGGTCACCGGACGATTGTTTACCGTTAGGTGGCCGTAACGACGCGCAGGGGGCGTGAAAAGTCGAAAGTACGGGGGTGGGCGAAACAGCGCCTTTTTTCATGCAGACAAAAAACCCGTCTTTGAATGGCAATCAAATGGCATCAAGCCCCTGCGCCTGTTCTTCCTGAGCGCTGCTCGAAAGAGATTAAACCCAGCCTTAGTCACACTTCTGGTAGTGACTCGCCAGACACTCACGAGCCATCTTCTGACCCTCTGCGATTTGCTGGCAGGTCAGCATTTTGGCAACGATGTCTCGACTTTCAACTGCATGTGGATCACCGTTGATCGCTGCTAAGTTAGTCCACTGATAGGCACGTACATAATCTTGTGCAACACCTTCACCTCGGGCGAACACCACGCCTAAGTTGAGCTGTGCAGTTGCAAGACCCTGAGCCGCTGACAACTTGAACAAACGCACAGCCTCTGAAAAATCTTGCGAAACACCTCGGCGGGTGTTGTACATGAAGCCTAAGGTGTACTGTGCATCTGCGACTCCCTGAGCCGCTGCCAACTTGTGCCAACGTGCAGCCTATGCGTAGTTTTGAGCGACACCTTTACCCTGTTCTTACAGCAGGCCTAAGTAGAACTATCCGTCGGCATCTCCGCGCTGTGCTAATTGTTTCCATACCTTGAGTGCAGTCGTATAGTCTTTGCGGTCAAAGGCGGCCCAGCCCTCTTCAGGCTCAGCCACTGCCAAGCCCAAAGACATTGCGGCAAGCAGCTGATGCGATTAGAGTTTCCATGTGAGGCGCCTTAACTAACTAGGTGCTCGCCTCACCATGAGAGGAAGGCTTGGCCTTGCGCTGCAACTCTTGCTGCTTTTCCCTGATTTTGGGCCCTTCTCGCCAAGCTTGGTCAGCCCCACTCAGGTAGGGGCGTGGCCAACTCGTCGGGCGGCGCACGCCATAGCCTGCGGCGGCTTGGTGGGTGAAAAACGGGTTGCTCAAGTGAGCTCGGCCCACGGCCACCAAGTCGGCGCGTCGAGTGTGCACAATGGTATTGATCTGAGCGGCCTCGGTAATATTGCCCACAGCCATGGTTGCCACGCCCGTCAGGTTGCGAACCGCCTCAGCGAACTGAACTTGAAACATCCTGCCATACACCGGCTTTTGGTCAGGCACAGTTTGCCCCGCTGAAACGTCGATCAGGTCACAACCCGCATCGGCGAAGGCTCGCGCAATCGCTATCAAATCGTCTTCACTCACGCCGTCATCGTGCCAATCAGTACCTGATAAGCGCACAGACATGGGCTTGTGAGCTGGCCAAGCATCGCGCATCGCGCGAAACACAGCTAGTGGAAAGCGCAAGCGATTTTCCACCGTGCCGCCGTAGGCGTCGCTTCGACCATTGGTCAGTGGCGATAAAAACGATGCCAGCAAATAGCCGTGGGCGCAGTGCAACTCCAAAAGGTCAAACCCAGCGCGCTGCGCGCGCTGGGTAGCCGCCACGAAGTCTGCCGTAATCTGGGCCATGCCAGCCTCATCCAAAGCCGCTGGCATGTCGCTGGTGAGGGGCAGCCAAGGCAATGCCGAGGCGGCAACCAAGGGCCAACGGCGCGCTCGGTCCACTAAGGGTTGGTCAGCACGCTCCCACCCCAATTGGGTTGCACCTTTACGGCCCGCATGGCCGAGTTGGCAGGCGACTTTGGTCTCGCTGTGGGTGTGTACAAAGTTCACCATCCGCGCCCACGCCTGCTCTTGCGCATCGCTCCACAGTCCTGGGCAGCCCTCCGTGATGCGTGCTTGCGGGCTCACGCACGTCATCTCTGTGAACATCAAGCCCATACCGCCCATGGCGTGGCTGGTGTAGTGACTGAAATGCCAATCGGTCAGGTTGCCCTCAACATCGGCCATGTATTGAGCCATGGGTGCCATTACCACCCGATTGTTCAGTACCAAATCGCGCAAACGCAAGGCTGCAAACATGGGCGTGGGGCGCTCATAGCGCAAGTCTTGACCCGTCTGCCTCCAGTGGCGGGCATACCACTCATCGTCCACACGCTTGACAAAGTCCGCATCCCGCAAAAGTACGTTGTCGTAGGTGACTGACTTGGCGCGACACATCACCACCATCGCAAACTGATAAGGCTCCATGTCCCAAGCTCGTCCCATGTGCTCGAACCAAGCAAGCGAGACATCAGCGTTGTGTTGGATGATCTCTACCGGCGCGCGCCGGGCCGCGTCGTAGGCTTCAAAGGCGGCATTCACCGACGTTTGTGCGTGCTCGATTAGGGCGTCAGCCAACGCAATCCCGCACTCCATGGCTAGCTTGGTTCCAGAACCGATGGAAAAATGGGCGCTGGCCTTTGCGTCCCCAAGAATGACGATGTTATCGGTGTGCCACCGCTCACAAAAAATGCGTGGAAATCGTCGCCAATTAGAGCGATTGGTCAACAAAGGGTGTCCTTGCAACTCGGCCGCAAAGATGCGCTCAAGCGCGTGCGCGCTGGCTACCTCATCCAACTGCGCAAAGCCGTGACCTTGCCAAGTCGCATCATCCATCTCAATGACCCACGTCGAGTGCTCTCGGTTGTACTGATAACAGTGCGCGACCATGATGCCGTACTCGGTTTCTTTGAAGAAATAATTGAACGCGTCGGCCATGGGGCGCGTGGACCCCATCCAGCAAAAGTGATTACTCTTCCACGACAGCTTGGGCTGAAACTGGTCTTTGTAATGCTCGCGGATCGCCGAGTTGATGCCATCAGCGGCCACGATGACATCGCTGTCCGAAAAGTCAATTGCCAAGCGGTCCGCTTGAATGTCCACGCCATGGTGCAACACCACACCTAGCTCCATGCACCGCGCCTGCAGCAGGCTCAACAGGGTGCGTCGAGAGGTGCCGCAAAAACCATTACCCGCAATGCGCATCTCTTGGCCCTTGTAGTGGATAGCAACGTCATCCCAGTACGCGAACTCACGCTTCATCGACTCAAAAAATGGCAAGTCTCGTTGCAAAAACTCCGACAGCGTTTCGTCAGAAAAAACGACGCCAAACCCAAACGTATCGTCCACACCATTGCGCTCAAACACCGAAACATCCCACTCGGGCTTGGCTTTTTTACACAAAATAGCCGTATAGAGACCACCCGGACCACCACCGATGATGGATATTTTCATTCGCGTCATCCTTGTTTAAAAGTTTAAGCTTAAATTTATTTAGCGCTATGATAAGGCGCAGAACAAACGTAAATCAAGAAATTTTTACCGAAATTAAGACTAAAAACCTCAATTTTCAAGGGTTTAAACCAAGATAATGTTCATTATTTAGGAAATCTCTATGAAAACCCTGACTAAAATTTTCCACAAAGTACTTTATCAATAAAGCAAATGAAAGACGTTAAACCACACCCCCAAGCAACCCTAGGACTCGCGCCAGCAGCCGTCGTGATCTCCGGTGGCGGATCGGGCGTCGGTGCGGCCATGGCCATGGTATTTGCCAACCACGGACACCAAGTGACCATTTGCGGTCGGCGCCTAGAGCCACTGCAAGTCACCGCAGCGCAGCACCCCAACATCGACTACTGCGTGGCGGACGTGAGCCAAATCGAACCCGTAAAAGCACTTTGGCAGCAGATGGCCGAACGCCAGCGTACGCCGTTGATCGTCGTGGCAAATGCGGGGGCCAGTGACAGCGCCCCCTTCGACCGCACCAGCGAGCACGAGTTCCTTGCCGCTTGGCAAACCCACGTGATGGGAACTGTCAATCTTTGGCAAGCCAGCCTGCCCGCGATGCGCCGCGCGCATTGGGGTCGACTCATTGCAGTGGCTTCGACCGCTTCGCTCAAGGGCTACCGGTTCGTAGCTCCTTACGTTGCCGCCAAACATGCGGTGCTGGGACTCACCCGCAGTGTTGCCCTGGAGGTCGCACGCCAAGGCATCACCGCCAACGCTTTGTGTCCCGGTTTTATCGACACACCCATGCTGGAGATCTCGGTGCAACGCATCACCGCACACACCCAGCTAACCCCTCAACAAGCACGCGATCAACTCGCAGCGCACAACCCACAGCGCCGCTTGATTACACCCGATGAGGTCGCTCAGGCCGCTTTGTGGCTGGCATCAGAACAGGCCAGCGCTTGCAATGGTTCAGCGCTCAATTTGAGCGGTGGAGAGGTGTAAATGACCACCGACTTCAAACCCCGTTCACTGCCAAAAAATCACCTGAGGCTTTGGCTCAAATTGCTCAAAGCAACAACGCTGGTGGAAAACCAACTGCGCGCCCAACTGCGCGACCAATTTGGAACCACCCTACCCCGTTTTGATGTCATGGCCGCACTGCACCGCCATCCGGACGGATTGTTAATGAGCAAGCTCTCCCAAGTCTTACGGGTATCCAGCGGCAACGTCACCGGCTTGGTCGATCGCTTGGTCCAAGACGGTATGGTGGAGCGCCAAGCCGAGTTCAGCGATCGCCGTGCTTTTCGCGTGCGCCTGAGCGAAGCGGGGGCGGCTCACTTTGCGGTTCAAGCCGCTGCTCACCTCGGCTGGGTTGACGCGTTGCTCGCACCACTAGACCCCCAACACACCCAAGTGCTGCTGACGCAACTCGACGCCATCAGCAACCACATCGACCACCTGCGAAAAGGAAAGCCATGAGCGCCTCCCCTCCACTCTATGCCAGTGACCACACCACGTGCATGGCCGATATTGACGTCCAGCACTTCGATTGCGACATCTCCGAAGGCATCGCCACCATCGGCTTGCGCAGGCCAGAGCGAAAAAACCCTTTTACGTTCGACAGCTACGCCGAGTTGGGCCGCTGGTTTCGCCAATTGGCGCAAGCGAGCGACGTAGACGTGGTGATTTGGGCCAGCAATGAGGGGCATTTTTCATCAGGCGGCGATGTCCACGAGATCATCGGCCCCTTGACCCAAATGGACATGCCCGGGTTGTTGCGCTTTACCCGTATGACGGGCGAGTTGGTCAAAGCCATGTTGCACTGTGGTCGCCCCATCATCGCCGCGATTGACGGTGTGTGCGCTGGCGCCGGCGCCATTGCAGCCATGGCATCAGACCTGCGCTTGGGAACGCCACAGACCAAGGTAGCGTTTTTATTCACCCGAGTGGGACTGGCCGGCTGCGACATGGGTGCCTGCGCCATTTTGCCGCGCTTGATTGGCCAAGGGCGCACGGCGGACTTGCTTTATACAGGGCGAGCCATGAACAGCGACGAAGGCTTGTCCTGGGGATTTTTCAACGCCTTGCATGACAGCGACTCCTTGTCAGAGGCCGCTCGTACGCTGGCCAGACGCATCGCACAAGGCCCGAACTTCGCCCACATGATGACCAAAACTCAACTCAACCATGAATGGAATATGGCGCTTGAGCAAGCCATTGAGGCCGAGGCGCAGGCACAGGCTATTTGCATGCAAACCCAAGACTTCCAGCGCGCCTACCAAGCTTTCGTTAATAAAGGCGCTGCAGAGTTCGAAGGCAACTGATCACCACCACAGAGGCGACTATGGGAGACACCAGTTTTTTAGCGTGGCCATTTTTTGAGCCCCATCACCGCGAACTTGCACAAGCCCTTGAGCACTGGTCTGCTCGGACTGCAGCCACCATAGCTCAGCAATGCGAGCCACACGATGCCGATGCTACGACCGTGGCTTGGGTTCGCGCGTTGGGTCAAGGCGGCTGGTTGCTCCACTCGGGAATTGATCCAGACCAAGCCGGCCAAGGCTTGGACGTGCGCGCCCTTTGCCTCATCCGCGAGAGATTGGCCCAGCATCATGGCTTGGCTGATTTTGCGTTTGCCATGCAAGGCTTGGGAACAGGCGCGCTGTCGTTGTTTGGCGATAGCACACAGCGTCAGGCGTTGCGCCAGACCCGAACGGGACAATGCATTAGCGCTTTTGCGCTGACCGAACCGCAATCGGGGTCGGACGTTGCGGCCAGCACCATGAGCGCCGAGCGAGACGGTGAAGACTATGTACTCAACGGTGAGAAGACCTGGATTTCCAACGCTGGCATCGCCAATGCGTACACCGTATTTGCCCGGACCGGTGAAGCACCAGGCGCCAAAGGTCTTTCGGCATTTTGGGTCCCCGCAGACACACCCGGCTTGAGCGTGATTGAACGCTTGCACACCATCGCACCGCACCCTTTGGGGCGACTTCGCTTCACCAATTGCCGCGTCTCGGTTGGCCAACGCATTGGCGCCGCCGGCGCGGGGTTTGGCATCGCCATGGCGGTATTGGACGTGTTTCGCTCCACCGTCGCAGCCGCCGCTTTGGGTTTCGCCCGCCGCGCCTTGGATCAAGCCTTGATGCGGGTTCAATCGCGCCGCATTGCTGGCGTTGCACTGGCGGAATTACAAATGGTGCAAGGGCATATCGCGGACATGGCAGTAGAGATTGATGCAGCCGCGCTGCTGATCTACCGAGCTGCTTGGACCAAAGACACCCAGGGCGGGCGTGTCACACGCGAGGCAGCCATGGCCAAACTTTATGCTACCGAGGCGGCCCAACGCGTCATCGACACGGCCGTGCAGCTGCACGGTGGCGACGGCGTGCGCAGTGGCGAAGTCGTTGAACACCTCTATCGCGACATTCGAGCGCTGCGCATTTACGAAGGCGCCAGCGACGTGCAGCGCGTGATCATCGCACGCCAAACCCTCGCCGCCGCACCGCTTTCCTTCCCACGTTGAACCACAGGATCCACACCATGCTCGGACCCACCGCCCACGTTGACACCTTTACCCGCGACAACCTGCCACCCCAAGACCAGTGGCCAGAATTTTTACTCGACGGTTTTGACTACCCCGAGTACATCAACGCCGCCGTTGAACTCTCCGACGCCATGGTGGACAAAGGTTTTGGTGACCGCACTGCGCTGGTGGGCAATGGACGTCAGCGAACCTACAAAGAACTCAGCGACTGGAGCAACCGCTTGGCCCACGTTTTAGTCAGCGACTGTGGCGTCGTGGCAGGCCAACGCGTGCTTATTCGCTCGGCCAACACACCGGCGATGGTTGCTGCTTGGCTAGCAGTGACCAAAGCGGGCGCAGTCGCTGTCAACACCATGCCCATGCTGCGCAGCGCTGAGCTACGCAGCATCATTGAAATCGCCGGCGTCGAACTCGCCTTGTGCGACACCCGCTTGATGGATGAATTGAACGCGTGCGCGCAAGGTGATACCCGACTCCAACGCATCTTGGGTTTTGATGGCACTGCCAACCATGAAGGTGAACTCGACCAATTGGCGTTGAATAAATCCGTTCGCTTTAGTGCAGTAGCCACCGGACGCGACGACGTAGCATTGCTGGGCTTTACCTCTGGAACCACCGGCAAACCCAAAGCGACCATGCATTTTCACCGTGACTTGCTCATCGTTGCGGACAGCTACGCCAAAGAGATTTTGCAGGTCCAGCCTGACGATGTCTTTGTGGGTTCCCCGCCACTGGCTTTCACATTTGGCCTGGGCGGCTTGGCGGTCTTTCCTCTGCGGTTTGGCGCCTGCGCCGTGTTATTGGAAAACGCCAGTCCGCCCAACCTGATCGAAATCATCCAACGGTACAAGGCCACGGTCTGCTTTACTTCGCCTCTGGCCTACCGTGTGATGCTCCAAGCCATGCACGCTGGAGCAGACCTGTCTAGCCTGCGCGCAGCAGTCTCAGCAGGGGAGACGCTGCCGGCCCCCGTATATGAAGAGTGGCTGCGAAAAACCGGTAAACCCATGCTCGACGGCATTGGCGCGACCGAGATGCTGCACATTTTCATCACAAACCGTTTCGATGACAGCCACCCAGGCTGCACCGGACGACCAGTCACTGGCTACCAAGCCAAAATCGTTGATGGCCAAGGTCTCGAAGTACCACGAGGGACACCTGGCCACTTGGCGGTGCAGGGCCCCACCGGTTGTCGTTACCTCAATGATGTGCGGCAAAAGCACTATGTGCAAGGGGGTTGGAATCTGACTGGCGACACTTTTACGCAAGACGAGGCGGGGCGATTTCACTTTGTCGCGCGCAGCGACGACATGATTATTTCTTCGGGCTACAACATCGCCGGCCCTGAGATTGAAGCCGCTCTGCTGCGCCACCCCATGGTTAAAGAGTGCGCCGTTGTCGGTTTGCCAGACGAAGACCGCGGTCAGATCGTCTGCGCCCACGTTGTACTTAATCCAGGCCACAGCGGTGATGCCGACACCACGCAACAACTGCAAGACCACGTCAAGTCCGTGATCGCACCTTACAAATACCCTAGACGCGTCGTCTTTTGCGACGACTTGCCTCGCACCGCCACAGGCAAGACCCAGCGATTCAAGCTGCGTCAAAATGCCGACTGAATCCCTCACTCACCATCGCCACCCTATTTACTGAGATCTCTGATATGCACAGCGTCATCCACCCAACTTCTTGGTTACCTGCCAAGGGCTATTCCAACGGCATTCTGGATCACCAAGGTACGCTGCACGTCGGCGGCCAAATCGGCTGGAACGCTGACAAACAATTCGAATCCATCGACTTTGTGGGCCAGACCCGCCAAGCGCTGCGCAACGTCGCCGACGTGGTCCATGCCGCTGGCGGCAAGGTCAGCGACATCGTTCGCCTGACTTGGTATGTGACGGACAAAACCGATTACTTGGCAAAGCAAGCGCAGATCGGAGCGGTCTACCGCGAGGTGATGGGCCGCCACTTTCCGGCCATGACCATGGTCGTTGTCAATGGTTTGGTTGAAGACCAAGCCTTGGTCGAGATCGAAGCCACCGCAGTGCTAGCCCCGACTCGAGCGGCTTGATGGCTCACTCCAGCACAGGCAAACCCTACCTTGAAAATAACCCGATCCGGGGTATTTGGGCAAAGACATACTTCTTAATCGCCCCGAAAATGAGGCATGTTCCAACTTTGAGCCAATAGGCCGCGAACCAGGCCACCTCGAATCGTGGCACTTGGGGTCGTAGGGGGGTGAAAAGTCGAAAGTACGGGGGTGGGCGAAACAGCGCCTTTTTTCATGCAGACAAAAAACCCGTCTTTGAATGGTAATCATCAAATGGGATGCAAACCGGAACGCGCCAAAGAAGCTGGAAGTTATTTTGGTTTACTGATTTGATTGATACCACAAATTCAAAGTTGCGCGCGTTGAGTGGTCGGGGCTTCGCGCTTTAATCCCCTGATGCAAGAATCAAGGCTGCCAACGCCGCGACAATGCCAGCGGGAATACCGACACGCTCCCAGAGCGAGGCTTGCATACCTGAGA
>CAWUSQ010000064.1:0-24738 GCA_963925275.1 uncultured Rhodoferax sp.
GCTGCATCCTCTTTTTTCACCTGCTTGTCTTGCTGACCCAAGTACGTGGCGATGTTTTTCTGGATGGCATCAAAGTTGGTCATCTCGCTGCCTTTTTCATAAATGACATCAGGCGCTTTGATGGCGATTTTTCGAATCCGCACCACCCGACCCGTGAGGCTGGCCAGGTCAATGGCCACTTCAACCTCATCAACCTCCAAGGCGTGCGCCGTTTTGAAGCCAGACGGGTTGCCAATATGCAGTTTGCGAATAAAGGCCTGGCCGTCTTTGGTGCGCAACTCCACTGTGCCAACACGCACCTTGGCGCCCGTCATCTCGGAACCATAGTGGACGATGGCGTCTTTGATCAGTCCGTCCAGATTGCCTTGCAGCCACCACCAAGCGCCACCGACCCCAGCAGAGATGATGACCAACAGGCCGAGAAGAACTTTTTTCATGGCGAACTCCTGTGTGTGCACTGGTGCAACAAACCAAATGGTGGCGCTTGATGGCACCTGGCAAGTGTCCTCGCTCTACATACCCGCGGTTAAACACCCATGCAAGACTTTAAACCAAACAGAAATTGCCCTGAGATGGGCCATGATCGCGCGCTGCGGGGTTGCTGGGGTTGCTTGGGGTACGGATCTGGTACAAACACAGGTCTTGCGCAGCGCGCACTGTTCGCGTCTGACCCCGCTAATCTGATCCAAGGAAACACAATGATGAAGCCCTTTATGATGAAAAAGACTTTGGGAATTCTGGCATTCACAGCCGCATTAGCCCTGTCTGTCGCTGGCACGGCCAGCGCACAGTCACGGGTCACCTTCAAGTCGGCCAAGACCGGATCCTCCTATTACCAGATGGGTGTGCAAATCGCCGAGGCGATGAAAGCGGGCACCAAGGGCGAGGTGATCGTGACGATCGAGGAAAGTCAGGGTTCTACACAAAACGTGATGGAAGCCAAGGCCCGTGGCGGCGACTATGTCTTTACCTCGCCGCCTGCGCTGATCACTGCAGCGCAACAGGGCAAGGGCCCGTTCAAAGACAAGACCGATCCAAAGTTCAACGAGATCCGCGCGCTCTTTCCTATCCCATCGCTGACCATGCATTTCGTCGCCCGCTCTGACAAAGGCATCAACAGCTTGGCCGATCTGCAAGGCAAAACCCTGCTGCTCGGCAAAGGCTCGTTCGGCGCCACCGAAGGGCAAAAATACCTGAAGCTCTTTGGGCTCGAGGGCAAAGTCAAGCTGGCCGATGCCGAGTTATCCAACGCCGTTGCAGCATTGAAGAACGGCCAGATCGATGCCTTTGTTACCGCGGGTTCGTGGCCAGCGCCCAACGTCATTGAGGCCGCTGCGTCCACCGGCGTTACCGTGCTGTCGCTGAGCGATGCGCAGATCGCCCAGACCAAACGCGACAAGCTGACCATTCCGGCACAAACCTATGCTGGTCAAAAATTGGCCATCAACACCACATCGCTGCCCGTGGTCGCTTATGCAACGACTGCCATGAAAGACGACCTGGCCTACGCACTGACCAAGACTTTCTGGCAGCAAAAGACAAGCATGAGCGCGGACGCACCATGGTGGAGTGGTGTCGATCAATCGCTGTTGCCCACCATGGCCGGCAAAATCCATCCTGGGGCGCTGCGTTATTACAAGGAAGCGGGCTTCAAGTTAAGCCCCGAACAGATGTGATCTAAGCGCACGCAGGCCCGTATTGAGCTGCTGCGGTTCGCGCTGCAAGCCTTTCCTTTTTGCACTGAGGATTCCTGCGCATGGTGCAGCCGTCATACCGTTTGTTCTGGGCCGCGCTCGGCGCCTTGAGCGTGGGCTTTCACCTGGGGCTGATCTTTTATGGGCTGGTTCCCAACTTGGTCAGCCGTCCTTTGCACATGGCGCTGGCCTTGCCGTGGATTTTTGTCTATGCAGCAAAATCACCCAGCGCACGACGCTCAGGTTGGCTGCTGACCTTGGCTGGCATGGCCGCGGCGATCTGGGTTGCCTTGAACCACAACGCGCTGGGTGACCAATACGGCTTTCTGGAAGGTCACGCGCAGATGGCCATCGCTGTGCTGCTCTTGCTGGTTGTGCTTGAAGGCGCGCGCCGCGCGATTGGCTGGCCGCTGCCTTTGATGGCGCTGCTGGCGCTGCTTTACGGTCTATTGGGTCAGCATCTTCCAGGCGAGTTCGGCCACTCTGGCACACCACTGCGCAGCTTTCTTGGCACACTGACGATTGCCGAAGGTGGCATTTGGGGCAGCCTGAGCGGCATTTCGGTAGGCGTGGTTGCCATCTTCGTGATCTTTGGCGCGGTGCTCAATGCCGGCGAGGCAGGCCAGGGCTTTATGAACATCGCCGCAGCTGCGGCTGGTCGACTTCAAGGTGGCGCGGCCAAGGTGGCTGTGGTCTCGTCAGCGCTATTCGGGTCAATTTCAGGTTCGGCATCGGCCAATGTGGCATCAACGGGGGCGATCACCTTGCCGGCGATGGTCAAGCTCGGATACCCGAAACGGCTGGCGGCTGCGGTCGAGGCGGTGGCGTCCTCGGGCGGACAGATCATGCCGCCCTTGATGGGTGCCGGCGCCTTCGTGATGGTCGAGCTCACTGGCGTGCCCTATACGGGCATCATGGCCGCTGCAATCTTGCCGGCGCTGCTGTACTTTACGGCGGTATGGATAGGGGTCAACGCCTACAGTCGCCGCTGCGATCTGAAAGGCATTCCCGAGCAAGACAAGCCAGCGCTGCGCGATGTGCTGATCACCTCGCTGTTTTTCATGGTGCCGTTTGTGGCATTGATGTGGGGCATGTTCGGCGCCGACCTGACACCTGAGTACGCAGCCTCGATGGCGATCGTTGTCGGGGCAGTGATGCTGTCAATGGATGCCCGGCTGAGCTTGGACTGGCGGCGCACTGGCAAACGCTTGGAGTGCGCATTGCTTGCTGCAGGGGCTCAGGTCGCGATGATTGCGGCCATCATCCTGTGTGCATCGATCATCATCGGCGTGTTGTCGATCACCGGCCTGGGCGTGAAGATCACCTCGGTGATCCTGTCAGGCTCGGGCGGCTTGTTATGGCCGTCCTTGGGTCTGACAGCATTGGCCTGCATGGTGCTCGGCATGGAAGTACCCACCACCGCGGCCTATGTGATTTGCATCTCGGTGGCCGGTCCGGCGCTGACC
This sequence comes from uncultured Rhodoferax sp., assembly GCA_963925275.1. Classification (GTDB taxonomy): domain Bacteria; phylum Pseudomonadota; class Gammaproteobacteria; order Burkholderiales; family Burkholderiaceae_C; genus Rhodoferax. The sequence goes on from CAWUSQ010000064.1 coordinate 3,161, forward strand.
AAGCTCGGCCTCGCGCCGCTACAAGCCCATCTCTTCGTCTTCTGGTTCGCGCTGTTATCAACCATCACACCGCCGGTCTGTGGTGCGGTCTTCATCGCCGCGGGCATGGTCAAGGAAAACTGGTTGAAGGTGGCCATGACGGCGATGGCGCTGGGCGTGGGCTTGTATGTGATTCCGCTGGGCATGATTGCCAACCCAGCCCTGCTGCTGCTGACGACCAAGCCACTGGCTGCGCTGGGTGCCTTCGTGCAGATCGCGTGCGGTCTGGGGCTGATCTCTTACGGCCTGATCGCGCCAGCGCGCGCTGTCATTCGGGTCGGCCAAGTCATGTTTGGCTTGATTGTGATCTTCGGGCCTGCGGTACTGGCATGACGGGCTGCGCTGGGGTTCAGCGCGCAAACCCATCACCTGCAGTCAAATGCTTGCCCCGCCTGGCGCGCTTGCAGCGCGCGTGCGATCTGCGTCGCCAAAGCGCGAACGTTGCGGGCATGGCCTGCTGCCAGCGCCAGTGCGCCTTCGGCCACAGGTTCTCGCAGCCGCGTGGCGCAGGTCACACTGGTCGTCTGCGCGGTACGCGCTGGCGCCAAAAACCACAGCGCCTCCAGGGTGGCGTGAACGCCGGCTTGGCTTTCAAACTGCGTCACATCCACCTGCACGCGCCAAGTCGGCTCGGCGCTGGCCTGGCGTTGTTCAATGGCGCCAGCTGTAACGGCCAGGCCTTGGAGCAAAGCGGCGCGAAATTCATCTCGCAGCGGTGCGGCCCAGCGCTCTTGCTCCAGGGTAAGCAAACTGCCATCGGCCTGGCGCAGCAGCCACTGCGGCTGATCAACCTGTACCGGCAGCGTCACCGCAGCCAGGGCAATCACCAGCTTGGGCGCGGCCGGCAAGCCGCTGCCGTCGGCTTGCAGCAAGGTGTGCAGGCGCATGGACGCCGGTGTGGCGCACGCACCCAGCAGGCTCACCAGGCTGCACATGACAATGAATGACAAGCGGCGCATCAGCGGGCCTTTGCAGGTTCAGTTGGGGGGTCCAGGGCTGGCGCCTTGGGCAGGATCGGGTCGGCCGGCAAACCGCGCAGCAAGGATTCGGGGTGGCGCTGCAAGGAATCGGTGAGTGCGCGCAGCGACTGCGCAGCGCGCTGGAAGTCGAGCAAGGCCTGTTCAAGCTGGCGCTGCACAGGCGCGCGTTCGTTGAGCATTTGCCGGTCCAGCCGCTCAAAGGTATCCTGCGCACCGCTGAGCGCGCGTTGCGCTTGCTCCAAGGTTTTGCGTGCCTCCGGCGCTAACTGCTGCATCAGCGCTTGCGCGCCTGCCAAAGTACGCTGCGCTTGGGCCAGTGTCTGCTGTGCATCAGGCGTCACAAGTGCCAGGCTGCCCTTGGCTTGCTTCAAGGTGGCAACCAGCTCAGTGGCAATGTCTTCAAGCGGCAGCTTGCCCAAGCGCGCCAAGACGTCGGCGAATTGGCTCTGCAGCTCGCTCAAAGTGCCGGGGATGGTTGGAAGGGTGAAGACGGCGCTGTCGGCGTGCGCAAGGAGCGGGTGTTCGGTCTTGGGGTGAAAGTCCAGGGCCACATACAGATGGCCGGTGAGCAAGTTGCCCGTGCGCAGTTGCGCGCGCAGGCCGTTGTCAACCAGTTTTTGCAGCATCGCCACCTCGGCTTGCGCGCCACTGGCGCCGGCCGGCATCATGGCCGCGCGCACCGCGCCCAAGCGCTGCGGGTACAGCTCGGCCAACACCAGTACCGGGTAGCTGGCGGCCTTGTGCGCGGCCTCGTATTGCAGGCTAACTTGCGACACCTTACCGACTTCCACGCCCAGAAAATCAATCGGCGCACCGAGCGTCAGGCCACGCAATGAGCCCTGGAACAACATGCGAACGGGCAACGGTGTGCCACTGGGCAAGGCCAGCGCGGCTTTGCGGTTATCAAACAACTGAAAGCTGCTGCCATTGGGTGCGGGCTCGGGTGCAGTGGCACCAAACGGGTTCTCAAAGGTGATGCCGCCGGCCATCAGGGTGGCCGCCGTTTGGCTGTTAAGGCTCAGACCATTGGCGTCAATGCTCAAATCAATGCCACTGGCGTTCCAAAAGCGCGCGCCGGGTTTAACCAGGCGGTGATAGGGCGCTTCAATGAAGATTTTGACTTGCAATTCGTCTTTGGTTGGGTCGAGGGTGTAGCCCACCACCCGGCCCACTGGGGCACGCCGATACAACACGGGGGAACCCACATCCAGCGAGCCCAGGTCAGCGGCCTTGAGCACAAAGCTGGCACCGGGTTCACCACGCAAGACATAAGGCGGCGCTTCCAGACCCAAAAAGGCTGTGCGGGTGGTTTCAGACGAACCGGCATCCACACCGATGTAAGCGCCTGACAGCAAGGTGCCCAAACCGCTCACACCGCCAGCACCAATGCGTGGACGCACGACCCAAAACGCGGTGTCGTCAACGGCCAGCGTGGCGGCTGAGCGCTCGAGTTGAACCGTGGCTACCACGCGCTGGCGGTTTTCACGCAAATGCACGCTCTGCACGCGACCAACCACCACCTCTTTGTAGCGGACCTCGGTCTTGCCAGGCTCCAGACCTTCAGCGGTGCGAAAGTCGATCTCAATGCGCGGCCCCGTTCCAAGGTAGCTGCGCACCATGAGTGAGGCCCCAATGGCCAGCGCGACCAGCGGCACCAGCCAGACCAGCGACAACCGAGGTCGGAGGCTGTGCACAATGCGTGGCTGCGGTAAGGGCGCCGCTACAGGGCTGTCTTGGGTATCGTTCATGAGCTGCTAGTGTCGCGCCAAATCATCCTTGGATCAAAACTATGGGTGGCCAGCATGGTCAGCACCACCACGGCGGCAAAGGCTAAAAGTCCAGCGCCTGCTTGGGCGCTGGCCAGGTTACCGAACTGCACCATGCCCGCCAGCAGCAAAACCACGTAAACGTCGAGCATGGACCAATGACCCACGGTTTCGATCAAGTCAAACACCCGCGTGCGCTCCAGACGCCGCCAAGCGGGCTTGAACTGCGCGCTGTAGGCCAGCAAGCACAAGGCGCCGATCTTCAGCATCGGCACGGCAATACTGGCCAAGAACACCACAACTGCCAGCGCAAACGCGCCGTCATGCCAGAGCTCGACGATGCCGCCAATCAAAGTATGTTCACTGGCTTTAAAAGCTGAAGTGGTGTGCATGACAGGCAACAAGTTGGCCGGCACGTACAACACGGCAGCCGCAAGCAAATAAGCCCAGGTGCGCTGCAGGCTATAGGGCTTGGTGGCATGCAGCGGATGACCACAAACCGTGCAAGCCAACTCGGTCAACGCCGTGGCATGGGTCTGGCCGCAGCAGGGGCAGCCCAGGTGATAAGTGACAGCGACATCGTTCATGGCCATTGAGGCGCATGGCGCCACAGATGGTGCAGGCCAGCCGATTCAATGCCCGCCATCAACAAGGTCAAGGCACCCAGCGCAAAAAGCCCCGCCTGCGGCGTGGCATCGGCCAGCGCAGCAATGCGCACCAAGGCCAACAGGGCGGCAACCGTGAGCACCTCCAAGGTGTTCCACTGGGACATGGCATGCAGCACGCGCAGACAGCCAGCAAAGCCTGGTGCGCTGCGCCCGACGACCAGCGGCGCGAGCAGGTACAGGCGCAGGCCGATGAACACGGCAGGCGCCACCAGCGCGGTGAGTGTGGCCAAAACCGCGATGAGCACATCGCCTTGCCCCCAGGCATGTGCAATGGCCTGCGGGAAAGTGGTGTTCTGACGCGCGCTACCCAAACGGATGTCGATCAAATCGGCCATGTTGGCAATGATGAAAACCACCGCCGCTGCCAGCGTCAACGCCAACAGCCCTTGGGCGTCAAGCCGGTGGCCACGGTCCAGCACCGCATCACAGCGCATGCAGCGCGCCACCGCACCAGGGGCCAGCGCTTGCCAAGCATGCGCCTGACCACAGCGTTCACAGATGGCCAAGCCGGCTGAGTCAACTGAAGCAGCCGAAATGGGTGCTATGGGAGGCGGCATCTTAGGTGCAAGCGTGATCACCGAGCGAGATTCACAAATAAGGACCAAAAAATTCATCCATATGCCGCTAAGTATCGCGCTTTTTCTGTTCCGACTTGCGAATTGGCAAAAGCCCGCGCTTATGAAGCTGCTCATGGTCTTCGCCCCTGTGTCATCGGCTGACACAAGTACCTCCGAGCGCGCCGTTTGGCATGCGTGAGAGCGCTAGCGCCCGATCACCCTGTGCACCTGTTGCCTGTGCTGATGTTCTTGTTTTCAGGCCCTGCCCTCATTGAGCCGGTACTCCAGCAACGCTGTCGCCCAAGGACTCGATGCAGTGCGCAGTCTGGCGCCACCATGGCATTAGCCTGGCTGCTTTAAGGAGCCGACTGACTGCACTGCATCAGGTCAAAATCGCCCCACCAGTAAAATTCGCTGGCCGCCACCCGTCTTGAACGGGCTAATAGAACATTCATATTGCACTGGAGACAAGCTTGAAAATCGAAACCATCGCCGTTCATGCCGGCTACTCACCCGACCCCACCACCAAATCAGTTGCCGTGCCAATTTACCAAACGGTTGGCTATGCGTTTGACAACACGCAGCACGGTGCCGATTTGTTCGACCTCAAGGTGGCGGGCAATATTTACAGCCGGATCATGAACCCGACTTGCGGCGTGCTCGAAGCGCGCGTGGCCGCGCTCGAAGGCGGCCTAGCCGGGCTGGCTGTTGCCTCCGGTATGGCGGCCATCACCTACGCCATTCAAACCATTGCTGAGGCGGGCGACAACATCGTGTCTGTCTCAACGCTTTACGGCGGCACCTACAACCTGTTTGCCCATACCTTTCCACAATTGGGCATTGAGGTTCGCTTTGCCGATTACCGCGACCCGGCCTCATTTGCCAAGTTGATCGATGGCCGCACCAAGGCTGTTTACTGCGAAACCATTGGTAACCCCCTGGGCAACATCACCGACATCGGCGCGCTGGCGGCTGTTGCGCATGCCCATGGTGTGCCGCTGATCGTAGACAACACCGTTGCCAGCCCCTACATTTGCCGTCCGATTGAACACGGTGCTGACATCGTGGTGCACTCGCTCACCAAGTATTTGGGCGGCCACGGCACCACCATTGGCGGCATCATCGTTGACTCGGGTAAATTCCCTTGGGCCGAGCACAAAGCGCGCTTCAAGCGCCTCAACGAGCCCGATGTCAGCTACCACGGCGTCGTGTACACCGAAGCCTTGGGGCCGGCCGCTTACATTGGCCGTGCCCGCGTGGTGCCCTTGCGCAACATGGGTGCTGCCTTAAGCGCGCAAGCTGCATTCCAAATTTTGCAAGGCATCGAAACCTTGGCCTTGCGCATGGAGCGCATTTGCGACAACACACTCAAAGTGGCGACGTATCTGCAGTCGCATGCCAAAGTGGGCTGGGTCAACTACGCGGGTTTGAGTGACCATGCCGACCATGGTTTGGTGCAAAAGTACATGGGTGGCCGCGCTTCGGGCCTGTTTAGTTTTGGACTGAATGCCAGCGACAGCCTGCAAGCGGGGGCGCAGTTTCAAGACGCGCTGCAACTGTTCACGCGCATGGTCAACATTGGCGACGCCAAGTCGCTTGCCTGCCACCCGGCATCGACCACCCACCGCCAGCTCAGCCCGGACGAACTAGCCAAAGCAGGCGTGAAGCCCGACATGGTGCGCCTGTCACTGGGTATTGAGCACATCGATGATTTGCTAGCAGACCTCGAGCAGGCCTTGGCCAAGGTCTAAGTTCGCGCCGACCGCCTTGCGCGCGCATGGGGCGCAGCAGGCGCGGCGTCTTTGAGGGCGCAGCCGTCAGGCTTTGACCCCAATCCCTGCATCAAGCATCGAGCAGCTGCCCTGTTTCGCCAGCGTCAGCCAACCTTCTAGGTACGGGCTTGGTGCTGGCGCCTGCGGGAGCTGCGGATGCAACTGCCTTGGAGCACTTTGCCGTATTTGCCTCAGCCTGTGGCCTTGTCACAAGCCAGTGATGTCGCGGGCATTCAGCCTTTCAGATGCTCAGCAAAAAAGGCCATGGTTCTGCTCCACGCCAATTGGGCAGCAGCCGCGTCAAAGCGCGGGGTGGTGTCGTTGTTAAAACCATGTTGGGTGCCTGCGTAGCTGTGCGCGCTGTAACGAATGCCTGCGGCTTTCAGAGCTTCCTCATAAGCAGGCCAAGCCGAATTGATGCGGTCGTCCATCCCCGCGAAGTGGATCAACAACGGTGCTTTGACCTTGGCGGCGTTGTCTGCGCTGGGGTGATTGCCATAGAAAGGCACGGCCGCGGCCAAATCTGGCAGGCGCGTGGCCAGGGTGTGGGCCACACCGCCACCATAGCAAAAACCCACCACGCCGATTTTGCCGTTGCACTCAGCGCGGGCTTTCAAAGCCGCCGCAGCGGCCAAAAAATCGGGCAAGGTTTTTTTCTGGTCCAGTTTGGCAAACAGCGCGCGCGCCTTGTCTTCGTCGCCGGGGTAGCCGCCCAAGGGGCTTAGCGCATCCGGCGCCATGGCCAGATAACCATCCAAGGCCAGCCGACGAGCGATGTCCTCGATGTGCGGGTTCAGCCCACGGTTTTCATGCACAACCAAAACGCTCGCCAGCTTGCCCGCAGCGTTGGCGGGCTTGGCCACATACGCTTTGACACTGCCGTGGCCATCGGGTGAAGCGATGGTCACCATTTCGGTCTCAATGCGCTTATCGTCCTTGGCTACCACCTGCGCGGCCGCAAAGTTGGGGCTCAGTGCGCCGAGCAAACCCGCTGCCGTGAGACCTCCAACTGCGAATTTTTGAGCGCGCTCTAGAAAACCCCGTCGGTCCAAATCGCCATGCACATAGGCATCAAACAAAATCAACAGTTCCTGGTCAAAGTCAGCAGCAGTTAGGCGCGCCATGGTTGGTCCTTTCGGTTTAAAGGTTGCGGTATGCGTTAGCAATCGCAGCATATCCCGAAGGCCATGCAAACACAAGCCAAGCCACCTTGGATTTGCGCAAGATTGACATAAACCGCCAGCACTTCGTTGAGCGCCGGGTCTCCGGCCCCCACAGCCCATGGAGTCTTCAAGTCGAAGCTGGGCTCCTTAAAGCGGCGGAAAGCGCTCCAGCATGACCAAGTACAAGCGTGCTTTTTGGCCAGCAGCTTCTTTGAACTCACGCTCTTCATTGGGGGGCACGAACACCGAGTCCCCCGGATGCATCACCACTTCTTGCTCACCCCCTCGAAACCAGACCTCGCCCTGGGTGAGCAAGTACAACTTACCCGCCGGTGAACCCTTGGGCTCAACATGGCCGCCAGGCTCCAAATCAAGACAAGCCGACCACAGGTCTGGCAAAGGCGAGACCTCTTTGCCTTGAATGCGCCGCATGCGCATCCCGTGGTGACCAGGCGCTTCATACGCCAGCGCATCGCTCTCGGGGGTAAACCACATGAAAAGGCTCCTTCAGGTAACGTTCATGTCGAGTAAGCCCACGCCGCCTTGGGCAAAGGTGTCGGCGAAGCCTTTGTCGGCTTGGTCCAAGGTGTAGACCTTGGGGCGGTCTTCTGCGGGCAGTTGCAGTCGACCAGCACGCACCTGATCGGCCACGCGTTTGAGCAACTGGTTGCTCGCCACGGTGTCCATTTTCAAAGTGTCCACACCATAAAAGGTGAGCTCTTTGCGAAAGAATTTGAAGATATCAAAAGGGCAGTCGCGCTGCAAAGTTGAGATCAAAACTTGGCGCCCCTTGTGGGCCAAGACATCCAGTGACAAAGCCAAATACGGACTGCCCACTGTGTTGAACATGAGCGAAAAACCGACGCCTTGGGTGGCTGCCATGAGCTGCTCACTGAGCGCGGGCGACTCCAGGTCAAACACCTGATCACAGGCATGCCCACTGACCAATGCGGTGGCGCCGCGCTTGATGCCCACAACATGGGCGCCGCACATCCGCGCCAAGGCCGCCGCAGCCAAACCCACCTTGCCCATGGCGCCAGCGATCAACACGTGTTCACCGGGTGCGGGCCAACCCGCCTTGTGCCAACCGTCAAGCGCCGTTACATAGGGCACACCCAGGGTGGCGGCCTGCACATCCGTCAGGGTCTCAGGTTTTTCAAGCAAGGCGCGCCGCGGCAGTACCAACCAGGGTGCATGGCTGCCATCGCGGGTGATGCCAACATCGCCGCCACTGCCAAAAATAGTTTTTCCGATCCACGCCGTGGGGCCCGAGACGACCTCCCCAACGTAGTCACGCCCGGGCACCCGGGGCCAGACGGCTTGTGGCATGTGCCCCAAGCTGGCTTTCACGTCAGACGGGTTGATGGCGCCAAAGCGCACCCGAACCAGTGCTTCGGTAGGGCCAATGACCGGCGGCGTGTCGATCTGTTTGCGGCCAAGTTGCATGTGCTGCGCATCGGCACAGGCCTGGGTCAAGTACAAGGCATTCATGCGCATCACCTTTGGGCCAGGCCCCACATCTCACGGGCTTGGGCAGGGCTGGCGAGTTGACCACCCATGTCCTGGATGATGCGCCGGGCGCGCTCAACGAGCGGCCCATTGCCTTTGGCCAGCTCCCCTTTGCTCAGGTAGATGGTGTCCTCCAGCCCGATGCGCACATGGCCACCCAAGAGCCACGATTGCGCCACGATCGGGAACGCACTTCGTCCAATGCCAAAGGCGCTCCAGTGATGGCCACTTGGGATCAGGCTGCGTCCAAACTGCAGGGCTTCGGGCGAGGACGGCAGCGCATAGCGCACACCCGTGACCAGGGTATACAAGCTGGCTTTGGGTAAGGTGCCATCGGCCAACAAGGCCTGCGCCAACACCAGGTCGCCACTGTCAAAACACTCCAGTTCTGGCAAGGTGCCCGCAGCGCGGATGATGGCCGCCATTTTGCGCACATTGTTGGGGGTATTGATGACCACTTGGTCACCCGAATTCATGGTGTTCAGATCCAGCGAGCAGATGTCGGGTTTGAGCGCGGCGACATGGGCCACGCGTTGCTCGGGGTGACACAGGGTTGTGCCTGGCGCGGCCACTTTGGGGTCATCCTCAGAGGGCACAAAGCGCCCACCCGGTCCGGTGGTGAGGTTGATGATCAGGCTGTTGTGGTGCTTGCGGATGCGCCGCATCACATCAGCATATAAATCAACCGACATCGACGGTTTGCCCGTTTGCGGATCACGCACATGGATGTGCACCACGGCTGCGCCCGCTTCGGCCGCAGCCAGCGCGTCGTCAGCAATTTGCTCTGGCGTGATCGGCAGGTAAGGGGTTTGACTGGGTTGCGTCAAGTTGCCTGTGACGGCGCAGGTCAGGATGGTGAGTGCTTGGTTCATATTGGTTCACAGAGCAAGGTGGCGCCCGCCGTCCACCACCAAGGTGGTGCCGGTGGCAAAGGCCAAAGAGGTACACATTGCCACGATGGCCATGGCCACGTCGTGCGCCTGACCAATGCGGCGCAGCGGTGTTTTTGCAGCGGCTTTGTCGTTGAAGTCCGGACCCCTGCCAGGAACGAAGTCGGTGTTCACCACGCCCGGGGCAACGCCAACCACACGCAGTCCAGGCGACAAGGCATTGGCCAATGATTTGGTCATCAAATCGGTTGCGGCTTTGCTGGCAGCATAGGCCAGGTTGCTGCCTTGTCCGGTGAAGGCTGCAATCGACGACACGTTGATGATGACGGGGTCAACGCCTTGGCGAAGATGCGGTGTGAAAGCGCGGATGGTGGCAAACACGCCGCGGAAATTGACTTTGAAAATGTCGTCGATGATCTCATCGCTCAGGGCTTCTAAGTCAGCCAAGGGGATCGCTCGGGTGTACCCAGCCGAGTTGACCAGAATTGAAGGTGCACCCATGGCCTGTTGAATGGCCTGTGCGGCCGCTTTCAGGCTGGTGCTGTCGGTTACATCGGCCATGAACGCCTGATGACCACTGCCAGGTAATTGCGCCAACTGCGCAGGTGTCACCTGGCCAGGCTGGCGGTGCACCAAGGCGACACGGGCTCCCAATGCTGCCAGCGCCTGTGCTGTTTCAAGGCCAATGGCGCCGGCGCCACCAACAATCACGGCGACGCGCCCGTCCAGGCGCGAAGTAGGTTCAAAAGCACGCGATAAAGCCATATGGTCAATCCAGTGGAGGGTGAGGGATCAGCGTCGGGCCTGGCTCCAAGGTCAGCGTCACATCCAGCGTTAACTCGCCGGCCCGCGTCGGATGCGGTTCAAACTGCTTGATCAAGGAGCCCAAGGCGCCAAACACAACGTCAGAGTCAATGTATGCATCAATCTGATCAAAGATTTGTGTGGACAGCACACGGTAACCCTGTGCAATCACAATGAAGTGGATATGGGCCGGGCGCATGGGGTGGCGTTTTTGTTGCGCCAGCAAAACACCGACCGGACCATCAATTGGGATCGGGTAGCCGGCAGGACGCACCGTGCGCAAATGGGTCTGTCCTGAAAGGTCAGTGGTAAACCGCCCGCGCAAATTCATGTCCACCTGATCGGGGTCTTGGTTTTCATAAAGACCAACCGGCGAGGCTTGCCACACGTCAACCAGCGCGCCAGGGATGGGGCGGCCCTGCAAGTCTTGGATAGCGATGTTGAGTTGCACACGGGTGCCAGGCGTGTCAGGGCTAAAGATATCGGCACCCGCGGGCAGTGACGGGTGATTGGCGCGCCAAAATGGCCCGATTAATCCTGGTTCGGTGCCGCCTGCTTCAAGAATGCGCGTGGCGTCCTGTAGCTGCACCAGCGTCGACAGACCCAGCACATCTGCGAGCAAGATGGCTTCGTTTTTTTGGGGCCCTGTCGCCTTACCAACCTCATTGATAAATTGCAGCGCCAGCTCCAACTCGTGGTAACTGAGCTGCGTTTCACGGGCGAAAGCAAACAAGTGGCGGGTCAGCGCGTCAAGCACCTCGCGCAGCCGTTGTGGTTCGGTACGCTGGTTCTCTGCCAGAACCGTCTTTAACAAGTCGTCTGGGTTGCCTGGGCGGCCTGGTGCGCTGGAAGAACTCATGTAGTGCCACCTATCTCATACAGCGAACATGCTGCTGAATTAATCAGGGCATGTTCCAAGAACCAGCGGCCCTCATGCTGCGTGTCTGCTTTGGGCGTCTGGCTGCACTGAACGCTGGCACCATAGTGCGCTAAAAAACCCGCTTGTTCAGCGGCAAACAGTGGCAGTTTGCTGGAGGTGTTGAAGATCGACAAACGTAGCGTCATGCTGATTCACTCAAAAAAGGTTGTGGCCAAAAAAGCGCTGTTGCGCGCAAATTATCAACGCTAATCACTCTAATTTAGGGATGCCGCCAATGTAGCCAACAGTGGCCTTGGCGTTTTTAAGCGCTCCCCACTTCGCCTTGACCGCCGCAGCCAATCCGGCTTGCGCCGGCAAGGCAAATTTCCAGTCGCCAGGATGTTGAAAATTTGAGAGCACGTAGCTAAAGCCATTGACATCGTCTTTTGCCTGCAGACCGGTGCACTCGGCGCCGGCTGGTACGGTGAGGATTCGCGCCAGCGCTTTGCTATTGACGTTGTAGGCCCAAACCGCGTTGTTCAGGTGCATACCCGAGTCTTCCCCGATGAAAAGTGTGTCCATCTTCTGCGAGAAAGACAAGTTGTCAGGGTTGGCAACCCTGTTGACGTCGGCGGTGTTGCCGCTGGCGTCTCTAGGGATGTCTTGACCCAGCAGCGCAGCGGGAACCGACATGGTTTTTGGCACCCAGTCGCTGTCCATGATGACGTCCGTGCCCAGGATCACCTCGTAAATAGCACCGGCATTGATTTTTTTGAGCTGAACCGCGTCGCCCACAAAGCCGTTCTTGGTCATGGTGTCTCTGATGGAAGACATCGCCAAATAGGCCTTCTTCTTGAGCGCATCCACCGTGACGCCTTCGAATTTGGTGAGCTCCATGGTGCCGCCTTTAAAGGCTGCATAGCGCCGGGTCTCCAGAAAAGCCGCGGCTTTTTCCATGCCCGGCTTGAACCTGACCCACTGCATCTGGTTGCCATGGTTAATGGGGGTGTAACTGGCGTCCAAAGGGTCATCGCTCATGACATCGAGGATGTCGTGCGCGCGCAGGCTGTTGGCCAGCGCTTCAATTTCAGCACTGCTTGCGTGCCCAAGGCGAATCCAGTTCATATCAAATGTGCCGCCATCTGCCGCGCCTGAGGCATTGGTCTGGGTCAGCCTGGCAACATACAAGTTGCCGGCAGACAAATTACCCGGCACATCGGCCACAAACAGAAACAGACCTCCGCTGGTGATGTCATCACCCTGAATGACGGTCTTTTTATCGGGCATGACTTCGACCTTTTCACGCGAGATGCGCCCCAGGCAGTAATGTTTTTTGATGCTGGCCGTGCCATCCGGTTGGACCGTTACTTCGGGCACGTGACCATAGTGGTAAGGCCTTGCAGCGGTGGTGCTGCCAAAGGTTTGCAGGCTGAAGCGGCGAAATTGCGCAAGCGCCCGTCCCGCTATGCCTTTGTCAATCGACCAAGCGTCCGGTTCGTATTCTTCGCTGGACAGGTGGGTGTTCCACGGCGATTGGCTGGCCGCACAGGTGGTCCAAAGCCCGTGTACGTTCTTGGTGGGTACGTTGTAATACCGCGTGACACGCAATGCACCCGTGTTGATGTCTTGCTCCAGGGTGGCAACACCAATGGGTGATGGCAGTTGGCCGTACATCGCTTTGCCACTGCGGTCGCGGCTCTTGTACTCAAACTGGGTGACCAGGAACAGCGTGTTGCCTTGGATGCCGGGCACGCTTGGGTTAGACAGCACAATGAGCGACTGGCCGTCAGGGCAGTCCGAGACATACTGTGAAGGGTTTGCGCCGGAGGTGTCCATCATGGGGGTGAGGCCGTCGGGGTAGTAGTAGCCACCAGCAACCACAGTGCCGCCATCGGGCCGGGTGAGCACATCACCGGTTTGGTAGAGGGTGTTGTAGGTCAAGTTGAACGTCTGGGTATCAGCTCCGGCGTAGCTGACCTCAACACCGGCTTTGCTCAGGATCGCTGCGCCATCAGCATCACTGCCAGGCAAGGCCATGCCCTTGAATGCCACACCCGTGACAGCAGCGGCTGGCGCGCTGGTGGCGATCCACGAAACGCCAGCGCCCAAGGCGCCCAAAACAAACCGCACAGGGGCGAAAGAGGACAGCTGCAAGAGCGTTCGGCGGTTCAGTTGCTTGGTACTGGGTGACATGCTGGCTCCTGAAAGACCTCTACTTTATAGAGCATTTTGTTCCTTCAGCGCACAGGCGCCCGCCGCTTGCTTCGACGGGGCCAGCGATCAGCCATTGGACAGGACAACTGCACTTGCTGCGGCCCCGGAACCAAGCCGTGCCCAGACCCCCATGCACGAGGCACTCACCCTGGACTGCGTTCACTGGGGTCGCGTCACCCTGTTCGAAGCAGCGCCGGCTTGTACCAAGCGCTGCTTCATGGACGCAGACCCACAAGCCTGCCATTACACGGGTTTCTACGGATTCTGTGGGCGCTTCAAAGGCGCGATACTGTGCGCTTTACGCTTGGGTGTCCTGTCTTCTGAAAAGGGCGTTGCGCCCGATGGCGTCCAAGCCTTTGATCCGATTAGAAAAGTCAAGGGTCTTGCCCCATGGTCCGTGCCACTTGCATCCACCGTTTGGTGGCCAGGGCATGAACATGTGCCTGACTGACAGGGTAGATTTAGGCTGTAAAGTCACCCCAGCGCCCGAGCGCCGAGGTGACGCGCAGGCCATTGCACAACAGGTGTCGGCTATCGTCGTTGCCAACCATGCTGCGTTGGGCAAATGAACGGGCTGTACCTGTTAGGGGTTGATTAAACGAATCCGTGTTCGTGCCCATTAATTGAGAACAGAAGGATCCAAGCCATGCGTTCATCATCTGCCATCGAATCCCGCCGACCTGGCGTGCTGGCCGTGCACTCGGTCGACCGCTTTGTCTACAGCGTGCCAGACCTGAGCGTGGCGCTGAAGTTCTACACCGCTTTTGGTCTCGATGTGCGCCAAGTGGACAACCGTTTGGACTTGTACACCTTTGGTCATGACCACTGTTGGGCATCGGTGTTCGAGGCTGGTGAGAGAAAGCTGTTGCAGTATGTTCGCTTTGGTATCTTTGCCGACGACATGGCCGCGTTTGAGCAACGCGTGAAAGACTTGGGGATCGGGTGTGCGCCACACCCGATGGGCAGCCAAGATGGCATTTGGATGCGCAACCCCGATGGGACCTTGGTTCAACTGTTGGTGGCGGCCAAAGTGTCGCCTTCGGTCAAGTCCCCCCCGACCCCTAAAACAGCGGTACCGGCTGGACGTGGTGCGGCACCCAGCCGCAGCCAAGTGGCCTCTGTAAAGCCCCGGCACTTATCGCATGTGCTGTTCTTTACGCCAGATGTCTTGCGCATGACCACGTTTGCCCAAACGGTGCTGGGCTTGCGTTTGTCGGACCATTCGGGCGACATCATTGCCTTCATCCACACGCCTCACGGCAGTGACCACCATTTGATTGCCTTGGCCAAATCGCACGCGCCCGGCTTGCACCACAGCAGTTGGGAAGTTGGCAGCATTGACGAGGTCGGTATTGGCTCAGAGCAAATGCGCATTGCTGGCTGGGACCATGGCTGGGGGTTTGGTAGGCACGTGCTGGGCTCGAACTACTTCTACTATGTGCGTGACCCCTGGGGTAGCTTCTGCGAATACTCACACGACATTGACTTTGTGCCCGCAGATTTGGACTGGCCGGCTTCGGACCACGCGCCCGAAGACTCGCTTTATGTTTGGGGACCAGCTGTGCCAGAGGGCTTCATCACCAACCAAGAGCAAGACCTGCCCTCGCTTTGAAAAAAGCACCTCTCGCTGACGTTGATGACTTCCGACTTCCGCTGTGCACCTGCTTGGGCGCAGGCGCGTCCGTTGGCAATGGTGGGCAGCCTGCTTACGCTTTGACGCTTTGCACAGGCGCCACCTTCAAGCAACAGCGATGATCCGTTTGTCCGCCAACGTCGACTGGTTGTGGAAAGACCTGCCCATACCGCAGCGGCTTGAGGCAGCGCAGCGCGCTGGCTTTCATTTCGTGGAGTCGCTCAACCCCTATGGCGCAAGGACAGCTGACTGGAAAGTTTGGCTTGAAGCAAACCAACTGGCCTTGGTGCTGCTTAACACGCCGGCCGGCTCCAGTGCCAAGCTCGCTGTTCGCGGTCTTGCTGCATGGCCAGGTAAAGAAAAAGAGTTTCGGCTGGTGTTTGAAGAAGCGCTGACATACGCGGTGGCGCTTAAGGTGCCGCTGGTACATGCAACGGCCGGGCCGTTAATCGACGGTGCATCTGTCCAAGTGCAACAGGCTTGCTACGAGGCCAATTTGACTTGGGCTTGCGCTGTGGCGCAACAACAGGACGTGAAGGTCACCATTGAGCCGCTTAGCCAACGCGACTCACCAGGGGCTTTTCTGGCCAGTTTGCACCGTGCCCTTGCCACCATCAAGGCGGTCGGGCATCCATCGCTTAAGCTGCAGTTTGACTTGTATCACCAGCAAATTCTTCAAGGCGACATCGTTGCCAGCCTGCGGGCTTGCATCCAGCACATTGGACACATTCAAGTGGCGGGCGTACCCGATCGGGGCGAGCCTGACCGCGGCGAACTCCATTTTGATCGCGTGGCCCAAGAGCTTCTAGCGCTGGGCTATCAAGGTTTTGTAGGTTGCGAGTACCGCCCGCAGGCCGCCACGCCCGAAATCGGACTGGCTTGGGCTAAGCCTTACCTTGGGTAAGCGCAAGCCTGCAATTACTTGGTGGCGTCACCCGCCTCAACGAGAACGTTTTCAACCACGCCCGCGCCGTCGCGCCGAAACGCCGCCGCTGCCACGTATTCGGGCGACTGAAAACAGGCCTTGGCGGTTTCCAGATCTGGAAACTCAATCACCACAAACCGCTGAAAGTCCTCAGGGCCTTCCATGATTTCGTAACGACCACCGCGCGCAAGCACTTTGCCGCCGTACTTGGCGACGATGGCGGGCACCTGATCGGTGTATTTTTTGTATTCAACGGGGTCGTGAATCCGAGACCTTGCCAACCAATAAGCAGCCACAGCAATTCCTTTCTAAGTAGCAGGGGACAATTTAGCCCGCGCCGAGTTTGAGTCCCAGATTGGGAAGCCACGTGGCTATTTCGGGAAAGATGACCAGTAAAACGATGGAAGCCAGCAAAAGTATCCAGTAAGGCAAGGCCCCTCTGAAAATTTCTCCGGGATACAGGTCTTTCTCATCGGGTAAGGCCGCTTTGACGGTGAAAACCAAAATCCCAAAAGGGGGCGTGAGCAAGCCCGTTTCTATGGCAACGATGCCTATGATGGCAAAGGCCAGCGGGTCGAACCCCAGGCTCACGGCGATGGGTGCGAACACGGGTACCGTCAAAAGAATGATGGAGATGGAATCAATCAGGCAACCCAAGACAAACCACACCAAAATCATGAGGCCAAGAATTTCATAGGGCGAGAGACCAGAGGCATTGAACATGGCCTGAACAGCGCCGGTCAAGCCCGTCGTAGACAGCACCCTGGCATAGAGCTGCGCGGTTACCAGCAAGAGCAATAAAGGCGCCGAAGTGCGTCCGACAGACAAGATGGCATCCTTCATGTCGTTCCATCGCATCCCCTTAATCAAGGCCATGATGAGTGCCATGGCAGCACCCACGCCAGCACCTTCGGTCGGGGTAAAAAAGCCCAACCAGATACCGCCCAGCACCAGCGCAATCAACAGCAACACCGACAAGGCATTGGTAAGCAAAGGGCCTATTGGCTCTTGCTCCGTACCATCTGCTGCTGCCAGATTGGCGGCGGTCTCTGCGGCGGCATAGCCTGCGCCCACGGTACTGGGGGAAAAAACAGCCACCAGAATGATGTACGCGATAAAAATAGCGGCAATCATCAAACCCGGAAGAATGCCAGCAATGAACAATTTGCCAATGGCTGTTTCAGTGATGACACCCCAGACAATCAACAGCACCGAGGGCGGGATCAGCATGCCCAGGCATGCGCTGCCACTGATGCACCCCAATGAAAACTGCCGGCTGTAGTGAAAGCGCTTCATCTCGGGGTAGGCAATTTTTGAGAAGGCGGCCGCCGCAGCGATGGAGACCCCTGTGACAAAAGCAAACAGGGCATTGCTGATAACGGTTGCGACGGCCAGGCGCCCAGGAATCCATCGCAAAAGACGATTGGCCAGCTTAAACAAATCGCGTGCTGCCCCGCACTTGGCAACAAATTCGCCCATCAGCATGAACAGTGGAATGACCGCAAACACATAGTCTCTGAGTGCTTCATAGGCCGTGTTGGAGGCAAAGGATATAACCGGGTCAATTTCTCCCGTGACAAGGTAAATGCCAAAAAGGCTGGCCACCCCTAATGACACTGCGATGTGCACGCCTAAGAGGACCATCACCAGCAAGACGCCGATGAGCATGCTCATTTGAGATATGTCGAACATTGGGGAGGGCTTTCGTTAAAGCTCAAACGGCTTGGCCCACAGGGCCTGCAAGGGCTTGCAAGCCCTTGCCGCTTGTTAGTGTGCGCTTCCTATCTCTTCATTGGACACAGAGCCGCGCAACACTTTGATAAAGATAATGAGGTAGTTGATGGTCGCCAGCGTGCACCCCAACACAATGACAAACTTGGCTGGCCACACAGGAACCCTCAAGGCCCCTTCACCTTCATACTCGTTTGAGGACCATGCGTACCCGGCACCATCGAGGCTACCGTACAAAATGACCCCGAAAAAAAGCACCCCCAGCAAGGCCCCAATGGCTAACAGCACACGGTTCAGGGCTGGCGGAAGATGAGAGGTTAAGGCTTCGACACGCAGCATGCCCCCTGAGCGAATCGCGAAACCCGTTTGCAGAAAACAGATGATCACGATGGACAGGGAGATGATTTCTGGGGTGCCCTGAACCGGATGGTTAAACACCACCCGACCCAGAACATCGGCCACCACAAGAAAGCAAAGTGAAAAGGCAAGCGCCGCAGCCAACACCATCAAGGTGCGAGAGATGCGGTCAATGATGGTTTCGAACATTTTGCGGCGCGCCTTTACAGTTTAAGCAGCTGATGCGTTGCTTACTTGATGTCGTAACGCACCGGCCACTTGTGACCCAGTGTCTCGGCCTCTTTCAACGCAATTTTCAGCGTCTTGGTGCCGGGGTAACCGCGCTTGTCAAGATCTTTGGCCATCTGCTGGGGCCAATCTTGGAGCGACACAGCCCAGTCTTTTTGCACAGACGGGGCCACTTGGTTCACTGTCATGCCAAGGTCGGCGAGCTGTTTGAGCTGCTTGGGGTAGCTTTCTTTATTAACCTTGCCTGTCATGGCTTCGTATTCACGTCCGACCTCTAGGAAAATCGCTTGAACATCCTTGGGCATCTTGGCAAACTTCTTGCTGTTAATGGTGAGCCCGTGCCATGTGATAGAGCCAAAACCAATCTCGGTATAAAACTTGGCGACTTCATTGAGCTTGAAGTTAACCCAGCCAGATGGGAACATGATCCAGCCGTTGTAAACACCGGTTTGTAAGGAGGTGTAGGCTTCTGGCAAGGACGATTGCACCGGCGTAGCACCCGCAAACTCAAGCCACTTGAGGTTCAAGCCGGCACCGGCTATTTTCTGCCCCTTGAGCTCGGCGACGTTCTTCCAGGCGAAGGTTGTGCCCAGGTTGTAGCCGTTATCGGCAATCAGACCAAGCAGTTTTTGGCTGTACTTTTTCTCAAAAACCGAGCTCAACTCAGGTACTTGGTCGTAAACACGGCGCGCCAGCTTGACGCTGGTTTCGGGGTCCATGGTTCCAAAGGGCAGCATGATTTGAAACGCGTTGAGCGGCAGGTTAGCGGCTTCAAAGCAAAAGCAATAGCCGCCAACGTCAATCAGGCCTGACTGAACGCCCTCTAGCGTGTCCGCCACCTTCACCATGGAGCCGCCATAGCCCTCAACAAATTCAACTTTATGCTTGGTACGTGCGGCAACCCGCTTGCTCACCTCGGGCACGAAAAAGTTCTGCATGAGGTTGACATAGGTTTGGGCTGCTGGGTGGCCCGAAGCGATGCGCAGCTTGATGACGTCAGCCATGGCTGCACCCGAACCAGCCAGCCCCAAGGCAGCGGCCAGAAGCAATGGTTTAAATAGTTTTTTCATTTTGAATGTCTCCTTCTTTTTTATGAACCAGTTTTATAAACAAGCGGTACAAACCGCACCCCAACCAACCAAGAACTAGCCTGGAATGATGACCGATGAGCCCGAGTTTGCGCCGGATTGCAAATCACTGTGGGCCTTGACCACATCGCTTAAGGCGTAGCGCTGATTGATCGAGACCTTGACGACACCACGTATGAGGCGGTCAAAGACCATGGCCGCCGACGCACGCAAGTCATTAACGTCGGCAGTATAGGTAACCAGTGTGGGGCGCGTAAAGTACAAAGACCCCATTTTTTGCAGCGTGGCCCCGGTCACAGCGGGTGGATGGCCGGTCGTTTGCCCAAACGACACAAAGTAGCCCCGCGCAGCCAAGCTGTTGAGCGAGGCATCAAAACTGTCTTTGCCAACCGAGTCAAACACCACGGGAACCCCTTTGCCATTGGTGAGCTCTTTGGCACGGGCGGCGATGTCCTCGGTTTTACGGTCAATGCAGGCCTCATAACCGTTTGCCAAGGCAAGCTTGCATTTGTCCGCGCCACCAGCAACCCCAATCATGCGTGCGCCCAGGTCATGACCCCATTGACCAGCGAGCAGTCCAACCCCACCGGCGGCGGCGTGAAACAGCACCGAGTCCCCCGCCTTGACAGGGAAACATCTGTGCATCAGGTATTCAACCGTCATCCCTTTGAGCAAAATAGCAGCGGCCTGTTCGTCTTTCACGCCGTCGGGCGTATGCAACAGTCGGGCTGCTGGAAAGTTGCGCCGTGTGACATAGGCATCAAAAGCTCCGCCGGCGTAGCACACCCGATCACCTTCTTTGAAGTCGGTGACGCCTTGGCCGACTTTTTCAACAACGCCTGCAGCTTCGTTGCCCAAACCAAACGGGGAGGGCATGGGGTACAGCCCGCTGCGCAGGTAGATGTCTTGGAAATTGAGGCCTATCGCGGTGTGGCGAATGGTGACTTCGCCCGGACCAGGATCGGCCACTGTAATTTCTTCGAGTTTGATAACGTCAGGTTCGCCTGCTTGGTATACGCGGGCTGCTATGGCAGTGCTCATGAATTGTCCTCTCGGTTCTTGTTGAAATGGTCGCGGGTTACATGGGGGCGTTGGTGAAAATACGCAGGTACACAGGAAAGCGCCGCCCCATTTTTGGGCGACTCTTATGGCAAAAGTGAACCACAGCGTATCGCGCCTTCCCCTCCTCGGTTAACAGATGAAATAACTTTATCACGGCTTTTTAAAGGGTGGGCAGCGGCGCTATGCCAAGGGCTATAGCGATCTGGTTGAGCTCGTCCATCACGCCCGAAGGCAAGGGAATACCGTGCGCCAAGTAACTTGCCCGACGCTGGTGACTTTGTTCACCTGGTAGCCAGATTTGCTCGGTGTTGGGCAGCTTTGTGCTGGCGTGAATTTCTTGAGCCAGCTGGTCGATGCGCTGACGCAATGCATCCATGTCGCCAAAGGCACTGGGGTCTATGGCGCAGACCGCTTGTCCGGTGTTGGTGACGGTTTCGCTGTCGACATTGAAGTCGATGACTTCCCGGCCCAAGGCCGCGCCATTGAGGCTGCCAGCCAACAAACCCACCAACAAGGCCAGCCCGTAGCCTTTGTGGCCCCCAATGGGTAGCAAAAATCCGTCAGCAGCGCGCTTGGGGTCCAGTAGCGGCTGGCCTTGGCGGTCAATCATCCACCCCTCTGGCATCATCTCGCCCTTACGCGCCTTGGCTTTGATTTTTCCGTAGGCAGCGACTGTGGTGGCCATGTCCAGCACGATCATGTTCTCGGTGTGCCCTTTGGGAAAAGCCATGGCAATTGGGTTGGTCGACAGCAGCATGTCCATGCCGCCCCAGGGCGGCAAATGGTTGGCATTGCCCACTGCGTAATAAATACCCACCAGGTCTTGCTCAGCCAGCGCGCGCACATACAGCGAGGCGGGCCCGGCGTGGTTGCTCATGCACGTGCCCACCCAGGCTATGCCAGTGGTACGCGCTTTAGTGGCCGCAATTTCAACGGCGCGCGAAACAACCAAGTGGCCCATCGCGTTGTCTCCGTTAACCAGTGCAGTGCCGGCCCGCTCTTGATCAATCCGAATGGCCGGTTGGGTGTTGATGCCACCCGCCTGAATGCGCTTGATGTATTGCCCCAGCCTTATCACGCCATGGCCGTCGGAGCCCTGCAGATCGGCTTGCGCCATGAGTCTGGCAATGGTTTCAACGTCTTGCGCAGGCAGCCCTTGGGTTTGAAATGCCCGGCCAATGAATGCCTCAAGCTCCTGTACCTTAACGCGCCGCTCATCTGCCATGAAAGGTTCCCTTCAGTCCAAGCTGGCCCTCTCGCTTTCGGCGCCTGGACGACTAATGAATTGATCGAATGATAATCATAAGCGCTAAACGTACCCGCTTGACTTAAG